>VGDL01000016.1 GCA_016869735.1 Alphaproteobacteria bacterium
CGAGCCGGCTTGAGGCTGCGGTGCGACGCGCTGTTGAGAACGCTGAAGTGAAGGAGCGGCTGGCCAGCGCCGGCATTACCAATTGGCCCGGTACTGCTGCCGAATTGCGTGAGACGCTGGTGCGCGAAACCGAGACTTGGGGAAATATCATTCGCAAGCAGAACATAACGGTGGGTTAACGCCAGATCGCCCTGACCCAAACGGGGCCGATTAATCGACGAAGGGCGCTGCTGCTTGGCAGTCTTGCACGGCATTGGCAGTTTTGGGGTCGGGCCAGTCGGACCAGTCGGAACAACCGAGGAGAACTGTGGGTTTGCGCCGGTCCGACAGCTTACATGCCACTCGGAACAGTCGGGCCAAGCCGGATGCCACCCGCAACTAGGGCGCAGGGTTGTTCCGACATGGCCCGACCTTGAAAGGGGTACTCGGGCCAGCAAAAACGGCTGAATTGCGCCATTATTCCGACTGGCCCGAGAGTTCCGACCTATTCCTCAAAGATACTGGGACGGATCGTGTAGAACCGCTGCTTGCTGCTGCTGCCAGGGATGCCGTGTTTGACAGCTAAGTTGTTGCCGTCGCCACGCACTAGGTGTCCCTTATCAGCAAGACTGCGTGCGACGCTCTTGGCATTCAGGCCAGCGCAGACTTCGGTTTTCCAGACCTCGGTCGAGATCAGGTAAAGCCAACTGCCGTTTTCCCAACGCCTATACCCTGCACGCTGAATAGGCATACGCTGCGAGATGTCAGGCTGCCCGATTGGCTTCTCAGCTTCTTCTGCAAGGCTGGGCAGAATGGGAGTAAAGCGGCTTTCCCCGTACTCTTCGAGGAACTTCCGCACCTTTGATAAGCCCTGTGCTTCTTCGCTTGAGCCATCGCCGCCATCACGGTTAGCGCGCCAATCAGCGAAGCAGGTGGCTGCCGCACGAGTGGCCTCCCCTTCTGGCCAAGGCAGGATGCCGATGCGGGTGGCGATTTCGCCTGCCGCAGCCACCAAGCCGAAGCGACTGGCAACACGACCGACCTGACCATCGGCGCCCTTGGGCACATTGCTGGCGACGAATGCCTTCACCAGTTCCTTGGCAACGCGGACAACCGCATCACGATTGGCGACCAAGTACCGCAGCCATGCCAGCCCAGCGGTCCCGTAGTAACGCTTGGAGGCGTCCGACAGGTGTTCGGCAAGCTGCTTTGGCGTTTCGAAATCATGGCATGTCTCGAACAAACCAAGCGACCCAACCCCGGCGGGGAAGTCAACGATACGAACCTGCTGGCCAGCCCGCGCAGTATTGTCACCAACACGCGCGCCAGACATCACCTCGTTGAGGCCAACCTCGCCAGAAGACAGGAAGGTAGCCCGCCATTCAGCCGAAGGTCTTCCGCTACCATCGACATTCGCGCGCCCCTTACCCTTGCCGTTGGCGAGCATGTAGGCGACCCGCCCAACTGAATTCGGATCGGCTTCCCCCATCTCGTCCAGCGTCATAGGCAGATCGCAATGGGCTGCGGCATTGGCTTCATGGCTGTTGTCAGTTGCCCGCCAAGTGCCAAGGGCGCCGCGCAATCCACCGCCATAAAAGACTGAGCCATTGGCATACAGGGCGGTACTTTTGCCGATACTGGACGCCCCCTGCAGATGAAAGCCGCCGCCTTCAGCACCAACCGGGGCTGCCAACGGGGCGCTGAATGCAACCGAAATACTGAGGGCAAGGCGGCTGTTGTTGATGGCGTAGATGGCGACATTCTCGCCCCAATCCTTCAGCGTGCCAGACTGACGTACTGAAGGATGCGTTGCGGCGCCCCTAGATTGCAGGAAGACTTCGGGCTTGTCGTCTGCTGTCAGGGTGCGGTCATGCAGTACAAAGCAGTGTTTGCCGCCCGCCTCATGCCAACCACCGCGTTCCACGGCCTGCAGGCGGCTTTTGGGTTTAGCGTTGGCGATGTACCTTAGAAGACTTCTCTCCGTTGAGCTTCCCATTGCCAGGTGAAGGCCGCCATCCAACAAACGCCCACTTATTTCGGAAGGAGCGCCAGCAAGAAGGCTGCTGGGCATGTTCCACCGATGGGCCTTATTGTCGGGGTCCTGCCATTCCAAGCGGCGTCCCCAGCCTTCACTATCCGCATTGCGCGTCACTGCTGTTATTTTCAGCGGACCCGAGATGTATCGTGCATCCTGCTCGTCGTCTTTGTTAAGGGCGAACAGCCCTTTGGGTGTAAGGCAAAAGTCTTCGGGGACGGCGCTGGTGGCGCTTTCGATAGGGGTTACCGAGACAGGCGTTTCCTGCCCATCGGTAAGGTCCGCTTGCGGCAAAGTGGCGAGCATGTACGCCAATTGCGTTTCGCGGCTTTCCGGGGATGCCATTACAGAATCCTCCGGCGTTGCGGCGCCCATGGGGGCCGCTGAATTGTTGTCGATACTCATGTAGCTTCTCCAGGTGATGCCGGAAGAATTTTCCGCTGGCGGCGACCCGAGAAGCTTGCTACCAAATCTCTTCCACAAGGCGTGGCAGCAATGCTTCGCGGGGACCCCGTCTGGCGGCTTAGGCTTCCGGCGGGGTTTCAGTTTCGAGGGTTGATGTTTGCGGGCTTCAAAGGCTGCTGCCGGATTTCAGCTTGAGGCAAGCTCGCCAGGTATTCTCGTACGCTGACCATGTCGACCAGTGATGAGCGCCCGTGCTTGAGGAGACGAATGCGCCCGGCAGCGGCAGCGCGGTACATGCCACTCCTGCTCAGCCCGCTGATTGCGCAAGCCTGCCGGATCGGCGCCGCCATAATCGACACAAGGTCAAGAGTCGGCTTCGTGCGCTCTGTCGAGTTTTCCGTCGTAGTTGAGATTTGCATCAATCGCTTCTCCTTTCGTGGATTGATGCCCCCTCATTACGCGGGCACCCCACGAGGGCCGAAGACAAAATCGGACAAAACCGGACAAAACTACTGGCCGTCATTCCGCGTAGACGGCTTCGATAACTAGCTTATCTATCTCACGTTCGATTGATTTATCGCTGGGCGGCGTTTCTCCCATATTCGCATCAGCCCATTCCTTCATATATCTTCTTGTCTTTGTTCGACTCGGAGCGGCCTCCTCAACGACCAAGTACCGAATTAACTCTTGATGAAACTGCTTCCAGTCTTCGCGAGGAGGGCGCCCGAGGCCATTTAGTGGCGGCTTTTGTTTCTCCTGTCTGGGCAGAGAATACTCTACCTTAACGGAATCGTCGTCCGGGATTGGTTTTATTTTCAATACATCAAATGAATCACAAAGAACGCCCGACCAAAGAACCTCAGGCGTACCAAAGCCTCCATCCCCAAGTGCGAATGAAAGCAGTCCGCGCCCAGTTATGGTTATCGGGGCCGCAAATAGATCATCAGGGATGCGTTCGCGAAGGGGGAGCGGCTTGTGCTGATCGCTGAAATCGGGGCCGTGTCCGCGCCAGCCAAACGCCTTGATGTCCCCTTTGGCGATGGCTCGTCGCAGCGTCTCAGAGGCGTTCCAAAGGGCGGACTGCTTGGACGTGGCTTCGGGCAGGTCTGTTTCAAGCTCTTCTAACAGTTCAGAGGCGGCTTCCCTCACATACACTGTCTTGACCCCAGGCAGGGATATTCTGGCGGCTATCTTCGGATCTCCAGCAGCTTCCGCCTTAGCCTTCTCTTCAGCGTTCTTCTTTTTAGCCTCAGCTAACGCGGTCTGGTAACTCGCTGTTCGCGCTGCCCTACTCATCACCCCACCTTCAAGTTCCAGCAACTCTGGATAGGCAGGATCGTAAGCGAACTCTCCAGTTTCTTTGATTTCGGCGAGCCATTCCACGATGTGGTCTGGATTAGCGGCATGCCAAATCGATGCGCCGAAATAGTACGCTGTATCCAAGTCGGTTTCAGCAGAACCGAAAGCCAGCCACGCAAGGATTGGATCGACCGGCATCCAAAAGGCTGGAATGATACGAGTCTGGCCTACCCTGGCGGCACTTTCAGGCACCCCGGCTGTCTCTGACGCTGGCGAGCTTTTTGCGCTCAAGGGATCGGTTCCTTTACGTATTGGCCTCCTCTCGCTGAAGTATCGAAAGCATCGGGACAGCCGACCAACAGAAGCACCACTTTGAAAAATCCTGGGCCGTGATGCTTGCCTTAGGCTTCCATAAGGGAGCGGCACTGATCAAGAACGATATTAGGCGCACAGGCCCAGCCGACAGCCGTTCACCATCTATCCAATGATGGATAGCTCGCCATCACAGTCGTGCTTGGGGGGGGGTGGACGATTGTCCCAGGGAAGCGCAGCCAACTTGGCACCATAGTGGCACCACAGAGTGAAAAGACGTGTTTTGTAGGGGGCTCGGCAACCGCCAAATCTTTGATTTCATTGGTGGGCGCACAAGGATTCGAACCTTGGACCCGCTGATTAAGAGTCAGCTGCTCTACCAACTGAGCTATGCGCCCGGTGGCGGAGGCAAGCCCCCGCAACACCAAGGCGCGCTTCATAGCGCCCGTGGCGGTTTTGTCCAGCCCCTCAACCGGCTGAGGCCATCAGGCGCCGGCCGTGAATAAACCCGTAGGTTGGGAAATATGTGCCCCCGAAATCATCCGATGGCGGATACCAAACCCGAACCAGGGACCAATCCCCGCGCGGGGAGACATCCATCACCGGCTGATCGCGCGCGATCTGCCCCCGCGCCCGCCCGCTTGACCAATTGGCGTGATCCACCCTGATTTCGCGCGCGGAAACCACGCGGGAAACCACGGCCACATGGCCCTGGGGATTGCGACTGGTGCGTTGAAAAACCAGCACGCTGCCGGGCTGTGGCCTTCTGGATCTTTCATATTGCCCAGCCGCCGCCTGCCACCATTGCCAGGCATCGCCACTGATAGGCAGCCCCGAACGTTCCCGCGCATAAGGCACGCAGGATAAATCCCCGCCCGAATAGCCCGGCACACCAGAACGCGCGCCCATGCGCCCGGAAGCGCAGCCGGCGAGTGCGAATAACAGCCCCATCGTGACCATGCGCCGCATGATCGCGAACCCCCTTAATTCCCCTGAGGGTAATGTTAGCAAAAAGGCTCCCGCTTTGCATCGGGAAAACCGCAACAAAAAAGGGCGCCCCGCGAAACGGGACGCCCTTTCGTCAAATCCTGGCGCAGGTCACGTTCAGATCGAATCATCTGAACGTGAGAAGATGATCGAAAAACAACACGCTCTAGCCATCAGGCCGGGGTGAACATGAAGGCCGGCGGTCCATCCCCCTGGGTCGGCTTGAAGACCAGCTTCACCTTCTGGCCGATCTTCAGACTGTCCAAATCGCAATCCACGATATTGGTGAAAACCCGGATGCCTTCATCCAATTCCACGTAAGCGACGCAATAGGGTTCCTTGGTGCGCATCACCGTGAAGGTATAGATGCTGCCCGTGCCCTTGGCTTCCACCAATTCGATATTGTTTGAAAGCGTGAAGGGCGAACAGCCGCGCGGATACCAGAAGAACTTGCCGGTATCATTGCATTTGCCGATCAGCAGCTTGCCGGCGCGCGCACCATCAAAAAAGGGCTGATTGGTCGGGTCCGTCTTGATTTCCGGCAGGGCCCTGTTGAATGCCATGGTGGCCATTGTGCTTACTCCCTTTCCAGAATGACGGTGGCACTGCCATGGCGCGTGCCAAGCAAGCCGCCCGTGCCATGTGCCAACGCCAATGTGCAGCCAGGCACCTGCACCTTGGGGTGCGCTTCATGGCGCAATTGCCGCACCGCTTCGATCACCTTGGTCATGCCGCCGCGATTGGCCGGGTGGTTGTTGCAAAGCCCGCCGCCATCGGTGTTGAAGGGCAGCTTGCCCACGCCGGAAATCAGATTGCCATCGGCGACAAACTTCCCGCCTTCGCCCTTTTTGCAGAAGCCAAGGTCTTCCAACTGAATCAGCACCGTGATCGTGAAGCTGTCATAGATGGAAGCGTATTGAATATCCTTGGGCGTCACGCCGGCTTCTTCAAAAGCACGCGGGCCGGACCAGACGGCGCCGGAATAGGTCAAATCCGTATAGCCGGCATTCTGGTTCTTGGTTGCCTCCCCATGGCCTTTCACCTTCACCAAAGGCCGCTTGAGGGATTTGGCGATTTCCGGGCTTGTGACAATCAAGGCGCCGCCGCCATCGGAAATGACGCAGCAATCCAGCCGGTGCAGCGGGTCTGACACCATGGGCGAATTCACCACATCTTCCACTGTCACCACCTTGGGCAACATGGCATGCGGGTTGTGCTGCGCATGATGCGAAGCCGCAACCTTGATCCAGGCGAGTTGTTCAGACGTGGTGCCGTATTCATGCATGTGGCGCATGGCACACATGGCATAGGCATTGGCGACGGTGCGGCCATAGACAATTTCAAACGGATCATCCGGCACATTCACGCCCCAGGAACGCGGCGCGGTGCCGGTGGCCATGGCTTCAGCGCGCGGGCGGCCCGCCAGGGTGATCAGCGCGATATTGCACTTGCCAAGCGCAATCGCTTCCACCGCATGGCCGACATGCATCACATAAGAACAGCCGCCCATATCGGTGGAATCGAGGTGCTTGAGCTTCGTTAGCCCCAGATAATCCGCCATATTAAGCGGGCCGAGCCCCGGCGCGGCGCCGGTGCAGAAAAACCCGTCCACATCATCCTTGGAAAGCCCGGCATCCTGCAGCGCGCCATAGGCGACTTCGGCATGAAGTTGGGCGACGGATGTATTGTCGGCCTTGCGGGTCGGGTGCTCAAAGGCGCCCACGATATAGCCCTTGCCATTGGTACTCATGAGTGGCGTTTATCCTCCTCGATATTGGTAGCGGGATGGAAGCAGCGCCGGAGCGGTTTGTCACCCCCTGGCGCCCGGAAATTTTGGTTTAGCGCGGCGCGGCCATCACAGGCACGGCAATGCCAAGCCCATCACGCGGTAGGCGCACGCTGGCGCGGCGGAGCTCGACCTCGGCAGCGCGGATCTGCCGCGCGGTTTCTTCCTGGGTCAGGTGTGAAACACGTTCCTTCAACAGCGCATGACCGCGGGCGATATCGGCCAGCACCGTTTGGTAATTCCGTATCGCGGCAGCGCGATTGGCGGCAGCGGCTTCATGCAGCGCCGAAAGGTCGCGCAGGATTTGCCGGCTTGGCTCATCACGCGCTTCGCGCAGCAGGCGCTGATAGCGCGCGCGCGCCTGATCGGCGGCGGCTGCCTCATTCGGTGCAAGCGCCGCGATGGCTTCCTGCATGGCAGCAATCAGTGCTTGCAGCGGCGCATCTGCTTCGCGGATGGTGGCGCGTAGCTGCGGCGCGCGCGCCAAGGAACGCCCGCGGTCACGCAGCAATGCACCAAGCGCCTGGATTGCCTCAGCGCCTTTTGGGTTGCTGGGCGCAACGCGCGGCGCATAAGCGGCCAGCGAGTCCTCGCGGATCATCAACAGCCCATCGGCGGCGAGTGTATCAAGCGCTTGCAGATAGGCGGCCAGTGCTTGCTGCATGGCGTTGATCGCGTCAGCGGCTGGTGAAACAGCAGGCGCCACGCCCGCGCGCGTCACCAGTTCGGGATAGATGGCCGCATTGCCCGCCACATTCGCCCAATCGCGCACCGGTGTGTAATCCGGCGGGCCGCAGCTGATCAGCGCGGCGAGTGGCAGCGCAAGAACGCCGTGCCGCAATTTCATGAACCGACCCATACGCCGGCTTCCCGCCGCACTGCGCCTTCCGCCGCCAGCTTGATCAAATGCGCGGTCAGGCTGCGTGCCGCTGCCGGGATGAGCCTGGCATCAAGCGCTGCACCATAAACCGGCGGGACCAATTCTTCCGCCCGCGCGCGCCCGGCGCGGCGGAGTTCTTCCAGAACACGCGCCTCTCTCTCCCGCCGATGCGCGGCAAGCGCGGTGACGAAGGGGAGGGGATTGGGTAGCGGCGGCCCATGGCCCGGCAGATAAAGCTCATCCATACGCGTTTGGATTTTGGCGAGAGAATTCATATAGGCCGCCATATCGCCATCCGGCGGGCTGACCACGCTGGTGGACCAGGACATGACATGATCCGCGCTGAACAGCGTGCGGTTCGTGCTGGCATTTTCCAAGGCAAAGCACAGGTGATTCGCGCAATGGCCGGGTGTGTGCAGCGCCGTCACGCGCCAATCGCTGCCCGCCACAATGGCGCTATCCGCCAGCGTCACATCCGGGCGGAAATCATGATCGCCGCCTTCGCCGCCCTGTTCCGGTGGCGTCATATGCGGGCCGAAACCATAGCTCTGCGCGCCGGTTGCGGCCTTCAGCGCCGCGACACCCGGCGAATGATCCCGATGCGTGTGGGAGACCAGGATATGCGTGACGCGCTCACCCTTGGTTGCCGCAAGTAGCGCCGCCAAATGCGCCGCATCCAACGGGCCAGGGTCCAGGATGGCCACCGAATTTCCCTGGCCAATGATCCAGCTATTCGTGCCGCGAAAGGTGAAGGGGCCAGGATTATTGCAGAGCACACGCCGCACGCCTGGCGCGGTCTGTTCCACCGCGCCCGGGGCCAGGCTGTCATTTTTCAGGAAGGGGATGCTCATCTTTGGCGCCTCATTGCTTTGCATAAGGTGCTGCCAGGGCGCGCGTGCTGCAAGCCCCGCTGCTCCACCCGTCATCCCTGCTCAAAGGTGCGCGCGATATCCCGCAGCTTGAATTTCTGGATTTTGCCGCTTGGCGTGCGCGGCAACTCGGGCAGAATCTCAAGGCGTTCCGGCATATATTGCCGCGCCATACGCTGCGTTTCCAGATAGGCGGTGGCCTCTAGCAGCGTCAGGCTTGCGCCATCACGCAGGCGCACAAAGGCGCAGGCGCGCTCACCAAGCCGTGCATCGGGAAAGCCGACAATCGCCACTTCCGCCACGGCGGGATGACGGAACAGCAGCCCCTCAACCTCCACCACCGGAATGTTTTCACCGCCACGAATGATGATGTCCTTTGAACGCCCGGCGATGCGGATATAGCCATCGGCATCCATGTGGGCGAGGTCGCCGGTGTCAAACCAACCCTCCGGATCATTGGGGTTGAGTTCCGGGCGCTTCAGATAGCCGATGAAATTGGAGCAGCCGCGCACCTGCAATTGCCCGTCCTGACCGGTGGGTACGCGCGCACCTTCAGCATCCACAATGCGAAGTTCAATGCCCGGCAGCGTGCAGCCATCGGTGGTGGTGGCCTTTTCCTCACCATCATCCAGTTTCGTGGTGGTGACGGCGCCGTTTTCCGACATGCCCCAAGCGGAGATGACCGCAGCGCCAAGCGTCTGGCGCGCCTTTGCCACCAGCGCGCGCGGAATCGGCGCGCCGGCTGAGACGAAAACGCGCAGGCTCGGCGTACCCTGACCTGATGACGCGACATGTTCGGTCAGATCATTCAGGAAGGGCGTCGCACCCATGGTGAAACTGGCACCTTCATCGCGGATTTGCCGCGCCATTTCGGGTGCCGAGAAAACGTCCTGCAAAATCGCCGTGCCACCGAGCATGATCGGCAGCACGATCCCATACATGAAGCCAAGCTGATGCGCCAAAGGGGAGGGCATGTGGATCACATCATCCACGCCAAGCCCAAGCCTTTTGGCGAAATATTCCAGATTGGACAGCATGGTGTTGGAACTATGCATGACCCCCTTGGGCTCACCCGTGGTACCGCTGGTGTAAAGCAGCTGGATCACCTCATCAGGGCCGGGACCACCTGCTGGCGCAAAGGGCGTGGCTGGCGCGGGCTGTTCCAGCAGGTGCGCAAAACCATCAGGGCCATCGCGCCCGACCACAAAAACATGCGCGAGCTTGGGCAGGTGTTCGCGCAGATTGGCCGCCATGGCAGCGTAATCAAAGCCGCGGAAACTGGCCGGCACCACCAGAATCTTGCTTTCCGCCAAGTCCAGCATAAAGCGCAATTCGCGTTCACGGAAAATCACCATCAACGGATTGCTGATGGCGCCAAGCTTCAGGCAGGCCAAATGCAGGATGGAAAACTCCCACCAATTCGGCAGCTGAAAGGAAACCACATCACCGCGCCCGATGCCAAGCGCGCGCAAGGCAGCGGCCAAGCGGCTCGATAGATCATCAATCTGCCGATAGGAAAGCCGCGTTTCCGTGCCGAGATCCGACCGGCAGGCGACAATCGCGGTCTTGTCAGGGCTGCGCGCCACGGCGCGCGCCAAATGATGCAACAGCGTCTCATCGCGCCAAAAGCCTTGGGCGCGCATGGCGGGGCCACGAATGGCGATATCATTGCCCTGGACGGTCATGGTTTCCTCCTGAGTTTTAAGCGGGCGTCTTTGCGCCCTTTGCTTTACCCCTTGCGGGCGTATTGAACGGCAAGGCGCCCGGCCTTTTCGCGCGCCACGATCAGCTTCATGATTTGCGCCGTGCCATCGCCAATCTCAAGCCCCATCACATCGCGCAAGCGCTGCTGATGCGGCAGTTCAAGCGACCAGCCATAATGCCCATGCGTCAACAGGCATTGATGGATCACATCCACTGCCGTCTTGGGGCCGAGCCATTTGCACATGGCGGCCTCAGACGTATGCGCCTCATCAGCGTCACGCAACCGAAGCGTATGATAGGAAAGCTGGCGAATGGCGGCGATTAGGCCTTCACCTTCGGCCAGCGGGAACGTTACCCCCTGATACTGCGCAAGCGGCGCACCGAAGGCCTGGCGTTCCGTGATATATGCCCAGCTTTCATCGAGCGAGGCTTGCGCCGCCGCACAGCATTGCAGGCCGATCAGCGCACGGCTGTAATCGAAACCCTGCATCACCTGCACAAAACCCAAACCTTCTTCACCCAGCAGATGGCTCGCGGGGATACGCACGTCATCAAAGAAGATCGAACCGCGCCCAATGGCGTGGCTGCCCAAATCGTTGAAGCGCGTGGTGCTGATGCCTGGCGTATTCATGGGCACCAGAAAGGCCGAAACACCGCGCGCGCCGGCTTCAACCGGCCCGGTGCGGGCGAAGACCACGGCGGCATCAGCCTGATCTGCCATGCTGATCGAGGATTTTTCGCCCTTGACCACATAGAAATCACCATCGCGCCGCGCCGAAAGCGCCAGATTGGCAGCATCAGATCCGCCGCGCGGTTCGGTCAGTGCAATGCAGAACAAAGCCTCACCGGAGACAATGCGCGGAATCCAATGCCCGGCCAATTCGGGCGAGGCATGGTGCGCAATGATCTGCCCATTGAGCGAAGCCAATAACGGCACATAGGACACATTGATGTCACCATAGGCGAGCGCTTCAATCGCAAGCCCTGCCGTGACACTCGGTTCGCCAAGTCCGCCATAGCGTTCCGGCAAATCAGCACCAATCAGGCCAAGCGCGCCCATTTCCAGCAGCAGGGCACGATCCAGCCGCGCCTCAGTCTCGCGCTTCATATAATGCGGTGCAATTTTTTCGCGTGTGAAGCGCTGCGCGGTTTCCTGAAAGGCGCGTTGATCATCTGTTAAAGGGCGGGTCATGGCGTGGCTATTTCTGATGTTTGCGGAAATCGGGTTTGCGCTTTTCATTGAAGGCGCGGACACCTTCCTTTGATTCCTCGGTATCGTAATACATGGAAAGCGCCTGCATCCCCATATTGCCGATGCCGCGAATATTCTCGCTATCCGCGTTGAAGGAACGTTTGGCAATCGCTATCGCGGTTGGGCTCCGTTCCAGAATCTCCGCGCACCAGCGCGCCACTTCCGCGTCCAATTGGTCATGCGGCACGACAACATTCACAAGGCCCATGCGCTCAGCCTCGGTGGCGGTGTAGCGGCGGCAGAGATACCAAATCTCGCGCGCCTTTTTCTCACCCACAATGCGGGCCAGATAGGCGGTGCCAAAGCCCGGATCAACGGAACCCACCTTTGGCCCCACCTGACCGAATTGCGCTTTTTCCGATGCGATGGTCAGGTCACACAATGTCGCCAGCACATTGCCTCCGCCAATGGCATAGCCTTGCACGCGCGCAATCACGGGCTTTGGCACATCGCGTATCAGGCTTTGCAATTCTTCAACCGGCAGGCCGATCATGCCGCGGCCATCATATTGTCCATCATGCGCGCTTTGATCGCCGCCGGTGCAAAAGGCACGATCCCCCGCGCCGGCCAGCACAATCACGCCAATGGCCTTGTCCCACCCCGCGCGGTTCAGCGCATGGATCAATTCTTCGCAGGTCTGGCCGCGAAACGCGTTCATCACCTGCGGGCGATTGATGGTGATGGTCGCAACACCATCCCGCGCCTCGAACAGAATATCCTGATAGGTCATGATGCGTCCCTTCAGCCCGCCATGGTCAGGCCGCCCGAGACACTCAGCACCTGGCCAGTGACATAGGCGGCATCATCGCTCGCGAAAAACAGGATGGCGCCGGGCAGGTCTTCCGGTTCGCCGATGCGACCCAACGGCGTGGCGCGGCGGAAGGCTTCTTCCAGCTTTTCCGGATTGCCCGCGCCCCTTTTGTAATCAGCGAAAAGCGCGGTGTTGGTGGCGCCGGGGCAGACCACATTCACGGTAATGCCATGGCGCGCATGTTCGCGTGCGATGGTCTTGGAAAAGCCCACCAAGCCCGCCTTGCAGGCGGCATAAACCGCTTCACCAGATGAACCGACACGCGCGGCATCGGATGCGATATTCACAATCCGCCCCTGGCGGCGTTCCAGCATTCCCGGCAGCACCGCGTGATGCATATTGAGCGCGCCGGTCAGGTTGATGGCGATCAGTTTCTGCCAATCATCGGGCGTCGTATCCTTGAACAGCCGAAACACATCCCAGCCCGCATTATTCACCAGAATGCCGATGGGGCCGAGCGCGGCTTCCGCCGCCGCAACGGCAGCTTTGACACCTTCATGATCCGTGATGTCGCAGCGAAACGCCTGCGCGACGCCGCCCGCCTTGGTGATATCAGCCGCGGTCTGCTCGGCGCTTTCCATGTTGATATCAAACACCGCCACGCGGCTGCCCGCTTCCCCGAAGCGCCGGCAAGTGGCCCCACCGATGCCGCCGCCGCCACCTGTGACGATGACCGTTTTGTTCTGAAGGCCGCGCATGTTTCCCCCTGGTTTTCCTCGAGCGAGATTTGACTGGTAGGACCAGAATAGCAATACTATGATATATTAAATTTGAAGTGGCAATCTATTGATGCAAAATGCTGCCGGTAGCCCTGAAGGTCAGCCCCTCCGCGATGATGACGCGGCCCGCCTTGATGTGGCCAATCGGCTTTTTCTCCGGCTTTATCAGGCGTCTAACCTGCTGCACAAAACCGGCACACGGGCCGTTGCCGGCTTTGGCGCCACCACCCAGCAATGGGCGGTGATGGGGGCGCTGGCCCGCCCGGCCAGTCGGGAATCGGGGCTTACTGTGAAGGAATTGATCGCCTTTCTGATGGTCAGTCGGCAGAATCTGACCGCGGTGATAGATCGGCTGGTGGCGGCTGGCCTGGTCGAAAGGCTGCGCGCGGGCGGCGATGGCAGGCTCAGGCATGTGCGCCTGACGGAAGAAGGCAATCGCCAATGGGCGGCGATGGGTCCGGCCATCCGCGCCTATTACCAAGCGGCACTTGCTGATTTCTCGACCGAAGAAGCTGTGCAGCTTTTTCGCTTATTGGATCGGCTGCGGGGCAGCCTCAACCGGATTGCGGAGCCGGAATAGCCTTCCCTGGCCAATCCACGCCCCCCGATTTCACGCAGCCGCAAACTGCTCTATTAGCCCCTTCCGAAACCCCCTAACCGCGTCAGGTCCCCCGCCTCATGGCTGCCTATCAATACGTCTATGTCATGAAGAACCTCACCAAGTCCTATCCGGGCGGGCGAGAGGTCTTCAAGGGCATCACGCTGTCCTTCCTGCCCACCGCCAAGATCGGTGTGCTGGGGCCGAATGGCGCGGGCAAATCCACCCTTATGCGCATCATGTCCGGGCAGGATAAGGATTTCGGCGGTGAGGCATGGGCCGCAGAAGGCGCCAAGGTTGGCTATCTGCCGCAGGAACCGCAGCTCGATCCCAATCTGACGGTCGGTGAGAATGTGCGCGCGGCCTTTGCCGAGCTTTCCGCGCACCTCGCGCGCTTCAATGAAATCTCCGAAAAATTCGCCGAGGAAATGAGCGAGGATGAGATGAACACTCTGCTGGCCGAACAGGCGGATTTGCAGGAGAAGATTGATGCGGTGAATGGCTGGGAAATTGACCGGCAGGTGGATATTGCGCTGGACGCGCTGCGCTGCCCGCCCGCTGATCTGGCCGTGACGCATCTTTCAGGCGGTGAACGCCGCCGTGTGGCACTTTGCCGCCTACTGCTTGAAAAGCCTGACCTGCTGCTGCTTGACGAACCAACCAACCATTTGGATGCGGAAAGCGTCGCCTGGCTTGAAAAGACCTTGCGCGAATATCAGGGCGCGGTGCTGATCGTGACCCATGATCGCTACTTCCTGGACAATGTCACAAGCTGGATTCTGGAAGTGGATCGTGGCCGCGGCATTCCATATGAGGGGAACTACTCCGCCTATCTGGAAGCCAAGCGCAAGCGCCTGTCGCAGGAAGAACGCGAAGAAACCGCGCGCCAGCGTCAATTGGCCGAAGAACAGGAATGGATTGGGCGTTCACCCGCAGCACGACAGGCGAAATCCAAGGCGCGTATCGCGGCCTATGAGGATCTGCTCCGCCGCAGCCAGGATAAGGCGCCGGACCCGACCGAAATCAGCATCCCGCCCGCGCCTAGGCTCGGCAATACCGTCATTGTTGCCGCAAATCTCTCCAAGGGTTTTGGCGATCGGCTGCTGATTGACAATCTTTCCTTCAAGCTGCCGCCTGGTGGCATTGTTGGCGTGATCGGTCCCAATGGCGCGGGCAAATCCACGCTGTTCAAGATGATCACGGGCGGCGAAACGCCCGATGCCGGCAGCCTGGTGGTGGGTGACAGTGTCCAACTTGGCTATGTGGATCAAAGCCGCGACAGCCTGAATGATACGCGCAGCGTCTGGGAAGAAATCTCGGATGGGCTTGATATGATCACGATTGGCAAGCGAAGCGTCCCGTCACGCGCCTATGTTGCTGCCTTCAACTTCAAGGGTGGTGATCAGCAAAAGCGCGTTGGCGTGCTTTCCGGTGGTGAACGAAATCGTGTGCATTTGGCGAAGATGCTGAAGCGCGAACATAACGTCATTCTGCTTGACGAACCGACCAATGATTTGGATGTGGATACGCTGCGTTCCTTGGAAGAAGCGCTGATGGATTTTGCCGGTTGTGCGGTGATCATCAGCCACGATCGCTTCTTTCTGGACCGGCTTGCCACGCATATCCTGGCCTTTGAAGGCGATAGCCATGTGGAATGGTTCGAAGGCAATTTCCAAGCCTATGAAGAAGACAAGCGCCGGCGGCTTGGTGCGGATGCGACGGAACCGCATCGCATCAAGTACCGGCCCTTGCAGCGGTGAACCAATTGCTCGGCGCATTGCATTCGCCGCGCGGGATTACCACCGCGCGGCTATCCCTGCTGCCGCCAGCGCCCGAGCAATTGCCTGATCTGATCCGTCTGAAAGCGGATGAACGCGTCTTTGGCTTCATGCTGCATGGAACCCGCAGCGCCGAACGCACGCGGGAAGAATTGGAAGATGATATCGATTTCTGGGCGGTGCGCGGCTATGGCACCTGGTCTGTCTTTGTGCGTGGCAGTGGCGAATTTCTGGGTATTTGCGGGCTGATGGAACGCCCCGATGGGCGCGGTGTGGCGTTGCGTTATGCGCTTTGGCCGGAATGTCGCGGCAAGGGCTATGCGCGGGAAGCGGCGCGCGCCGCGCTTGATTTCGGCCATGCGGCGGGTTTGCCGCGCATTATTGCCGTGGCGCGTGAAACGAATGAAGCCTCTCGGCAGGTGATGGAAGATATCGCCATGCGCCCTGCCGGCGGCTTTACCCATAAGGGCCATGCCATGGTGGTTTATGAAAGCCTGAAGGCTTGAAGATTTAGCCGCCTTCGCGTGCCGCCAATTGGGCGATCTGCCCGCGCATTGCATCCAGCAAGGACGCCACGCGGCCCCCATTGCGTTGAATGACGGCGGCGTATTCGCTGCGGGTCGTCAGGCGTAGTGATGTGCCTTCCGCAATCACATCCACCACCCTTGGCTGGCCATTGATCTCCGCCACGCGCCAATCAAGCGTGAAGGCGGGATTATTCGGGCGTTCGACCAGCGTGCTGACCAGCGCATCCTCTTCGGTGCGCTGTTGCGAACGGCCAAGCGAGAATCTTACGCCGCGATACTCCCCGAAGCGGGCGGAGAGATTGCGGATAATGATTTCATCGAACAGCTTCAGGTAATCCTGCAATTCAGCAGGCGATGCCTGGCGAACATGACGGCCAAGGATAAAGCGGCCAGTGCCTTCAATATCAATCGCGCTGCGCAGAATGCCGGCCACCTTGTCGCGCCTTTGGGCCTGGTTCAGGCGCGGGTCATTGATGGCATTCACCAAATCCTGCCCTGCCTTATCCACAAAGGCAGTAGCGCGGGTGATGTCCATTTGCTGTGCTTGCGCCTTGGTGCCAGCCAGGCCGATCAAGCCCGCAAGCAGAAGGCGCCGAGAAAGCTTAAATTCACGCATTACTGAGGCTCCATAACGCTCTGGCCAAAGCCAACACCACCCGCTGGCGCCACGGCACCGCCGGGGCCATCCTTGTTCAGGATTTCAAAGCTACGGCGCTGGCGATAGGCGGATCTGAGGGTCGCATAGGGATCAAGAGAGGTCTTGCGCACCATATCAAAGGGTTCCAGCAGGGCTTCACGCGTATCCACAACGGTCATGCCAATGCGCGTGTAGTTCCAGGCATCAAGGGCATAGCCCTGGCCGATTAGGGATTGTGGGTTGGTATAGACATCAATCGCAAAGCCAGTCAGGTCGCGTGCGGTGGTCGGGCCAAGCAGTGGCACAAACATGTAGAAACCTTCGCCCATGCCCCATACGGCGAAGGTCTGGCCCATATCCTCGGAATGGCCATGCACATCATAGCGTCGCCCCACATCCACTATGCCGCCAATTCCGATGGTGGAATTGACAATGAAGCGTCCGGTGGTTTCGCGCGCGCGGGTCATATTGCCCTGCAACAGATCGCCGATCAGGATGGTCGGCGTGCGCAGATTGCCGAGCACATTGCGGATACCCGAACGCACAGGCTTCGGCAGCAAATCCCGATAGGCTTCAGCGATGGGCTGCAATACGGCCTTGTCTATCGCCTCATTCACTTCGAAAAGGGCGCGGTTGGCGGGTTCAAACGGGTCGTTGTTTTCGCGGAATTCCTGCAATGCTTCCGGGTCATCGGCAGGCGGGCGCGTGGCGCAACCCGCCAAAAGCAGCAGGACAAGCGCGGCGGGGCCGAAGATGCGGGACAGGGGAGGGTTCATCAAAAGGGTCTTAGCGCAAAAACCTGTGGATGAGGAACCGCTTAACCCACGCGGCGCGCCCTTGCCAAGATGGGCGTGATGGGCAAAAGGGGCGCGGTTGCGAAAGGCCAAAGGCCGCACCATTTCGGGAATTGTCATGAACAACATCACCCCTGGCCCCCTGGCCCGCTGGCTGACCGGCCCGCGCTTCAGCGCCTTGCCGGCCCCGGCTGCCCTGCCGGCGCCCCGGCTTTCCTTTGAATTTTTCCCGCCCAAGACGGACAAGCTGGAAGAACAGCTTTGGGCCTGCATTCGGCGCCTGGAACCGCTGGGGCCGCGTTTTGTCTCGGTGACCTATGGCGCCGGGGGCAGCACGCAGGAACGCACCCATGCCACGGTTTCCCGCCTGGTCGCGGAAACCAGCCTGACGCCCGCGGCGCATCTGACCTGCGTTGGGGCAACGCGCGAGGAGGTGGATGACGTTGCGCGGCGTTATTGGGCTGCCGGTGTCCGCCATATCGTGGCGCTGCGGGGCGATCCGCCGGCGGGGGCTTCGGAATACGTGCCGCATCCGGGCGGTTATGCCCAGGCCGAGGATTTGGTGCGCGGCCTGAAGCGCATTGGCGATTTTGAGATCAGTGTCGGCGCCTATCCGGAAACCCATCCGGCCGCGCTTTCGGCCGATGCGGATTTGGATTTCCTGAAGCGCAAGATTGATGCGGGCGCGACGCGCGCCATTACGCAGTATTTCTTTGAAGGTGAGACTTTCCTCCGTTTCATTGATCGCTGCCATGCCAAGGGGATCAATGTACCGATCGTGCCGGGGATTTTGCCGGTCTCAAACTTCCAGCAGGTGGTGAAGTTCTCCGCCATGTGCGGCGCGTCTGTCCCCGCTTGGATGGGCCAGTTGTTTGAGGCGCTGGAGGAAGATGTGGAGACACGGCGCATGGTGGCTGCCGTGGTGGCGGCCGAGCAGGTGCGGCTATTGCAGGCCAATGGTGTGGATGAATTCCACTTCTACACGCTGAACCGCCCTGATCTGACCTACGCCATCGCGCATATCCTGGGCGCCCGTCCCCAGAAAATTTGATCCGGCCTCGGCGGGGGCAGGGCCCTCGCCGCTGCCCATGAATTGCTTTCTGGTCTATAGTTTGCGTCATGCAGACCCTTTTCTCCCCCGCCCAATTGGCCGATCCGGATATTGCGGAGAGCAACCGCATCCTGCGGAGCTGCGTCCATTGCGGCATGTGCACCGCGACTTGCCCCACGTTTTTGTTACGCGGTGATGAATTGGATTCGCCGCGCGGGCGGATTTATCTGATCAAGGACATGCTGGAATCGGGCCGCCCGGCGAGTGAGCTTGAAGTGCGGCATATTGATCGCTGCCTGTCCTGCCTGTCCTGCATGACGACCTGCCCTTCCGGGGTGCATTACATGCATCTGGTGGATCATGCGCGCGCTTACATTGAAAAGACCTATCAGCGCCCGGCGGCGGAACGTTTTCTGCGGCGTTTGCTGTCCTTCGTGTTGCCCTATCCGTTCCGGTTTCGGGTGGCTTTGGTGGGCGCCAGTCTGGCGCGGCCATTTGCGCGTTTGGTGCCTGGCGAGTCCATGATGGCAGCGCGCCTGCGCGCGATGCTGCGGCTGGCGCCGGCGCGTGTGCCATCGCCTTCCGCGACTGAACGCCGGGGTGTTTTCCCAGCGCAGGGTGAAAGGCGCGGGCGGGTTGGCTTGCTGACCGGTTGCGCGCAGCAGGTGCTGGCCCCTTCGATCAATGAGGCAACGATCCGCCTGCTGACGCGCATGGGCATTGAGGTGGTGGTGACCAAGCGCCAGGGCTGCTGCGGCGCGCTTGATCATCACATGGGCCATCATGATCCGGCGATGCGCCTGGCGCGGGCGAATATAGCGGCCTGGAGCGCCGAGATTGAGGGTGAAGGGCTGGATGCGATTGTGGTGAATGCATCAGGATGCGGCACCACGCTCAAGGATTACGGCTTCATGTTCCGTGATGAAGCGGCGCCCTGGCGGGAGAAGGCCGAGAAGGTCGCGGGCTTGGCGGCGGATATCTCTGAGGTGCTGACGCGTTTTGGCTATGCGCCAAGCCGGCCAGCGCAGGGGCTGGCGGTGGCCTATCACGCCGCCTGTTCGCTGCAACATGGGCAGAAGATCACGGCGGAACCCAAGACGCTGCTGGCCAAGGCGGGTTTTACCGTGAAGGAACCGGCGGAAGGGCATATCTGCTGTGGTTCGGCGGGGACCTATAATCTGATGCAGCCGGAAATTGCGGGGCAGTTGAAGGAACGCAAGCTCGGCAATTTGGAACGCACCGGGGCCGCAGTGATTGCCGCGGGGAATATCGGCTGTCTGACGCAGCTTGGTGATGGCGCGATGCCCGCGATCCATACGGTGGAATTGCTCGATTGGATGGCGGGCGGGCCGGAGCCGGAAGGCATTGCGAAGACACGCGCGTTGACATGATGACGCGCCGCGCCGCCCTGCTGCTGGGCTTGGCGCTGCCGGGATTGGCGCTGGCGCAGGGCACGCCACGCGCGGCGGAATTGGATCAGCTTTTCGCTGTGCTGCGCGACAGCCGGGATGCGGCGCAGCTTGCCTTGGCAGAAGCGCGCATTCGGCAATTATGGCTGGAAGCGGCATCGCCCGCCGCGCGGCTATTGATGCAGCGCGGCACACGCAATTTGAATGCGCGACTGCCGGAAGAAGCGATTGAGGATTTTGACGCGGCGCTGACGCTTGCCCCCAATGCAGCGAGTGCGTGGCATTTGCGCGCGGAAGCCTTGGCGGCGCTGGGGCAGACACGTGACGCCGCGCGTGATTTGGCCGAGGCGTTGCGGCTGGAACCGCGCCATTTCATCGCCTTGCAAAGCCTGTCACGTTTGCAGCAGGAAGCAGGCGATGCAGCGGGCGCCTTGCGCAGCATGGAAGCGGCGCTTGCGCTTTACCCCGCGCTGCCTGGCGGGGCCGAGGCGCTCAGGCGCTTGAAGGCGGCGGCGGAAGGTGAGGCGCTGTAGAGATCACCGTTTTGGGCGATGATCCTTGAAGGTTTCGCGCAGCTTCGTCTTTAATATCTTGCCTGTCGCCGTATGGGGAATTTCATCCACCACCACCAAATCATCCGGCAGCCACCATTTGGCGACCTTATCGGCCAGGAAGGCATTGATGGCGGCCAAATCAGGCGCGGCCGCACCCGGCTTCATGACCAGGATCATCAGCGGGCGTTCATCCCATTTCGGGTCATGCATGGCGACAACGGCGGCTTCCGCCACACCAGGATAACCAACAGCGGCGTTTTCCAGCGCGATGGAAGAAATCCACTCGCCACCGGATTTGATGACATCCTTGGATCGGTCGGTCACTTCCATGAAGCCATGGGCGTCAATTGTCGCTACATCGCCAGTATCGAAAAAGCCATCTTCATCCAACACGGCTTCATCATCACGGCGGAAGTAATTGCGCGTAATGGCCGGGCCGCGCACTTTCAGGCGACCAAAGACCTCCCCATTCCAGGGCAAGTCCTTACCAGTATCATCGGTGATTTTCATCTCAACCGTGAAGGGCGGGCAGCCTTGCTTGGCTTGCAGCGCAAGGGCGGTTTCTGCATCAAGCCCGCTGATTTCTGGCTTGCGCTGATAGGTGGTGCCAACCGGCGACATTTCCGTCATGCCCCAAGCATGGATCACACGGACACCATATTTTTCCTGATAGGTTTGCGTAATGGCGGCAGGGCAGGCGGAACCGCCGATGATAACGCGCTTCAGCGTATCAATGCGCGCCCCCGTCGCTTCCATGTGCTGCAGCAGCATCATCCAAACCGTAGGCACGGCGGCGGAAAAATTCACCTGCGCTTCCGTGATGATTTCATGCACCGAAGCGCCATCCAGCTTGGCGCCGGGCAGGATCAGCGCGGCGCCAACCATGGGCGCTGAAATCGGCAAGGACCAGCCATTGGCATGGAACATCGGCACCACCGGCATAACGCGGTCTGCCACGCCAAGCCCCAGGCAATCCACCTGATTGCAGGCCAGCGCATGCAGGATGTTGGAACGATGCGAATAAAGCACGCCCTTCGGATCGCCCGTAGTGCCTGACGTATAGCAAAGCCCGGCGGCGGTTCTTTCATCAAAGCTCGCCCAGGTGAAATCGCCATCGGCTTCCGCCAGCCAATCCTCATAGGCGACAGCATTGTGGAGCCCCGTCTCAGGCAGATGCGCGCCATCGGTCAGGATGATGAAGCGTTCGATGTGTTCAAGCTTCGGGGCCAATTGCTGGATCAGCGGGATGAAGGTCAGGTCCAGCATCAGCACGCGCGAACCGGCATGGTTCAGGATCCAAGCGATCTGATCCGGAAAAAGCCGCGGATTGACGGTGTGGTAGATGGCACCAATGCCGGTGATGCCATACCAGGCTTCGACATGCCGCCAGGTATTCCAGGCAAGCGTCGCCACCCGATCCCCAAGCTTGATGCCATCGCGCTGCAAGCGCTGCGAAACGCGGAGTGCGCGCAACCGCACATCATGGTAATTCGTGCGTTGAAAAGGGCCTTCGACCGAACGGCTGATAATCTCCCGCCCCGGATGCTGGATGGCGGCGTGATCCAGCACCTTATGCATCAGCAAGGGCCAATCCTGCATCAGTCCCAACATGGCTTCCCCCTTGGCCAGGCCGCCTTGCCCAGCCTTTTCTGATGAAACCCTACACGCAAAGCCCCAGCCTGTGGCAAGATGGGGGGCGAAGACCAAGCAGGAGAAGAAGCCATGCCCCCCGTGCCCGACATCACCCCCAAGGATACCTGGGCGGCTTTGGCCGCCGATAAGGATGCCGTGTTGATTGATGTGCGTACCGATGCGGAATGGAATTTCGTCGGCCTGCCGGATTTGATTTCCCTGGGCAAGCAGGTGGTGCTGATCCCCTGGCAGATTTACCCCTCCATGCAGGTGAGTGGCGGCTTTGCTGAGGATTTGCAGGCGGCGGGGCTGACGCCGGGGCAGAAGCTTTATTTCATCTGCCGGTCCGGCGCGCGATCCCAATCGGCGGGGCAGGCTGCACAGGCGGCGGGCTTTGCCCATGCCTTCAATGTGGCGGATGGGTTTGAAGGCCCGGTGGATGGGGCAGGGCATCGCGGAAGCGCTGCCGGGTGGAAGGCATCCGGCCTGCCTTGGCGGCAGCGCTGAGGCGGGCCATGCTGGCAGGATAAGGAGAAATGCCCATGACCCCATTGCCTTTGCAATCCGAATACCTGTTCCGCATGACCCTTGGCGTCGGCACGCCGCAAATGATCGGCGCCACGCGCAACGGGGAACTCCGCATTGTTCCTGTCACGGGCGGCACCGTCGCAGGCCCGAAGCTGAATGGCGAAATCATGCCGGGGTCGGCCGCGGATTGGCTGCGGGTGGATCCGGATGGATCGGCGCAGATTGACGTGCGGCTGACCATTCGCGCGGCCTCCGGCAGCATGGTCTTCCTCGCCTATAATGGCATTCGCCATGGCTCATCGGCCGCGGTGGCGAAGCTCGCCGCCGGCGAGACGGTTGATCCATCAGAGATCTATTTCCGCACGCTGATCCGCTTTGAAACCGGCGCGGCTGATCTTGCCTGGATGAACAAGATCATCGCTGTCGGCGTGGGCCAAAGACCGCCGAGCGGGCCATGCTATGATGTCTATGCGGTGAAGTAAGGCGCCCTAACGCAAGGCAAGGGGCAGGGCCTTACAGCCCTGCCTTTTCCAGCCGCATGATCGCGCGCGCCATGGCCTGGGCGCGCGGGACCATGCTGTTGATTTCCAGATATTCCTCGGGGCTATGCGCCTTGCCGCCCACGGGGCCAACGGCGCAAATGGTGGGCGCGCCAATTGCCGCGGTAAACCCACTATCGGCGCAGCCACCGGAAAATTCCCCCGCCACCTTCAGGCCGCTATCCGCTGCCGCGCCCTGGTAAAGTGCGAAGACACGCTCACTGGCCGGTGTTGCATTCAAGGGCAGGAATTCGCCCTTGATGACCAGCTTCGCCTTGGTGCCTGGCACGAAGGATTTCGCGACAATGTCATGCAGCTTGCCCACAACCTCATCACGATCGGCCAATTCAACGTAACGCAGATCAATCTGGAATTGGCAGGCGGGGGCCACGGTATTCACGCTCTGCCCGCCACTCACCAAACCGACATTCAGCGAAATGCCGCGCTTGAGGTCGGTCAGCGCGTGAATGGCGACAATCTTTTGCGCCGCTTCGCCAATGGCGCTGATGCCCGCTTCAAAATTACCGCCGGAATGTGCCGCCTTGCCTTCAATATCCACCACGGAAAACACGCCGCCCTTGCGGCCTGTCACCACATTGCCGGAAGGCCGGCCCGGTTCGCTATTGAAGACCACGCGCGCGCTGCGCGCTTCATTTTCAATCACCGGGCGGCCTTCGGGGCTGCCGATTTCCTCATCACCGGTGAAAAGCCCAACCAAGGGGCCGGGCGCGCCGCCGAATTTATGGAAGGCGGCCAGGACAAACATATTCATCACAATGCCAGCCTTCATATCGGCCACACCCGGCCCATAGGCGATATTGCCCTGAATGGTGAAAGGCCGGCGTTCCGGTTCGCCCTTCGGGAACACCGTGTCCCGATGCCCCATCAGCACGATATTTTTCTGCTGATTGCCGGAAGCGATTTCATGCGCGCCGGGCACAATGCCGCGCAGGCAATCGCCGTGTTTTTCGCGCGGCACCACCTCCACCGCGATTCCATGGCCTTCAAGAAAGCGCTTCACCTGGGCGCCGGTGCGATCCACGCCCGGTTTGTCATAGGAACCACCATCGGTATTCACCATTTCCTTAAGCTCAGCGAGCATGGCGTCCTGCTGCGTGGCAAGCCAGGCAGTGATTTGCGCTTCTGTGGTCATGGTGTCCTCGAATATGTCAAAACCAGACGAAAGCCTGCGCCAGCGATGCAGCGCAGGCAAGGGCGCTATTCAATCTTACCCAGCGCCCGGATCACACGCAGCAACCTTCCCGCATCCTCATCGTAAAAGCGCTTGAAGGCATCGCCATCGCGGTAATCGAGCGTATTGCCGCTGCCCGCCATGATGCGGATGAAATCGGCATCCTGCGTGACTTGCCGCGCGGCATCGCGAATGCGGTCAATGATCGCGGGCGGCGTGCCGGTTGGCGCGAAAATTCCAACCCAGATATAGAACTCCACATCGGTGAAGCCCTTTTCAATCAGCGTTGGCACATCCTCAAAACCCTTGAGCCTTTGTCGGCCCCAGGTGGCCAAAGCGCGCAGCCGCCCATCGCGCACATGCTGCGCAACGGGGCCGGGGCCAGAGGAAAGCGCCTGCACCTGCCCGCTCAAAATCGCGGTCAGCGCCGGCCCGCCACCCTGGAAGGGCACATGAAGCATCTGCAAGCCTGCCGCTTGAGACAGCATCGCCATCGGCACATGCAAAGCTGAGTAATTCCCTGCCGAGGAATAGGCGATCTGGCCGGGCTTGGCTTTTACGTCGGCGATGAATTCCTCAATGGTGCGAATGGGGCTTGAAGCCGGCACCACCAATACGGTCGGATCGGCAGAGAATAGCGCAATCGGCGTCAGCATCTCAGGCGTATAGGCCGGCGTGCGGCCATTGATGCGCGCGGCTTCCGGAATATAGGTGAGCGATGAAAGCCCCATCAGCAGCGTATAGCCATCGGGCGTGCTGCGCGCGACGAAGCCATTGCCAATCTCGCCGGCTGCACCGCCGCGATTGGTGATCGGCACGGGCTGGCGCCAGATTTTTTCGAGCGTGGCGGCCACGGGCCTGCCCACCACATCGGCCTGGCCCCCGGGCGGGAAGGCCACAATCATGGAAACGGCGCGCGAAGGATAGGCTTCCTGCGCCAGCGCGGATGCGCCGAAAGGCAGCGCCGTGGCCCCGGCCAAAAGAGTGCGTCTTTGCATGTTTGATCCTCCCTATTTTTGTTGGTTGTTTCAGGCGACTGGGTTTTCGAGCATACCAATCCCGCTGATTTCAATCCGCACGACATCACCCTTTTGCAGGAATTTCGGCGGGGTGAAGCCAATGCCAACGCCAACCGGCGTGCCGGTCGCGATCACATCGCCGGGTTCCAGCGTAATGGCGGCGCTGATCGCTTCGATCAGCGTCGGCACGTCAAAGATCAAATCCGCGACCAGCGCATCCTGGCGCTTTTCGCCATTCACGTGCGTGGTGAGGCGAAGTTTTGCGGGGTCGGGCGCTTCATCCGCCGTCAGGATGGCAGGGCCCATGGGGCAGAAACTATCCAAGCCCTTGCCGAGCACCCATTGGCTATGGCGCTTTTGCAAATGCCGCGCGGTCACGTCATTGATAATGGTATAGCCGAATACATGGGAAAGCGCGGCGGCTTTGGAAATGCCACGCCCGCCCTGGCCGATCACAATCGCCAATTCGCCTTCGTAATCGAGCCCGCCGGTGGGGTCCAAATGGCTCAGGATCGGTTCGCCCGTGGCGATGATGGCGGTATGCGGTTTGGAAAACACAACGGGGTAGGGCGGCACCACATCCTTCGCCCCGCCATCAAAGCCCGATCCCGCGAATTCCTTGGCATGTTCATGGTAGTTCTTTCCGACGCAGAACACGTTCTTCGGCGGGCGCGGAATGGGGGCGAGGATTTTTGCACCCGTCACCACCGGTGCCTTGCCCAGCGCATCGCGCGCCGCCGCCAGCGCTGCTGCGCCCGCCGCAATCAGGCCAAGGATATCCCGCGGCAGCGATGGCGCGGCAGCGCCGATATCGCGCACGGCACCTGCCGCGTCCAGCGCGCCAATACGTGTGCCCGAACCATCCGAAAAAGTGACCAAACGCATTACTTCATCCTCACTGTCATCCAGCGTCTCAGGTAGCGCTTTCCGCAGGATTCGCCAGGGGCAGGCTGGCCGCGCGTTCCAAGGCCCGCGCGCCGCGCAGCGCCAGATCGTCGCGGTAAAGCGGTGCCACCATTTGCACCGCACGCGGCACGCCTTCCCCATCCAAAGCCACCGGCACGGAAATCGCCGGTTGGCGCGTCAGGTTGAAGGCGAAGGTCCAGGGCGCCCAATCGCGCCAGAGCGATTCCGCCGGGCGGATGGTTGGCTGATCCGCAGCAAAAGCAGCCGTCGGCGTGCAGGCAGTCAGCACCAGATCATAGCGCTGATGAAACCGCGCCATGGCATGGGCGGCTTCCAGGCGCATTGCCTCGGCGGCCAAATAATCCACCGCGAGCATTTCACCTTCGCGCGCTGCCACCTCGGCAATGCCGGCATCGAGCAAGTCGCGCTTATCCTCAGGCGTGGTAGCGATAATGCGCGCCAAAGCGACACCCCAGACGCGGCCGAAAATGGCGCGGGTATCGGGCAGGCCGGGATCGGCTTCCTCTACAATTGCGCCTTGTTCTTCCAAAAGCCGCGCGGCGGCGGCCAGTGCTTCTTCGCCGTCCGCATCCAAGGGTGGCGCAAAGCCCATGCGGCGCACCACCGCGACACGCAGCCCCGCCACGCCATCTTCTATGCCATCCAGCCAATCGCGCGGATCATCCGGCAGCGCATAGGGGTCGCGCAGATCATGCCGCGCCATGGCGCCAAACATCAGCGCGGCGTCGCGCACCGTCCGCGTCATGGGGCCGGCCACGGCGACATGGCCAAAGGCGCCAAGCGGCCATTGCGGAATGCGCCCGAAGGACGGCTTCATCCCGACCAGCCCGCAAAACGCGGCTGGGATGCGAATGGAACCGCCTGCATCGGTGCCGATATGGAGCGGCCCGAAACAGGCCGCGCCTGCCGCCCCAGCACCGGAAGAAGACCCCCCTGGCGTGCGCTTGGGGTTCCAGGGATTGCGCGTGATGCCATGCAAGGGGCAATCGCCTGGCGATTTCCAGCCGAATTCCGTCGTGGTGGTCTTGCCGATGATCACTGCACCGGCTTGCTTCAGCCCAAGAACGGCGGGGGCGTCTTCAGTGGCGGGTGTCGTATCCGTACTGCGGCTGCCACGCCGTGTCGGGAAGCCCGCCATGTAAAGCAAATCCTTCACCGTGGCGGGCACGCCATCCAAGGCACCCATGGGCCTGCCGGCCTGCCAGCGCGCTTCCGATTCACCTGCGGCCTGCAAGGCGCGCGGGTTCATCGCCGCAAAGGCATTTACCCAAGGATTATAGCGCGCGACGCGTTCCATCACGGCCTTCAGCGCCTCCACCGGCGAAAGCCGCCGGCGCGCGTAAAGGCCAAGCAGGGTCTCGGCAGACATCAGGGCGGGATCGGTATCACTCATGGGGGTTCCGGTATCCTGGCTATGGGTGCAGCATGCCGTCTGATTGCAGGCAGGAGAACCCCTGATGAATGACAAACCCGCCAAACCCTGGGAATGGCCCGAAGCGCAATGGCGCGAGATTGTGGGCCGCGCCCGCGCCGGGCGGTCACTGGCGCCGGCTTCCTGGCCGAATGGGGCGCGCTGTTGTGTTTCGCTTTCCTTCGACGCGGATCACGAAACCATTCCGCTGCGCGATGCCGATGAAAGCCCCATGCGCATCAGCCAGGGGCAATACGGTGCTCGGCAAGGTGTGCCGCGCATTCGCGCCCTGCTTGCCCGCCATGACATCAAGGCAAGCTTCTTCTACCCCGCAGTCTCCGCGCTTTTGCACCCGGAGGAGGTGCGCGGTGTCGCGGATGAAGGCCATGAGATTGGCATCCATTCCTGGATCCATGAGGCCAATACGCAATTGCCGCCGGGTGTGGAACGGGACCTTACTTTCCGCGCTGCCGATACTCTGGAAAAGCTGACAGGCCGGCGCCCGGTTGGCATTCGCACCGCATCCTGGGATTTTTCGGTGGACACGCTTTCCATCATCCGCGAATTGGGTTTGCTTTATGATTCATCGCTGATGGCCGATGATGATGCCTATGAATTGCTCGACAAGGGTGAGCCCACCGGCATTGTCGAATTGCCACCGGAATGGATCCGCGATGATGCGGTTTACTTCAATATGCTGCGCTTTTCGGCACTCCGCCCCTATACGCCCCCTTCAAGCGTGGAGGAGGTGTTCACCGCCGAATTCGAAGGCGCCTATCGCGAAGGGGGTTTGTTCCTGCTCACCATGCACCCGCATGTGATCGGCCACCGCAGCCGCATCGCGCTGCTTGATCGGTTGGTGCAGCATATGAAAAGTTTTGGCGATGTCTGGTTCGCGACGCATGAGGAGGTGGCGCGCTGGTGCAAGACACAGGCGGGGCTTAGTCCGCCTTGATCCCCGCGTCGCGCACAATCTGCGCCCAGCGCTTCATGTCGGCTTCCACCAGGGCGGTGAAGGCAGCGCGGTCCAGCCGATTGGGGGCAGCGCCCAATTCACCCAGGCGTTCGGTGATGGCGGGCGCGGCCAGGCTTTCTACCAGCGCGGCATTGAGCCGATCCGCAATCGGCGCCGGAATGCCCGCCGGGCCGCTGATGCCGAACCAATTCGCCGCCACCAATTGCCCGAGGCCAAGCTCCGCCACGGATGGCACATCCGGCCAGCGCGGCAGGCGTTCCGGCGTGGTCATGGCAAGCAAGCGCAGCCTTTCATTGCGCCCAACATCGGGAATGGCCGCGATCAGCCCATCAATATTGCCGGCAATCACATCAGTCGCCGCCGGCGCCGCGCCGCGATAGGGCACATGGGTAATGTCAACGCCGGCCAGCCGCTTCAGGATTTCAAGCTTGGCGTGGGATGATGTACCATTGCCATTGGACCCGAAGCGAATGCTGCCCGGTTTTTCGCGTGCGGCGGCAATCAGCGCGGGCAGGCTCTGCCAGGGGCCGGTGGCTGAAACCGCAATCGCACTCGGCACCGCGGCGAGCAGCCCGATATGCGTGAAATCGCGCAGCACATCATAGGGCATGGTGGGCAGGATGGCCGGGGCGATGCCTTGGGAGGCGATGTTGGACAGCAAAATGGTCGTGCCATCAGAGGCGCTTTTGGCGACCGAATCACTGCCCACAACGCCACCCGCACCAGCGCGGTTTTCGACCACCACCGGCGCGCCAAGCCGCGCTTCCATTTCGCGTGCCACCAGGCGCGCCAGCAAATCTGCCGTGCCACCGGGCGGGAAGGGAACAATGAAGCGGATGGGCCGCGCGGTTTGCGCGCCCGCTGCCAGGGCAGGGGTTGCAAGCATGGCGGCCAGCACGGCACGACGATGGGAGATTTTCATGGCGTGATTCCTCGGGAATTAAGGCGTTCCATAGACCGGAACCCCCGGCCATGTCTTCATGGCGGCGGAGGATACCATGTCGCTTGCCTATGCCCGCAACGGCCTGCTTGGGGTGCTGACGCCGCAGGCCAATACCACGGTGGAGCCGGAGTTTTCCCTGCTGCTGCCACCCGCGACCGCGATGCTGACCGCGCGCCTGGTCAGCACCAAGCCCAGCCTGAATGACCGGCTGCGCGATTATGTCGCGGGGCTGGATGCCACCTGCGCGCAATTCGCCAATGCGCCGCTTGGCGCCATTGCCTTTGCCTGCACGGGTTCATCCTATCTGGTGGGGCCGGAGGCCGAGGATGCCGCCATCGCCCGCCTTTCCACCCGCGCGCCCTTCATCACTGCGGGCCGCGCGGTGTGTGATGCCTTTGCTGCGCTGGGCGCCAAACGCATCGGCCTGGTTTCACCCTATCCGCCGGATTTGACCGAAGCCTCGGTGGGGTATTGGAAGGCGCGGGGGTTTGAGGTGGCGCGGGTTGTCGCCATGGCGACGCCGGGCGCGGCCTTCCACCCGATCTATGCCCTGGCCGAGGGCGATGCCAGCGCCGCACTTGCCGCCATGCGGGGTGCGGGCGTTCAGGCGATTATTCTGCTGGGCACCGGCATGCCCACCCTCGGCGCCATTCTGGCGCAGCCGGAAGTGGAGGGCGCGCCGGTGATTTCCTGCAATCTGGCGCTGATGTGGCGCGCGATGGCGGCGCTGAGTGGTGAGGCCGCCGATGCGGCTTCACTCAAGCGCTGGATCAGCGGGGCGGATTGGCGGGGGCGATACGCTGAAAGGCTTGGCTTTTAGAGCGTCTCCCGTTCACCTTCGGTCACGGGAGACGCTCCAAATGTTTCTTTGATCGCATTTTCCGAGTCGCCAAGTGATTCCACTTGGCTTGAAAATGCTTCAATCACGGCTGCCGCGCTTCCGTCACCCCAATCATCGCATCGCGCGTGACAAGCTGCTCCAGCTTCGCCGCATCCCACCCTTCGGTGCCCGCAGGCCGGCGCGGTACGACCAGATAGCGCAGCTCCGCATTGCTATCATGCACGCGAATGCTGGTGCCTTCCGGCAGATGCGTGCCGAATTCCGCCAGCACCCCGCGCGGGTCCCGCACTGCGCGGGCGCGATAGGCGCGGCTTTTATACCAGGCGGGCGGGCGGCCCAGCACGCTGCGCGGATAACAGGAACAAAGCGTGCAGACGACAAGGTTATGCACATCCGGCGTGTTGAAGAGCGCCGTCAGCACAGTCTCCCCCCGCGAAAGCCCCAATTCTTCCACCGCCGCGCCGGCATCTTCGGCAAGCCGCGCGGCAAAGCCGGGATCAGTCCAGGCGCGCACGACAACCCGAGCGCCGAGATGCTCACCCCGACTATCCATCGCCTCAATCTGCGTGCGGATTTCAGCCGCGGTCAGAATGCCGCGCGCGATCAGCAAATTACGCACCGCCCGCCCGCGCAATTGCAGAGGTGACAGCACGGCAACCCCCGCATCATCATCTTCCTGATAGGGGTGGTCATCATGATCATGGTCGTGGTCGTGGTCGTGGTCGTGATCATGATGGTGGTGGTGATGGCCGCCGGGCGGGTCTTCCACCTTGTCTTCACCGGCGGCGCGCAGCCGCGCTTCTTCCGTCACCAAAGCAGCTTCCTGAAGCACGCCCTTTTCCTTGAGCAAGCTCGAAAAACCGTGAATCCAGCGCTCATAATAGGGCAGCTTCCAATAGGTCTCGGCGTCCAGCGCTTCCTGCACGCGCCGGCTTTCATCGGTGGTGAAAATCTGGCGCTTCTTGTCGGCCAGCAGCAGGCGGATCGCGTCGGCCTCCTTCTCCCAATGGGTGGGTTCATGCGCGCTTTGGTCAATCGGCGCGGCGAAGCGCCCCGCGACATCATGGGTCGGCAAGGTTTCGGGTTTTTCGGTCATGCGGGGTGCTCCATCACTGCCATCTTGCCAGGGGCGGCAATTCAGGCAAAGCCTTGCGTCAACCGGGAAGGAGCTTTCACCTCATGACAATGATCACACGCCGCACCACCATCGCCGCCGCTGCCGGGCTGCTCGCTGCCCCCGCGCTTCGCGCGCAGGCCGCCTGGCCCAACAAGGATTTGCGCCTGATCTGCCCCTTCCCGCCGGGGGGAACCACGGATGTCGTGGCGCGGCTGATCGCCGGCGCCATGCGTGAAAGGCTCGGCCGCAATGTCGTTGTCGAAAACCAGCCAGGTGCGGGCAGCACACTTGCCGCCGGGCGCTTTGCGCGCGAAGCCGATGATCACGCCCTGTTCTTGAGCCAGATTGCCTCTCACGCCATTGGCCCGGCGCTTTATCGGAACCTTGCTTATGATCCGGAAGCCGATTTCCGCGCTGTGACGCTCGTGGTGACAGTGCCCAATGTCTGGGTCGCCAATCCGCGCCGCGTTCCGGGGGGCGATTTGCGCGCCTTTTTGCGCGATGCCAAGGCGAAGCCCGGGGAACGCAATTTCGCCTCGGCCGGCAATGGCACCTCAACCCATCTGACCGGGGAGGTGATCAACCAATTGGCGGGCGTGCGCGTGCAGCATGTGCCCTATCGCGGCGCTGGCCCGGCCATGACCGCGGTGATCGGCGGCGAGGTGGATAGCCTGATAGACAATCTGCCAACCGCGCTGCCGCAAATCCAGAATGGCAATGTGCTGGCACTCGCCGTGACATCGCGCGAACGCCTGCCCGCTTTGCCCAATGTGCCTGCCGTTTCCGAATTGGGCGCCGAGTTCAACCTTGTGGGGTTTGAGGCTGAGGCCTGGTTTGGCCTGCATGCGCATAAATCGGCATCAGACGCTGTGGTGGCGCGTATGGCGGAAGTGGCGCAGGCCGCGCTGAATGACCCGGCGGTGCGCCAGCAATTGGCCGCGCGCGGCACCACCCCGCGCGGCGGCCCGCCCGCCGATTACGCGGCGCTGGTCGCGAGTGAGCGCAAGCGCTGGTTTGAGGTGGTGCGGCAGGGGAATGTGCAGGCGGATTGATGGGGTTTGACCGGAAGCGCCGTCCGCCCGATGCTGCGCCCAAGGAGGAAACCTTGACATGAGCAAATACCCCTTTACCGCCGCCGACCTTGAAGCGCTGCGCGCCTGGGATACGCCCACCATCTGCAATGCGCTGGAAGTGGTCGCACCCCATCGGCGCAATTACGGCTTCACCGTGCGCCCCTTTGTGGCGGTGGACCGCAAACTCCCGCCGATTTGCGGCCTGGCGCGCACCGGCACGCAGCGCGCCGCCTTCCCATCCGGCCGCAGCAAGGATGCCGATAAGGCCATGCGCATTGGCTGGTATGAATATGTCGCCGATGCCGCACTGCCGACAATCGTTTGCTTGCAGGATTTGGACGACACCCCAGGTGTTGGCGCCTTTTGGGGTGAAGTGAATAGCGCGGTGCATAAGGGCCTTGGCGCGCTTGGCGTGGTGACCAATGGTTCGGTGCGCGACCTTGAGATGTTTGCGCCGGGCTTTCAGGGCATTGCCGGGGTGGTAAACCCCTCGCATTCCTATGTCCATATCGTCGCGCTGAAATGCGAAGTGACCATCCATGGTATGCAGGTATCCCACGATGATGTGATCCATGCCGACCATCACGGCGCGGTGGTGATCCCGCATGATGTGGTGACGAAAATCCCGGCGGCGATTGATCTTGGCGCGCGAAAGGAAGCCGTGATCCTGGATATGGCGCGCGCCTCTGGCTTCAATATCGCCAAGCTGCGCGAAGCTTTGGCGAAATCCGAAGACATCCACTGAACGGGGTGGGGGCGGGCAACCGCCCCCAGACCTCCGCCCATGACCGAACGCCCGATCCTAACTGAGGTTAAGCCCGCCTGGGTGGATCACTACGGCCATATGAATCTGGCCTATTACCTTGTTGTCTTCGACATGGCTTGCGATGTGCAGTGGCTCGATCTCGGTTTCGGGCCTGAGTATCGCGCGCGCGGCATGGGCACTTTCGCCGCTGAAAGCTGGCAGGCCTATATCCGCGAAGTGCGCGAAGGCGCGCCACTCGCCTGTGAAAGCATCGTCCTGGATTATGATGATAAGCGCCTGCTCTGCCGGCATGTGATGTACCATGCGAAGGAAGGCTGGCAGGTTGCGGAGAATGAGGTGCTGTACCTAAGTATTGATTTGACCAAGCGGCGCGTGGCGCCCTGGCCGCAAGATATCCTGGCGCGCCTGGCCGCGCGCCGTTCTGGTGAGGCTGCCAAGCGGCTCTCGCTCAAGCCCAAAACCCGTTGAATTTTAAGGAAAGGAAGCAAGCCATGGCACGCATCGGCTTTGTTGGTCTTGGCAATATGGGCGCGCATATGGTGCGCAACCTGCTGAAGGCGGGGCATGAGGTCACGGTGTTTGACATCGTGCCCGCCACCATTGCCTCGGTCACGCCCAATGGCGCCAAGGCGGCAGCCAATGCTGCCGATGCGGCGCGCGGGGCGGAGATTGTCATCACCATGCTGCCGGCGGGCCAGCATGTGCGCGATGCCTGGCTTGGCGCGGGTGGCATGGCGGCGGCCAGCGCGCCGGATGCGCTACTGATTGATTGCTCCACCATTGATGTTGCAACCGCACGCGATGTTGCGACGAAATCTGGCCGCGCCTTTGTGGATGCGCCGGTCTCTGGCGGGACCATGGGCGCGGAAGCCGGCACGCTGACCTTCATGGTGGGCGGCACGGCAGAGCATTTCGCACGTGCCGAGCCGATCCTGAAGCAGATGGGGCGCAATGTCATTCATTGCGGCGCGGCGGGCGCGGGGCAGGGCGTGAAGCTCTGCAATAACATGATGCTGGCAGCGAGCATGATCGTCACTTCGGAAGCCTTTGTGCTGGCAGAAAAGCTTGGGCTTTCGCATCAGGCGCTATTTGACGTGTGTTCCACCTCCACCAGCAATTCCTGGGCGCTTTCCAGCTATTGCCCGGTGCCGGGGCCGGTGCCGGCCAGCCCTGCCAATCGGGATTACAAGCCCGGCTTTGCGGCGGCACTCATGGCCAAAGATTTGGGCCTCGCGCAGGAAGCGGTGGAACAGGTGGGCACCGCATCGCCGATTGGCGCCCATGCGCTTTCGCTGTTCCGGCAATATCTGGAACGCGGCGGCGGGGATAAGGATTTCTCCGGCATTATCAATATGATCCGCGAAGGGGGCGTGCAGTGATCACGAATTTTGTCTCCCCACGCTTGTTGGTGATGGGCGGCGGCTCCCTTGCCCAGGCGGCTTCCGTGCTGGCGCAATTTGGCCTGTCGCGCCCGCTGGTGGTGACCGATCCCTGGATGGTGTCTTCCGGCACGGTTGAAAAACTGCTCGCACCTTTGAAGGCGGCGGGCATCAGCTATGGCGTCTTCAGCGATACCGTGCCGGACCCGACTGATACCGTCATCGCCACCGGTGTCACTGCCATGCAGGGGCGCGATTATGATTGCCTGATCGGTTTTGGTGGCGGCAGCCCGATGGATACCGCCAAGGCCATGACCATCCTGGCCGCCGCGCCAGCAGGTGCCAAGATGCGCGACTTCAAGGTGCCGGCCCAGGCCAATAAGGCGGCGCTACCGGTGATTTGCATCCCAACCACGGCGGGGACGGGCAGTGAGGCCACGCGCTTCACCGTCATCACCGATACCGAAACCGATGAGAAGATGCTGATCGCGGGGCTTGGCGCGCTGCCCTTGGCCGCGATTGTGGATTACGAACTGACCTTCAGCGTGCCGCCGCGCACCACCGCCGATACCGGCATTGATAGCCTGACCCATGCGCTGGAAGCCCTGGTGTCCCGCCGCGCCAATCCGGAATCGGATGAATATGCTTTACGCGCCATGCGCCTGATCGGGCCCAATCTGCGCACCGTTTATCAGGACCCGAAGAATGCCGCGGCGCGCGAAGCCATGATGAAGGGGGCCACACTCGCGGGGCTTGCCTTCAGCAATAGCTCGGTCGCGTTGGTACATGGCATGTCGCGCCCGATCGGGGCGCATTTCCATGTGCCGCATGGGCTTTCCAACGCCATGCTTTTGCCTGCTGTCACGGCCTATTCGCTCAATGCCGCGCTTCCCCGTTACGCCGAGGCGGCGCGGGCCATTGGCGTCGCAGGCCGGGATGAGGGTGATCAAAGCGCAGGGGCAAAACTGCTTGAGGAGCTTTCGGCGCTCAACCGCGAATTGGCGGTGCCGACCCCGGCAGCTTACGGCATTGATGCGGCGAAATGGGATGGGCTGCTGCCCACCATGGCAGCGCAGGCTTTGGCTTCAGGCAGCCCGGCCAATAACCCGGCGGTGCCGGATGCCGAAGCGATCATGGCGCTCTACCGCCGCGCCTGGCAGGGCTGAGGCGCGTCTGGCCGCCGCGGTTTTGCTGCGGCGGTTCTGGCTGGCCAAGCAGAAAGCCTTGGGCGAAATCCACGCCGAGCGCGCGTGTGGCGCGGCGGAGAAGGGGGGTTGAAACGCCCTCGGCAATCACATAGCGGCCCTTGGCGTGGGAATCGGTCAGGATACGGCGCAGGAAATGCCGGGCGCGCATCTGATGCGGCAGCGCCTCGGTCACGCTGCGGTCCAGTTTCACGCCGGCAAAAGGCAGGCTTGCAAGCCGCCAGCGATGATCACCAAGCGTCACATCATCCAGCAACACCGACACGCCAAGCCGCTTCAGGCGAAGCAACGCACGGCGTAGGCGCGCTCGATCAAGAATGGCCTCGGTTTCGGTCAATTCCAGCAGCAAAGGCCCACGCCGCGCGCCATGTTGTTTGAGCATGGCGGCCAAGAGCGCGGGCATTTCTGGCAGCAACATGACACTGAGCGGCATATTCACCGCAAGCCCACCCTTTGGGGAAGGCGTCTGCTGCCAATCATGCGCCACGCGTTCCAGCACGGCATGGGTCAGGTCAAGCGCCAAGCCGAGCTTTTCCGCCAAAGGCACGAAGGCGCCCGCCTGCAATAGGGCTTCCTGGCGCGGCCAGCGCACCAGGCCTTCAAGCGCAGCTACATGGCCATTACGTAGGCGAATGATGGGCTGATAGCGCAGCAGCAAGGCGCGCCCGGCAAGTGCTGCGCGCAATTCCTGCTCCCGTTCCGCCAGGGCGGTTCTTGAGGTGCGCGGCATTGCACGGCTTGTCCCGTTACCCTGATCCGCTTTGTTCTTGCGCTCTACCACGCGCCCCAACCCCTGGATGACTTTGCTGAAGTGTAACAGCATCCTTGGGGTTGGGAATTGGTTTTATCTGGTGGCGGTGGCCTCGGCCTTATCCGAAAGCGCCGCATCCGGCATGCGAAGCCTGTTGCGCCCGGTGAACAGCACGATGGGCGCTGCGATAAAGACCGATGAGCCCGCCGAAATCACAATGCCGACCACCATGACCCAAGCAAAGCCAGACAGCGTATCGCCGCCAAACAGCGCCAAAGGCAGGGCGGAAAGCAGCAAGGTCATGGATGTGCCGAGTGAGCGGTTCATGGTTTCATTGATCGAAAGATCAACCAATTGGTCCAGCGGCATGGCTTTGAACTTGCGCAAATTCTCCCGCATGCGGTCGAATACCACGACCTTGTCATTCGCCGAAAAGCCGATGATGGTCAGGATCGCAGCAACCGTTGTCAGATTGAACTCAACGCCGAACAGCACCATGAAGCCGATGGTTTTTGTGGCATCCAGGATCAGCGTGGTGATGGCGGCGATGCCGAACTGCCATTCAAACCTGATCCAGATATAGATCAGCATGGCAAGAAAACTGAGGCCAAGCGCCATCAACCCGCCCAGGAAAAGCTCATCCGACACACGATTGCCAACCGCTTCAACGCGGAGAATGCGCGTACCGGGGGCGGCCTTTTCAAAAGCCTCTCGCACCGCAGTGACCGCCCTTTGCACGCCGCCTTCGTCACCTTGCGCGGGCAGGCGAAGGGCGAAGGTGGAAGGGTCGCCGAATTGCAGAAGTGTTGCATCCCCAAGCCCAAGACCGCCAACCGCGCCGCGCAAGACGCTGATATCGCCAGGACCGGGGGTGCGGATTTCCATCTCAACGCCGCCCTTGAAATCAATCCCTTTCTCTAGCCCTGGGTGGAAGGCAATGGCCACCGATAGTGTTGAAAGCACAGCAGAGATAATGAGCCCCATCTTGGCGCCGCGCATGAAGGGAATGCGCGTGCCATCAGGGAAGATGCGAAACAGCGGGCGGCGCAGCCGCTCGAGCAGCGAAAGACCCGGGCGCTGGAAGACCGGCAATTCCTTGGGCCGTGTGGCGCGATACCACCAGGAAGCGAAAAGCCGTGTCAGCACGGTTGCGGTCCACATTTGCACGATGGTCCCGATGGCGACCGTGACGGCAAAACCCTTCACCGGGCCCGAGCCAAAACCATACAAGCAGGCCATGGCGATCAGGTTTGTCAGGTTGGAATCAAGGATGGTGCCGGATGCTTTGGTATAGCCCGCTTCCAACGCATTGATCGGCGTTCGGCCGTTTTTCACTTCTTCCCGTATGCGTTCATTGATCAGGATATTCGCGTCCAACGCCGTGCCAAGCGTCAGCACAATCCCGGCAATGCCAGGCAAGGTCAAAGTGGCGCCCAGAACGGTAAGCCCCGCCATCAGCAGCACGATATTGAATGCGAGCGCGATATTGGCGAACCAGCCCAAAATCCCATAGGCAAAGCCCATATAGAGGAAGACGAAAAGCGTCCCGAAGGCGAGTGAGATCATACCCGCGCGAATGGCATCCGCACCCAATTCCGGGCCAACCGTGCGTTCTTCCACAATCGTGAGCGGTGCCGGCAGCGCGCCGGCGCGCAGCAGCACGGCAAGATCATTCGCCGTGCGCACACTGAAGGAACCGCTGATCTGACCCTGGCCACCGGTGATGGGCTCACGGATCACCGGCGCGCTGATCACCTTGTCATCCAGCACAATGGCAAAGGGGCGCCCGACATTGGCGCGGGTGATATCGGCAAAGCGCCTGGTGCCGGTGCCATCAAAGGTGAAATTCACCACCCATTCGCCAGTGCGCGAATCCTGACCCGCACGCGCATTGGTCAGGTTCTTGCCATCCACCGCGACACTGCGGCGCACCGCCACACGTTCGCCGGGGCGTTCACTCGGCAGGAACATGACGCCTGGCGGCGGGCTGCCGGCCAGATTGGCGCCTTCATCCACCAAATGGAAGGTCATGCGCGCGGTGCGGCCCAGCAAATCCTTGATCCGATTCGGGTCTTCCACGCCGGGCAGCGTCACCAGAATGCGCGACTGGCCTTGGCGGGCGATCAGCGCCTCAGCGACGCCGGTTTCGTCCACGCGGCGGCGGATGATTTCGATGGATTGCTCGACCGCCGCACTCGCCTTGGCGCGCAGCCCGGCTTCGCTGAGTGTGGCCGTGACGGTGCCATCGGGGGCGGTGGTGACCTCAATATCCGGGACATTCTGCCCGGTGGGCAAAGTCACGGGTTCGGCCAATTCACGCAAAGCCGCCGCCGCGGCGCTGGCTTGCGCTGAGTCCAGCACACGGAAACCCATGCGGCGATTGGGCGCATCGGCGGCCAGGTTCACATAGCGGATATTCGCAGTGCGGAGCTTGCCGCGCACGCCATCCACCGCGGATTCCAGCCTTTCCCGCACGACAGTATTCAAATCCACTTCCAGCAGCAGATAAGACCCGCCACGCAAATCCAGCCCCAAGCTGATCTGGCGGGGTTCCATCCAGGATGGAAAGGCCGAACGCGGCATGAGGTTGGGCAGGCAAAGCACCACCCCGAGCAGACAAACGCCGAGAATGACAGCCTGTTTCCAGCGCGCGAAATGTAGCATGGGCGGGTGGAATCCCCTGGTTGAGCGGGCGGACAATGGCGAGGCACCCAAGGGGATGCAAGCCCGCCCCGGTTAGGTGTAGCTTTCCCGCATGAATGTGAACCCCGCAAAACTGCGCCTGGGCATTTTAGGGGTCGGTCATTTCGGCCGATTCCATGCGCTCAAGGCCGCCGCCAACCCCGCAATCCACCTGATTGGCCTGCATGATGCCTCGGCTGACCGGGCCGCCCAGATCGCCGGGGAGGTGGGCGCCCCGGCCCTGACGCCGGGGGACGTGATCGCGGCGGCCGAGGCGGTAATCATCGCCGCGCCTACGCGCTTCCATTACGCGCTGGCCGAACAGGCGCTTCAGGCGGGGCGGCATGTCTTTATCGAAAAACCCATCGCGGCCAGCCTTGATCAGGCGGATCGGCTGATCGCGCTGGCCGCCAAGCAGGGGCGGTTGCTGCAAGTCGGCCATATTGAACGGTTTTCGACGGCTTTCCGCACCGTGATGGGGGCACCCTCTGGCGGGCGGGCGCTATCTTTTGAGGCCGTGCGCGCCGCGCCCTTCCGCCCGCGCAGCCTGGATGTCTCCGTGGTTTTGGACCTGATGATCCATGATTTAGACTTGGTCATGGAATTGGCCGGGGGCGAGCCTGAGGCGGTGGAGGCGGTGGGGGCTGCCATTGCTTCCGATCATCCGGATTTCGCCGTGGCGCGGCTCAGGTTTTCCGGCGGGCGGGCGGCGTCCATCACGGCTTCCCGCGTTTCGCTGGCCATGGAAAGGCGGCTTCGTGTGCTGGGGACCGAAGGCGAATTGGCGGTGGATTTCCTGACGCGCTCACTCGCCGTGCTGCGCCGGGGCGGGGCGGAACCAGTCGAGACCATGCCGGGCCATGGCGTGGATCGCGCCACTTGGACGGATCATGACAGTCTGGAAGCGGAACAGGCGGCCTTCATTGCGGCCTGCCAGGGACAGGGGCCAGTGGTGGTGGATGGCGACGCCGGGCGGCGCGCGTTGAAATGGGCGCTTGCGATTGAGGACGCGATCAAGGCGCAACACTGACCCCCTCTTGCCGCCGGGCGATTCCGGGCGGAGCATCCCCCGCGTATTGGTTGGGGAAACGCGATGAAGCCAAGAATAGCGATTTTCGGTGCGGGCGCGGTTGGCGGCTATGCCGGCGCGCATATGGTCCAGGCGGGGGAGGATGTGACCTTCATTGACCCCTGGCCTGAGCATGTGGAGGCAATGCGCAAGACCGGCCTTCGCATCACGCATTTGCGCGATGTGCCGGAATTTACCGTGATGCCGCGCGCGCTGCATTTGACGGAAGTGCAGGCGCTGGCAAAGGAAAAGCCGATAGACATCGCCTTCATGTGCATGAAATCATATGACACGGCCTGGGCGACGACGATGATCGCGCAGTATCTTTCGCCCAATGGCTATGTGGTATCCTTGCAAAATTGCATCAATGAGGAAGTGATCGCGGGCATTGTCGGCTGGGGCCGCGTGCTGGGGGCGATTGCGAGCCTGATCACGGTGGAATTGGCCGAACCAGGCCATGTGCGGCGCGCGGCGGGCAAAAGCGGAACAGCGCATACGGTGTTTCGCGTGGGCGAACCGCATGGGCGGATTTCGCCGCGCGCGGAACACATCACGAAGCTGGTGGGGCTGACCGATAGTGCTTTGACCACAAGCAATCTTTGGGGCGAACGCTGGTCCAAACTGGTGGCCAATGTCATGGGCAATGGGCTTTCCGCCTGCACGGGGCTTACAACGCGCGATATGGTGGCGGATGATGCCATTCGCGGCTTTGCGGCGCGCTTGGGGTCTGAAGCGATCCGCATTGGTCAGGCGCTGGGTTATGATCTGGAGGAGGTTTTCCACCTTGACCCTGAGATCATCGCCCGCGCCGGTGAGGGCGATGCGGCAGCGCGCCAAACCTATGATGAGCATCGCCTGGCTGAAACATCCAAGGGTGGCGGCGGCGCGCATCGGCCTTCCATGGGCCAGGATATGGTGAAGGGGCGGCGGACAGAGATTGAATATCTGAACGGCTTTGTCGTGGAAAAGGGTGCGACCATCGGCATTGATGCGCCGGCCAATGCGGCGCTGACCGATATTGTGAAGCGCGTTGAACGCGGGGACGCCAAGCCAAGCCCTGACTTGATCCGTGGCTTGCGGTTGAACTAACAAGCAATTCTTGCAGATGAAACAAGGAAGGAAACGAATACGATGAATCCGATGGCGCTGACAGGCAGAACCATCATCGTAACCGGCGCGGGGCAGGGGATTGGCCGCGCCATTGCCGAATTGGTGCTGGGGCTTGGCGGCAATCTGGTAATGGTGGAACGCAATCGCGAAACCCTGATGCTGGTGGCCGAAGCGCTTGCCGGCGACCGCACCATGGCTTTGGAAGGCGATGTGGCGGAAGAAGAATTTGGCCCGCAATGCGTGGCGGATGCGGTGGCGCGTTTCGGTGCTGTGCATGGCTTGGTGAATTGCGCCGGCATCACGCGCCCCGCGATGATCGAGAAAATGACGCTCCACCAATGGCAGGAAGTGATCAATGTGAACTTGACCGGCTGCCATTTGATGCAGCAGGCCGTCGGCAAGCACATGATCGAACGCGCGCGCGCCGGGGAAGAAAGGCCGGGGGCGATTGTGAATATCTCCTCCACTGCCGGGAAAAGGGGCAGCATTGGGCAGGTGAATTATTCCGCAGCCAAGGCTGGTCTTTTCGGCATCACCATGACCGCGGCGGGCGAATGGGCGCGTTATGGCATTCGCGTGAATAGCGTTGGCTTCGGCACGGTGGAAACACCAATGACCGAGGTGATCCGTTCAGAACGCTTCCGTGAACGCACCCTGGCGCGCATTCCGCTTAATCGCGTGGCGCAGCCATCGGAAGTCGCACCCTTGATCTGCTTCCTGCTGTCCGAAGGCGCTTCCTTCATTACCGGGCAGAATTGGGTGCAGTGTGGTGGGGCGCATATGCAGCCCTGACGCGTTTCATGGCCCGGAAAGCTTGGCGTTGCGGGCCCCCGCGGCGCCTCAGCTTTTCAACAGCACAAGCAGAATAACGAACAGCCCAACCGCGATGAATTGGAAAATGATGCGCCAGCGCATCAGCCAATTGGCGGTTTTGGGGTTCGCCTTGCCGCCGGCCATGCCCAGAATCCCGGCAAAGAGCACGCCAACCGTGGCCAGCATGGCAAACGCAACCAGAATGGTGAGTATTGTAATCATGGCTTGACTTTACACGCTTTCACGCGCGGGAGACAGCCCCGCCCCGCACCGACCAGGCGAGCGCTGAGCCGATCAGCGCGGTGATGACGCAAAGTGCAAATCCGGCCTCATAACCGCCGCTGAGGTCCACCAGCAGGGAAAAGAAGGGCGGTGCCACCAGCATGGAAAGGCCAAAGACGAAACCCGCCGCCGCCGTGGTGCCGCCGACCTGCCCCGCCGGCGCCAACCGCGCCATTTCGGCCAGAAATACGCCATTCCAGCCAATGGCCGTTGCGCCCATCAGCATGCCGGCCAGGATGATGAAGAAGCCCGGCCAGCCCGGCCCGGCCAGCAATAGCGCCAGCCCGGCCACCGCCGCGCCTATGCCAAGCCCAGCGAAGACCGGGGCGGCGCCGGTGCGGTCCGCCACCACGCCCCAGAGCACGCGGCCAACCACCCCCGCCGCCTGAGCCAGGGCAAGGCGCATGCCTGCCTCGGTCAGCGATGTCCCCAGGCTTGCCACCTGAAACACCACGAAAAAGGTCGAAAAACAGAATTGGGAAACGCCATAAAGCGCCGACATAATGGTCATGCGGCGCAGCACCGGAAATTGGCGGAGCAAACCAAGGCTTGAAGCCGCTGCCCCCCAAATCTGCGCGAGGCCCCGGATCGCGGCCTTGGGATTGCGTTCCGCGTCCAAAGCGGTGCGCAGCGGTTGCAGGCACAGCGCCGAAATCGCCAAAAAAACCACCACCGCCAGCACGCCCTGGCGCCAGCCGGTGGCTACCGCAATGGGCGGCACCGCAGCGGCAATCAGCATGGCACCCGCTGGCACGCCGCATTGCTTCAGGCTGAAGATCAAGCCCCGGCGCCGTGCCGGGGTGCGGGCGGCAAGTAAATGGCTGCCCGCTGGCGTGACCGGCCCATGGCCCAGCCCGGCAATAACGGCTGAGGCGAGAAGCGCCACCGGATGGCCGAGCATGGCAAGCGATATGCCAAAGGCCGAAATCAGCATGCCCACCTGCAAGACCCGAATGCCGCCAAAGCGATGGATAAAGGCCCCCGCCAAAGGCCCCGACACCATGGCCCCCAGATAGACCAGCGCGGTATGCACCCCGGCAAGCGATGCGGCGATGCCGAGTTCAGCAGCAATGGCGGGGGCCAGCACCGGCACGGTGAGGAAAACGCCCATCCCCGCCAGATGCGTCCCCAAAAGGGCGATCATGACGGTCCAAACGGAAGGTGCGGCAAGCATGGGCGCGGTGTAACGGCGCCGTCGCCCGCCGGCAATTGGGATGATGGAAAGACTTGACCCGCGCCCGGCAATAGGCTCCCAAGTCTGCCATGAGCATCTTCCAGATAATGCAGCGTTTCGTGTTGGTGCTGGGTTTCGCATTGCTGGCGGGCCAGGCGAAGGCGCAGCCGGAACCAGGCAATCCCGTCGCGCAACCATCTGCCGCCAGCACGGCGGCAGGTGCGGTTGTCTCGCCAGAGATCGAGGCGCTGCTCAAGGTGCTGCAGGATGATGCGCGCAGGGCTGAATTGATCCGCGCACTCCGCGCTGCCGCACCCGAGGGGCAGGAAGCGCCACCTAGCCCCACGGATGCGACCGAACCTGCTTTGCTCGCGCCCAATACGCTTGGCGCGCAGTTGCTGCAGGGGGCGTCGCAACGGCTCGCGGGATTGTCGGATCAACTTGTGGCCACCGTGCAGGCCATTGCCGATTTGCCGGCGGTGCTAGGCTGGCTCACCTCCCTCATGCAGGACCCGATTACACAGTGGCGCGTATTGGATGCGTCTTGGAAATTGGTCTTGGTGCTTGGGCTTGGATTGCTGGCGGAATGGGGGGCGATGCGCGCCCTGCGGCGGCCAAAAGATTGGCTGGATGCGCAAGCGCCAGCTGAGACTATCGGCTGGGCGCGTTTGAAGCGCGTGCCGCTGGTGCTGGGGCGGCTTGGGCTGGATTTGGTACCGATTGCCGTCTTTGCCCTGGTTTCCTATGGGCTGATCGGCGCCGTGCGACCCCTGCCAACGACGCAGCTTGTGATGCTGACGGCCAATAACGCGTATATCGCTTCTCGCGCCATTATGGCTGCGGCGCGCATGTTGTTTTCACCAGCATCCAGCCATTTGCGGCTGCTGCCCGTGACGGATGAAACGGCAGCCTATGCCACCATCTGGCTAAGGCGCATTGTGGTGGTGTTGATCACAAGCTACGCGGTGGCGGAAGCGGGGCTTCAATTCGGGCTGCCCTGGTCCGCCTATGACACCTTCCTGCGTATCGCGCTTTTGCTGGTTACGCTTTTTCTGGTGATCATCATTCTGCAGAACCGCCAGTCGGCATCGGATTTTCTGCGCGCGCCGGAATTGTTGGAAGGGGAAGATCCGGACCGCGCCAGGCGGTTTTTCCGTATGCTGCGCGACCGCGCCGCCGATATCTGGCATTTGGTGGCGATTGCCTGGTTGATCGCGGCATGGGGTGTCTGGGCGCTTGAAATCCAGTATGGATTCTGGCGATTGCTCAAGGTTTCCTTCAGTACCATTCTGATCCTGTCGGTCGCCAAAATCGCCGATATGGGAATGCGCCGCTTGGTGAAGCGCGCCTTCCGCATCACGCCCGAATTATCCGCGCGCTATCCGGGGTTGGAGGCGCGGGCCAATCGCTATCTGCCCATGCTGAAAGGCAGCGCGAGCCTTGCCATTGGGGGTATGGCCTTTTTGTTCCTGCTGGAGAGCTGGGACTTGGAGGCTTTTGCCTGGTTTGGTCAGGGCAAGCTTGGCAATCGGCTGGTATCTTCCCTGGTATCCATTGGGCTTACGATCACGCTGGCTTTGGTGATCTGGGAGGGGATCAATGCCGCGATCCAGCGGCATCTTGATAAGCTGTCACGCGATGCAAAGGCCGCGCAAAGTGCACGGGTGCGGACGTTGCTGCCCATGTTGCGGACGGCGTTGATGGCGATGATCCTGATCTTTGTTGTGCTTTCGATGCTGACCGAAATCGGCGTCAATGTCGCACCTTTGATCGCCGGCGCCGGCGTGGTTGGCATCGCGGTTGGTTTTGGTTCCCAACGCTTGGTGCAGGATGTGATCACCGGGATTTTCCTGCTGTTTGAAGATGCGGTAGCCGTGGGTGATGTGGTGCAATTGGGTGGGTTGAATGGCGTGGTGGAACAGCTTTCCATCCGTTCCATCAAGCTACGCGCGGTGGATGGCAGCCTGCACATCATCCCCTTCAGCGCCGTGACGAGTGTGACGAACCAGACGCGCGACTTTGCCTTTGCTGTGGTGGACGTCAATGTCGATTATCGTGAGGACACGGACAAGGTTTCCGAAACGCTGCGCGAGATTGCCAGCGAAATGCGCCAGGATCCGCGCTGGCGCCCTGTGATCCGCGATGATCTGGATGTGATGGGGGTGGATCGCTTGGGCGATTCAGGCGTGGTGATACGCGTGCGGCTGAAGACCGAACCATCCCAGCGCTGGGCAATTGCGCGTGAGATGAACCGGCGGATCAAGCGCCGTTTTGATGAGCTTGGGATTGAAATTCCCTATCCGCATAAGAACTGGTGATGGAGCAAAAGCACCCGGTGCAAGCAGCCGGCGGACCGGAAAACCCAGCTGCGGCTTCGTGACGCGCGGCCGTGTGTTGGCGTGCTGAACACATGGCTGGTTGAAGCACGAGCCAGACATAATCCGGCTTTCCTGCACGGGCGTTGTTATGGTCAATTTTCTTTGGTCATCCAGACAGACGCGTCTATCTGGATTTTTCTTAAACACCCAATGTGAAACTACGATAGTTTCATTGATGCATTTTCAATTTATGGTTGAGCTGACTGGCTGATGCTGGGTTGTTGTTTATTTTCCTTTGATCCAAGACGCAAATTTCACAGATCGTTAAGCTAATTTCCCGTAAATTTTCGGCATGAAAGTGATCCAGGGGACGGTCGCCTCCGAAACGCTCTACAGCGGAGATTTCTCAGATACCCTTCTGGGATTTGACGGCAATGATTGTCTGTTGGGTGATAGCGTCAGCAATTTCCTTTCCGCTGGTCTTGGTAATGATACGGTTTTGGCTGGCGCGGGCAATGATACGGCCTCGGGCGGGTTTGACGCTGACTGGCTTGACGGTGGGGTTGGCGTTGATCTGCTGAGCTATCCGGACCTCAACGCAGCAAGCCAGGGCGTGACCGTAGATCTTTTGCTTGCGCGGGTTTTTGGTGCGGCTGGGAATGATACCTTTAATGGTTTTGAGGGCATAGTATCAGGGGCGGGCAGTGACTGCCTGCTTGGCGATGGGCTCGCGAATTTCCTGTCTGCGGGACTTGGAAATGACACGATCTTGGCCGGCGCTGGCGATGATACCATTATCGCGGGCTTGGGTGCCGATAGGGTGGATGGTGGCGCCGGCAATGATCATTTGGATTATGCTGATGTCTTATCTGCCACGCAGGGAATTACGATTGACCTCGCGAATGGCAGGATCATCAGCGCTGATGGGATGGGTGCAGTCGCCGCCATTGAAAATATTACTGCAGGCGCGGGCAATGATTGCCTTATTGGCGACGGTTTCGCGAATATGATTCTGGCCGGCGGGGGCGAAGACACCATTTCCGCCGGCGACGGCAATGATACCATCATCACTGAGTTTTCAGCAGACAGGATTGACGGCGGCACTGGCATTGATTTGCTGAACTATGCCGCGCTTTCAACGGCGTATCATGCGGTCACCATTGATCTAGTGGCGCAGAGCGCGGCTGGCGCCGCGGGCAACGACACGATCATTGGCATTGAAAACCTGATTACCGGTGCGGGTAGTGACAGCATCTTCGGTAATGGTCTTGCCAATACAATCTCCTCCGGCGCGGGAAGTGATACAATTCTGGCAGGGGCTGGCGATGACAGCCTGGATGGTGGCGCTGGCACTGATTGGCTGAGCTATACTGATTTCGTGAGCGCGAGCCACAGCATGACCGTTGATCTCAGCACGCGCCGGACCATGGGCGCTGCCGGAGCGGATAGCTTCGCCGGGATTGAGAATGTGGTCACTGGCGCGGGTCATGACTGGCTGATCGGAGATACACCCGCGAATATCCTCTCCGGGGCGCAAGGGAATGACACCATCCTGGGTGATATCGGCAATGACTCACTGATGGGCGGCCTTGGGGATGATTCCATTCATGGCGGCACCGGTCTTGATCTTTTGAGTTATGCCGATTTGACCGCGACGACCCAAGCCATGATCATTGATATGGTGAGCATGCGCGTGACGGGTGCGGCGGCTAATGATTCCTTCGCGGGTATCGAAAATGTCATGGCTGGCGGCGGGCATGACAGTCTTTTGGGCGATGGTTTGGCCAATTTGCTTTCGTCCGGCTGGGGTAATGATACGATCAGCGGCGGTGCAGGTGCGGATAGCATTGATGGCGGTGGCGGCACGGATCTTCTCAGCTACGCTTATCTTCTCGCGACGACCCAAGGCGTTACGGTTGATCTTTTGGCACGAAGATCTTCGGGGGCCGAAGGCAATGATTCGATCTTGGGGATCGAAAATGTGGTCTCCGGCGCAGGGAATGACTGCCTGGTCGGTGATGGGCTTGCCAATCTGCTGTCATCAGCTGCGGGCAATGATACGCTTTCTGGCGGTGATGGCAGAGACAGCTTGACTGGCGGTGATGGCAATGACCGCATCCTTGGGGGCGCGGCTGCGGATTCCCTCATGGGAAATGCCGGCGACGATACGCTTGCGGGCGGCGCCGCGGCAGATACGCTGATTGGTGATTCAGGAAGCGATTACTTCATATTCGATGCTGCAATCGGCCCCGGGGAGATTGACCTTATTACTGGTTACAGTGTCGCCGAGGATACCATATTGCTTGAGGATGCCATTTTTACCGGCATAGGTACGGCTGGCATTTTGACGGCTGGCGCGTTTCGTGTGGGCGCAGCTGCTGCTGATGCGGATGATCGCATCATTTTCAATAGCGCGACTGGTGCGCTGCTTTATGATGCTGACGGAAACGGCACTGGCGCCGCCATACAATTTGCGACCATCACATCACTGGTGGGTACGATCAAACACGCGGAATTCCTGGTAGTGTGATCCGCCCAAGCGATCCACCCTTGCGCTCTCTGGCCGGGCTACAACCGCCAGCCGCTATGCATGGCGACAATGCCGCCCGATAGATTCCGGTAGGAAACACGCTCCAGCCCCGCGTGGCGCATCATGCCCGCCAGCTTTTCCTGGTCCGGGAACATGCGAATGCTCTCGGCCAAATACTCATAGGAAGCGCGGTCCTTCGCGACATATTCACCGATGACGGGCAGCGCCTTGAAGGACCAGGCATCGTAAACTGCATCCAGCGCCGCGACCTCAACCCTGGAGAATTCCAGGCAGTGAAAGCGCCCACCGGGGCGGAGCACGCGCCGTGCCTCGGCCAGCACCGCATCCTTATCGGTGCAATTGCGGAGCCCGAAGGCAATCGAAACGCGTTCCACGCTGCGATCCGGCAGCGGAATGCGTTCCGCATCCACGCACATGAAGGAAAGCCCGTTGACCAACCCGCGTGACAAGGCGCGGCCTTGCGCCACTTCCAGCATGGCGGGGTTCACATCGGTCAGGATCACCCGCCCCGCACCACGTTCCATGGCAAGGAAGGAGATATCGCCCGTGCCCCCCGCAAGGTCGAGCAAGGTATCATGCGGCCCGACGCCGATGGCATTGACAAAGATGCGTTTCCAGACCCGATGCACGCCAAGCGACATCAAATCATTCATCACGTCATATTTGGGGGCGACGCTTTCAAACACGGCGCGCACCATCCCGGCCTTTTCGGCCTTGGGGATTTTGCGGTAACCGAAATCAGTCTCTGGGGCGGCGGTGTCAGTCATGGCGGCATCATAGGCGCCAATTGGGGGAAAGGGGAGGGGCCATGCCTGAATTGCCGGAGGTGGAAACCGTGATGCGCGGCCTTCAGGCCGTGCTGGAAGGTGAACGCATCGCCTGGGCCGAAACCCGGCGGGATGGCATGCGCTTTCCCTTCCCGGCCAGGCTTGCGGAACGGTTGCGCGGGCGGCGGGTGATGGGCTTTCGCCGCCGAGCGAAATACATCCTGATGCGGCTTGAAGGGGGCGAAAGCCTGCTGATCCATCTGGGCATGTCAGGGCGCATGGTGGCGCGGCGGGAAGGGGCGGCCCCGGTGCCGCGCCAGGGCAAGCAGGGCGTATTCTCGGACGCGCGCGGCCATAACGCCCCGCCAGAAGCGCATGAACATTTGGCCTTTGGCACTGAAAGTGGCTGGCATATCGGCTTTGTGGACCCGCGCCGCTTCGGCAGTGTTGATCTGGTGGCAACGGATGCCGAGGATCACCACAAGCTGCTGGCTGACCTTGGCCCGGAACCGCTGGGGCCGGAAATCACGCCCGCCTGGCTTTCCAAGGCGCTGGCGGGCAAGCGCACGCCAATCAAATCTGCCCTGCTGGATCAGCGCGTGATCGCGGGGCTTGGCAATATTTATGTCTGTGAGGCGCTGTATCGCGCCGGCCTCTCCCCCCGCCGTTCCGCCCATATGGTCGCGGGGGCGCGGGCCGAAAAATTGGCGCCGGCTATCAAGGCGGTGCTGACCGAAGCCATTGCCGCTGGCGGGTCGAGTCTCCGCGATTACGTCCAGGCCGATGGTGAGGTGGGGCGCTTTCAGGAGAGTTTCGCGGTTTATGGCCGGGAAGGGGAAGCCTGCCCGGCCTGCCCCGGCCAGCCGGAATGCCCGGGGATCAAGCGCATTGTGCAATCCGGACGTTCAAGCTTTTTCTGCCCGCTTCGGCAGCGCTGAGCCTGTGCTAAGACCCTATTCGCAACAACAGATGAAGGAGAACCGCCATGGCGCCTGAAATGATCCTGGTTGAAACCCACGGCAAGACCGGGCTGATCCGGTTGAACCGGCCGCAGGCGCTGAATGCGCTCTGTGATCAATTGATGATCGAACTCGGCACTGCCTTGCGCGCTTTTGACAAGGACCCCGCTATTGCGGCCATTGTCATTACCGGCAGCGAAAAGGCTTTCGCGGCGGGGGCTGACATCAAGGAAATGAAGGATCGCAATTTCCCGGACGTCTATTTCAATGATTTCATCGGCGCCAATTGGGAAACCGTGCTGGAAATCCAAAAGCCCGTGATCGCTGCCGTATCCGGCTTTGCGCTTGGTGGTGGCTGCGAATTGGCCATGATGTGTGACCTGATTATCGCGGCTGACACGGCAAAATTCGGCCAGCCGGAAATCAACCTTGGCATCATCCCTGGCGCGGGCGGCACGCAGCGGCTGACACGCGCCATCGGCAAGTCCAAGGCCATGGAAATGATCCTGACCGCGCGCATGATGAATGCCGAGGAAGCGGAGCGCGCCAATCTGGTTTGCCGCGTGGTGCCGGCAGCGGAATTGATCGCGGAAGCGCTGAAGATTGGTGAGAAGATCGCCGCCCTTTCCGGGCCTTCGGTCGCCATGGCGAAGGAAGCGGTCAATGCTGCCTTTGAAAGCAGCCTGACCGAGGGTGTGCGCACGGAACGGCGCCTCTTCCTGTCCCTGTTTGCAACGGCGGATCAGGAGGAAGGCATGGCGGCCTTCGCGGAAAAGCGGAAGGCCGCGTTCACGAATCGGTAGCCGTATTTGCCCCCAGTGTCGCCCGTGCGGGGCAGGGGGCAAAACCCTTGGTTGAATTGAAATAAAAGCAATTTCATCGAGAGTTTATTTAGTAAAAATCCGGCAGAAAAATCCAACTAAAAACAATAACTTCGATAAAAATTTCAGAATTCCTTATTTTTTGCTGAATTTTGCGAGTAATCTTTCTTAACCTGAATTAGTTTTCGGTTAACAAATCGGAGACTGGAGCGATGAGCGCATCAACCATCACCCTTATCGAAGAACCCAAGGCGGCGGAGCTTTTTGCCTTCCCCCAGCGCCCGCAGGATCGGCTGCGCATTGCGCTGCATAAGCTGGATGAAGCGCTGCGCGCCCAGGCGCGCGCTACCGCTGATTTCCGCTCTGCCATGGGTGAATTGAAGGCCAGGGTCGGCGGCATGCAGGATGGCATGGTGGCCTATCGTGATGCGCTGGATCGTACCGCGACTGAAATTGATCGTGCGGTCCAGAAAGCCAAGGAATTGCAGGAAACTGCCCAGCGGATGGTGCCGCAGGGCTGAAAAGCTTCCGGGCGGGCTTGATGCCCGCCCAAACCTTCTACGGCTTCACACTTTCCCAGACCCAGCCACGCTTGGCGCGATCCGTCTTTTGCCAGGCTTCGATCTGATCCTTAAGCCGCAGCGTCAGCGCAATATCATCAAGCCCTTCCAGCAGCGCATCACGCTTGCGCGCGTCAATGCTGAAGGGGATTTCCGCGCCTTCCGGTGTAATCACCACCTGGCGCACCAGATCAATGGCGGTGTGGCGCGCAACTTGGCTTGCTTCCGTCTCGGCGGCGATTTGCTTCACCACTTCCTCGGGCAGTGCAATCGGCAGCAGGCCGTTCTGAAAGCAGTTATTGTGGTAGATATCGCCGAAGCTTGGCGCGATCACGCAGCGAATGCCCGCCCCCATCAGCGCCCAAACCGCACCTTCGCGCGATGATCCGCAGCCGAAATTGGCCCCCGCGAGCAGAATGGGCGCTTCCCGATAGGGCGCCTTGTTCAGCACGAAATCTGGGTTTTCCGAACCATCCGGCAGAAAGCGTAGATTCTCGAAGGCATAAGGCCCAAGCCCGGTGCGCCCGGTGCCGACCAGGCGTTGGATGCGAATGATCAAATCCGTATCCACATTGGCGCGCATCAGCGGTGCGGCAGGGCCAGCAAGTTTGGTGAATTTTTCCATGGTTTTGTTCCTGCCTTACGCCGCGAATTGCCGCACATCGGCAATGGCGCCCGCCAGCGCCGCCGCCGCCGCCATGGCCGGAGATGCCAGATGCGTCCGAGCCCCCGGCCCCTGACGCCCAACAAAATTGCGGTTGGATGTGGAAACGCAGCGCGCGCTAGGCGGCACGGCTTCGCCATTCGCGGCGACACATAGCGCGCAGCCAGGTTCGCGCCATTCGAAGCCGGCGGCGGTGAAGGCGGCGTCTAGCCCTTCCGCTTCGGCTTCCTTCTTCACGCGCTCTGATCCCGGCACCACCCAGGCCGTGACATGCGGCGCCACTTTGCGCCCGCGCAGCACGGCGGCGGCGGCGCGCAAATCCTCGATCCGCGAATTGGTGCAGGAACCGATGAAGACCCAATCAATCTTGGTGCCTGCAATCGGCTGACCGGGCTTCAGGTCCATATAGGCCAAGGCGGCTTCATAAGCGGCGCGACGAATGGGATCAGGCGCGGATGCTGGATCCGGCACGCGGCCGGTGACGGGCAGCACCTGTTCTGGGCTGGTGCCCCAGGTGATTTGCGGGGCGATATCCGCCATGGAAATCATCAGATCGGAATCGAAGACCGCATCCGCATCACTCGGCAGGCTGCGCCAATGGGCGATGGCCGCATCCCAAGCAGCACCCTTGGGCGCGAAGCGCCGGCTAGCGAGCCATTCGTAAGTCACATCATCAGGCGCCACCATGCCCATCTTGGCGCCCATTTCGATGGATAGGTTACACAGCGTCAGCCGCCCTTCGACGGAGAGCGTACGCACCGCGGAACCGGCATATTCCACGGCGTAACCTGTGCCCGCACCGGTGCCGAAACGGCCAATGGCATGCAGGATCATATCCTTCGGCGTAACACCTGCCGGTGCAGCACCTTCAAAGCGAATCCGCATGCGCTTTGGTTTCTTCTGCGGCAGGGTTTGTGTCGCCAGCACATGGCGCAATTCCGATGCGCCAATGCCAAAGGCCAAGGCGCCAAGCCCGCCATTGGTGCAGGTATGGCTATCGCCACAGACCAGCGTGGTGCCGGGCAGTACAATGCCAAGCTCTGGCCCCATCACATGCACAATGCCATTGCCATCCTGGCCGAGATCGAAAAGCCTGACCCCGGTTTCGGCGGCGCGCTTGCGCAAGCCCGCGATCAGCTCTCCGCCCTTTGGGAAAGTTTCCGCCGTGCGCCCAGGTGTTGTGGCAACCGCATGATCCGGCGTGGCAAAGGCAAGTTCTGGATGGGGTATCTCATAGCCCGCTTCGCCCACTTCACGCAGCGCGCGCCCGCCGGAAAGATCATGCAACAGCACGCGGTCGCAATGCAGCAATGACCAGCCGGAGCCGAGTTCCGCGATCACATGCGGGTCCCAAATCTTGTCGAATAGCGTCGCGGCCATGATGCCCCCCTGATTCTTGACTTGGGCGCCATCCGCGCCGCACCGTCTGCCCCTATCACGCCGCGTCAAGGATGCGCGGTCAAGCTGGGGAGGGATGAGATGGCACTGATCACGCGGCGCAGTCTGGCAGGCTTGGGATTGGCGGCGCCGTTCCTGGCGCGGCAGGCTTGGGCGCAGGGCAGCTACCCGGATCGGCCCGTGCGCATGATTGTGCCCTATAGCGCGGGCGGTGTCGCGGATACGATTGCGCGCATCATTCAGCCAAAAGTGGCGGAACATCTCGGCCAATCTTTCATCATTGAAAACCGCACCGGCGCATCGGGTTCGATTGGCGCCATGGCCGTGGCGCAAAGCCCGGCTGATGGGCACACCTTCTTGTTTGAAGGAGCCACTTTCGCGACGCTGCCGTTGGTCAGCCGCAGCCTACCGATTGACTACACCTCGGCCTTCATTCCTGTCGTGCAGGTCACAACCCAGCCCTATATGCTTGGCGTGCGCGCGGGCTTTCCGGCGCGTGACCTGGCTGGGTTTGTCGCAGAAGCCAAGCGCCGCCCCGGAGAGGTTACCTATGGCACGCCGGGGGTCGCGCATATCGGCCATTTCATGGGCGAATTGCTGCAATTGATGGCCGGCATCAAGCTGGAACATATCCCCTATCGCGGCGGTGCCGATGTGGCGCGCGAATTGGCCGGTGGGCGGCTGGATGCGGGTATTATCTCCTATTCCAGCCTGCGGCCCGCAGTGGAACGCGGCACGACTTTGCTGGCCAGCACGGCGGCTGAGAGGCAAGCGAGCCTGCGCCAGATTCCGGTGATTGCTGAGACCTATCCCGGCTATGAACTGGTGTCCTGGACGGGCTGTTTTGCCCCGGCCGGCACGCCGGTAGCCGCGCAGAATCGCTTTGTCGCGGCCATTCATCACGCGCTGAAAGACCCTGCCATTCAGGCACGGCTGGAAGCGACCGGGGCGGACCCGGTGATTTCCTCACCGGCTGCCTACGAGGCGGTGATCGCCAAGGACCGGGAAGTGGCGCGCCGCATTGTGGCCGCGACTGGGCTTTCGATATCCTGACTGGGCTGGGCTGGGCTGGGCTGGACAGGCGGGGCGTGAAGGCGGAAGCTTTTGCCCGAGGAAACGAACCGGAGCTGCCAAATGGCCACTACCGGCAAGATGCGACTGCATTGGTCGCCAAGATCACCCTTTGTGCGCAAGGTGATGATTGCGGCGCATGAACTGGGCTTGGCGGATCAGATTGAAACGACACGCACGCGCGTTGCGACGAACCAGGTTCATAAGGGGCTGCTGAGCGACAATCCGCTGGGCAAGATTCCAACGATGCTTCTGGCTGATGGCACCATCCTGTATGATTCGGTGGTGATCTGCGAATATCTGGACAGTATCGCCGCAAAGCCGAAGCTTTTTCCGGCGGCGGGCGCGGCACGGTTCCAGGCGCTGCGCCGCCATGCACTCGGCGATGGCTATCTTGATATGTTGCTGATGTGGCGCAATGAAGCGGGGCGCGCCGCGCCAAATCCCGGCATGATCGAGGGCTGCGAATTGAAGCACGCGGCCACGATCAAGGCGCTGGAAGCCGAGGCACCGGCGCTGGCGCGTGACGATTTCGGCATTGGGCATATCGCGATTGCCTGTGCGCTTTGTTACCTCGATTTCCGATTTGAGGCATTGCAATGGCGCAAGGGCGCACCGGCGCTGGCTGAATGGCAGGCGGCGGCTGTCGCGCGGCCTTCCTTCCTGGCTACGCCTGTGGTGGATGATTGATCATGCCGCGCATTCCGCTGCCCGGCCCCGAGGAAATGAACCCGGCACAGCGGCGTGTGCATGATGCGGTTGTCAGCGGGCCGCGCGGCACGCTGATTGGGCCCTTGCGTGCAGCCATCCACAACCCTGATCTGGCGGAGCGTTGGTCAGCGCTTGGGGAGATTTTGCGCTTCCGCACATCCCTACCCAAGCGCCTTTCCGAATTGGCCATTCTGGTAACAGGGCGGCGCTGGACCAGCCAGGTTGAATGGTGGGTCCATGCCCGCGCCGCAGCCGAGGCAGGGCTTTCGCCCCAAGCTATTGAGGCCATGCGCCAGGGCAAGGTGCCTGTGTTTGGCCATGATGAGGAAGCGCTGGTCTATCGTTTCGCGCGTGCCTTGCAGCAAACCGGCGAAGTGCCGCGCGATGTTTACGATGATGCTGTGGCGCGCTTCGGTGTGGCCGGCGTGGTCGAACTCACGGCGTTGATTGGCTATTACACCATGGTTTCCATGACGCTGAATGCGCATGAAATTCCATTGCCTGAAGGGGTGAAGGCGCCGCTTGAAGCGCCGGCCCATGGCGGCTTGCATGAATTGCCGGAACTGAAAACAAAATCGGAGGGACAGTCATGAAGCTTACTCGCAGAAGCGCGCTTAGCCTTATGGCGGCCATGCCTTTGCCCGCCTTGGCGCAGGCATTTCCGGATCAACCCATCAAGCTGATTGTGCCTTTCCCGCCTGGTGGCCCGGCGGATATCATTGGTCGCTTGATTTCGCGGGTCATGGGCGAAAGGCTCGGCAAGCCGGTGGTGGTGGAAAACCGCTCGGGCGGGGGGGGCCTAGTGGGCATTGAAGCCGTGGCACGGTCACGCCCCGATGGGCTAACAATTGGCCTTGCCAGTTCTGGCGTGCTGACGGTGCAGCCGCATCTGATGCAGCAAATGCCCTTTGATGCGCTGCGCGATCTGGCGCCGATTGGCATGGTGATTTCCGTGCCGCAAATCCTGACCGTCAACCCCAACCTGCCGGTGCGTGACCTGCGCGCATTCATTGCCCGCACCAAGGCAGAGCCGGGCAAGCTTTCCTATGCTTCCGCAGGCATTGGTTCGTCATTGCATATGTCGATGGAATTGCTGAAGCAACTGAGTGGCATTGATGTGGTGCATGTGCCCTATCGTGGTGCGGCACCGGCAGTTACGGATGCGGTGGCGGGGCGCATTGAAATTCTGATGGCTGATGTGCCGGCCATCCTCTCGCAAATCCGCGCTGGTACCTTGCGCCCGCTTGGCATCAGCGCGGCAAAGCGGTTGGATATTCTGCCCGATCTGCCAAACCTGGTCGAAGCCGGCCTGCCTGAGATGATTTGTGATACCAGCTACGGGTTGGTGGCACCCGCCGGCACCCCGGCTGAACGTATCACGCTATTGCGCAATGCGATGGTGGCTGCGTTGAACGATCCTGAAACGCGCCAGGCCTTCGCCGCGCAAGGCGGCACATTGGTTGGCAGCACGCCGGATGAATTCACCCAAGCCATTCGTGAAGGCAGCGCGCGCTGGGGCCGGGTGGTCCGCGCTGGAAATATCAAGTTGGAGTAGCCCATGAACCCCTTTCCTGATTTGCAAGCCTTCAAGGTCAGCATCACCGATCACGTTGCGACGGTGATGATTGCGCGCCCGCCCGTGAATGCGCAAAACAGCGCCTTTCGCGATGAAATCACGCGCATCTTTGATGCCTTCCACGAAATGCCCGAAGTGCGTGCGGTGGTCTTGACAGGCGAAGGGCGCAATTTCTCTGCCGGGGCGGATTTGAAGGACAGGCCGGACGTGACGCGGCAAGGCGCCTTTCCGCGCCATAACCGCCTGGTGCGGGCCGGCTTTGATTGCGTCATGGAATGCGGTAAGCCGGTGATCGCGGCAGTGAATGGTGCGGCGATTGGCGCGGGCTGCGTGCTGGCCTTGGTCTGCGATATTATCGTGGTAGCCGAAGACAGTTTCATGTCCATGACCGAGGTTGAAGTGGGCCTTGCGGGTGGAGTGCGCCATGTGCTGCGCCATTTCGGGCAATCCAATGCGCGGTTGATGCTCTATACCGCGCGGCGTTTTCATGGGCCGGATCTTTATCGCATGAATGTCGCTTCCGCCTGTGTGCCGCAGGATCAATTGCTGGCGACGGCGCAGAGGATGGCGGCCGAGATTGCTTCCAAGGTGCCGCTTGCGGTGGAAGCCGCCAAGCGCGGCTTTACCCTCACGGAATATCTGCCGCTATCTGAAGGCTACCGCTACGAACAGACGCAAACCGCGGCGCTGTCGCGTACGGAAGATACACGCGAAGCGCAGCGCGCTTTTGCGGAAAAGCGCAAGCCGGTCTTCAAGGGGCGCTAGCCTGTCAGCCAGGCTTGCGCGCTGCCTCATCCATCACATTCTGTTCGCGGCGCGCTTCTTCGCGCGCTGCCGCCGCGGCGCGGTTTTCGCGAAGCTTTTCCACCACGCGTTCGGCGGCGCGCGCATCTGCCAGAATCTGCCGCTGGTGATCGGTTTCCTGCCGCGCGCGTTCCTGCGCTTCCTCGGCCATCGCACGATCATCCAGCGCCTTCTGGATAAAGGCGCCGAGGTTCGGGTTCCAGCCTTCAGAATGTTCCTGCCGCAGCGCCTGTTCGGCGGCGGCCACCGATTGCTGCGCGGCGGCCTCGGCGGCCAGTTTTTCGGCTAGCGCACGCCGTTCCGCCTGGGCTTCCAGACGGCGAAGCTTTTGCAGGATTGCCAGGGGGTTTTTCGCCATATCGCCTTAGGTAAAGCGTCACGCCCGGCCTTCCAAGCCCCCAGAGTGCCATTCGACGCGATGCGCCGCTTGGGGCATGATGATGGTCTATATTGGTCGGAACAAAATCCGCCGCGCCTTAGGGGCTTGTGCCCTTGGCGGGCTGAGTGGGGGAACCATGCTGGAACATGTCGGCGGCATTGACCATTGCATCGTACTGGTCAGGGATTTGGACAGGGCGGCTGAGACTTTCGCACGCGCCGGCTTCACCGTAGCGCCGCGTGGCGTGCATTCCGCCCATATGGGCACCGGCAATAATTGCGTGATGCTTGAGAAGGACTACTTCGAAATTCTTGGTGTGCTGACACCAACGGAAGCCAACGCCAAATGGCGCGCTGTGCTGGAATCCCGCGAAGGCATGACCGCGATTGCCATGCGCGCGCATGATGCCGAGAAAGGCGCGGCTGAGGTCGCGGCACGCGGCATTCCGACCATGCCGGTGATGCGCTTCGGCAGGCCCGTTGATATGCCGGATGGAACGCGCACTGAAACGCGCTTCAATACCTTTCATCTGGCGGACCCTGTCGCGCCAGGTTTGCGGATGTTTGCCTGCCAGCATCTCACACCGGGTGCCACCTGGGTGCCGGGCAGCATGACCCATGCCAATACTGCCAAAGGCCTGACGGGGATTGAGGTTTTGGCTGCTGACCCCGCAGGCGTTGCTGTTTCCATCGCCAAATTGCTGGATAGCGCACCGGAAGCAATGGGTGATGGATTGCTGCGCGTGGCCACTGGCGCCGCGCCAATCCTGGTGCTGAACCGCGCCGCACTTGCCGCGCGCTATGGTGCGCTTGATCTGGCCGGCTTGTCTGATTCCGGGCCGGTGACGCTCGGCATTACGGTGGCTGATCTGGCGGCGGCGCAAGCCTGTTTGACCAAGGCGGGTTTGCCCTTCAGCGCCATCCCGGGCGGCGGTATTGCGGTGCCAGCGGTGGCGGCCCATGGGGTTATCCTGGCGTTCCGCGCTGGATAAGACGTTGCCATGCCTTCGATGGATAAATTACAGCGTATTGTGCTGGTGCTGATGGTGATCACGGCGCTGGTGCAGGTATTGCGCGCGCTTTTTTAAAAAGGGAATCTTCTGATGCGTGTTGGCGTGATTGGTTTGGGCAGCATGGGCATGGGCGCGGCGCTCAGCCTGTTGCGGGCCGGGGTGCAGGTGACGGGCTGCGATCCCCGTGCAGCGGCGCGCGATGAATTCAGTGCAGCCGGAGGCAGTGCCGTCGCCAAAGCCAGCGATTTGCCGGCGGGGATGGAAGCGCTGGTAGTGCTGGTGGTGAATGCCGCACAAACCGAAACCGCAGTTTTTGGCCCTGATGGCGCGGCATCACATATGGCGAAGGGTGCAGTGATTATTTCCTCCGCCACCATGGCGCCAGATGCGGCGCGCGCACTGGCCGCCAAGGCGGAAGCAGCAGGCTTGCTTTATCTTGATGCGCCGGTCTCGGGCGGTGCGGTCAAGGCGCGTGCGGGTGAAATGACGGTGATGGGCGCGGGCAGTGATGCTGCCTTTGCCAAGGCCGCACCTGTGCTTGAGGCTATCGCCACCAAAGTCTGGCGCTTGGGTTCCGAAATTGGCATCGGCGCCACGGTGAAGGTGGTGCATCAATTGCTGGCTGGCGTGCATATTGCCGTAGCAGCCGAGGCGATGGCGCTTGGCATTCGCGCCGGCGCCGATCCGCAAGCGCTTTATGATGTTGTCACCAGCGCGGCAGGCAATTCCTGGATGTTCGAAAACCGCATGGCACGTGTATTGACCGGCGATGATGCACCGCGCAGTGCTGTTGATATTTTCGTGAAGGACCTAGGGCTGGTGAATGACATGGCGCGTGGCCTGAATTTCCCGGTGCCCTTGGCCGCGCAAGCGCAGCAGCTTTTCACCGCCGCGCGCGCCATGGGCCAGGGCAGCGCGGATGATGGCTTTGTCATTCGTGTCTGGCAGGCGCTGACGGGGATTGATCTGCCAGGGGATACCAAAAAAGACTGATGCGCCTTTCACCTCGGCGGCAGATGCACCGCCAGCCAAAGCGTTTCTTGCGCGGGGTCGGTCCGGGCAACGCGATGGCGGCATTGCGCGGGCAATAGCGCCCAGTCGCCGGGTTTCAATTCCCGCAAGTTGCCATCAGCAAACTCCAAGGCCGCGCTGCCCGCGACAAGCAGTACAAATTCCGGCCAGGCTTGCTGATACCATTCGCCATGGGTCACAGCGCGGGAGGCAATGCGTTCCACCCGCGCCCCACCGGCGCGTGCCAATTCCAAGAAGCTTTCGCCGCCCGCAACCGGCGCGGCGCCGTCATGCAAAGACCCAAAGCGCGGCGCCGTCACGCCGCCAGCACCGCCTCAACCGCTGCCGAGACCGCAAAAAGATGCTGATCCGCGCCATGCGCGCCGGTCAGCATCAACCCAACCGGGGCTTCGCCAAGCGCGTGGCAAGGCAGGCTGATCGAGCAGCGATCAAGGAAATTGCCGACACTCGTATTCCGCAGCAGCATCATATTGATGCGGTTATATTCTTTTTCCTCCTCCACTTCCGCGATGGCGGGCGGCACCAAAGGACATGTCGGGCAGATCAGCGCATCAAACGGCGCGGTGCGCGGCGCGACACTCGCGATGATTCGCTTGCGGGCATTGACCAGGTCCACATAATCGGCGGCCGACATGCCTTCACCGCGCCGGATGCGCTTCAGGATGCGCGGGTCATAGCCATCGGCTTTTTCCGCAATCAGGTGGCGGTGCCAGGCAAAAGCCTCACTGGCGGGAAAGCCGCCGGCGGCCGTCACTTGCGGAATTTCGGCCAATTCCGGCAGATCAATTTCAATGATGCGCGCACCGGCGAGTGCAAGTTTACGCAGTGCAGTTTCAAAAGCCGCAGCGACATGGCCATCCACGCCATCGGTCAGATAGGTGCCGCGCGGCAGGGCAAAGGTCAGGCTTTGCA
>VGDL01000017.1 GCA_016869735.1 Alphaproteobacteria bacterium
TGTGCAAGCGTATTCGCACTCGGCGTCTTGCGCGCTCCGTTTTCCATGCGCCAGTCAAAAAAGCTTGTCACCTCGGCGGATGTGAGTGCCACCGCTTTGCGTTCTGAGAAATATGGAACTGCATAGGTTTTCAAGAATGCAAGGATCGCCTTTACCCGCTTAGTCGTGACACCTGCTCTGCTATTACCAATCTCATATTCAGTAACCAGTTGCTTGAAGCTGGTTGCGCTATTTGATCTCCCAAGCTTCGCGTTAATACGCAGCTCATCAAGTAGATCGTCGGCGAACTTGCGCGCCTCATACAAATCAGAAGTACCGGTGCCGCGATAAACATATCCCGGTTCATTCGGCAGCTTGATCCGGCAGATCCATAGCTGCTTTGGGCGATCTTCGAGCTGGTAAATGACGATTTTACCGTCGCGAAAGCTCTGCCGATTGATGATTCTGCCGTTAGACATAACCCCAGGATATCAGGAGCGGCGGTGCAGGGTGAAGTGTAATACTCTGTAATATGCCCAACTTCCGCCACCTCAGCGGAGCGACTTCGGTCTAACTAATTGATTTTATGAGAACAAATGGTGCTGTTGGAGAGGATTGAACTCTCGACCTCTCCCTTACCAAGGGAGTGCTCTACCACTGAGCTACAACAGCCAAGGTCTGCTTGGACGCGCTCCCTCTAGCCCCAGCCAGGGGCGTCCCGCAACCCCTTGATGCCAGGCCCGCCCACTACCAATTTTTGCCGGCATGGAAAAGCAAGGCAAAACCCCGCCCAAGCCTGCCCCAACGCGTGAGGAAAGGCTGGCCGCGGCCCTCAGGGAGAATCTTCGCCGCCGCAAGGCGCAGACACGGGCGAGGGATGCCGCGGAAGCGCCCCGGAAGCCGGAAAGCCCGGAAAAGCCGGGGGCATAGGCCAGACAGGGCGCTCACTTTCCCCCAGCTACCCATCTGGGCTATTCCCCCCAGATCAAGGCCGTCAGGCCCAAGCTTAAGGATGTGCCATGAACTGGATCAGCGATTGGGCCCTGCCGAAGATCCAGGGTCTGTTCAAGCGGGAAGCGCCGGAAAACCTTTGGCATAATTGCCCCGCCTGCCAGCAGATGATTTTTCATCGTGATCTGGAAAAGGCGCTGCGTGTTTGCTCCCATTGCGGGCATCACATGCGCTTGGGTGCAGCGCAGCGGCTGGAAGCAACGCTCGAACCCGGTTTTTCGCGCATTGAATTGCCCAAGGCGCCGGCTGATCCGCTGCGCTTTCGGGACCAGCGCCGTTACGCGGATAGGCTGCGCGAAAGCCAGACCAAGACCAGCATGGATGATGCCGTGGCGGTGGCGCATGGGACCATCAATGGCCAGCGCGCCGTCGTGGCTGCTTTCGAATTTGCCTTCATGGGCGGTTCCATGGGTGCCGGCGTGGGTGAGGCGATTGTCACCGCCGCCAAGCTTGCCGTGTTGCAGGATGCGCCGCTGATCGTGTTTACCGCCTCGGGCGGGGCGCGCATGCAGGAAGGGGCCATCAGCCTGATGCAAATGCCGCGCACCGTGATTGCAACGCGCCTGGTGAAAGAAGCGGGCCTGCCCTTCATCACGGTGCTGTGTGACCCAACCACGGGCGGTGTCACGGCCAGCTTCGCCATGCTGGGCGATATCCAAATTGCTGAGCCAGGTGCGATGATCGGCTTCGCCGGCGCGCGGGTGATTGAACAGACCGTGCGCGAAAAACTGCCGGAAGGTTTTCAGCGCGCCGAATATCTGCTGGAACACGGCATTCTGGATATGGTGGTGAAGCGGGGTGAGATGCGTGAAACCCTGGCCCGCGTGATTTCGCTGCTGCGCCAGCCCCTGCTGGAACGCAGCGATGAAGAAGCCGAAGCCGCCGCCGCACCGGCCGAATAAATCCCTTGTCCCGCGCTGAAGCGATTGTGGAGCGTCTCCATTCGCTCCATCCCAAGCTTATTGATCTGAGCCTGGGCCGGATGGAGGCTTTGCTGGCGAAGCTTGGCCATCCGGAACAGCGCTTGCCGCCGGTCATTCACGTGGCGGGGACGAATGGCAAGGGTTCTACCTGTGCTTTTTTGCGCGCGATTGGCGAAGCGGCAGGCCAGCGCGTGCATGTCTATACCTCGCCCCATCTAGTGCGGTTTCATGAACGCATCCGCCTTGCGGGGGAGTTTGTGACAGATGAGGCTTTGACCGCGACACTGGAAGAAATGGAAGCGGTGAATGCCGGCGCGCCGATCACGGTGTTTGAAGTGACGACCGCCGCCGCCTTTGTGCTGTTCAGCCGTGTGCCGGCTGATTTGCTGGTGCTGGAAGTGGGCCTGGGTGGGCGGCTTGATGCGACCAATGTCGTACCGCGCCCGGTGGCATCGGCGATTACCTCCATTTCCATGGATCATATGGATTTCCTGGGCGATACGCTCGGCAAGATTGCGGGGGAGAAAGCCGGCATCATGCGCGCCGGTGTGCCCTGCGCGACAGGCGCGCAAGCGGCCGAAGCGCTGGAAGTGATCAGCGCCGTTGCAGCCGAACGCGGCGCGAAGCTACTGCGCCGTGGGCAGGACTGGTTTTGTGAGGCAAGGCCAGATGGCTTGCTCTACCGTGATGCTGCGGGCGCGCTGAGCCTGCCGCCGCCTGGCCTGATCGGCCCACATCAGGCGGATAATGCCGGCATTGCCATCACCGCCTTGCGCGCCGCTGGCCTGCCCTGGCTGAATGACGCAGCGATTGCGCACGGCATTGCGCAGGCGTCCTGGCCCGCGCGCTTGCAACGTTTGCATGGGCGCTTGGCAGCGCTGCTGCCTGCGGGTTTTTCGCTCTGGCTCGATGGCGGACATAATGCCGGCGCGGGGCAGGCGCTCGCCCAGCATTTCACGCAATGGCGCGATCAGCCTTTGCACCTTGTGATTGGCATGAAGCAGGGCAAGGCGAGTGCGGCATTCCTCCGCCCCTTGCTGCCCTTCGCCAACACCATTCATGCGGTGGCTGAACCTGGCCAGCATCTCGCGATGAGTGTCGCGGATATCATCACCGCCAGCGGCGGTGTCGCCGAACCAGGCCCCACGATTACGGAAGCGCTCGGCAAGATCGCCGCCAAAGCCAAGCCGGGGCGCGTGCTGATTGCGGGCAGTCTTTATCTGGCGGGGGAAGTCTTGAAGGCTGAACTTGCTTGAAGGTCAGCCAATCAAACTTCAGCCCGTTTCGATAATCAGCTTCCTATTGCGTCCGGCGTGACAGCGAAACAGCGTAAGAAGCAGCCCGCGCCTGCAGGACCGGATCATCGCTCATCTCAATGCCTGGCGCTTGATCCAGGATCATGAAGCTGATCGGATCACATGCCCCGCCGGGGCCGGCGGAAACCTCGGTCACGGTCAGGCGACCTACAATGGCGCGCGGCCGATCATCGGGCCAGGCGATGGTCGGGTTCAGCAAATCATCGCCCTGCCCCGGGAATTGCAGCACCATATCGAATTCAACGGGGGCAGACGCAACGCGCCGACGCAGGTCATCAGCCAGAAAGTTATTGCCCAGACTCTGCATCTGCTCCGCTGTCAGGCGTTCCACACCCGCGCGCGGTTCAAACACCCAGCGCGCTGGGCGAACCTGGCCATCCTGCCCACGGAACATGAAGGTATTCACCCCCCAGTAAGGCGTAGTGGCAAAGCTCGCCGGTGGTGCATTGGCCGCCAAAAAGCGGCCCTGATTGCCAACCGAAGGATTGGCTGCAACGAAGGCGGCGAAGGCCGCTGCACGCTCTGCATTCGGTCGTCCAGTCGCCGGATCATTCGCGCGCGCCAGCAAACCATTCACCAACGCTTGCGGCGTGGGCGAACCGAACACCGGCGCCGAGATATTCGCCATTTCAAATAAATCGCCAGAAGGTGCTTCGAAGCGAATAGAAAGGCCACGCGTGCCGCGCGCGGTGTCTGACGCATTGGGATTGGCGCCCGCCACACCAAAGCGGATCAATGCCGTATTGCGCTGGCCGCTGAAAACGGGCGCCACTGAAAGCCGGGTGCCTTCGGCAGTCGCCACGAAATGCCCCGCCGCGCAAAGGCCCTTGGGATGGCTTGGGCGATGGGTGCGCACTGGCCCAAGCACGGCTTCAAAGGCATCCACAATCGCCTCAGGGCTGGGCTGTGAAAAAGCCGGACCTGATCCGCCGAGAAGTGCCGCCATGGCAGCACCAGCAGCTAGGGCACGCAAGCTTGGGCGTATGGCGAGCATGAAGCTTTCTCTCCGGCCAGTGATTGATGAAACCAAGCTTCGGGTTCGTGCCTTGGCTTATAATCAGTCTTACACGTTTCGTTTATCAGAGTCAAAAAATTTCGCTGTAATGCGCTTGGCTAAGCTTGCTTGCGTTCAATCAGACTACGCCTAATTTTCCGCCCGCGCTTGATACGATCCTCAATGAAACCCGCTTCCCCACGGCGAATGGCACGGCCAAAGGCATGCGCATCCTCAGAAAAGCGCGACAGCATCTCAAGCACCGCTTCGCGATTATTCAGAAACACATCGCGCCACATATCAACATCGGATGCCGCGATGCGGGTGAAATCCCGGAAACCCGATGCCGCGAATTTCAGCACCGCTTCCTTGGTTTCCTCCGCCAGATCATCCGCCGTGCCGCAAATGGTGAAGGCAATCAGATGCGGCAGATGGCTGACAATGGCGACCACCTTGTCATGCGTGATGGGGTCCATGGTTTCGATCATGGAACCGCAGCGCCGCCACAATTCCTTCACTTTTTCGACCGCTGCCGAGTCACTATCGGGCAGAGGAGTCACGATGCAGTAGCGGCCTTCAAACAATTCCGGAAAACCTGCATCCGGGCCGGAATATTCGGTGCCTGCCATGGGATGCGCTGGCACCAAATGCACATCCGCCGGCAATAAGGGCGCCAAATCACGAAGCACGCTGCCCTTGGTAGAACCAACATCGGTCAGCACCGCACCCGGTGCCAGATGCGGCGCGATATGCCGCATGGCATCGGCATAGGCACCAACGGGGATGCAAAAAATCACGCCATCGCAGCCTTCAACGGCGCGCGCGGCATCGGCTTCCACCACATCCGCAAGACCCAATTCGCGCACGCGCTGGAGTGTCTCAGCCCGCCGCGTGGTGACCACAATGGTCTTCGCGATATCGCCGCGCTTATTGGCGACCCGCGCAATGGAAGACCCGATCAGCCCAATGCCAACCAGGCACAGCCTATTGAACAGCGGTTCAGCCATGTTGCGCCATGAAGGCTGCAACGGCATCGGCCACCATCTGGCATTCCTCACCCGTGCCAATGCTGATACGGAGACACGCCGGCAGCCCATAGCTGCCCATGGCGCGCATGATCAGCCCGCGTGCTTTCAGCGCCGCATCGGCCGCCTTGGCCTTTTCCGGAGAACCGAAATCCGCCAGCAAAAAATTCCCCTCACTCGGCCAAACCTTCACGCCAGCGGCGGTCAGCGCTGCCGCCAGCTTGCCGCGCCATTCGGTATTATGTGCGATGGATTTTTCGATCCAGCCCGCTTCCTTCACCGCCGCAATACCGGCTACCATAGCCGCCGCATTCACATTGAAGGGACCTCGCACGCGCGACAGCACACCCACCACCGCTGCCGGCGCATAGGCCCAGCCAAGCCGCATGCCACCAAGCCCGAATATTTTGGAGAAGGTGCGCGTCATCACCGTATTGCCGCCACCCGCATCCACCAGCGCCGCACCCGCATCATAATCCGGCCGCGTGACATATTCGGCATAGGCAGAATCAAGCACCAGCAGAATGTCATCGCGCAGCCCCGCGCGCAGGCGCACAATTTCAGACTGCGGCAGGATCGAACCAGTCGGGTTGTTCGGGTTGGCAAGGCACACCAATTTCGTGCGCGGCCCCACCGCCGCCAGCATCGCATCCACATCCACAGTCAAGTTGCGTTCCGGCACCTTGATGATGCGGCAGCCGGCCCAACGCCCAGTGATGTCGTACATCATGAAACCATGGGCGGACATCACCAACTCGGTCCCCTCACCGCCATAGGCAAGGATCAGCAGCGCGAGCAATTCATCGGAGCCATTGCCGCAAACAATCCGCGCGGGGTCGAGGCCAAAGCGCGCGCCAATCGCTTCCCGCAAGGCAGCGGCACCACCATCGGGGTAGCGATGCGCCTCGGCGGCCATGTTGCAAATGGCTTCAATGGCGCCAGGCGGTGGGCCGAAGGCGCCTTCATTGGATGAAAGCTTCACCACGCGATTGACGCCGGGGAGTTTCGATTCGCCCCCGACGTAAGGCTCCACCGAAAGGATCGAAGGGCGCGGCATCACAGTCATGACACATCTCCAGCAACGGGCACGGCGTAGGCGCCCAGCAGAACGGCATTAAGCCCGGCAAGCCGCGGATCGCCCGCGGCGATAAACTCATCAGTTTCAACAAGCGCCAAGCCACGTCCGCCTTGGCGGATAAGGCTCAGTATGCGCCCGGCAAGCCCGGCATCCGTCAGCAAACGCGCAAAGCTTTCGCGCGAAGCCTCGGCGCTGCCTTCCAGGCGCAATAGGCTGCGATCCTCGCCTGAGGCATCCGGCGGCACCGGTGCCACCACCAGCGCCGCATCGGCGCGTGTGGCATCGGCCAGGAAGGGCAGGCGCGCCACCACAGAAAGCCGGGGCGCTTCAAGGATTTGCCACCAGGCGCCCTCACCTTCCCCAGCAAGTGTCGGCAGCACGGCGACCGATGCCTTACCAGCGCTCAACGCCGCCAGCGCCTGGGCAGGTGAGGCAAAGGGCGCGAGCGGCGTGGCTGTGCCGAAATGCTCCCGCGCCAAAGCCAGCGTTTGGGCCGCTTCGCCAGATGCCGCGACAGCAGCGGTAAAGGCGCCCTGAATGGCGGTATGCGCCATGAAAATATGCCGCCAAATGCGCACCACAGCCCCACGGGAAAGCGCGCCGGAATGTCGGGTGAGCAGGCGGCGCAGCACCGCCGCTTCCCGCCCTGGCCGAAGCGGAGACCCCCCACCCGTCTTGGCGCGGCTTGCCGCCATGCGCGCCACCACGGCGGCGCGGCGCATCAGCACATCATGCATGGCGTCATCCAGCGCATCTATTTCGGCGCGGAGCGCAGCAAGGGCGGGATCAGGGCTTAGCGGGGCGGGGGCTTTATCGTTCATGCGGGACCAAATCTTCAACGCAGCAATACCCCCCACATCGCTGCGCGCCAAGCGCCCCCTCTCGTCACACGCCAAGGTTGCGCCTGGGGAGGGGGCCAGCGTAATAGTCCCTGCATGAGCCAAGCCATTGCCCCGCTGCCCGATGTGGACCATCAGGCCGCCCACTTCCCGGATGGGCTTGCGCTGGATTGCGGCGCGGTCGTGGCGCCCCTGACCGTCGCCTATCGGACCTTCGGCAAGCTGAACGCCAAGGCCTGCAATGCGGTGCTGATCTGCCACGCGCTGACGGGCGACCAATATGTCGCGGAAAATCACCCCATCACCGGCAAGCCTGGCTGGTGGGAGAATATCATCGGCCCCGGCAAGCCGCTGGATACGGATCGCTATTTTCTTGTTTGCGCCAATGTGCTGGGCGGCTGCATGGGCACCACAGGGCCACGCAGCGAAATGACGGATGCGGCGGGGCGCGGGCTTGGCCGGCCCTGGGGGACGGATTTTCCCTCGGTCACCATTCGCGACATGGTGCGCGCGCAGAAGCGCCTGATGGAAAGCCTTGGCATCAACCGCTGGCTGGCCGTGATTGGCGGGTCCATGGGCGGGATGCAGGTGCTGGAATGGGCAGCAACCTACCCTGAGGCGGTCTATGCCGCGGCCCCCATCGCCACCGCGGCACATCATTCGGCACAAAACATCGCTTTCCATGAAGTCGGGCGCGCGGCCATTCATTCCGATCCTGATTGGCAGGGCGGGCGCTATTGGGAAGCGGGCATCATCCCGGCCAAGGGGCTTTCTGTTGCGCGCATGGTCGCGCACATCACCTATTTGTCGGAAAAGGCACTAACCCGGAAATTCGGCCGGCGGCTGCGCGGTGCCTCGGCACTCACCTTCCTGGAAGATGTGTTTGAGGTGGAGAGTTACCTCCGCCACCAGGGCTCCACCTTCGTGCGGCGCTTTGATGCCAATTCCTATCTCACCATCACGCGCGCTATGGATTTCTTTGACCTTGCCGCTGATCATGATGGCGATCTGGCCAAGGCGTTTCGCGGCACGGCAACGCGGTTTTTTGTGGCGTCCTTCAATAGTGACTGGCTATTCCCCACCAGTGAAAGCCGCACCCTGGTGCGCGCATTGAATATGGCGGCTGCCAATGTCAGCTTTGTCGAGATTGACAGCGATAAGGGCCATGACGCCTTCCTGCTGGAAGAACCGGATTTCCATCGCGCGCTTGGCGGGTTCCTCGCCGGTTGTGCCGAACGGCTTGGGGTGTAGCGCGTGAGCATGGATGGCGTTCAATATGTCGCGAAGAATATGCGCCTTGATCTCAGGCTGATTGCCGAAATGATTCCACATGACGCGCGCGTACTTGATATTGGCTGCGGTGATGGCGCGCTGATCGAATATCTGGCGCGCGAAAAACGCGCCGATGCGCGCGGCATTGAAATTGACATGGCGCAGGTGACCAAGGCGGTCTCAGCGGGGTTAGCCGTGATCCATGGCGATGCGGATAATGATCTGGCCTTCTATCCCGATGGCGCCTTTGATTATGTGGTGCTGTCACGCACGCTGCAGGCGGTTGAAAAACCGCGTGAGGTATTGCGCCAATTGCTGCGCATCGGGCGGCACGCGATTGTGTCCTTCCCCAATTTTGGCCATTGGCAGATGCGCTGGCGTTTGTTGTGGGGCGGGCGGATGCCGGATACGGAAACCTGGAACCGGCCCTGGTATGAAACGCCCAACATCCACCCCTGCACGATTACGGATTTCACCGCGCTTTGCGCCCTTGATGGCTATGCGGTGGAACGTTGGCTGGCCGTGGATGATCAGGGGTTGAGAGCGCCTTGGCGGCGCTCCCTTCGGCTCGCCAATATGTTCGGTGAGCAGGCGCTGTTTATGATGCGCCGGGCCGGGTCTGGCAGCTAGGCTGCGATCCGCCAGCGCGGATCACAAAGCACCATTACTCCCGCCAGGGATGCTGATTCCACAGCGCCTGATAGCGCGTGCGTAGCCCAACAAGTTCCGCCCGATAGGCATCAGGCGCCAGGAAGCGCAGCGGCAGGAATTGCTGATCGGCAAGCTTCTGGAATTCTGGGTTCTCCACCGTCTTTTTCACGGATTCAGCCAAGCGCGTGATGATCTCAGCCGGCATGCCTCCGGGGGCAGCCATGCCGCGCATGGACCCCTCCACCACATTGAAGCCCAATTCGCGCAAGGTCGGGATGGTCGGCGCACGATCCCAGCGGGTTTCGCCCATTTGTGCCAGGGGATGCAACGTGCCCTGGCGCCAATCATTCAACCCTTCCGCCACATTCATCACCGCCAGCGGAATTGTGCGCGAAAACACATTCTGTTTCACCAGTGACGATCCGGCAAAGGGAATATGCAGGAATTTCGTGCCGGAAGCACGTTCCAGCGCCAGCATCGCCAGATGATCGTCCGAACCAATCCCCGTGGTGCCATAGCCAATGGTGCCCGGATTGGCCCGCGCCGCCGCGAGCAGATCAGCAAGTGTCTTATACGGGCTGTCAGGCAGCACCCACATGCCGCCCGGATCATCCACGATATTCCCGATCAGCGAAAAATCATCCAGCGAGAAACGCGCGCGCCTTTCGATCGGAATGGTGACGATGGTCGGCGTATTGATGAAGCCAATCGTATAGCCATCGGGCCTGGCGCGCGCCAATTCAGTAAAGCCGATCTCCCCACCCGCGCCAGGGCGGTTCAGCACCACAACGGGCTGGCCCAGATCCGCTTCCATGAAACGCGCAATGGTGCGCGCGGCGACATCCGTACCACCACCGGCGGCGAAGGCGACAATCATGGTGATCTGCCGATCTGGCCGCCAGCCAGCTTGCGCGCGCGCAATGGCAGGGGTGGCAATTGCGCTGGCGATCAAGGCGCGACGCGATATTTTCATGGTGTCCTCCCGGTTCTTTGCAGCATCAAAGCATAAGCCGCGCGCATGAGAAAGGCCGCTTGGGACACCCCGCGCGGCCTTTGTAGTGAATGGTAGCCCGCTTTAATCGGCGGCAAGCGCCATGCGGTTGCGGTTCAGAATGCCCATCACGTGATCTTCCGCCGCATCCACGACCTTTTCGGTCTGCTCCGGCGTGAAGACATGGCCGGCGCCGGCCATGACACGATAATCAATACTGACGCCCTTCTGCGTGTTCAGCTTTTCCACCAGCTTCTTCACAGAAACTTCCGGTACCAATTCATCATCGGCGCCGTGCAGGATCAGCCCGCCGCAGGGGCAGGGTGCAAGAAAGCCGAAATCATAATGCGAAGCCGGCGCGCTGATGGAAACAAAGCCGCCCATTTCCGGCCGACGCATCAGCACTTGCATGCCGACATAAGCGCCGAAGGAATAGCCCAGCACCCATTGTGAAGACGCATTGGGATTGACGGTTTGCAGGAAATCCAAGCCCGCGCAGGCATCGGAGATTTCGCCAATGCCGCCATCATAGCGGCCCTGGCTGCGCCCCACGCCCCGCATATTGAAGCGCAGCACGGAAAAGCCCAAAGCCTGCATGCGTTGATAAAGCGCATGTATGACGCGGTTGTTCATCGTGCCGCCATGCAGCGGATGCGGGTGTAACAACAGCGCGGTGGGGGCATTCGGGCGCTTGGAATGGTGATAGCGTCCTTCAAGCCGTCCATCAGGGCCGGCGAACATTACTTCTGGCATGGTCTTCTCGCGTCCATTCCATTCTTGGCCAATGCCGGATCCACGAAGCATCGCCCATGGGGGATGGGCAGTGCAGAACCCAGCGGCATCAGCGCCACATGTTTTGGGAAACCAAAACCCACGAATAGGGGCCGCGCAAATCGCTCATTCACCAATCGCGGAAATCTTGACCGCCAAGATCGGCAAACCTAACTTTCATTGCCACGGGAGCACCGCGTTATCCTATCGCCGAGGCAACGCCGAAGCCGCCACCCCGATGCCTCAGAGGGGTTTCCCGTCCCTCAGAGGAACCCGCAATATAGTGATCAAGACTGGAAATTCCTAATGTTTTCATGCCGGGTGTTGCATTTTTTTTGCACTCCCCTGTGGGTGTCAGCCTGGGGTGACCCATGAGGCTCTCAACCCGTGGTCGCTATGCTGTCATGGCACTCGCCGAAATGGCGCGGCGGGAGGCCGGGCAGGCCGAACCGCTGGAAGCCAAGCCAACATCTATCGCTGAAGTTGCCGCCGCGCAGCACCTATCCGCCGCCTATCTGGAACAGCTTTTTGGCCGGCTGCGCCGGGCGGGGCTTGTGGAATCGGCCCGCGGACCAGGCGGGGGCTATCGGTTGCTGCCAGCGCCTGATCGTATCTCCATCGCCGCCATCATAGATGCGGTGGAAGAACCGATCTCAGCCACGCGGTGCGAGGAAGGCAATCCGGGCTGCCTGGCGGGGCAGCGCTGCGAAACCCATGATCTTTGGGCGGAATTGGGCGGGCAGATTAGGCTTTTCCTGGCCGGGGTGACGCTGGCCGATGTGCTGGCCGGGCGCGTTCTGGGCCGCGCCGCCGCGCCCCTGCCCCCCGGCTAACGCGCCATGGCTCGCCTTTACCTGGATGCCAATGCAACCGAGCCGATGCGCCCGGAAGCGATCACCGCCATGGCCGAGACAATGGCGCTACCTGGCAATCCATCCTCGGTCCATGCCGAGGGCCGCGCAGCGCGGCGCATCCTGGAAGAAGCACGGGAAGCAATTGCGGCGCGCTTCGGCGCGCGCGGGCGGGACCTTGTTTTCACCTCGGGCGGGACGGAGGCCAACGCTTTAGCCATTCGCGGCCTTGCTGCCGGGCGCCGAGTACTGGTGGGCGCGACCGAACACCCCGCAGTGCTGGCGGCGGCGGGGCCAGATGCCGGGACGATCCCGGTGCTGGCCGATGGCACGCTTGATCTGGCAGCGCTGGAAGCCGCGTTGCGGGCGGGCGGGCCGGCCCTGGTTGCTGTCATGGTCGCCAATAATGAAACCGGCGCGCTGCATCCCGTTGAAAAAATTACGGAAATTTGCCAGGCGCATGGCGCGCTGTTGCATCTGGATGCGGTGCAAGTGCCGGGGCGCTTGCCCTTCATGCTTGGCCCCGCCGATTCCATGGCGCTTTCCGCCCATAAGCTTGGGGGGCCCAAGGGCGTTGGTGCCTTATTGCTCCGCCCCGGTTTGGACCCCGCACCAATCTTGACCGGCGGCGGGCAGGAAGCTGGCCGGCGCGGCGGCACCGAAGCGCTGCCCGCAATCGCCGGCTTCGCCGCCGCAACCGCTTGCCCGCAGCCCGAGGGTTTGGCCGGGCTGCGCGATGCGATTGAGGCCGGGATAAAGACTTTGGCGCCCGAAGTGATCATCGCGGGCCGGGATGCGCCCCGCCTGCCCAATACCACCAGCCTGATCCTACCCGGCGTGGCCGCAGAAACCCAGGTGATTGCGCTTGACCTGGCGGGGGTAGCAGTTTCTGCGGGTGCCGCTTGTTCATCGGGCAAGGTGCGGCAATCCCATGTGCTGGCAGCGATGGGGTATGGCGCGGACGCCGCCTGCGCAATCAGGGTTTCGCTACCCTGGAATGCGTCCGCCGATACGCCCGCTCGGTTTCTGCAAGCTTGGGGGGCTATGCGCGACAAGCTTTGCAGGCTTGGGCGATAGCGGAACCGAAGCAAGCCGGAGTCACAGGGCGGCTCGGGATAATCACGTCAGCAAAACAAGCATTCCCATCTCCCACCCAAACCGGCATAGATTAACGCCATGGCAGCACAACGATCCGCCCTTGTCCTTGGCGCCGGGATTATGGGGCTTTGCACCGCCTGGGCGCTGACCCGCGCCGGATGGCAAGTGCGCATCAATGAACAAGCGCCCATTCCCAATCCGCGCGGTGCATCCGTGGATCAACACCGCCTGATCCGCCACGCCTATGGCGCGCAGGCCGGCTATATGCGCATGGTTGATCCCGCCTATGCGGCCTGGGAAATGATCTGGGCCGCCCTCGGCGCGCGGCATTACGTTGAAACCGGCGTGCTGGCTTTGGCCAATCATCAGTGTGGTTGGCTTGCCGAAAGCCGCGCCGCGCTGCTGGCGGATGGGCATGGCTGCGCCGATCTGCCACCGGGCCACATCACCGTGCTCTACCCAATGCTGTCCGATACCGGCATCGCGGCGGCCTTCACCTTGCCGCGTGGCGGGGTTTTGCTTGCGGAACGCATCGTCGCGGGGCTCGCCGCGCATCTCGCCGCGCAGGGGGTGGTGTTCGAAGCCGCCGAGGTCACCGCCGCGCTGCCGGCGCAAAAAACCCTGCGCCTTGCCAATGGCGCGGAACGCAGCGCCGATCTGCTGGTGCTGGCCGCCGGCCCCTGGGGGCCAAGGCTGCTCGGCACCACCCTTGCTGGCCGCGTGGTTCCGTCCCGGCAAATCCTGGTGCGGCTTGAAGCCCCGGCTGGCTTCCGCACCGCCTGGGAAGCCGCGCCCATGCTGCTTGATCTGGCCGAAGATGGCGGGTTTTACGCCGTGCCGCCGGTGGCGGGCACCGCGCTCAAAATCGGGGATCACCGGTTTTCGCGCCAGGGCGATGCCGGGGCTGATCCCCGCGCCGCAACGCCCTCAGAAATCGAGGAAATTCTGGCCCTGGCCCGCCCGCGCCTGATCAATGCGGAAGCCTATCGCGTACTCGGCGCGCAAGCCTGCTATTACGATGTGGAAGACCGGGAGGAATTCATCCTGGAAGCCGCCGCCCCCGGCTGCTTTGTCATGTCAGGCTTTTCCGGCCATGGCTTCAAATTCGCCCCGCTTTTGGGTCTGGCCCTGGCCGCGGCGGCGGAGGATAATGCGCTCGCCCGCGCCCTACCGGGATGGGCCGCCGGGCGCGATGCGCCCGCGCCTGGTTTGCTTGCTGCCTTGGAGTCCACGCCATGACCACCACCGCCGCTGATGATCTGATTTTCGGCCTGACGCGCCTGGTTGACCTGCCGGGTCTGACCAATTCCGCCGGCGCGCCTCTGTCAGCCGATGACATTGCGCAAATCGTGACTGAGGCAAACCGCTTCTGCACCGAAGCGCTGCAACCGAAAGCGCAGGAAGCGGATAAGCAGGGAGCCCGCTACGCCAATGGCACGGTGACGACGCCCGCGCATTACCCGGCACTTTATGACCAATGGCGCGAAGGCGGCTGGCAGCGGCTGGCAGCACCGGTGGAACATGGCGGGCAGGGCCTGCCGCTCAGCCTTTGGACCGCCATGGTGGAATTGGGCATGGCAGCCGATACCTCCTTCATGCTTGGCCCGCTGCTGACGGCCGGGGCGATTGATCTGCTGCGGCATCACGCCACGCCGGATCAGGCAGCGCGCTGGTTGCCGCCCATGATAGCGGGTGAATGGACCGGCGCCATGTGCCTGACCGAACCGCAAGCCGGCAGTGATTTGGGCATGCTGCGCGCACGCGCGGAACCGCTCGGCAATGGGCGCTACGCGCTGCACGGCCAGAAGATTTTCATCACCTGGGGCGAACATGATTGCGCCGGCAATATCCTGCATCTGGTGCTGGCGCGCCTGCCGGATGCGCCGCCGGGCTCGCGCGGGATTTCGCTGTTTGCAGCACCGAAAATCCTGCCCGACGGCGCGCGCAATGCCTTCCGCTGCGGTGGCATCGAACGGAAAATGGGCATCCATGGCAGCCCCACTTGCATCATGCTGTATGAGGGTGCGGAGGCCGAATTGGTTGGCGAACCCAATCGCGGCCTGCAAGCCATGTTCGCCATGATGAATAACGCCAGGCTTGGCGTTGGCACCCAGGGTGTGGCGCATGGCGCGGCGGCGATCAGGCTCGCGGAAGCCTATGCCGCGCAGCGCGTGCAGGGCGGGCGCACCATCGCCGAACACCCCGATGTGGCGCGCATGTTGATGGAAATGCGCGCCACCACCCTCGCTGCCCGGCTGATCATGCTGGAAGCGGCGGTGGCGGCAGACCGCGCGGAGCTGTTGGGCGATGCCGCGGCCGGCGCGCGGCTTGCAGTGCTGATCCCGGTGCTGAAGGCTTGGGCCACGGATCGGGGGGTGGAAACCGCCTCCCTCGGCGTTCAAGTGCATGGCGGCATGGGCTTCATCGAGGATACCGGCGCCGCCCAGGTGCTGCGCGATGCCCGCATCGCCCCGATTTATGAGGGCACCAACGGCATCCAGGCGATTGACCTGCTGACCCGCAAGCTCGCCCGCGATGGCGGGGCGGAGATGCGGGCCCTGATCGCGGAGATCGCGGCGCTCCCCGATGCCAGGCTGCGCGCGGCGGCCGAGGGGCTGGCCCGGACCACCGAAGCGATACTTTCCGAACAAGGCCGCGATGCAGAGGCTGGTCAAGCGCTGGCGACTGCCTATTTGGATGCGGTGGGCTGGGTCCTGGGGGGTGCTCTCCTCGCGCGGGCGGCTGCGGCGGATGGCGCGGCTTATGGGGCGGTGGCGGATTTCTATCTGCGGCGGCTTCTGCCGCGTGCTGGGGCGCGCTTCGCGGAAATTGAGGGGGCGATGGCGGCTTAGGCCGGCTAAGCCCCTCTGACCGGCCCGGTTTGTAATTGCTTTTGGACATTTGCTACCGTTAAAACGTAAAGACAGATCGCCGGATGAACGCATCACCGCCCTCCCTTTCGCAAACCCGCCCCCATGTCGCCGTAATCGGCGCCGGACCTGGGGGGCTGGCGGCTGCCATGCTGCTCGCTTCCTCCGGCGTGCGGGTGACCGTGTATGAAAAGGATGGCGTAGTTGGCGGGCGCACGCGCACCGTGACGGCGCCCGGCGGATATCGTTTCGATATCGGGCCGACCTTCTTTTTGTATCCGCGCATTCTGGCGGAAATCTTCGAAGCCTGCGGCGCACGGCTTGAGGATGAGGTGGATTTGATCCGCCTTGATCCGCAATATCGGTTGATCTTCGAAGGTGCCAATCCCGTCACGATAGATGCATCGCCCGACCTGGCGCGCATGGAAGCGGAAGTGGCGAAGATCAATCCCGCCGATGCGCCAGGCGTGCGCAGCTTCATGGCGGAAAACCGCGTGAAGCTGGAAGCCTTCCGCCCCGTGCTGGAACGGCCCTTTCATGGCGTGATGACCTATCTGGCGCCGGAAGTGATGAACGGCCTCCGGCATTTGCGGCCCTGGCTTTCGCTTGATCAGGAATTGCAAAGGCACTTCTCGGACCCGCGCACGCGCTTGGCGTTTTCCTTCCAGTCCAAATACCTCGGTATGAGCCCCTTCCGCTGCCCGAGCATGTTCTCCATCCTGTCCTTCCTGGAATATGAACATGGCGTGTTTCATCCGCGCGGCGGTTGCGGCATAATATCTGAAGCCATGGCGCGCGTTGCTGAAAGCGTGGGCGTGGATATCCGCCTGAATACCAAGGTTGATCGCCTTGTTTTCGAAGGCCGCCGCGCTGTCGGTGTTGAAGTGGGCGGGCGGCTTCATGCGGCGGATGCGGTGGTGGTGAATGCGGATTTCGCGCATGCCATCCCTGAGCTGATGGAAGAAGAACAGCGCCCGCAATGGCCCGATAAGAAAATCGCCGAGGCGCGGTATTCCTGTTCAACCTTCATGCTTTATCTGGGCATTGAAGGGCCGCTTGATCTGGCGCACCACACAGTGCTGCTCGCGGAAGATTACGAGAATAATCTGGCGCAGATTGAAGCCGGGATCATTCCGCAAAATCCTTCGCTTTATGTTCAGGCAGCGGCGGGTACTGATCCTTCCATGGCGCCGCCTGGGCATTCCACGCTGTATATGCTGGTGCCCGTGCCAAATTTGTTGGGCGGTGCTGATTGGGCCGCTGAGGCACCACGCTATCGGCGCCTTGCGCTGGATCGGCTGAAGGCGCTTGGTCTGCATGATATTGAAAGCCGCATCCGGTATGAGAAAATCATCTCGCCGCAGGATTGGCAGGATGATTATGCCGTGGGCTATGGGGCCACCTTCAATCTTGCGCATAATGTGCGGCAGATGATGCATTTCCGCCCGCGCAACCGCTTCGGCAGGGCAAAGGGTGTGTATCTGGTGGGCGGCGGCACGCATCCGGGTAGTGGCTTGCCGGTGATCTACGAAGGTGCGCGCATCAGCACCGATTTATTGTTGCAGGATCTGGGCCTCGCGCGGAGCGAGCGCAGCCCGCGCCATATGCGGGCTGATGTGTCCGTATCTGGAGCATTTTCAAGCCAGGCGGACTCACTTGGCGGCTCGGAAAATGCGACCAAACATTCTGCTGGCGACTGAGAAGGAGAGGGCGCGATGGGTGCCAAGGTAGTTGTCATCGGCAGCGGTTTGGGTGGGCTTGCAGCGGCCGCCACCGCGCAGGCGCGTGGGCATCAGGTCACGGTCCTTGAGCGTAATTCCTGGCTGGGCGGCAAAGCCGCGGTGCTGAACCTGCCATCGCCGGGTGGGCGCGGGAATTTCCGTTTCGATATGGGCCCCACCATCCTGACCGTGCCGCGCGTGTTGCGCCGTATCTTTGCCGAGGCCGGGCGCAATCAGCAGCAGGAAATGCCGCTGATCCGCCTTGATCCGCAATGGCGCTGCTTCTTCGATGGCAGCAAGCAGATTGATCTGATCGAAAACGTCCAAGACATGGCGCGTGCCATGGATGCTTTCGCGCCTGGCGGGCCGAATGGCGCGGGGTATGAACGCTTCCAGCGCGTTGCTCGCCATTTGCACAAGGTTTCCGAGAAATTCTTCTTCTGGAAGCCAGTAGAAGGCATTGGCGATACGCTGAACTTTGGCGATAACTTCAAGCCTGAGGTGCTGCGCGATGTCATGGCCTTGCGCATGGGCCAGACGGTGGCGAAAGTCATTCGCGGCCATGTGCCGAATGAACAATTGGCGCAGATGCTTGATCATTTCACGCAATATGTTGGATCAAGCCCTTACCTTGCGCCGGCGGTGCTTTGCAGCATTGGTGATATGCAGGCATCCGAAGGTATCTGGTATCCGGTGGGCGGCACGCGCGCCACGGCGGAAGGGCTTGCCAACCTCGCGGCCTCACTCGGCGCTGATCTTCGCACCAATGCCGAGGTGACGGATATTGAAATCGTCAACGGCGCGGTGCGTAGTGTCACCGCCAATGGCGAACGCATTGCCTGTGATGCGTTGATTTCCAACATGGATGCGATCCGCACCTATACGGAGTTGGTGAAGGGCAATGCGTCGCAGCGCTATGCGAAGAAGTATGAACCCGCCTGTTCTGGTGTGGTACTGTATCTTGGGCTCAAGCGCCGCTATGAGCATTTGGCGCATCATGATTTCGTCTTCTCCCGCGATGCGGAAGAAGAATTCGATGCGATTTATCGCAAGGGCGAACCGGCGCCGGACCCGACTGCCTATTTGGCGGCGCCATCGGGCACTGATCCTTCGGTAGCACCCGAAGGCGGCGAAGCACTTTATGTGCTGGTGCACACGCCTTACCTTCGCCCGCATCATGACTGGTCCAAGATGTTCCCGGCCTATCGCCAGAAGATCCTGGATAAGCTGAAGCGCACAGCGGGGCTGGAAGATATCGAAAGCCGGATTGTTTGCGAAAGCCAATTGACGCCGGTGGATATCCATAACCGCTACAAGGTTTTGAATGGCGCGATTTATGGCCTGGCATCGCATGGCTCCTTCACCGGCGCCTTCAAGCCAAGCAATCGCAGCAAGGCGATCAAGGGGCTCTATTTGGCCGGCGGTGCCGCGCATCCCGGCCCCGGCATGCCGATGGTGATGATGTCCGGCTGGATCGCTGCCGATGCGCTGGACCGTGATCATGGCGGGCGCGGCATGTCGCCTGAGGCGGAATTGGCCGGCCGGCGAGAGGCCGAATTGTCTGCCGCGGCGGAATGACGAAGACGCAGGGACAACAAATGCCTGATCCGGTGGCGCTACGTTCGTCGCGCCATCTGGATTTTTTCGATTTCATGTTCACGCGTTTCTTTCAGAAGCACATGCGCGCGCTGCGCGTCGCACGCTGGGGCCTGCCTGAATTGCCGGAAGGCAAGCCTGTGGTGATCTTCGCCAATCATCCATCCTGGTGGGATGGTGTTGCCTTCATGCTGCTCTATCGCAGGCTTTTGCCGCATCGGCCGCTTTTTACGCCGATGGATGCGAAGGCCATTGAGAAATATCGCTTCATGACGCGGCTTGGCGTTTTCGGGATCGAAACCGGCTCCGCGCGCGGTTCGGTTGCCTTTTTGCGCGTGGTAGAAAAGGTGCTGGCCAATCCTCGGCATATTCTCTGGATCAATGCGCCAGGGCGTTTCAGTGACCCGCGCGAAAGGCCGGTACCGATTGCGCCTGGCATGATCCGCCTGCCGGAAATCGCCCCCAATGCGGTGTTTGTGCCGCTTGCTTTGGATTATCCGTTCTGGAGTGAGCGCAATGCGGAAATGCTCGCCGCTTTCGGCGCGCCCATCCCCGCTGCAACGCTGCTGGAAGCGCCGCGAGAGGCACGTAGCGCTATGCTGTCCGATGCCTTGGCAGGCGTGCTGGAAAAGCTCAGCGCCGATGCCATTGCGCGTGATCCCTCGGCCTTTCAAACCCTGGTGCAGGGGCGCGAAGGCATGGGCGGCATTTATCAAGCCTGGCGCCGCGCCAAGGCACTGCTGCGCGGTGAACGCTTCGACCCCCGACATGAACAACGCGCGGAGACAGCGCCATGACAGATTTCCTGCCCTGGATTGCGCTGGCCTTGGCGCTGTTTCCGATTGGCTTCGCGCTGGATAACCTCCGGCGCATGGCGAAGGCAGAAGGGCCAGCGCCCAAGGATGCGCTGGTGTCCATCCTGATCCCCGCCCGCAATGAGGAAGCGCATATCAGCGCCTGCCTGGATGCCGCACTCGCGCAACAGGGTGTCGCGATTGAAGTGCTGGTCATGGATGATGGGTCGAAGGATCGCACGGCGCAGATTGTCAGCGCCTATGCGGCGCGGGATGCGCGGGTGCGCCTGCTGGTTTGCCCGCCCCTGCCGCAGGGTTGGACCGGCAAGGTGCACGCCTGCGCACGCTTGGCGGAAGCAGCGCGAGGGTCGCATTTCCTGTTCATTGATGCCGATGTGCGCCTCGCACGTGATGCTGCAGCGCGCATGTCCGGCCATGCCGCGCGGCAGAATCTTGCCATGGTGACCGGCGTGCCGCGTCAGATTATCGGCACCTTGGGCGAAGCGCTGACTGTGCCCATGATTAATCTGTTGCTGATCGGCTATCTGCCCGGCGGTGGGCGGGCAGAGACTGAACGCGCGGAGCTTGGCGCCGCTTGCGGGCAATTGATTCTGTTTGAACGTGGCGCTTACGAATCCCTTGGCGGTCACGGGGCAATCCGCGGGTCGCTTCATGATGGATTGCAGCTTTCGCGTAAGCTGCGGGGGGCGGGCTTGCGCACGGAAATGGTGGAAGGCGCAAAGCTTGCGGAATGCCGCATGTATGATGGGCTACGCGCAAGTTGGAATGGCTTCATCAAGAATGCGCATGAAGGCATGGCGACACCCATCGGCCTGCCGATTTGGACCACGCTTTTGGCGGGCGCGCATATCTGGCCTTTTTTTCTGTTGCCGGATTGGCAGGTAGCGCTGGCCATTCTGCTGGTCTTTGGCTTGCGCGCAGCCATCACCTTCAAAACCCGCGAAGCCTGGTGGACCGTGCCGCTGCATCCCTTGGCCGTGCTGGTTGGGCTCGCCATTCAATGGACCGCGCTGGTGCGCGTGCTGATCGGGCGCCCTGCCGGCTGGAAGGGCCGCGCCTATTCCGCCAGCGGCACGGCATGATTGCGGAAAGCGCTGCCTCCCGCGCGCCGACGCAAAGCGCTGCCTCCCGCACACCGACGCGTGACGCAGGGTCTGAGAATTTTCCAGTAGCGTCACGCCTGCTGGCGCCGGAGATGCGCCCCAAGGTCATGGGGTTTTATCGCTTTGTGCGCACCGCTGATGATATTGCCGATGACCCGTCACTGGACGCGCCGGAGAAGCTGCGCCGCCTGGCAACGCTTGAAGCAGCGCTTGATGATCCCGCAACGGCGGAACCTGCCGCGACGGCCTTGCATAACGCTGGCAGCGGCACGGATGAAGCGCGGCTGATGCTCTCGGCCTTTCGCCAGGATGCAACGCAAACGCGCTACGCAGATTGGGCAGCGCTTGAAGATTACTGCGCGCGATCCGCCAATCCTGTCGGACGCATGTTGCTCCGCCTGCATGATGAGGCAAAGCCTGAGGCCATCACCGCGGCCGATGCGCTTTGCACTGCTTTGCAAATCCTCAATCATGTGCAGGATCTGGTGCCGGATCGGCGCGACATTGGGCGCGTCTATCTGCCCGAAACCTGGATGGGCTTGGCCGGCGGTGAGGTGCGCTTCTTCGATCCTGCCAATACTGAAGCACGGCGCGCGGTGCTGGATGCCGCGCTGGATCAGGTGGAAGAAAGGCTTGATGCCGCTGCGGCCCTGCCACGACTGATTTCGGCCAAGCGCCTGGCGCGTGAAAGTGCTGTCACCATCGCTCTTGCGCGCCGCTTGCTGGCACGGTTGCGCGCGGCGGATCCGGTGCTGGGGCGTGTTGCCCTATCGCGGCTTGATTTCTTGCATGGCTTTCGTGCCGCACTCGGCACGGGGCCAAGCGATGCGGCTTTGGTCAGTGCGCGGGTTGGGCGCGCGGGGTCCTCCTTTGCGCGTGGCATGTCGGCGCTGAAGGGCGAAAGGCGCCGCGCCCTTTGGGCAGTTTATGCCTTTTGCCGCGCGGTGGATGACATTGCCGATGGGGCGATGCCGGAAGCCGAAAAGCGCCGCTTCCTGGCTGATTGGCGCAGCAAGCTCCGCGCACCGAATTGCGCGCTGTCGCGTGAATTGGCGCAGGCGCGCAGCGCTTTCGCACTCCCCATTGAAGAATGCGAAGCGATGATCGCGGGGATGGAAACCGATGCCACGCCAAGGCTCCGCATCGCCGATACGGAAGCGCTGAACCTTTATTGCCGTCGCGTCGCCGGCAGTGTCGGCGCCATGGCGGTGCGGATTTTTCGTGCGCCTGAAGCGGCTGATTTCGGCCTCGCGCTTGGGCGCACACTGCAATTGGTGAATATCCTGCGCGATTTGGATGAAGATGCAACGCGCGATCGCGTCTATCTTCCGCTTGATTTGCTGGCGGCGGAAGGTGTGGCTGATGCGCCCGCCGCAACGCTGATCGCAAGCCCAGGCTTCGCGCGTGCCGCGGCACATTTGGCACAGCAAGCCGAAGCCGGTTTCGCGCGGGCAGCGGCTGAACTACGCCACTTGGATCAGCGCGCCCTTCTGCCGGCCCGCATCATGATGTGGGGCTATCAGCGGCTGTTTGAACGGCTGATGGCGCGCGGCTTTGAGTTGCCTCGGCCACGTCCAAGTCTGACACGCGGCGAAAAGCTCGGCATGGCGGCCTATGCCATGGGGATCATGCCCGTGCCGCAAGCAAGCTCCAGCCGCGCGTGAACAGCACCGCCACATGCCATGTCATTGGCGCAGGTGTCGCGGGCCTGGTGGCAGCGCTCAGGCTGGCGCAGCGTGGCCGGGCCGTGATGCTGCATGAAGCAACACCAGTGGCCGGCGGGCGCTGCCGCGCGCTGCCGGGTGGCACGGATAACGGCACGCACGCGCTGATGGGCGCCAATCGCGCTGCGCTGCGCTTCCTTGGCGATATCGGCGCGCGTGAGGGTTGGGTGGAAGCCGAACCGGAGGGGCTGCCTGTTTTCGATCTGGCTGATGGCAGCGCGCGGCGCATTGCGGCGAGCCCGCTTGATTGGCGCGATCCCGCCAAACGACCACCAGGCTTGAATGCTTCTGCCTTTGCCACGCTGCTGCGCCTTGCTTTGCCCATTGGTGATCGGCCCGTCGCGGAAATGATGGCAGCGCATCCTGCGCTGTATCGCGCATTGATCGAACCGCTCACGGTGGCAGCACTGAATACGCCGGGGCATGAGGCATCTTCCGCGCGGCTTGGCGTGGTGCTGCGTCGGCTTGGGCGGCCAGGGGCTGGCGCGGTGCTGGTGGCGCGCGAAGGGCTCGGGCCGGATTTGATTGCGCCTGCCTTGCGCGCGCTGGCGCATACGGGGGTCAGCATACGCATCGGGGCGCGGTTGCGCGCCATGACAGAAGCAGAAGGGCGCATCATTGCGCTGCATTTCGGGGATGACAGTATCGCGCTTGAAGCGCGCGACCAGATCGTGCTGGCGCTGCCGCCCTGGGAAGTGGCGCGGTTGATCCCGAAGCTGCGCGTACCGGAACGCCATGCGCCGATTCTCAATCTGCATTTCGCGCACCAAGCGGCGGGGGCAGTGCGCTTCATCGGTGTGCTTGGTGGGCTGACGCAATGGGTCCTGGTGCGCCCAAGTGGTGTCAGTGTCACCGTGAGTGCCGCGGATGCGGAAGTCGAAGAACAGGCGCCGGATTTGGCACCGCGCGCCTGGGCGGAAATCCGCGCTGCGGCCAAGGCGTTTGGTTTGCCCGGCGATTGGCCCGAAGCACCGCCGGCGATGCGCGCGGTGAAGGAACGCCGCGCCACGCCACGCCACGCGGTTGGCATGCCGCCGCAACCGCCGCGCCAAGTGCATCGCAATCTGGTACTGGCCGGTGATTGGACCTGGCCGCGCCTGCCCGCCACCATTGAAGCAGCGGTGCTGTCTGGTGAGGCCGCGGCGAAGGCTGTGCCGTCATGACGCCCGCCGAAGCCCTTGCGGCCTTACGTGCTGCCGAAGCGCGGGATGGCGCGCCTGATCTCAAGCAACGCCGAGCGCTATTGGCGGCGCTGGCGCGCGCCGTGATGGCACGCTCGCATGAGATCATGGCGGTGCTGGATGCCGAATATGAAGGCCGCGCGCCGATTGAAACCCTGCTTGCGGATGTGCTGCTGGTTGCGGATATGGCGCGCTATGTGCGGCGCAATTTGTGGCATTGGATGCGCCCGCGCCGCGTGAGTGTGCCCTATCCCTTCTGGCCGGCGCGCGCGCGGGAAGAATTCGCCCCCAAAGGCGTGGTCGGCATTATGGCGCCGTGGAATTACCCGGTGCAATTGGCGCTGCTACCCGCGATTGATGCCATTGCCGCCGGTAATCGCGTATGCGTGAAACCATCGGAAGCTCTGCCGCGTACCTCCGCACTGATTGCCGAGATTCTGCGCGAAGCCTGTGGCGATGACATCGCGCTGTGTGTGCAAGGCGGCGCGGAAGTGGGCGCAGATTTCGCCGCCCAGCCCTGGGATCATCTGGTCTTCACCGGCAGTACTGCCACGGGGCGCAAGATTATGGCCGCCGCTGCGCCTAATCTTACGCCACTCACGCTTGAACTCGGCGGCAAATGCACGGTGCTGATACTGCCGGGGGCGGACCTCAAACGCGCCGCACGCGATATTCTGGCGGGCAAGGCCTTCAATGCAGGACAGACCTGCGTCGCGCCGGATACTGTCCTGCTGGTTGGCCATAGCACACAGGCCTTCATTGATGCCTGCCACGCCACCGGCATTGGCCTGCCGGAGACTGGCGTCATCAACGCCCGCCAATATGCGCGGCTTCAGCGGCTTACAGGGGACGCGACCCTGACGCAGCTGGCAGAGGATGGTCCGGGGCGTCGCATGGCGCTGCGCCTTGCCGAAGCGCCGCCCGAAGCCGCGATCTGGCATGAGGAAATCTTCGGCCCGATACTACTTATGCGCGAAGAAAAATCCCTCGCAACAGCACTCGCCTGGGTTGCGGGGCGCCCCAGCCCCTTGGCCCTTTATGTGTTTGGCGCAACTTCCGAGGAAGAAAATCAGCTTGCAATTATAGCCAAAGGCAGCGCCATAATCGCCGGGCGCACGGTGGAATTCGCCGGATTTCAAGCTTTAGGCTTTGGCGGGTCTGGAGAATCAGGCTTTGGCCGGCGCAATGGCCTGGCCGGCTTTCTGGAGTTTTCCCACCGCCGCGCGCGTGTGCATCATGGGATATTTTCCCTGTCGCGCCTATTTGATCAACCTCGCGGAAAAGCTGTGGAAAGGTTAAAGAATTTACTATCCAAATAGATTCTCACCATCTATATACATCTTATGGTTGTTTTTCTCCCATCTGCTCCCGTAGCAGAAACGCCTCGCCTTCGGTTGCGCTGCGTCGAAGGTCGCGATGCCCCGGCCATTGCGGAGATGATGACCGAAGCGATCAGCAAGCGCCTCGCCTCCTGGCCCGTACCCTTCTCCCCCCCCATGGCGGAGGAGAAGATCAGCTCGGCCCGCGGCGCGGCGGCACAAAGCCGGTCACTGCCCCTGGTGCTGGAGGCTAAATCTGATGGCGCGATTTGCGGCTGGGTCAGCCTGGTCTGCCCACCGGGCGATGATAAGGTGGCGCTGACGACTTATTGGCTGGGCGAACAATACCAGGGCCAGGGCCTGATGCGCGAAGCAGGGCCGGTCGCCATGGAGCTCGGCTTCAAGCATATGGACATTGATTGCCTGCGCGCGGCTGTGCAGCCGGATAACGCCGCCTCACTGGCCGTGGTCCGCCTTTTGGGCTTCTGCCCCATGGGGGAAGGGCGCATCTGGTGTCCTGCCCGGGGTGTGGAAGAAACCTGTCTATGGTTTGAAAAGCCCCGACCTCTTGTGCCGGCCTGGGCGGCGGGCGCAGCACTCGGCAAGCGGGATTTGGTAAGGCACGTTTCAGCCTGAAGCGCGCCTTTTTCAAACTTATAGACGGCGCAGCTTCTCCACGTTTAGGCTCCCCCTGAAGCGCTGGGGTTTCACCCACCAGCGCCATTAAAAACATCGGGGAGAGATTGCCATGAATGAATTGCCTTCACGGCGACGGGTTATGCTGGGGGGCGTGGCCCTGGCCGGGGCCGCTGCTTCGGGTCGCGCTTTCGCACAAACCAATTGGCCGGAACGCCCAGTGCGGCTGGTTGTCGGCTTCACAGCCGGCAGCGCCACAGATGTGACCGGGCGCATTTTCGCGCAACGTTTCAGCGATGCCTGGGGTCAGCCCGTGGTGGTGGAAAATATAGCCGGTAATTCGGGTGCCATTGGCGTTGATCGTGTCGCGAAATCGGCGCCTGATGGCTATACGCTGATGTGGGCGGCGAGTGCGGCTCTCACTATCCTGCCCAGCCTGCAACGCCTGCCCTTTGACCCGCTCAAGGATCTGGCGCCAATCGGCATTGCCTTCGCCATGCCATCGCTCTTTGTTTCGAACCGCGACTTCCCGCCGCGCAGCATCCAGGAACTTGTCGCCTATGCGCGGGCCAATCCGGGCAAGGTGTCCTATGGCACGCCAGGCGTGGGCACGCCGCAGCACATTGCGGGTGAATTGTTCTGCCATCAGGCCGGCATCAAGATGGAACACATCCCCTATCGCGGGGCGAATATGGCGGATGTGCTGAATGGCAGCGTGCAGATCGGCATCCAGAATATCGGCGCCGTGCTGCCCATGGTGCGCAATGGGCAATTGCGCAGCCTGAGTATCACCACCCTGCAACGTTCGGCCAATGCACCCGAAATGCCGACCATGGTTGAGCAAGGCTTCCCGGATTTTGAGGCAAGTTCCTGGTTCGGCACCATGGCGCCAACCGGCACGCCGCAACCCATCCTGGACAAGGTGCATGCGACATCTCAAGCCATTCTGGCGGACCCGGCTATGCGTCAGCGGTTCAACGGGCTTGGGCTTGATATCATCGCCGGCAATGGTGAACAGATGCGCGCCACCATCGCGAGCAATATCGAAAGATGGGCGAAGGTGATCAGGGATTCAGGGATCAAGGTGCAAAGCTAGAGCGTTTTCAAGCCACGTGAAATCACTTGGCGGCTCGGAAAACGCGACCAAACAAAGGTTGAGAACGGTTCCCGTGAACGCATGTGAACGAAAACTGTTCTAGCCATTGATTGGCCCATCTATCCCGATCATGGCAGGCGGCGTGAGACCCTTATGGATCCCCTCATCATTTTCATGAGGGGATGCGCCGTGAAGCGCGATGAACTGACGGGGCGGATGGGTTTCAATCCATCCTCGCCTTTTATTCGCCCTTCGCCAGCCGATCAAACGCCTTGAGCCGCGCAATCAGGGCCGGCATTTCACGCAGGGGAATCATATTCGGCCCATCGGATGGCGCGTGATCCGGGTCTGCATGGGTTTCGATGAAAACCGCAGCAACCCCCACGGCCACCGCAGCGCGGGCCAGCACAGGGGCGAATTCACGCTGCCCACCGCTTGAGGTGCCCTGCCCGCCTGGTTGCTGCACGGAATGCGTCGCATCAAACATGATCGGGTAGCCGGTCTCCGCCATAATCGGCAAAGCCCGCATGTCAGAAACTAGCGTGTTGTAGCCAAAGGACGCACCACGTTCGCAAAGCAGGACATTGTGATTGCCCGTGCTCGCGATTTTTGCCGCGACATTCTTCATATCCCAGGGTGCGAGGAACTGCCCCTTTTTCACATTGATCACGCGGCCTGTTGCGCCCGCGGCCAGCAGCAAATCCGTCTGCCGGCACAAAAATGCCGGGATTTGCAGCACATCAACGGCTTCGGCGGTGGGCGCGCATTGTTCTGGTGCATGCACATCGGTCAGAACCGGCAGCCCCGTTGCTTCACGCACCTCAGCCAGAATGGCCAAGCCTTCAGCGATGCCAATACCGCGCGCGGCGGAAACACTGGTACGATTGGCCTTGTCGAAGGATGATTTATAGATCAGCGGCACGCCGGCGGACGCAGCGATTTCCTTGAGCGCGGCAGCCGTTTCCAACGCATGGGCGCGGCTTTCAATCTGGCAGGGGCCACAAATAAAGACCAACGGCAGATCATTGCCGAAGGTCACATTGCCTGCCTTCACATGGCGCATCATACCAACCGCGCCTGGCGCACTGCCGCACCAATGAAACCCGCAAAAAGTGGATGGGGTTCAAAAGGCTTGGATTTCAATTCCGGGTGGTATTGCACACCAATGAACCAGGGATGATCCGGGTATTCCACAATCTCCGGCAGCACGCCATCCGGCGACAGCCCCGAAAAACGCAAGCCCGCCGCTTCAAGCCTGTCGCGATAGGCGATATTCACCTCATAGCGGTGCCGATGGCGTTCCTGGATTTCTGGCTGATCACCATAAACACGACGCACGAGCGAGCCTTCCGCGAGATGCGCCTGATAAACACCAAGGCGCATGGTGCCGCCCAGATCGGCACTCGCGTCACGGCGTTCCACCTGATTGCCGCGCTGCCATTCAGTCAGCAGGCCAACCACAGGTTCCGCGCAAGGGCCGAATTCGGTGGAAGACGCACCCTTCAACCCAACCAGGTTCCGCGCCGCTTCAATCACTGCCATCTGCATGCCAAAGCAAATGCCAAAGAAGGGTAGCTTGCGTTCGCGCGCAAAGCGCACCGCTTCAATTTTGCCTTCCGTGCCGCGCTCACCAAAGCCGCCTGGCACCAGAATGCCATGCACATGTTCAAGCCGCGCAAGCGCTTCCGCGTCATTTTCGAATATCTGGCTATCCACCCAATCGAGCTTCACGCGCACATGATGCGCAATGCCGCCATGGATCAAGGCTTCCGAAAGCGACTTATAGGCGTCCAAAAGATTGGTGTATTTGCCAACAATCGCGATATTGACCTCACCTTCTGGGGCCTTGATCGCATTCACAATCCTTTCCCAGCGGGATACATCGGGCTCACCAAAGGCGGAAAGGCCAAAATGGCGCAGCACTTCAACATCCAGCCCCTCGGCGTGATAGGCCAAGGGGACTTCATAGATGGTGCTGGCATCAAGCGCGGGGATCACGCTTTCCGGGCGCACATTGCAGAATAGCGCGATCTTGCGCCGTTCATTTTCCGGGATTGGCCGATCACAACGGCAGAGCAAAATCTGCGGTTGAATACCAAGGCCAAGGAGTTCCTTCACGCTATGCTGTGTTGGCTTGGTCTTCAATTCACCCGCTGAGGAAATATAAGGCACCAGCGTCAGATGCATGAAAATGCTGCGCTGCGGGCCCAATTCATTGCCCATTTGCCGGATGGCTTCCAGGAAGGGCAGGCTTTCAATGTCGCCAACCGTGCCACCGATTTCGACCAGAACGAAATCATAGCCATCGGTTTCGGTCTGGACGACTTCCTTGATCTTGTCGGTAATGTGGGGGATCACCTGCACCGTGCCACCCAGGTAATCGCCGCGCCGCTCAGCTGCGATCACATCCGAATAAATGCGCCCCGTGGTCCAGTTATCGGCCTTGCGCGCATGCACGCCGGTGAAGCGTTCATAATGGCCAAGATCAAGGTCGGTTTCCGCACCATCATCGGTGACGAAGACCTCCCCATGCTGATAGGGGCTCATGGTCCCCGGATCCACATTGAGATAGGGGTCCAGCTTGCGCAGCCGAACCCTGTAACCGCGCGCCTGTAACAGCGCGCCGAGCGAAGCGGAAGCGATACCCTTACCAAGAGAGGAGACCACGCCGCCGGTGATGAATACGAACCGGGTCATGGGAGACCTTGATACCCCATCCGCCGATTCGGCGCCAGCGGAGCGTGACTGAGGCCGGCGCTGTTAGATAATTCTTGCGATTTGTCGGCTTTATTGCGTCTCAGGCAGCCCTTCCCCGCGACGCGAAGCAGGAAAATCCTCATGCAGATAGATACAAGGCCTGATGGCTCGCAAATAACGATCCCTGAGGTGGGCGATTTGGTGCGCCTGACCCGTGATGAGGCAGGCCCGATAGTGACCGCCTATGCCGGGGAATGGGGCCGCATCCTGCGGGTCAGCAGCCGCAATACCCTTGATATCCAGCTTGCCGGCTTTTCACGCCCGCGCGGAGTCGCGATGGCATTGGTCAGTGATTTCCCTGCCATCAGTGTGGTGCCCTGCGATGGCCGCGGGCTGCCAACCGATGGAAGGCATTGGGGGTCTTGGGAAGAACGCCGCGGCGGGGCCAGGCCCAACGGACAAAGACGTTGAGATGGTTCCGGGCGGACTACGCCGGCTTCAGTAGCACATGACGCTTCTTGCCGATGGAAAGCCTGATCACACCATCCTGCACATCCGCTTCGCTCAGCACGCGATCAATCGCGCCAACGGGCTCATTATTGGCGTAAATGCCGCCATTGGCGATCAGGCGTCGCGCCTCACCTTTGCTTGGCACCAGCTTGTGTTCCACCAGAACGTCAACAATGCCGGCCGGCAGCGCTGACACCACGGTGGGCAGGCTGGTCGCATTCAGCCCTTCCTCAAAAGCCTTGCGCGCGGTCTCGGCTGCTGCTTCAGCTGCCGCGCGGCCATGCAGCAATGCGCAGGCTTCGGTCGCCAGCACTTTCTTTGCCTCATTTACCTCAGCGCCTTGCAGCGCGGCGTAGCGGGCGACCTCATTCATCGGCAGTTCCGTGAACAAGCCCATGAAGCGCGCCACATCGGCATCTTCCGTATTGCGCCAGAATTGCCAGTAATCATAAGGCGAAACGCGATCAGCATTGAGCCAAACGGCACCCTTCGCCGTCTTGCCCATCTTGGCACCTGATGCGGTGGTGATCAGCGGTGTCGTCAGGCCAAAGGCTTCCGCCTGATCCATGCGCCGGATCAGATCGGTGCCCATGACGATATTGCCCCATTGATCGGACCCGCCCATTTGCAGCACCACACCATGGCGCCGGCGCAATTCCAGGAAGTCATAGGCCTGGAGCAGCATGTAGTTGAATTCAAGGAAGGTCAGCGGCTGATCACGTTCCAGGCGCTGCTTGACGCTTTCCATCGTCAGCATGCGATTGACACTGAAATGCCGCCCGACATCGCGCAGGAATGGAATGTAGAGCAGCCTATCAAGCCACTCCGCGTTATCGAGCATGATGGCATCGGTCGGGCCGTCACCAAAGGTCAGGAAGGCATCGAATACCTTGCGAATACCGGCCTTGTTGGTTTCGATCTGCGCATCCGAAAGCAAGGGCCGCGCCTCATCCCGGAAGGAAGGATCGCCCACCTTCGTTGTGCCTCCGCCCATCAGCACCACGGGGCGATTGCCGGTGCGCTGCATCAGCCTTAGCAGCATGATCTGCACCAAGGACCCAACATGCAGGCTATCGGCGGTCGCATCAAAGCCGATATAGCCGGCCAAGGGGCCAGCCTGCAGCCGCGCTAGAAAGGCGCCTTCTTCGGTGGTTTGGTGAATATAGCCGCGTTCCCGCGCCACATGCAGGAAATCGCTTCGCGCGCTGTTCATGATGCTATCCGGTTTGTCGAAACTCATCTCCCGCCGGGGGCTTCCACCGACAGGCGGGCGGGGGTAGCACGTCCCCATCATGCTGAGAACCATCGGCCTCATGAGCGGCACGTCACTGGATGGCGTGGATGCTGCCTATCTGGAAACGGATGGGGAGGCGATTGCGCGCTTCGGCCCGCGCCAGACCGTGCCCTATGACCCGGCGCTCCGCCGCGCGCTGCGGTCCCTGCTGGACCGCGCCGAGACCCTGACGCCGGATGACCCCGCCCTGCTGGACGCCACGCGCCGCCTGACCGAACGCCATGCCGAGGCGGTGGAAGCCATTGGCCTGCCGGCAGATTTGGTGGGCTTTCACGGCCAAACCATCCTGCATCGCCCGGCGGCACCGGGGCGCAGCGGCACGCCCTTCACTTGGCAGATCGGCGATGCCGCGATGCTCGCGCGCCGCACGGGCATGAGTGTTGCTTATGATTTCCGCAGCGCTGATGTCGCCGCCGGCGGCCAGGGTGCGCCCCTGGTCCCGGTGTTTCATCGCGCCCTTGCCGCGCCCCTACCGAAGCCACTCGCCATTCTGAACCTTGGCGGCGTTGGAAATGTGACCTGGCTGGGCCCGGAAGGCGAGATGCTGGCCTTTGATACCGGCCCGGCCAATGGGCCTTTGGATGATTGGGCGCGCCAGCACACCGGCAAGGATTATGACGCGGCGGGTAAGCTTGCCCTTGCCGGGCAAGCCGATGGTGCGGTTTTGGGGCGCTTGATGGCGCATCCTTATTTGGCCGCACCGCCGCCAAAATCGCTCGATCGGTTGGATTTTGACCGGGCCCTGCGTGAGGCCGGGGCGGGCAGCCTTTCCGCCGCCGATGGTGCCGCGACCTTGGTTGCTTTCTGCGCCGTATGCGTGGCCGCCGCCGCGCGCCACTTCCCGGAACCGCCGTTGCAATGGCTGGTCGCGGGCGGCGGGCGGCGCAATCCGGCGCTGATGAAGGCGCTAGGTGGTGCGCTAGAAGAACCGGTGCGCCCCGTTGAGGTCGCGGGCTGGGATGGCGACGCGCTGGAAGCCCAGGCTTTTGGCGTTTTGGCGGCCCGAGTCGCGCGTGGCCTGCCGCTGAGCTTCCCCGGCACCACCGGGGCACCGCGCCCGCTGACGGGCGGGCGGATTATCGGCGCGCTGTTGTAGCTAACTGTATCGGCCTTGCCGCCGGCTTCAGGCGCATTACCTGGGGTGCATGACCCCCGCCCAGCTTACCGTCTGGTTCGATGGCGCCTGCCCGCTCTGCCTCCGCGAAATCGCGCTGATGCGCCGGCTGGATCAGCGGGGCGCGATTGACTTCATTGATATCGGTGCAGAGGGCTCATCCTGCCCGATTGATCCCGCTTTGCTGCTTAAGCGCTTCCATGCCCGCGAAGCGGATGGCCCCTTGCTGGATGGCGCGGCAGCCTTCGCCGCCATGTGGCGCGCCATTCCGGCGCTCCGCCCGCTTGGCCTCGCGGCGCGATTGCCGCCTTTGCTGTGGCTATTGGAACGCGCCTATCGCGGCTTTCTCCGCATCCGCCCCCGCTTGCAGGCCTGGGTGCGGCAAGGCGGCTGATGTCACCGCCTGGGCTCGCGGCTTAAACCCTTCGCCGCAAGCGCCGCCAGATATTCTGCCCAGCGGCTTTCCTGTTCCTCACCCAGGCGGCGGAGATATTCCCAGGTAAAAATCCCCGTATCATGCAAATCATCGAAGCTGATGCGGAGCGCGTAGTGGCCCACAGGCTCCAGCCCCATGATCCCAACATGGCGCCGGCCCGCCACAATCACCTTCTGCCCCGGCCCATGGCCCTGCACTTCCGCGCTTGGGCTTTCCACGCGCAGATATTCAGCGGGCAACGCGAAGCGCGCGCCATCCGCAAAGGCTACATCCAGGATCTTTTCAGCCTTGCGCAGACGTATTTCGGTGGGGGCGCTCATGCGTTCAGTTTACGCGCCTCATCCGGCAGCATGATCGGAATGCCATCACGCACGGGATAGGCAAGCCCCGCGGCATCGCTGATCAATTCGCCCTTGTCGCGATCATAGCGCAGCGGCTTCTTGGTCACGGGGCAGACCAGGATTTCAAGCAGCTTGGGATCAAGCGCGCCGCCCTTTGGTTGCGGTTCGGTCATGCAGCAATTTCCTTCTTCAACTCAAGCTGCCAGGGCTCGGCATATTGGCTGCCGCCCCCATACGCAGCAGCGCAACCAGCATTTCTGCTCTTTCCGGGCCCTCAGACGCTTCAAGCAGCGCCTGTTTTTCTGGCGGTTCAAAGGGGCAAACCATGGCAAGCATCGTCACCAGCAGCGCATCGGGTGTTTGTTCCACCGCATCCCAATTCGCCTCAATCCCGCGCGCCTGGAAATAGGGCTTGAGCGCCCCAAGAAGCGCCGGACGATCAAGCGGCGGCGGTTCGGCTTCCAGCAAATCGGTCACGAAATCCGCATAATCGGCGCGCACGCGGCGATAACCGCCGGCTGCCTGCGGCAATTCCTCAAGAATTCTGAAGCGCGCCACGCCGATCAACGTGATCAGCAGCCGCCCATCATCAGTTTCGCTGAAGGACGAAATGCGCCCAAGGCAGCCAATGCGATAAAGCCCTGGCCCTTCCGCGCCCGGCTTGCCGCGCGCATCGGGCTGCACCATCCCGAAAAGCCGCCCTTGGCCCAAAGCATCCTGCGTCATCGCCAGATAGCGCGGCTCAAAAATATTGAGCGGCAGGCGCCCGCGCGGCAGCAGCAGCGCCCCGGTCAGGGGGAAGACTGCAATTTCCGCCGGTAAATCCGCAAGGCGCTGCTGAAACAGGGCCATGTCAGGTGAAGCCGCCAACCTCAACGGAACAGCACGGAAGAAAGCTTGCGCCGCCCCGCGGCACTCGCCGCATCGCCAAAGCCCCAAGCTTCGAAGAATTTAAGCAATTGCTTGCGCGCCGCTTCCTCATTCCAGGCGCGGTCACGCTTGATAGCTTCAATCAGCGCATCCACGGCGCCTTCACGATCATCCATGGCGTTCAGCGCAACAGCCAAATCAATCCGCGCCGCGTGGTCATTGGGGTCGGCGGCCAGGCGAGTTTCAAATTCAGCAAGCTTGGCCCGCGCTTCGCGGCCTTCCGAGGCCAATTCAAGCGCGCTTCGGATGGAAGCGATTTCGGCATGGGCGCGGAGCTTTTCCGGCACGCTTTCAATTACCTGCAACGCCTGGTCTTCCTGACCCAGCGCCATCAGGCAGCGCGCGACCCCGGCCAGCGCATCCGCATTTTCCGGTTCCTGCTGCGCCAAGGCTCCGAACATTTGCAAGGCCGTGGTGGCATCGCCTTCTTCCAAGGCGGCCTTGGCTTCGCCGAGCAGATCGGCTGTCGGCATTTGCCCGCCCGCCTGCTTGAGCAAGCCTTCAATGAAGCGCTTCACTTCCGATTCCGGCAGCGCGCCCTGGAACAGATCAAGGATTTGCCCCTTCCAGAACGCCACCACCGTTGGCACGGATTGCAGCGGCAGGCCCATTTGCACGAGCTGCTGCACAAGGCCGCGATTCTGATCAATATCAATCTTCACCAACCGCACGCGCCCGCCGGCGGCGGTCACAACCTTTTCAAGCGCGGGGGTCAGTTGCTTGCAGGGGCCACACCAGGTGGCCCAGAAATCCACCAGCACCGGCACGTCATTGGATGCCTGCACCACATCCTGCATGAAGGTGGTTTGGTCACCATCCTTGATGGCACCTGCAGCGGCGGCTTGCGGTGGGCGATTGGGGTCGAAGATCACTTCCATAGCGGCACTTCCTGGTCTTGCTGGGGCATAAATGCGCCCTATTGCGGCAGAAGCAAGCCACCCCGTCGCAGATCAGTCGCCATCCAGTTCCAGTAGGCGTGCTTCATGCCCAAGCCCGACCAGAAACCTCAGCAAATCCTGGGGAGCAAGGCCCGTGGAAGCCGTATTCACCAAGGGATGCACCCAAATCCGCGCATGGCGCATCAGCCCGGCATCCATGACAAAGCGAATCCGCGCCGGCGACGCATTCACCAAGCCAAAGGGCGTGACCGAACCAGGCGTCAGACCCAATATCGCCATCAATTCCTCGGCACTGCCCATGGAGATCTTGCCAGCTTCCGCCATGCGGGCGAGCGCATTGATGGAAACCTGGCGGGATTCCTCAAGCGTTGCCAGCAGAAAGGGGCCATCACCCTTGGCCGGGCGCAGGAACAGGTTTTTGGTATGGCCGCCCGGCAGCGTGCCGCGCAAATCCTGGCTTTCGGCGACCGTGAAAACTGCCGGGTGATGGCGCGTTTCAGCGTCAATCCCGGCTGATTCCAACAGGGCGAGGAGGTTTTCCGGGGTCACCGGCATTAGTCGAGTTTGATGTTGTTGGCGCGCACCACGCGGCCCCAGACCTCAATTTCGTTGTCCAGCCAGCGGCGGAAGGATTCCGGGCCCTCGGCGCGGTTTTCCCCGCCAATGGCGGTAATACGTTCGGCCACACTCGGCACCGCCATGGCAGCGCGAAGGTCGCGCGACAGGCGTTCCACCATCGCGGGCGGGGTACCGCCCTGCACCAACACGCCCTGCCAGGTGCCGCTTTCGGCCGCCGGCCAGCCGAGTTCCTTGAAGGTCGGCACATCCGGGAAATCCGGCAGGCGGCGGGGTCCAGTTACGGCAATGGCGCGCAATTGCCCCTGCTTGCAGAAAGGCGCGGTAGCGGTCGCGCCATTGATCAGCATTTGCGCTTCGCCCGAGGCAACCGCGGTGAGTGCCGCCGCCCCGCCGCGATAGGGCACTTGCGTCAGATCAGCGCCCCAATGCTGCGTGACCAAAAGCCCGGTCAGGTGATTACCCACGCCAATGCCGGCATGGCCGACATTCACCTTGGTAGGATTGGCCTTGGCATAGGCCACCAATTCAGCAGCGTTGTTCACCGGCACGGAAGGATGCACCGCCAGAATATAGGGCGCGTAGATCAGCATACTTACCGGCGCCAAATCGCGCTTCAGATCGAAGGGAAAACGCGTATAAAGCGAAGGTGCGGTGGCGAGGGTCGAGACATCAATGATCAACATGGTGTGACCATCGGGCTGGGATTTCGCTACCAGATCAGCGCCGATATTGCCACTGGCGCCAGTGCGGTTTTCCACCACAACATTCTGGCCGAAGGATTTGGTAAGCTCTGGTGAGAGCAAGCGCGCGATAATATCGGAAGTGCCGCCCGGGGCGAAGGGCACGACAAAGCGCACCGACCGATCGAGATTCTGCGCAACAGCAGGCAGGGCAGTCAGGCTTGAAAGGGCAAGCGCGCCCTTTAGCGTGTCACGGCGATTCATGGATTTCCTCCCGTTAAGTTACCTGATGCTTGCGCTGTTTGGTCACGCTGTCCAGCGCAATCAGTTACGCGGGCAGGTGGCAAGCGCGGCCTGGGCAAAGCCGCGCAATTCGCTGGCGGTAACGCTAAGGTCCAGTTCCAGATTACCCATCGGCAGCATCAAGCGCTGTGGCAAGCCGGTCAGGCTTTCCGTGCGGCCGTTCCAGGTGGTGGTGATGGTGACATTGGCAAGCCGCGCCACGTCCTCAGCGCCGGCGGGAATGGTTGCGGTGATGCGCATCAATCCTTCCATGAAGCCGGTGCCATCATCGGCGCTGGGCGCGCCACCAAAGCGAATGGCGAAGCGGCGGATGATGGGGCGGCCTTCACAGCGGCGCGGATTATCGGCCAGGCGCAACGCATCCTTCAGCCGTTCGGGTGCAATACCGGAACCGACACGCTGCGCGGCGATGGCGAGCATTTCCGTAAAGGGCGGGCGCGGCACTTCCTGATCATGACGCGCACGCCAGGTGCCGGCCTCAGCGCGTGCCTGCTCAACTTCAGTGACCAGCCGTGCCTTCTCACCAGCGGCAGCGCTTTCGCGTTCCGCCGCCGCTGTGAGCCGTGCTTCAAGCGCCGAGACTTCGGCACGCGCGATTTCCTCGGCCCCGCGATAGGTGACAATGCCGAAGCCCAGGAAGACCAGCAGAATCATCACGGCCTGGGACAGGCACCACAGCCAACGCGTGGCGCGTTGGCGGCGTTCCCGGCTGCGTTTTCTGCCAAGCGCCATCGCCGTTTCAGGCTTGCAGCAGCGCCCAGATGCGGGGCGGTGTTAGCGGCATTTGCACGCTATCCGCGACCGCACCGCGCCCATGACGCGCCAGCGCATCCGAAACGGCATTCACCAAAGCGGGTGTTGCGCCGATGGTGCCAAGCTCCCCAACACCCTTCACGCCCAAAGGATTGGTGAGGCAGGGGATGGATTGATCAAGCAGCGTGGTCGCGGCAGGCAGCATATCCGCGCGCGGCAGGGTGTAATCCATGAAACTTGCCGTCAGCGGCTGGCCAGTCGCGGGATCATAGATCACCGCTTCACACAATGCCTGACCAATCCCTTGCAGCGCGCCACCCACTACCTGGCCTTCGACGATCAGCGGATTGACAACACACCCGGCATCATTGGTGGAAACATAAAGCGGAATGGCGACCTCACCAGTATCGGGGTCAATTTCCACTTCCGCGATATGGCAGCCATTCGGCCAGGTGGGGCCAGAAACCGAGCTGGTCGAATCAATGAAAATCCGTCCCTCCGGCTGCTTCGCCGCCAATTCGAAAAGCCCAATGCGCCGATCCGTGCCCGCCACCTGGAAGGCGCCGGCCTGATATTCCAAATCCACCGGCGCCACTTCCAAGGCATCGGCGGCCAAATCGCGCGCTTTGCCCACCGTTTTATCGGCGGCGACCTTCACGGCGGAACCGGCAGTAAACAGCGAACGCGACCCCGCGCTTCCAAAGCCGCTGCCCCGATCCGAATCACCCATGACGATTTTAATATTATCGAATTCCACACAAAAAACATCCACGGCAAGCTGCGCATAGCTGGTGGCGATACCCTGCCCCATGGCTTGTGTGGTGGCGTAAATCTCAATCTCACGATTCGCCTTCACCGCGACCGTCACGCGTTCCTCAAACACATTCCCACCAGTCCATTCCAGGAAGGTCGCAATGCCGCGTCCACGAATCTTACCCGCCTTGGCTGATTCCGCAGCACGGGCAGCGAAGCCCTGCCAATGCGCGGCAACCAAAGCCTGATCCATGATTTTTTCAAAGCTGCCGCTGTCATAGCTCTGCCCCATGGCGTTCTTGTAGGGCATTTGCTCTGGCCGGATCATATTGCGCCGGCGGAGTTCGGCAGGATCAAGCCCAAGCTTCCGCGCCGCCGCATCCATCAGGCGTTCGATGATATAAATGGCTTCAGGCCGGCCAGCGCCACGATAAGGACCAGTGGGCGCAGTATTGGTCAGGACAGCAGTGAATTGGAAATCGATATTCGTGATGTCGTAAATGCTGGTGGAAACCCAAGGCCCGATCAGCAATTGAATCGCAACACCGGAATTGCGCGTATAGCCGCCCATATTGGCCAGCGTGCGGACGCGCAGCCCCAGCACCTTGCCCGCTTCATCCAGCGCCAATTCCGCCTTGCTATCCGTATCGCGGCCATGCAGCGCGGCGAGGAAATCTTCCATGCGCTCAGCCGCCCAGCGCACCGGGCGGCCCACGCGCCGCGCGGCAAAAGCCACCACCGCATCTTCGGCATAAAGCCCGGTTTTCATGCCAAAACCGCCGCCAACATCGCCCACCAACACGCGCACGCGATCGGTCGGGATATCCAGCACTTCCTTGCACAGCTGATCCCGAAAACCTGATGGCATCTGCGTGCTCATGCGAATGGTGAAGCGATCACTCGCACCATCATAATCAGCCAGCACCACGCGCGGTTCCATCGAAACTGGTGCCAGGCGCTGGTTCACCAGATCAAGCGCCACAACATGCGCTGCCTTCGCGAAGGTGGCTTCCACCGCTGCCTGATCGCCATAGTGGGTTTCGGCGACGATGTTATTGCCGGCAGCGGGCCAAAGCTGCGGCGCGCCGGGGGCGATGGCTTCCCGCAGGTTGGTCACGGCGGGCAGTTCTTCGTAATCCACCATGATCGCTTCGGCCGCATCACGCGCCGCCGCGGCGCTTTCGGCGATGATGGCGGCGACGGGTTCGCCCACAAAACGCACCAACCCATGCGCCAAAATGGGGCGCGGTGGCGCGGCCAAATCCGACCCATCCGGGCGCTTGAAGGGCAGGGCAACGCCGAGCGATTTCAGCCCCGCCGCCACCACATCATCCCCGGTGAGGATCGCGACCACGCCCAGCATGGCCCGCGCAGCGCTGGTATCAATGGAGGCGATGCGCGCATGGGCATGGGGGGAGCGTAAAAACACCAGATGCGCCTGACCCGGTAGAGCCTCGTCATTCGTGAAACGGCCCGCACCTGCCAGAAGCGGCTCATCTTCCAGCCGCCGCACCGCTTGGCCACTACCGAAGCGGCCGACCGTGTCATTCATGCCATCCATGGCCCTGCACCCATTCATCCCGGCGGGCGGATTTGCCCCTGCCTTTTTCAGGGCTTCATCTGCGACGGAAAGGCCCGCGCATCAAGCCTCTCGCCTGCGCAGCAGGATGAAGATGATGCAGCAGATCAGCACCGCGACCACAAAGGTCATCAGCGCCGCGCCAATCCCGCCGATGCTGGCTGCCACACCAGAAGCCGCCTGCATGATTGCGGCCCCGCCGAAAAAGGCGACATTCATGGCCGAAAGCGCGCGGCCCACGCGTTCCGGCGGCGTTGCGGCGCGCACCAGGGCGAAGCAGATGACCTGGGTTGAGATCAAAAGCCCGAATAGCGCAAGCAGCACGGCATCAACAGCGACAGGCCAGGCAAGCGCGCCCCCAAGCACCATCAGCGCCACCGCCGCCACCGCGCCGACATGCCCAGCAGCCAGGATACCGCCGCGATGCTTCTGAAAGCGCCGTTCCAGAATACCGGCAAGCAAAGGGCCAATGATCAGCGCAACAGTGCATAGCAGCAGCACATGCCCTGCCTCGACCCGCGATAACCCCCGTTCGTCCATAAGCCAAGGCCCGCCCCATAGGCCACGCACGCCCAGCACCACGGCGAAGGAGGTCAAGGCCATCACAATCGGTGCACGCAATTCGCGCGAAAAGCCAAGCCTGATGACATCGCGCGCATCTTCTTTAAGGCTGCGGCGATTTGCGGCATCGGGCGGCGTTTCACGCACCAGGAAAGCAACCGAAAGGGCCGCAAAAATCGCGAGCCCTGCACAGGCGATAAAGCCCGCGCGCCAGCCGCTATATTCCACCAAAAACGCCAGAGGGCTTGCGGAAATCACCATGCCCGTATTGCCCACCGCCTGAATGATACCACCCCAAAGCCCAAAGCGCTGCGCCGGCATATTCTTGGCGGCATAAGTGACCGGACACATCAGCATGCCCGAACAGCCAATGCCCAAGACCATTTGCGCAATCAGCATGGACCAGGCGCTATCGGCATAAGCACCCAGCACCGCGCCAATCGCAGCAATCGTCAGCAGGCAAAGCGCGGTGGGCTTCACGCCCCAGCGATCCAGCGCAACACCCACGGGCAGCATCGCAAGCGCAAAAGTTGCCGGAAAGGCGCCGGTCAGCACAGCCAGCCCATCGGCGGTGACACCCAAATCGCGTTGCAGCACATCAGCGGCAATCGCGGGCAGGGTGCGGACCGCATTCGAAAACACATGCCCCATCGCCAAGGCGATGATGGAAAGCGCGATCAGGTTCATGGAGTGCGCGCGTTCTTCAATTCCGGAATATCTTGCCTGGGTTTAAAATTCCCTTGGGATCAAGCGTTGTCTTCAGCGCGCGCATGACCGCGAGCGCTTCCGCGCCATGTTCCTGTTCCAGAAATTCGCGCTTGCCAAGGCCGATGCCGTGCTCCCCGGAACAGGTGCCACCCAGCGCCAAGCCGTGCGCCACGATTTCACGATCCAAAGCCCAAGCCTTTTCCAGCGCGGCCTGATCATTATCGGGAAACAGAATCAGGCAATGGAAATTGCCATCGCCGACATGACCCACAATACAGCTGGTCTGCCCGGATGCCTGGGCAGCTTCCTTGGCCTTCACCACAGCCTCGGTAAGGCGCGAGATGGGCACGCAAACATCCGTGGTGATGCCGCGATGGCCGGGCTTCAGCGCAATCGCGGCCCAATAGGCATCATGCCGCGCCTTCCAAAGCTGGTTGCGGGTTTCAGCATCGGTTGCGGCTTCAAAGCTGGTGGCGCCGAAATCCCGCGCGACAGCCTCCACCGCTTCCGCCTGTTCCACGACACTGGCGGAGGAGCCGTGAAATTCCAGGAAAAGCGTTGTGGTGGCGGCGAAGCCTTCCAGCTTGGAATAGCGGATACAGGCTTCCATCTGATCCTCATCCAGCAATTCAATGCGCGATACGGGGATGCCGCTTTGCATGACGGTGCTGACCGTCTCCACCGCGGCGGCGAGCGTTGGAAATTGGCAGACGGCGGCGCTCATCGCCTCAGGGATACCATGAAGGCGGAGCCGAATTTTGGTGATGACGCCGAGCGTGCCTTCGGATCCAATGAAAAGCCGCGTCAGATCATAGCCATTCGCGGCCTTGCGCGTGCGCCCACCGGTTTGAATGACGCGCCCATCCGCCAGCACAACCTCAAGCCCCAGCACATTTTCGCGAATGGTGCCGTAGCGCACCGCATTGGTGCCGGAAGCGCGCGTGGCGCACATGCCACCAATGGTGCAATGGCTGCCGGGATCAACCGGAAAGAACAGGCCCTCAGCGCGCAGAAAATCATTCAAGGCCTGGCGCGTGACACCGGGTTCAATCAGACAATCCATATCCTCAGTGTTCAGTTCCAACACCGCTGTCATGCGCGAAAGATCGAGCGATATGCCACCGCGCACCGGATTGACATGGCCTTCCAGCGATGTGCCGGCACCGAAGGGCACCACGGGCACGCCATGCTGATGGCATAGCGCCATGATACGGCTGACTTCATCCGTGGTCTGCACAAAGGCCACCGCATCGGGCAGCGTGGGCGGCGTAGTATCCTCACCCCGGCTATGCTGTTCACGCATGGCCTGGGCAGTGCTGAGCCTTTCGCCCAGAAAGCCGCGGATATTGGCAATGACCTGTTCTATGGCAGAGGCGCTGGCATTCATGATGTTTCCTCATGCCGGCGGCGCAGGGCTGGCGGCGGGTTTCATCCTTTTTGCCGCTTACTGGGCAGCCCGTCCAGCCAGGGCATCTTCCGGCCCAGCCCTTTCTGGCCTAGCCTTATTCCCATCAGTGTCCCCAAGGAGGAAACAGGGCAATGCCGAATAAGGTGAAACAGATGTGGAAGGCCGGCCAGGCCGTCGCCAATGGGTGGCTTGCCATCCCCAATGCCTTTTCGGCGGAAATGTTCGCCCAATCCGGCTGGGATAGCCTGACCGTGGATATGCAGCATGGCGTTCAGGATTACCTTTCCTGCGTGGCGTGCTTTCAGGGCATGCAGCCGCATCCCGTGACCCCCATGGTGCGCGTGCCCTGGAATGAACCCGGCATCATCGGCAAGGTTTTGGATGCCGGCGCTTACGGCGTGATCTGCCCCATGGTGAATACACCCGAAGAAGCCCGCGCTTTGGTGCAATACTGCAAATACCCGCCGCATGGCACGCGTTCCAACGGCCCAATCCGCGCTGGGCTTTATGGCGAAGGCGGTTCCTATCAAAAGACCGCGAATGACGAAATCCTCGTTATTCCCATGATCGAAACCAAGCAGGCCATTGAAAATATCAGCGCCATCCTGGATGTACCGGGGATTGACGGCATTTATGTCGGACCTTCGGATCTTTCGCTCTCCTACGGGATGGAAGCGAAGCTGGATGTGGAAGATCCCTTCATCCTCGGCATTTATGAAAAGCTGCTGGCGGAATGCGGCAAGCGCGGCATCTCAGCTGGGCTGCATTGCGGGTCGCCCGACTATGCCAAGCGCATGATCAAGATGGGCTTCAAGCTTGTCACCATCGCCAATGAAGTTGCCATCATGGTCAATGCTGCCAAGGCCATTGTGAAAGACATCAAGTCTGCCTGAACATGGAACGAAGCAGCTTCCGCTACTTCTTCCCCCTGAGCGTTCGCTACAATGAAGTGGATGCTCAGGGCATTGTCTTCAATGCACATTACTAACCTGGTATGATATGGCGGTATCCGCCTATATCCGTGCTGCCGGCTGGGATAATCGCGCTGAAATCAAGGCAAGTGGCGCGGATTTTCACGTTGTGCGCGCCCTTGTGGAATATAAGGTCGGCATCGGCCATGATGAGGAATTGGCGATTGGCGTGCGCACCACGCGGATTAGTAATTCTTCCATCGCCTTTCAGCCGGCGGTCTTTCATGCCGATGGCGATAGGTTGCTCGCGACCGGTGAGATTGTCTGGGTTTGGACTGATCAAACAACCAAGCGACCCATTCCCGTACCGGATCGGCTACGCGCGCTGCTGATGCGTTTTGATGCAGGTTAAGGCCGCGCGGGCTTTTCAAGCGCCCTGGATGGGTTAGGCTTCACCCAAAGATAGATCCAGGCGAGAGAAACACCATGAACCACATGAGCAATAATGCACTCGGCACCCAAGCCGATGATGCGGCCTTGGTGCGCGCCTGGCTCACGCGCTTTGAAGCAGCACTGAAGGTGGCTGATGCCCAAGCCCTCGCTGCGCTTTTCGCGCCGGAGAGCCATTGGCGCGATCTGCTCGCCTTCACCTGGAACATCACGCCCCATGTCGGCGCCAGCGAAATCGCGACGGCGCTGGCCAAGACTGCGCCTGCCACTGGCGCGCATGATTTCTCCTTGGCGGAAGCGCGCACCGCACCGCGCCGCGTCAAGCGGCTTGGGATTGAGGTGATTGAGGCGATCTTCACCTTCGCCACAAGGCTTGGGCGCGGCGATGGCGTGCTGCGCCTGCCAGTTGAAAATCCTGCTCAAGCCTGGGTGCTGCTGACCACGCTTGAAGAACTGAGCGGCTTTGAAGAAAAAACCGGCAAGCGCCGGCCGAGCGGTGAAGCCTATTCGCGCAATTTCGGCGGCGATAATTGGCTTGATCAACGCGAAAAGGCAGAAGCCTTCGCGGATCGTGACCCCGTGGTGCTGGTGATTGGCGCGGGTCAGGCGGGGCTTGGTATCGCAGCGCGGCTTGGCCAGCTTGGGCTCGATACGCTGGTGGTCGAAAAGCATGACCGCATCGGGGATAATTGGCGCAAGCGCTATCATTCGCTGGCGCTGCATAACCAGGTGCATGTGAACCACCTACCCTATATGCCTTTCCCGCCGACTTGGCCGAAATATATCCCCAAAGACATGCTCGCCAATTGGTTTGAGCATTACGCCTGGGCGCTGGAAATTAATGTCTGGACCAGCACGGAATTCCTGGGCGGCGATTATGATGCCAAGGCCGGGCATTGGCGCGTGCGGCTGCGCCGCGCCGATGGGTCAATACGCGAAATGGCGCCGCGCAATGTGATTTTTGCCAATGGCGTCAGCGGTATTCCCAAAGTGCCAAAGCTGCCAGGCCTGGATGCCTTCACGGGCGATGTGATCCATTCCCACAGCTTCAGCAGCGGCGCGGCCTGGCGCGGCAAGCGCGCGCTGGTGCTGGGCACCGGCAATAGCGGGCATGATGTGGCGCAGGATCTGCATAGCCATGATGTGACCACCACCATCATCCAACGCGGTTCCACGACTGTGGTCAGCATAGACCCAAGTGCCAAGATGAATTACGCACTTTATGATGAAGGTCCATCTTTGGAAGACTGCGATCTGATCGCAACTTCTGGTACGCCGCCCCTGATCATCCGCGGCTATCAATTGGCCGTGCAGCGCATGGCGGAATTGGATAAGGATCTGATCGCGGCGCTGAAGGCGCGTGGCTTCAAATATGATTTGGGTGAGGATGGCACCGGCCATCAGATGAAATACCGCAGGCGCGGCGGTGGTTATTACCTCGATGCCGGCTGTTCCGGCCTGATCATCAATGGCGAGATCGGCCTGCTGCAATTTGACGATATCGCTGAATTCGTCGCGGAAGGTGCCAAGCTGAAGGATGGGCGGATGGTGCCCGCGGATTTGCTCGTGCTCGCGACCGGCTATTACACGCAGCAGGAATTAGTGCGCCAGCTGATGGGCGATGCCATTGCCGATAATGTTGGGTCCATCTGGGGTATCGGTGAGGATGGCGAATTGGCCAATATGTGGAAGCCCACCGCGCAGGAAGGGCTCTGGTTTATGGCCGGCAGCCTGGCGCAATGCCGCATTTACTCAAAATATTTGGCACTACAGATCAAGGCGCGGGAAGAAGGCATGATCCCGCGCGGCGGCGTGTCCTAAACCACACTCCCCGGATCGCAATTCGCCCCACAAAGAACAATGCCAATGCGCGCGCCGGCAGGCGCGCACCAAGCGCCTGATAGCAGCGCGGCCAGCGCCGCAGCACCGCCCGGTTCGGCCACGATGCGCAGCTTGTCCCACAGCCAGCGCCGCGCGGCATTAATCGCCTCATCAGGCAGCATCACGCAGGTGGCCTTGGTGGCGCCCAGCACTTCGAAAGCCAAGCGCCCGGCGCGGCGTGCGCCCAGGCTATCGGCCGCAATGCCGCCCACCGGCACATCCACCGGCGCGCCCGCCTTTTGCGCCATGGTCAGGGTCGCGCAGGCTTCCGGTTCCACCACCACAAGGCCGGCGCGGCCCGCATACCAGGCGCCAATGCCGCCAAACAAACCGCCACCGCCCGCCGCGATCAGCACATGCGTGAGTTCCGGCGCATCCTGTTCCAATTCAAGCCCAATCGTGCCCTGACCCGCCAGAACCTCCTGCTGGTCATAGGCATGGACCAGCATGGCGCCGGTCTCAGCCGCGCGGGTTTCGGAGGCGATGCGCGCTTCCTCATAACTCGCCCCGCCGACAACAAGCCGCGCACTAAAGCCTTCAATCCGCGCGCGTTTCACTGCCGGTGTTGGCGCGGGGACGAAGATTTCCGCGGGCACCCCAAGGCTTTGCGCGGCATAGGCGACTGCTGCGCCGTGATTGCCGCCAGACGCCGCCACCACGCCCGCCGGTGGCACCGTATTAGACAGTAGCCGATTAAAGGCCCCGCGCGGCTTGAAGGACCCCGTCACTTGCAGGAATTCCAGCTTGAGCGTGACCGGATGTTCCGTCCCCAATTCCTGTGGTGCGAGGCGCAGCACCGGGGTACGGCGGATATGGGGGGCAATGCGCGCCATGGCGGCGCTGATGTCGCTTTGTGCAATCATGGGCTGAGCCTGCCCCGCCCGCCCCGCCCCGGCAAGCGCTTCCCGCGCCCTGACCTTTCTGGCATGATCCCATCAGGCAAAGGCGCCAGTTAGGGCGCTGCCTCGGGAAGGGGCCGGCGCGATGGTGCCGGCAGACAATGCTCATCCACGCAAGTGCAGCAGCTTGGGGATCAGAGGCGGTGCTGTTCCGCGGCCCATCCGGTGCAGGCAAATCCGATCTGGTGCTGCGCCTGATCGGGCGCGGCTGGCATTTGGTGGCGGATGATCAGGTGATGCTCGAAGGCACAGAAGTCAGCGCGCCGCCCGCATTGCTCGGTATGTTGGAAATTCGCGGCCTTGGGATTTTGACCGCGCTGCCTTTTGCTGAAAATGTACAGCTTCGCCTGGTGGTGGATTTGGCCGCGCGCGCCGATGTGCCGCGCCTGCCAGAACCAGCCTTCTGGCAAGGCCCGGCCGGCGCAGTGCCGCGCATCACGCTGCACGCTTTTGAAGATTCGGCCTGCGATAAGGTGATTTACGCGCTTGGCGCCGCCACCGGGCGTCTGCACCTAAAGGCCGGGGCCTTCGCCGCATGACCACCCCGACGCGCGATATTGTCCTAGTCACCGGGCTTTCCGGCGCAGGCAAGGCTTCCATCCTGCGCGTGCTTGAAGATTTGGGGTTTGAGACAGTGGACAACCCGCCCATTTCCATCCTGGAATCGTTGGTGGGTGATGGCGTGCTGCCTCTGGCTGCCGGAATTGATGCGCGCACGCGCGATTTCGATGCCGCCGCTGCGCTGCGCGTTCTGGAACGCTTGCGGCTGCGCTCCGACATCAACGTCTCTCTCATTTTCGCAACCGCCGAGGATGAGGCGCTGCTCCGCCGCTATACCGAATCCCGCCGCCGTCACCCGCTGGCGCCAGGTGGCCCCATGGGATCGCGCGTGCTGGATGGCATTGCGCGCGAAAAGGCGCTGCTGGAGGCGCTGCGCGATACCGCGGACCTGACGATTGATACCTCGGACCTGCCGCTCGCGGATTTGCGCCGCATGATTGAAGGGCGCTTTGCCCCGGATGCCGCGGCGGGGCTGGCGGTTTCGCTGCTGTCCTTCGCCTATCCCAAGGGCCTGCCGCGAGAAGCCGATTTGGTTTTTGATGTACGCTTTCTGCGCAACCCGCATTATGACCCGGTGCTGCGCCCCATGACCGGCCAGACCGCGCCTGTGGCAGCCTTCATTGAAGCCGATCCGGATTTTTCCGCCTTTTGGGATAGGTTACGGGATTTTCTTGAGCTTTTGCTGCCGCGTTATGCTGCCGAAGGAAAAAAATATTTCACCATCGCGGTCGGCTGCACGGGGGGCAAGCATCGGTCTGTCCTTGTCGCGGAACGCCTGGCGGGGCATCTTCAGGCTTCCGGGTGGCGAGTAGACCTCGCGCATCGGGAATTGAAAATTAACGGCGGACAGGCTAGCCCCTCCGGCGCTTCTACCGCTTCGGGCCAGGAGGCCCTTTCGCAAGCATCATGATTGGTCTTGTTCTGGTTTCCCATGGCAGGTTGGCCGAAGAATTGCGGCTGGCGATGGAGCATGTTGTCGGCCCGCAGCAAGCGGTAGCCACCGTCTGCATCGGCCCCGATGATGATATGGATTTGCGTCGGCGCGAAATACGCGGCTGCATCGCAAGCGTGGACCAGGGTGATGGCGTTGTTGTGCTGACCGATATGTATGGCGGCACGCCTTCAAACCTGGCTATGCAAATGGTGGAAAAAGGCAAGCCGGTGGAAGTGCTGGCCGGCGTGAATCTGCCGCTACTGGTCAAACTTGCGAAGGTGCGCGGCAGTGAACCGCTGCACGAAGCACTGGATCACGCCAAGGCAGCAGGGCGGAAATATATCGCACTTGCCCGCGATGTTGCCGGCGCCAAGCCCAATGGCAGCGCCAAGGAATGAACGAAGCTGCCCCGGCCCCTTCTTCCGAAGGCATGGTGCTGCGCCGCAGCGTTGTCATTCCGAATAGCCGTGGCCTGCACGCCCGCGCAGCAGCCAAGCTTGTTGCATTGGCAGAACGCTATTCTGCTTGCGTGAATGTGCTGCGTGATGGGCAGAGCGTGCCAGCCGTTTCCATCATGGGGTTGATGATGCTGGGTGCCGGGCGCGGTGCCGAAATTGTGATCGAAGCTGAAGGCTGGGACGCCAAGGAAGCTTTGGACGCGGTGGCTGGCTTGGTCGAAGCAGGCTTCCATGAAGAGTGAAACGCCCGCCCGCCCGCGCGCGGCAAAATCCCCGCGTCGGCGCGAAACGCAGCTTCGCGGCATTGCGGTTTCGCCCGGCATTGCTATTGGCCCTGCTTTTGACACCAGCGAAGCACCCGCCGAAGCACCGCGCCGGCGCATCACCACTGAAGCGATTGAAGCGGAACGCCTGCGCCTGGCCGATGCGGTCGCGTTTTCGCGCAAGCAGGTCACCAAACTCAAAACGCGCATCGCCATCCTGCCTGAAGAAGCGCAGGAGGAAATCGCGCCCTTGCTTGATGCGCATCTGCTCATGCTCGGCAATTCGCGCCTGATCCGTGGTGCGCGCAAAAGGATTGAGGGCGAATTGCTGGCCGCCGAGACCGCCATCACGGATGAGGGGGAAGCGATTGCGGAAGCGATCCTTGCCGCAAAGGATGATGACCGCGCCGGCCTCACGCGCCGTGCAACGGAAGTGCGTGACATTGCGCGGCGCGTCACGCGCAACCTGACAGCAACGCCCTTTCGCAGCCTGAAGAATCTGCCAGAAGGGTGCATTCTCATTGCTGAGGAACTCACGCCCTCAGACGCTGCCCTATTGGACCCGGCGCGCATTGCGGGTGTGGCGACAGATGAAGGCGGCGCGGATGGCCATACCGCCATCATGCTGCGCGCGCTTGGCATTCCTTCAGTGCTTGGCGTGCCGGGGCTGACAGAAAGCGTGCGGCGCAATGACCAGGTGGTGCTGGATGGCGCAGCGGGGAGTATTGCCATCCATCCTGAAGCGGCGACGCTGTCGGCTGCCAAGGAAAAGCTTGCGGCCTATGCGCGGGAACGCGCGCGGCTTGGGCGCTTGCGCCGGCTGCCCGCCATCACCACTGATGGCGAAGAAGTGGAATTGCAGGCCAATCTGGAAATTCCGCAGGAATTGCCGCTGATCGCGCAAGCCGGCGCGCAGGGCATTGGTTTGCTCCGCACCGAATTCCTGTTCATGAACCGCGAGGATTTGCCGGATGAGGAAGCGCAATGCGCTGCCTATCGCCAAATCCTGGAAGCGATGGGCCAGGACCCGGTGACCATCCGCGTGCTGGATTGGGGGGGCGAGAAGGATATCGCCGCCCTTGCTGAAGGCGTGGCACCCGTTCATGCCGGCGCCAATCCTGCGCTTGGGCTGCGTGGCATCAGGTTATTGCTGCATCGGCCCGAATTGCTGGAAGTGCAATTTGCCGCGATTTTGCGCGTGGCAGCGGAAGCGCCTGATGGCAATGTACGACTGCTGCTGCCGATGGTGACAATTCCTGAGGAAATGAAGCAGGCGCGCGATATTTTTGACCGCGTTGCACGGCGGCTCCGCCGGCGGGGTGACAAGCTGCCGGAAAAGCTTCCGCTGCTGGGTGCCATGATTGAAACACCAGGTGCGGCGCTGGCGGCGGATGCGATTGCGCTGGAAGCAGATTTCTTTTCCATCGGCAGCAATGATCTGGCGATGTATACGCTCGCCGTTGATCGCGGTGATGCGGAAGTGGCACATCTTTATGACCCGCTGCACCCGGCTGTGCTGCGCCTGATGCAATTCGCGACCGAAGCCGCGCTCAGGCTACGCATGCCGGTTTCGATTTGCGGGGAGATGGCAGGTAATCCACAATTGATCCCGCTTTTGCTTGGGCTTGGCATTCGCAGCTTTTCGATGAATGCATCCGCCATTCCACGCGTGAAGCAGGCGGTGCGCGGGCTTGATATCGGCGATTGCGCGCGCTTTGCGCGCCGCGTGATGGAACAAAGCGACCCGGCGCGGATACGCGAATTGGTGGCGGGGTTTGCGGCGGAGAAGGCCTGAAGTTTTCCTGATCAGGCCAATAACGCCCGCAAAGCCAGCATCGCTACCAGCCCAACCACCAGCGCCGGCAGCAGATTGCGCCCGAAGGCAAGGCACACCGCAACCCCCACGCCAAGCCCGCAAAGCCGCGCTGCCAGTGGCACATCCGCCAGCGCCCCGCTTGGTGCGATGATCGCCAGCATCACAAAGGCCGCGAGGGTTGCCTGCGCAATCGCCGTTGCCCAGGCAATGATGGGATGATCCGCGCCAAGCCCGCCCGCCAGCCAAACGCCCGCGCTGCGCAGCAACAGGCAGGCAAGCGCGGTGAGCGCGAGGGCAAGGTCAGCGGCCTCCACGCGCCCGCCCCCATAAAAAGGCAGCAGTGCCGCCAATGATTCCCGCCGCCAAGAGCCCCATGGAAGATGGCAGGATGAAAACCAGTCCTGCCGCCGCTGCACCGCATAGAATGGCGCGGCGCGGTGCGGGCTTATCCAAATCAGCCGCCAGCAGCAGCGCGTAGTAAAGCGGATTGACGAATAGCAACGCGGCGCGCGCGTGATCATCCAACATGCCGGCGACGTAAAACCCAGCCAGCGCGGCAAGCCCCGCCACTACCCAGCTTGTCAGGCCAAAACCCAAAAACCAAGCGAGCCGCGCCCCCGCCGCGATTTTGGGAAAGGCGCGCATCGCCGCGGCCCAGGGTGTGACTGCGATGAAGGGAATGGCCGGGATCAGGCGCTTGCGTTCCGCCACGCCGAATAAGGGCGTGATGGCAATCGCCATGGGCAGAAAACGCGCATTCACCGCAATGGCGCCCATCACCGCAGGCGCGATCCCGCCCACAAAACCCGTACTAGCGGCCTGCACCAGCACCAATTGCCCGGGCATGCCATAAATCGCCCAGCACGCCACCAGCGCCCAACCTGGCGGCAGCCCCGCTTCACGCACCGCGGCCCCAAAGGCAAGAAATGTCGCTGCCATGGCAACGCCCGCAGCACCCACCGCATCGCGCGCCCCAAACAGCGCCGCACCGCGCGAGGAGGTGACACTACCCATGCGGGCTTCCTTCCCCGCCTGCGGCTGGCTGGTCTGACTGCATGCCCTAAAGCTTGACCACACCCGCGCCAATCAACCCCGCAAGCCGCGCAGCGATGGCAGGTGCAGCATTGGTATCCAACCCCAATAGGCGATGAATACCGGCGGCGAGTTCAGCTTCCGTCGTCCTTGGCCTGAGTGCCAAAAGTTTTTCAGCAGCAGCGGCGATCTCACGCGGCGATACGGCAGCAGCGCGGCGCAAATGGGCGCCCACCGCGCGGCGATCTCGGGCGGAGATGATGGAGGCTTCGGCCAGCAGAAAACCCTGTTCTTCCTTCACGCCATGCAATTGCCGCGCAAGCGCCAAGGCCTGACGCAGCGCATCGCGTGCCGGCGTGGGCAGCGCTTCCAGCCCCCATAATAACCGCACGCGTTCAGCAAGGCTTTCGATCGTAATCGGCGCTTCAACGTTGATGATATCCGCGACAATAGCGGCGAGTGTCGCGAAGGGCACATCCGCAATCGCGGTATCCTTCGGCACCTCCGGCGCGGCTTCGCGGTAAGGTTCGGCCAAGCCGGTTGCCGGCGCGGGTATTGCTGCTTCCGGCGCGGCGGTAGCGGGCGCGGCACCCAATAGGGCAGCGATGCGCGCGGCCTCAGCCTCTGGCCTGCCATACCAGGAAAGTGACCAGGCGCGCGCCAGTTTCCAGCCCATCCCCTCAAGCGCACTGGCGCGGCCCCTTTCGCGATCCCGCGCCGAACGCAACGCCGCCCAATCCCCCGCATCGGCTTCAATACCCAGCACATAATCGCCGGCATCGCGCGCCGCGACATCTAGGAATAGGCCGGCCATACCCACGCGCGGTACCGCTTCCTTGCCCGCGGCTTCTATCGCCTTGCCAATGGCCGCCGCGATCGGCGCCGGTTGGGTTTTTGCTGCTGCGGCGCGCGGTTCATCCCCGGCGGCGGCGAAGGCGAGGAAGGATTTGAGAGTCGCGACCCCGCGCCCAGAAGCACGAGCCAAATCAATGTCATCCGCACCGATGGATGAAAACACTATGCAGCGCTTCTTCGCGCGGGTGATCAGCACATTCAGCCGGCGTTCGCCACCATCAGCGGAAAGCGGGCCGAAGCGCATGGCAAGCTTGCCATCAGCGCCACGCCCATAGCCCACCGAAATCATGATCGAATCGCGTTCATCCCCCTGCACGTTTTCCAAATTCTTGACGAAAAACGGCTCATCCGGATGTGCGCCGAAAAACGCTTCCGTATCCGGATTGTCGCGCCGCGCCGCTTCAACCGCATTCAAGATGGCATCGCGCTGGCGAATGGAAAACGCCGCAATCCCCAAGGTATCGCCGGGTGTTTCGCGTGCATGGGCAATGACGGCTTCCGCAACCGCGCGGGCTTCTTCCGCATTGGTCCCCGTACCGCCGGTGTCAAACCGCCCTTCAACGCGGCGCAGTGAAAGCCCAAGCGCGGCAGACCGTGCGCGCGGCGATGGCAGAATGAAAAGCCGATTGTCGTAGAATTCCGCGTTGGATGTCGCGATCAGGCTTTCATGCCGGCTGCGATAATGCCAACGCAGCATGGCCGATGGCAGGCCGCGTGCATTGCAAAGCCCAAGAATGCTTTCCACATCCCGCGCCGCGACATCATCAGCGGTGTCCTCGCGGGCTTCATCGCCTTCCTCACCTGTCATGCGTTGGAAGAAGCGTGTAGGCGGCATTTGCTTGTCATCACCCACCACCACCACCTGCCGGCAACGCGTGATGGCGCCCAGTGCATCCACGGGCTCCACCTGGCTCGCTTCATCAATCACCAGCAGGTCAAAGGAAAGCCCGGGCTTCAGCCCATGCGGGGGGGCAAGGAATTGCGCCACCGAAAGCGGGCTCATCATGAAAATCGGCTTGGCCTTTTGCACCGCCTGGGATGCGCGGAGCATCAATTCGCGCACCGGCAAATGGCCGCGCTTTTTCTCCATCTCACCACGCAGCACCGCCATGCCCGGCGCGCCATCGCGCACTTCCTTCACGCGCACAGCATGGGCATGGGCCGCTTCCGCACGCGTCAGCGTAATGCGTGCGCGATCGGCTTCGCGGAAATCCGCAACCAGCCGATCCGCCGCCGCGCCGTCAAAAGCCGCCAATTCCGGGTGCTCAGTCATGGCAGCGCGAAGCAAGGCTTCATGCAGCGCGAAGGCGAAGACATCCTCGGCCGTTTCGGGCGCTACGCGGCCATCAGCCAGGCGTTCCAGTAACGCCTCAAGCCCATTGGCCGAAGCAGCAGCACGGCGCCATCCCAGCCAGGCATCAAGCGCTTCCGGCGTCGCCGCCCAATCGCCAAGGCGTTGAGCCAGTGTGGTGAAGGAAGGCTCCTCGGCGCCAAAGGCAATACGCGCATCAAGCTTCGTTGCCTGCTGCAATTCCTGAAAGGCAGCCAGCGCCGTTTCCAGCGGCGCGGCCTCGACAGGCTTGGCACCGTTCGCAAGCGCGGTCAGCGCCGCCGCGCCATGGGCTTTGCGCCAACCGAGCAAGGCGGCCAGCGGCGCGGGATCACTCGCCTCTTGCTGCCAGAGCGTGCCGAAGGCGGCGCGGGCCAGAGCATCGCCGTTGCGCAGCACCTCACGCGCAGCCTGTCCGGCCAGGGCAGCATCAAGCGTCGGCAGCGGGTTTTCCGCATCACGCGCAACCCGTGCCGCGACCGCCTTGGCATCGCGCCGCGCACCAGACAGAAAGCCAAAAACACCGCCCGCTTCCGCAAGCGTGGCGCGGGCTTCCGCGATGCTCCCAACATCCAAGGCGCTGGGCAAAAGCTGTGGATCGGCCTTGGCTTTTTGCAAAGCACCCAGCGCCTGCACCAAGGCTTCCAGCGGCGCTAGATCGCCCGCCCAGGCTACGTGCTTGAGTGCTGCGGCATCATGCGGGGGCGCAGCGGCCAAGGCAGGGTTCAAGGCAAGCGTATCTTGCGCGGCTTGCGGCCCGGCATCCGCCCCCAGCGCCGCACCCGCCGCGGCAAAGGCACGAACCCAGCCAGGCAACCGCCCCAGCAACCGATCCGCATCAGCGGGCCCGATATCAGCCATCACGCCGCGCCAAGGGCTTTGCGCGCCGCCATCCGCCGCATAGCCCGCCAGTAGCTTGACCGCATCGCGCCGGGCTTCAATCGCCGCCGCATCCCATTCCGATACATTCACGAAAAATTCCGGCGCTGCCACACCGCGCTGCCGCAAGCCAACCAGCGCGCCAATCACCTGATGCAGCGTCATGCCCGATGCACCGACCGTTGCACGCATCGCCGCCGCATGGCGATTGATCCGCCCACGCAGCGCCCCAAGGCGCCGCACCACCGAATCCCGATCAGGCTTGGGCGGCATGGGCAGGGAAAGTGTCGCGCGCAATTCATCCAGTACCGCGCGTTTTGATTGCTTTTCAGAATGCAATTCCAGGCATGCAGCACCAAGGCCGATACTCTCCAGCCGGCGCTTCACAACTTCCAGCGCGGCGAGTTTTTCAGCGACGAATAAAACGCTTCGGCCATCCAGCACGGCCTGGGCAATGATATTGCTGATGGTCTGGCTTTTGCCGGTGCCGGGCGGGCCTTGGATCACCACATGCCCGCCGCGCCTGACGGCTTCCGCCGCAAGCGCCTGGCTGCCATCCACATCCATCACATGGTCAAGCCGCTCCACCGGGATTTCGGTGTCCACATCAGCTTCATCGGGAAAAACTGGCGGTATGGTCAGCGCCTCACCCCCCACCAAAGCGCGCACCATGGGGTGATCGGCAAGGCCGGGATTTTCCTCAGGCCCCAGGTCGCGCCACATCAGGAATTTGGCGAAAGAGAATAAGCCAATCGCCAGCGCATCCGCCTCAACCCGCCAATGCGCGCGTTCTGCGACCAGTGCTGCGATAGCCTCCGCCCATGCGGTTGGCGTATAAGCATCCGTATCAAATTCCGGCAGCGCGGTTTTGAAATTCACCTTGAGCATTTCGCGGAGCGACAAATTCTCCGCAATATCCCCCACCGCGTCGCGCAGCTTGAAGTTTTGCGAAACCCCCTCGCGTTCCAAAGCCACAGGCAACAGCGCGAGAGGCGCGCGGCGTTCCGTTTCGGGTGTCGCGGGATCACGCCAGATCAAAGCACCAAGCGCTAGGTAAAGTGTCGGCACGCCGGTTTCTTCACGGGCGGTGCGTGCATCCTGCGTGATATCGCGCAGCCGCCGCACCAGATCGGACGCCGGCAATTGCACCCGCAGCTTGTCATCGCGCTGATATTCTTCCCGCGTGGCCTCAGCTTTGGCCGTGCCAACACCCTCTGGCTTCACCTTCACGCTGCGCGCGCGGCGCGGCTTGCCGGCGGTTGTTTCGGCCGGTGCGGCGTCAGGCACCGGCGCAGCAGCAGAAGCTTCAAAACCAAAGGCGCGGCCCGCTTGCAGCGCGCCAAGCACGAAATCCGCATCCTCATTATCAATGATCATCACGCCGCGAGACGCGCCGGGCTTCGGCAGGGATAGCAGGCGGTTGCGCGTTGAAAGATCAAGCAGGCCGCGGCGGGCTTCTTCCAATGCTGCGCGAAGATCCTTCATGAGATTATTTTTTCCGGAAAGCAAAAGTGATCAGCAGCACCAACCCGCCCAGCGCGAGAATGGCCATCATGCCCTGAACAACCTCAAAATTCGGAGAATCAGGATGAAGGAATATGGACGCTGCCTTGGCGCCCATCATCATCAGCGTTTGCAGTATCCATTCCATTGAAGCGCCTCTCATCCTTTGGCTTCGGGAGTGCCGCCATTCATTGCCAGTCTTGCATATACCCCGGCATAATCGAAGGGTGATTTTCAGGGCGGTGGCGGCCTGGGCAGAAGGCGGTTTTCCAGGCTTTCGATCCGGGCGAGCGATGTCTTGAGCAGCGAAATCAGCTCCGCCACCTGTTGTTCGCGCAGCAAATCTATCTTCTCATGCAGCAGGCTGATTTCTGCCTCGGCCCGGATATTCACCTGATAATCCGCGATGGACCGCAGCCGGTCTATATCAGCCTGGCGGTTCTGACTCATCATGATGATTGGCGCCGTATAGGCCGCCTGGAAGGACAGCATCAGGTTCAACAGAATGAAGGGATAAGGATCCCAAGCACCCCCGCCGAGCGCTACATTGACCAATAGCCACGTGAGCAAAAGCCCCGATTGAATCGGGATAAATCGCCAGGAACCAACAATTGCCGCGACAAGATCGGAAAACCTTTCGCCAAGCGTGGGGCCGGGCGCCGTGCCTACGCCCCGCCGCCTTTCGCGTGCCCGCGACAGGGCCGCGCGCAAATGGGTGTGACGGCGGTTATTATGAGTTTCGGGATGGCGGGCCATGCGGCATTCCCCCTGGAAAGCCCAAAGCCTGCACCAGCCGGCCCCGCCAAAACGTGCGGAAGATCAACTCCGCCCGTAAGTATCCTCAAAGCGGACGATATCATCTTCGCCAAGGTAAGAACCGGACTGCACCTCAATCAGCGTCAGCGGGATCTTGCCGGGGTTTTCCATGCGATGGATGCAACCCAGCGGCAGATAGACGCTTTCATTCTCCCGCAGCATGATTTCTTCCCCATCGCGCCGCACAATGGCAGTGCCGGAAACCACCACCCAATGCTCCGCGCGGTGGAAATGCTTTTGCAGGGAAAGCTTGGCGCCGGGGCGAACCTCGATCTTCTTGACCTGGAAGCGGTCCCCCATGATCAGGCCTTCGTAATGGCCCCAGGGGCGATAGGCGCGGCGGTGTTCGGTAGCTTCCTTGGCACCGCGCGCCTTCAATTGGTCCACCAGCTTTTTCACATCCTGCGCATGGTCGCGATGCATGGCGAGAACAGCATCATCCGTCACCACCACCACGGCATCTTCCAGCCCGATCACGCCGGTCAGGATGGTTTCGCTGCGGACATAGCAATTCCGGGCATTCACCAATTCCACCGGGCCAAGTGTGGCATTGCCGGCGGTGTCCTTTGCTTGAACCTCCCACAAGGCGGCCCAGGAACCGATATCGGACCAGCCTATGGAAGCCGGCACCACCGCGGCTTTTTGCGTGCGTTCCATCACCGCGTAATCAATGCTGATGGCGGGAGTGGCGGCGAAGGCAGCGGCTTCAAGCCGAATGAAATCACCATCGCGCGCGGCGCCAGAAACAGCGGAACGCACGCCCTTCAGGACATCCGGCGCATGGGCTTCAAGCTCCGCCAACATGGTGGCGGCGGTTGCGACAAACATGCCGGAATTCCACAAATGCCGGCCTGTTTTAAGAAACTCCGCCGCACGTGCCGCATCGGGCTTTTCCACAAAGCGCGCAATGCGCTGCACGCCATCGCAGCCGGGCAGCGCATCGCCCGCTTCGATATAGCCATAGCCGGTCTCGGGTGCGGTGGGCTGCATGCCGAAGGTGACAATGGCGCCCGCCCGCGCTGCTGCGGCGGCCTTCATGAGTGCGGCTTGCAGCGCAGCCACATCGCCAATCGCGGCATCGGCGGCCATAAACCACAGTACCGCGCCGGGCGCGGTTTCCTCGGCAAGCAATGCCGCGGCGGCAATGGCGGGCGCGCTATTGCGGCCAACCGGTTCCAGCACAATGGCCGCGCCCTTATCGCGCAATTGCTCGGCCACCAGAAAGCGATGCGCTTCGTTGCAGACAACCATCGGCGGCAGAAAACCAGCGCCGGAACCCCGCGCGGCCGTTTCCGCCAGCATGGTCTTGTCGGAAGCCAGCTGCCAGAATTGCTTCGGGTAGCTTTCCCGCGACAATGGCCAAAGCCGCGTGCCGGTGCCACCGGATAGGATAATCGGCAGGATCAATTGGGGATTGGTGTTCATGGTTAAGATTCACTCCGAATTCCTCCGCGCTTAGGAGGAAATCGGGGCAAAGCCAAGGCAAGGGAGGGCCGGCGTTTCCCAGGGAGGGCTTCCGGTATAGGGTC
>VGDL01000018.1 GCA_016869735.1 Alphaproteobacteria bacterium
CGGCAGCGGTAGCGGCGCGGCTGCTACGCCTATCGGCGGAAGAAACCGCGCACGCACTTGGCATCGCCGCCAGCCAATCCGGCAGCATTGTCGAAAACCTGACAACGGCTGCGAAGAATATCGGCGTGGGCAATGCCGCGCGCAATGGCATTCTGGCCGCGCGTTTTGCCGCGCGTGGCTATCGTGCTGCGCCGCTTGCCATTGAAGGGCCTCTGGGTTGGGCGCGCGCCATGGGTGATGAGGCAAAGTTGCCTGAGATCATCGAAGGGCTCGGCCAGCACTGGGAAATCGGGCGCAACACCTACAAACCTTATGCAGCGGGGATTGTCTTTCATGCGGTGATTGATGCCTGCCTGGCGCTGCGCGAACAGCTTGGCGATGCGGTCAAACAAATCAAAAGCGTGACGGTTGCCGGCGATGCGCTGTTGCTGGCGCGCGGGGATCGCGTGGTACGCAATGAACGCGACACGCGCGTCAGCATTCGTCACTGTGCCGCGATTGCCCTGCTGCTGGGTCACGCCGATGTGGCGGATTTTGAAATGCCTGCGGTGCAGGACCCCGCCCTTGCGGCGCTGCGCGCCAAGGTGGTCGCGGAATGCGATGCCAGCCTGCCGCGCGGCGCTGCGCGTGTGACAATCACGCTCGCTGATGGCGGCACTTATCAGCATTATGTCGAACATCCGCGCGGCAGCGCGGAACGCCCGTTGAATGATGCGGAACTCGCCGCCAAATACCGCGCCAATGTGGCGCTTGGTGGCACGACTGCCGATGTCGAAGCGCAAATAGCGGCACTTTGGAAACTGGATCAGGCGACCAGCATCGCGCCGTTGATGGCGCTGCTCAGTAGCCCGGCGCGCAATGCAGTAGCGTAAAACCAGCCGAGGTGACCACCAGATCAATCTTGTCGGGCGTGGTCCAGCCGATATCCTGTTCTCCGCTGCGCGGGTGCTGATCATCAAACTCCGGCGGGCCGAAGCGCGAGATCAATCTTTGGCGCAGCACATCGCCTTGCGCCGCAACACCGCGCCCTGAAACACAGGCAAGCGCGCCGCTTTTGATATCGAAGCCGAAGGCGATATTCATGCGCAGCCCTTCAACACTAAAGGTGCCGCGCGCGCGATATTCCACCCGCGCATCCATCATTCGCCGTTCCGCCGCCGGCAGGCTCCGCACCGCGCGGCGCGATGCGGTGACGGCCTGCGCTTCTGTCATGCCCCAGCGCGTATATTCCCAAGCGGCATGCGCTGGCGCGACTGACGCCAGCAGCAAAAGAACCAAAAGCGCCGCGCGCAGCATGCGCGCCTATACCCGCCCGTGACAGGCCTTGAACTTCTTGCCACTGCCGCAAGGGCAGGGCGCATTGCGCGGTGTGCGGGCCCAGGTGCTCGGGTCATTCGGGTCCACCGCTTCGGGCAAGGAACGCGCTGAAGCCGTGCCGATCGGCGCGATGACAGGCGGGCCATCCAGTTCCATCATCTCGCCCCCGGCAAGCGCCGGGTCCGGGTGGCGCATGTCAAACACACCAATCCCTTCTGGCGCGGGCGGTGGCGCGTCCGGGCGGATTTCAATGCGCAGCAGCAGGCTGGTCACGCGTTCCCGAAGGTTTTCCAGCATGGAATTGAACAGGCGGAAGGCTTCGCTTTTGTATTCATTCAGCGGATCGCGCTGCCCATAGGCGCGCAGCCCAATGCCCTGGCGCAAATGATCCAGAGACAGCAAATGTTCCTTCCAGGATTGATCGAAAATCTGCAGCAGCAGAGATTTTTCGATCTGGCGCATGAACTCCGGCCCCACATTGGCCGCACGGGACGCATAGGCCTGCGCCGCCGCCTGCATCAGGCGTTCGCGCACCGCGTCATCATCAATGCCTTCTTCGCGCGCCCAATCCGCCACCGGCAGATCGAGGTTCAGGATATCCTTGACCTCGCGATCCAGTTTTTCCAGATCCCATTGCTCAGGATAGGCGTTTTCAGGAATGGCGCGGGCCACGATATCCGTGATGGTCTCCTCACGCATTTCCGTGATGGTTTCAGCCACCTCATTCGCCATCATGAAGGCGCGGCGCTGGGCATAAACTTCCCGGCGCTGGTCATTCATCACATCGTCGTATTTCAGCAGGTTCTTGCGGATGTCGAAGTTGCGCGCCTCAACCTTCTTCTGCGCGCGTTCCAGTGCCTTATTGATCCAGGGGTGGACAATCGCCTCCCCGTCCTTCAGGCCAAGCTTTTGCAGCATCCCGCCCATGCGATCAGACCCGAAGATGCGCATCAGATCATCTTCAAGCGAAAGGAAGAAGCGCGAAGCGCCGGGGTCCCCCTGGCGGCCCGAACGGCCACGCAGCTGATTGTCGATGCGCCGGCTTTCATGGCGTTCCGTGCCAATCACGAAAAGCCCGCCCGCTTCACGCACGATGGGCCGCGCCTCATCCACTTCGACCTTGTGGCGCGCCAGCGCCGTTTGATATTCCGGGCCTTCGGATGCCTTGGCTTCCTGACGCGCCAGCATCTCAAGATTGCCGCCCAATTGAATATCCGTGCCGCGCCCCGCCATATTGGTCGCAATCGTCACAGCGCCAGCACGCCCCGCCTGCGCCACAATCTCGGCTTCCTGTTCATGGTAGCGCGCATTCAGCACCTGATGCGGGATATTTTTGTTCTTGAGTAGCGTTGAAATCAGTTCCGATTTTTCGATGCTGGTCGTACCCACCAGGCAAGGCTGGCCGCGCCCGCGCGCTTCTTCGATCAGCTTCGCCACTGCCTCGTATTTTTCCTCGGCGCTGCGATAGACCTCATCATCCTGGTCATTGCGCGCGACAGGCACGTTGGTCGGGATTTCCACCACATCCAGCTTGTAGATTTCGGCGAATTCATCCGCCTCTGTCGCCGCCGTCCCGGTCATGCCGGCAAGCTTCGGGTAAAGCCGGAAATAGTTCTGGAATGTGATGGAAGCGAGCGTTTGATTCTCTGGCTGCACCGTCACATGTTCTTTGGCTTCCAAAGCCTGATGCAGGCCATCGGAATAGCGCCTTCCTTCCATCATGCGGCCGGTGAATTCGTCAATGATCACAATCTTGTCCTGTCGGACAATATATTCGACATCGCGGGTGAAAAGTGTATGCGCCCGCAGGGCCTGGTTCACATGATGCACAAGTGACACGTTTTCCGTGTCATACATATTGCCTTCGGTCAGCAGGCCGAATTGGCGGAGCAATTCTTCCACCCTTTCGCCGCCCAATTCCGTCAGGCTCACGGTGCGCTGCTTTTCGTCCTTCTCATAGGTTTCCTTATCCTTCACCAGCTCCTTCATCACTTCATCGGTGCGGCGGTAAAGGTCGGAAGTGTCATCAGTGGGACCGCTGATGATGAGCGGCGTGCGCGCCTCATCCACCAGGATGCTGTCAACCTCGTCCACGATGGCATAGGCGAAATCGCGCTGGACCATATCTTCCAGCCGATACTTCATATTGTCGCGCAGATAATCAAAGCCGTATTCATTATTGGTGCCATAGGTGACATCGCAGACATAGGCGGCCTGGCGCTGTTCATCCGTCAGCCCATGCACAATCACGCCAACGGTCAGGCCCAGGAAGGAATAGATGCGCCCCATCCATTCGGCATCGCGCTTCGCCAGATAGTCATTCACCGTCACCACATGCACGCCCTTGGCGGGCAGCGCATTCAGGTAAACCGGCAGGGTCGCGACCAGCGTCTTGCCTTCGCCGGTCTTCATTTCGGCGATCTTGCCTTCATGCAGGACCATGCCGCCGATCATCTGCACATCGAAGTGGCGCAGGCCCAGCACGCGGCGCGAAGCTTCCCGCACGGTCGCGAAGGCTTCCGGCAGCAGCGCATCCAGGGTCTCGCCCTTGGCCAGCCTTTCGCGGAACAGCGCGGTCTGGCCTGCCAGCGCTTCATCTGAAAGCGCCTGCATGCGCGGTTCCAGCGCATTGATCGCGGGCACACGGGATTGATAGCGCTTCAAGGCGCGGTCGTTGGAGGTGCCGAAAATAGCGGCTGCAAGGCGGGCAAACATCTGGGGCGTCAGTCTCCGGCGGGCGGGCGCCCGGTCGCGGCGCCGCAGCGCCTGAAGCATGTTTCGGATTGGCCGCAGAAATAGGCTTCCCCGGGGGGCGGGTCAACGCTTGCGCCTTGTGGGGAAGGGGCGCTTCGGCCATGTTCCGGGCCAATCACCTATTTGGGATCATCCCTTATGCGCCATCCGCGCGGCCCTGCCGCCTCTGCCCCCCTTCGCGCCACCCTGGCGCTGCTGCTGGGGGTGGCTTTTGCCCAGCCAGGCGAGGCGCAGCCCGCCCAGGCCACCCCGCCCGGCGACCCCGTGGTGGCCAAGGTAGATGGGGAGGAGATTCGCTTTTCAGACCTTGCCAATGCTGCCCAGGAATTGCCCGAGGAATTGCGCGGCGCGCCGGCGCAAATGCTCTATCCTTTGCTGCTCGATCAAATGATTGCGGGACGCGCCGTGGCGGCCGCTGCCCGCCGGGCAGGGCTTGATAAGGATGATGCGGTGCGTGCGCGCATCCGCCGCGCCGAAGAACAGGAATTGCAGCAGGCCTATCTTTCGCGGGAATTGGCCGGGCGCGTGACAGAAGAACGCATCCGCGCTGCTTATAATGCCGAAATCCGCGCCCGCCCTGCGGAAGAAGAAGTACGCGCCCGCCATATTTTGGTCCCGACCGAAACAGAAGCCCGCGAAGCCTTGGCCGAAATCCGCGCCGGGGCTGATTTCAACGCCGTGGCGCAGCGCCGCTCAGCCGGGCCAGGGGCGCGGGAAGGCGGTGATCTTGGCTTCTTCAAGCGCGGCGATATGGTGCCGGAATTCGCCGAAGCCGCCTTCGCGCTCCCGGCAGGACAAATGAGCGCGGCGCCGGTGCGTAGCCCCTTTGGCTGGCACATTATCCGCGTGGATGAACGCCGTGCCTCAGCGCCGCCAAGCTTTGAAGAAGCGCGGGAAGTGCTGCGCCAGCGCCTGTTCGAAGGCGAAATCAACGCCGTGGTGCAACAGGCCCGCGGCGCCGCGAAGATTGAACGCTTCAACCTGGATGGTTCCACCCCCCGCGCGCTTGATGCGGCGGAACCGCCCGCCCCAGCCGCCCCAGCGGGCCGCCCCGCCGCCCCTACCCGTCGTTAGTGCATGTCCGCTTCACATCCGTTCAGCGAACACGCACTAACCAATTGTTTGATCGCATTTTCCGAGTCGCCAAGTGATTCCACTTAGCTTGAAAATGCTCAGATTTCGGAGGAATTCCCATGGCCGGACATGATATCCCCACCTCACCACTCGCCCTTCCGCTGCCGGAAATGCCGGCGGTGCCGGGGGTGCGCGTTGCCTCGGGCCGCGCCGCGATTCGCTACAAGGATCGCGATGATGTGACCGTGATGGCCTTCCCCACTGGGACCACGGTGGCGGGAGTTTTCACCCGCAATCGCTGCCCCGGCGCGCCGGTGGATTGGTGCCGCAGCGCCCTACCTGGTGGCAAGGCGCGCGGCCTGGTGGTGACAGCCGGCAATTCCAATGTCTTCACGGGCCGCGCCGGGCGCCAAACCTGTGAGGAAACCGCCAAGGCCGCCGCCGCGATCCTCGGCTGCAAGCCCAAGGAAGTGTTTCTGGCTTCCACCGGCGTGATTGGCGAAAAACTGCCAACCGAAAAACTGATCGCCGCCCTGCCGCGTATTTTTGAGGCGGCGGCAGAACGTGATTGGCAGGGCGCGGCGAAAGCCATCATGACCACCGATACCTTCCCGAAAGGCGCCATCCGCAAGGCGCGTATCGGTGAAACCGAAGTCACCGTCGCGGGCATCGCAAAAGGCAGCGGCATGATCGCGCCTGATATGGCGACGATGCTGTCCTTCCTGGCGACCGACGCAAAAATCCCCGCCGGCGCGCTGCAAGCGCTGCTGAAGAAAGGCGTTGACCGTTCCTTCAATTGCGTGACGGTGGATTCCGATACCTCCACTTCCGACACCGTGATGGTGTTTGCCACCGGCACCGCCAAGCATCCGCGCGTGCCGGCGGAAGGCGGCGCAGTGCTGAAGGATTTCGTCCGCGCCTTGAATGAAGTGCTGATGGAATTGGCACTGATGGTGGCACGCGATGGTGAAGGCGCGCAGAAGCTGATCCAGATCAACGTAACCGGTGCGACCACGGCGCGCTCCGCGCATCGCATTGCCATGTCAATCGCCAATTCGCCCTTGGTGAAAACCGCGATTGCGGGTGAGGACGCGAATTGGGGCCGCATTGTCATGGCGGTTGGCAAGGCAGGCGAACCCGCGGATCGTGACAAGCTTTCGGTCAATGTCGGCGGTGTCTGGATGGCACGCAATGGCGGCGTGGTGGATGGTTATGATGAAGCGCCCGTCGTCCAGCACATGAAGGGCCGCGCAGTGGAAATCACCGTGGATATCGGCCTCGGCAAGGGCAAATCCACGGTTTGGACCTGCGATCTGACGCATGGCTATATTGACATCAATGGCAGTTATCGGAGCTGATGTGTCACCGGAGCATTTTCAAGCCAAGTGGAATCACTTGGCGCCTCGGAAAATGCGACCAAACAGAGATTTAGCGCATGTCCGGTGAGCAAACGCGAAGCGGGCTTGCACTAAAGACGGAACGCTTGCGGCTTCGCCCCTTGCAGGTTGACGATGCCGCGGCCCTGCATCGGCTGGTGAATGATTGGGAAGTGGCGAAAACCCTCGCCCGCGTGCCCTTCCCCTATCCGCGCGATCTGGCGGATGAATGGATCGCTTCCACGCACGCGCAAATTGCCGCCGGCACTGCCTGGCATTTGGCGATAACGCGTGATGAAGATGGCGCGGAAGCGCTACTTGGCTGTGTTGGCCTGACGCTTGATGCGAAGAACCCACGCGAAGCAGAGCTTGGCTATTGGATTGGCCGCCGCCATTGGGGCCAGGGGCTTGGGCCGGAAGCGGCGGGGAGACTCGCGCATTGGGCGCTCGCCAATCTGGATATTGATCGGCTGGTGGCCTCAGCGCTCGTGGATAATGAACGCTCGGCAGCGGTATTGCGGCGCATCGGCTTCAAGGAAACCGGCGCGGGCAGCCAGGAATTTATCTCGCGCGGTGGGCTCATGCCCGTCAGGCTGTTCAGCGCCACGCGCATGGATGTAGCGGTGGAGGCCCCGGCGCCGGTCGAAGCCGCGCCCGCCACTGGCAAGCCGACACTATTGGTGGCAGCGGTCGCGCTGATCGATTCGGAAAACCGCGTGTTGCTGGCGCGCCGACCGGAAGGCAAGCCACTCGCCGGCTTGTGGGAATTTCCGGGCGGCAAGGTGGCGCCGGGCGAAACGCCAGAAGAAGCGCTGATCCGCGAATTGCGTGAGGAATTGGGCATAGATGTCAGCGCCGCCTGTCTTGGCCCCTTCACCTTTGCGTCCCACACCTACGAAAAATTTCATCTGCTGATGCCGCTTTATTTGTGTCGGCGCTGGCAGGGGCAAGTGACCGCCATGGAAGGGCAAGCACTCGCCTGGGTGCGCCCGGCCCGGCTTGGCGATTACGCCATGCCGCCCGCCGATATCCCCCTGGTTGCCATGCTGCGCGATTTCCTTTGAGATTATGCCCCAAGACAGGAGAAACCCATGCCGAACCCGACCGCCTGCCTGCTGATCATCGGCAATGAGGTACTTTCCGGCCGCACGCGGGATGCCAATCTGCAATTCCTGGCGACACGCCTTGGCGAGATTGGCATTCCCATGAAGGAAGTGCGCGTGATCCCCGATGTGCCGGAAGTGATCATCAACACGGTCAATGAAGTGCGCGCAAAATTCGATCATGTCTTTACCACGGGCGGCATTGGCCCAACCCATGATGACATCACCAGTGAATGCGTCGCGCGCGCCTTTGGCGTGCCTTGGGAACCGCAGCCGGAAGCCTGGCATGCTTTGGAATCCTACTACGCGAAGCAGACCCCGCCCGGAGATTTCAACGCGGCGCGGCAACGCATGGCCACCATGCCGCGTGGCGCGATTTTGATCGAGAATTCAGTTTCCATCGCGCCGGGTTACACTATCGGCAATGTGCATGTGATGGCGGGCGTGCCACGCATCATGCAATCCATGTTCGAAGCCCTTGCCCCGCGTCTGCAAGGCGGCCCGCCCATCCTGTCGCGCAGCGTACATGCGCATGGCGTGGTGGAAGGCGCGATTGCCGAAGGGCTTTCCGCCATTCAGCAGCGCTATGCCGATTTGGATCTTGGTTCCTACCCCTATTACCGCCAGGGCGGCGGGGGTGGCGTGGCGGTGGTGGCGAAGGGCACCGATCTGCCAGCGATTGAAGCCGCCGTGCAGGAAGTATTCGCGCTGATGCAAAAATGCGGCGGCACGCCGACGATGGGGGAACCTGGGTAGTCAACTCAGGCGCCGCTGATGGGGCGCTTTCACACCGCCCGGCGTTCCGGCGGCAGGCGCGACAGGCGGCGAAACACGGAATAGGCCGCCGCCGCACTCGCTTCCTGCATCGCGCCTTCGCGCACTTCCGCCTGGTTCCACATCCAGCTTTGCGGCGGGTCGTCGCGCATGGTCCAATCCGGGAAGATGCGCTCCGGCGTATCGCCCACATGCAGCAGCGCCACATCCACATGGCGGTCATCGGCCAGGATGCGACCAAAGGTTTCGGTCACCGCTGCGCGCGGGCCTTCCAGCATTTGCATGAACATATCGGCGCGGCAGATCAGCGCGCCGGTGATGCCATTTTCGGCATTCAGGCTGCGCGCTGCGGTCAGAATATCATCCAACATCGGGCCATTGAAGCCGAAGGGGCGAGAGGTATAGATAAGCTGGCAAAGCCGCATCGGCATGGTTTTTCGCTCCCCGGATATTGTTTCGGCGAGCATAGGCTGAGCCAAGGGCAAAGGGGAAGCGTTCATCGTGAATGAGGAAAATTTCCACTCGCTTCTGCATCGCCCCGGCACGCTGGTGGATATCGGCGCGCATGATGGCTTGCTGACCATCCCACTTGCGCGCCTGCCCGATAGCCGGGTGCTGGCCTTCGAACCCCTGCCCAGCGCCTATGCCCGGCTGCAAGCAGCGCTGCGGGCGACCTTTGGCAAGGCGCCTGCCAATGTTGACTGCCACCATCTGGCTTTGGGTGATCATCAGGGCAGCATCACGCTTGCCATGCCCGTGCTGGATGGGGTGGCGCAGGAACAATGGGCCAGCACCGCCAAGGATTACGCGGCGCATGTCTCGGGCCGTGTGGCGGTGGAACGCTTCACCGTGCCGCTCCGTCGCTTGGATGATTTTGCGCTAGCTGATGTCACCGCCATCAAGCTGGATGCCGAGGGCGCCGAATATGAAATTCTGCGCGGTGCGCGGGAAACATTGCTGCGCTGCCGCCCGGTGCTGACTTTGGAAGTGGAAGAACGCCACCGCGCGGGCAGCACCTATGCGGTGCCGGCCTTTCTGGATGCACTCGGCTACGATGTATTCTTCGAATTGAACGGCGCCTGGCATCCCATGGCCGATCTGGATCGCGCGACCATGCAACGCGCTTCGCCTGACCCTTCGGTGTTTGAAGCCTCAGACCCTTATGTTTTTGTATTCTACGCCCTGCCGCGTGAAGAAAGTGCCGCAATGCTCGCCACGCTGCGCCGCGCGGGTTAAAGCCACAGCACATCGCCAATCTCACGCGCGCCGGAAACGAGCATCGCCAGCCGATCAAAGCCAAGCGCGATGCCGCTGGTGGCCGGCATGCCGTGTTCCAGGGCCGCCAGGAAATCCTCATCAACCTCCCAGCCATGTTCTCCACTGATGCGGCGGCGTTCGACCGCATCAGCAACGAAGCGGGCGCGTTGTTCGCCAGCATCGGTCAACTCATCAAAGGCATTGGCGAGTTCGAGGCCGGCGACAAACAATTCAAAGCGCAGAGCGGCGCGCGGGTCCGCCGGGTCACGTCGCGCAAGGGCCGCCTGCGGCGCGGGCCAATGGGTCAGGAAGGTCGCGCGCCCACGCCCGAGATTTGGTTCGATGTGTTCAAGCAATAGGCGGAAGAACACATCCTCCCACCCCTCATCGGCGCGGGGTGCGAAGCCGGCAGCCTGGGCGGCGGCATGGAGCCGCGCGGCATCACCCTCGGTCGCCAGAATATCCAACCCATTGCACCAGCGATCAAAAGCTTCCGCCATGGTGATGCGTTCAAAGGGCAGGCTGAGATCGGTGGTGACAGCGCCATGCGCCACAATGCGCGGCGCGACGCAGCGCACATAATCCTCAGTCTCAGCGATCAAACCTTCAAAGCCAAGGTCAGGGCGATACCATTCCAGCATGGTAAATTCCGGCGCGTGGCGGGGAGATTTTTCGCCATTCCGCCACACCCGCGCCAATTCAAAGATCGGCCCCGCGCCCGCCACCAATAGCCGCTTCAGCGCTAATTCCGGAGAGGTACGCAGCCAAAGATCGCGCGACGCACCCTGGCCCAAATGCGCTTCATACCTGGTCGCGAAAGCGCGCAAATGCACTTCCGCCCCCGGGGCGGGGACCAAAGCGGGCGTTTCCACCTCGCGGTAGCCGCGGGCATAGAAAAAGGCGCGTGTTTCGGCGGTAAGCCGCGCGCGGCGTTCCAAAAAGGGCAGCCGCGCGGCAAAAGCTTTCGGGTGCCAGGGGGGCAGGGGCATTGCTGCGCTTTCAGGGCTGGTATAGGCGCAGGGGACCATGCCCCAGCCCATCGCCCAGGACCAGACCCGCACGCTCCGCAGCCCGCAAGACCTTATGCGCGCTGGCTTGGTGGCACCAGCCACCGTACCCGCCCTAGAAGCTATTGCCGCGCGCTACGCCACCGCCATCACGCCTGCCATGGCCGCGCTGATCAAGCCCGATGATCCCGCTGATCCGATCGGGCTGCAGTATATCCCCGATGCGGCGGAGCTGATTACTGCGCCGCATGAGTTGGAAGACCCGACCGCGGATGCGCCCTTCACGCCGGTGAAGGGCGTTGTGCATCGCTACCCGGACCGTGCGCTGCTGAAGCCCCTACTCGCCTGCCCGGTTTATTGCCGATTTTGTTTTCGGCGCGAAAAGGTGGGCCCGGATGGAGGCTTGCTCACGGAAGCGGAATTGCAGGAAGCGCTCGCGTGGTTTGAAGGCAATACCGCGATCCGAGAGGTAATCCTGACCGGCGGCGATCCGCTGATGCTTTCAGCCCGGCGGCTTGGCGAGATACTCGGGCGGCTGGCCGGCTTGGCGCATATTGAAACGCTGCGCATCCACACGCGTGTGCCGGTGGCTGATCCTGCGCGGGTAACGGCGCCGCTGGTCGCGGCCATGCGGCAGGCCAAGCCAGTTGTCATCGCCGTGCATGCCAACCACGCGCGCGAATTCACGTCGGATGCAGGGGTAGCGCTGGCGCGGCTGGCGGATGCGGGCGTTCCCCTGCTTGGGCAGACGGTCCTGCTGCGCGGGGTAAATGCTGATGCTGCCGCGATGGAGGCATTGCTGCGCGCCATGATCCGCAACCGTATCAAACCTTATTATTTGCACAGCCTGGACCCGGCGCCAGGTACGGCGCGGTTTCAGGTGCCAGAAGCCGATGGCTTGGCGCTGATGGCGGCATTGCGCGGGCGGCTGCCCGGCCATGCGCTGCCGCTTTTTGTGCGCGAAACGCCGATGGGGGGCGGGAAGAAGCCGGTCGCTTAAAGGGAACGAATCGATTGGTAGTTTTATCACACCAAAGGCAGCGCCAGCAATTCCTTCAGCAATTCCACCGTGCGCGCGGGTTGTTCCTGTTGCACCCAATGCCCAGCCCCCGGCACCAGATGCGCCGCCGCCATGCGAGTGCAGGCGATGCCCTGCATACGCTCAAACGCGCCCGGTGCTTGAAACACTCCCCAATCCGCGGCACCGGCGATGAAGACCGAAGGCACATCAATGCTGCGCCCGGCAAACAGCGCCAAATCCGCATTCACTTCCGGCGCGAAGCGCGTCCGATACCAATTGAGACCACCCTGAAATCCGGTCCGGCCATATTCATGCGCATAAACGGCCATTTCCGCTTCCGTCATCCAGGCGCAACCCGCAACCTCAGCAGCGCTTGGCATTTCATGCGCGACGGTCTCCGGCATCGTCTCGGCCCGGTCCATAACGTAATAGGTCGGCAGTTTCGCCATTTCCTCGGCCGACCAATCGCGCAGCTTATGCGGTTTGTTGGCGGCCCAATCAGCGCTTTTGTGGTGGTAATAGGCGCGGAAGAATGCATGCAGCCCCTGCGCCGCGCCCATCATATCCGCATTAGCCGGGCGTGTAGCGTAATAGGCATGGTAGTGTTTGCGCGGGCGCGGCAGTGCGGCCAAAGCCTCATCCAGCCCCGGCATGGCGGAAGAACCGCTGGAAGCCTGCCCGGGCTTCGGCCAATCCAGCCCGCCGGCGAAAGGCGCGCTCATGAGCGCAACCCGGCGAAACACATCGGGGCGCGTCAGCGCGCACCAGGCGGCCACGGGCGATCCAAAATCATGCCCAATCACCGCCGCCACGTCGCGGTAGCCGAGCGCCGCCACCACCCCCAGCGCATCACGTACCAGATTGGTCAGGCGAAATGGCGCCAGCGGCGCGTCATAATCCGTATCGCAGCCCGTCGTGCGGCCATAGCCGCGCTGATCCGGCGCCACCACGTGATAGCCCATCGCCGCCAAGGGCAGCATCACATGGCGCCAGGAGTAAGCAAGTTCCGGAAAGCCATGCAGTAGCAAAAGACACGGCCGCCCCGGCGTTTCATGCCCCGCTTCCAGCATATGGACGCGAAGCCCATTGATGCCTTCCAGAAAACGGGCGCGGATGCCCTGCGGCAGGGTTGGTGAGCTCAGCGGTTCCATGGCGGTGTTTCCTTCCTTGCCCCCCATCCGGCCCGAAGCGCGCCCCACAATCAAGCCCCGCATTGACGCGCGCCCCGGCTGGCGAGACTCTGCCCCCATGCAGGATGGTATCCCCTGGTCGTCTGACCTTCTGATTCTGGCGCAACGCTTCGGCCCGCGTAGCGCAATCACCGATGGCACCGCCACCATCACCTATGCCGCGCTATCGGCCCGCGCCCATGGCCTGGCGCGGCGCTTGATCGCGGAAGGCTTCAAGCCCGGCCAGCCGGTCGCGACCTTTGTGCCCAATGGCTGCGATGCGCCCTGGGTCAGCTACGGCTTGACGATGGCGGGTGTGGCCGAAACGCCCTGCAATACGGGCTCGACCGATGCGGAACTTGGCTGGTTTGCACAGCTTACTGGCTTCAAGCGTATTGTCGCGCCGCAAGCATTCTGTGCGCGGCTGGCGGGGCTTGGGTTTGAACCCCTCGCGCTGGAAGACATCGCCCCAGATGAAAGCGGGGCGCCGCTGCCCCCTGTGCCAGCCGATGCCTGGGGGCGGATCATTTTCACCTCTGGCACCACGGGCAAGCCGAAAGCCATTCTGCACAGCCATGGCGGGCGCTACCTTGCCAATATCCTGCAACGCGCCGTTTTGCCCTTCACGCCGGAACCGGGGGAGCGTGTGCTGCTCATGACGCCCTTCACCCATGGTGCGGCGCTGATCACCTATGCCTGGCTTGATCATGGGGGCGAGGTTGTCTTGCAGGATGGTGTGCGGGCGGAGCGCATCGCGCCGGTCCTCGCCGCACCCAGGCTTGCCGCGATTTTCGCCCCGCCCACTGTGCTGGCCAAGCTTTTGGCGCTATTTCCGGGCCGGGCAGTGCCGGGGCTGAAGGTGATTTTCTGCGGTACGCAGACGCTCACGCGCGATCTTTACGCACGTGCGGCGGCGCAATTCGGCCCGGTGGTGCGCGTGACCTATGGCATGAGTGAATGTTTCAACCCCATCACGGTGCTGGAAGGCCCGGATGTGGCGGCAGCGATGGAAGAAGCCGAGGATGGCCTGGGCGCCAATCTTGGCTGGCCGGCGACCGGGGTTGAAATCGCCATCCGGGATGAAGCCGGCGTGCCCCTGCCCCACGGCGATTCCGGCGATATCTGGCTGCGCGCCCGGCATATGAATATCGGCATGATCGGCGCGGATGGCTTTGTGCCGCGCCCTGCCGGCGCCTGGCACCGCACTGGCGATCTGGGCGCGGTGGATGCGCGCGGGCGGCTGCGGCTGGCGGGCCGGGCTTCGGATGTGATGAAAAGCGGCGGCTACCGCGTCCACCCGGCAGAAATCGAAATGGTGCTGGAAGAAGCCGGCCAGGGCCGCGCGATTTGCGTGCTGGGCCTAGCTTCCGATTACTGGGGCGAAGTCATCATCGCGGTCGCAGATGGCCTGGCTTCCGGCTGGGAAGTTGCGGCACTACCCTTGGCGGAACAATTGGCGCGTCATAAACGCCCCCGCGCTTGGGTCAGCCTGCCGGAATTGCCTCGCAATGCGCAGGGAAAGGTGGTGCGCGCGCGCGTGCGGGATGCGGTGCTGGAGCGCTGGCGGCTGGAAGATGGGCCGCATCCACGCCTGATACCGGCCCCTGCCGGAAAGGATGAATGACCCATGGTGATTGAGGCTCTGGCCCCCTTTTATGCCTGGACCAAGGCTTTGCATCTGATCAGCGTTTTCGCCTGGATGGCAGGGCTTTTCTACCTGCCCCGGCTTTACGTCTATCACACGCAGCAGGCGCCCGGCTCCGCCCAGGTGGCGCTGTTCAAGACAATGGAACGGCGCCTGCTGCGGGCCATTATGAACCCTGCCATGATCAGCGCCTGGGTCTTTGGCCTGCTGTTGATCCTGACCCCCGGCGTGGTGGATTGGCGCGCTGGCTGGTGGCACGGCAAGCTTTTGGGCCTTTTGGGCATGACGGCCTTTCACATGGATTTGGCCCGCGCCCGGCGGCTTTTCGCCGAGGAGCGCAGTACCCGCAGTGAAAGATCCTGGCGCATCGCCAATGAGGTGCCGACCCTGCTGCTGATCCTGATTGTCATCATGGTGATCGTGAAGCCCTTCTGATCCGTGGTTGACGCGAGGCCGCGGGCTTCATACATAAATGGTCCTTCCTTTCGCGGCCCCGGCGATCCCTGATCGGCGCTGCCGCATTTCCCTTCTACCCGATAACGGGACATTCATGGATGCGCCGCGTTCTGCGTTTTGCATCGTGATTCAGATCCTGCTTTCTCAAGCTTCACGGAACGCCAAGGCACCAAATGCATCTTTCAGAACTCAAGGCGAAAAGCCCCGCGGACCTCCTCGCATTCGCTGAGGAATTGCAGATTGAAAACGCGTCATCGCTGCGCAAGCAGGATATGATGTTCGCGATCCTGAAGACCCTCGCGGATAATGATCAGGCGATTTTCGGCGAAGGGACGCTTGAAATCCTTTCGGATGGTTTCGGCTATCTGCGCAGCCCGCAAGCGAATTTCCTGCCGGGCCCGGATGATATTTATGTCTCCCCCGCCCAGGTGCGCCGCTTTGGCTTGCGCACGGGCGATACGGTGGAAGGCCAGATCAGGGCGCCCAAGGATGGGGAGAGGTATTTCTCCCTGCTCAAGGTCAATGCGATCAATTTCGAAGACCCGGAAAGCCTGCGGCATCGGATCAATTTCGATAACCTGACGCCGCTTTATCCGAACCGTCGGCTCAAGATGGAAAATCCGGAGGTTGAAAGCGTCGCGAAAGGGCCGACCAAGGACAATACGCATCGCGTCATTGATCTGATCTCCCCGATCGGGATGGGTCAGCGCGCCTTGATTGTAGCGCCGCCGCGCACGGGTAAAACCGTGATGCTGCAGAATATCGCCAAATCCATCACGGCGAATAACCCCGAAGTCTTCCTGATGGTGCTGCTAATTGACGAACGGCCCGAGGAAGTGACCGACATGGCCCGCACCGTGCGCGGTGAGGTTGTGGCGAGCACCTTTGACGAACCAGCGACTCGCCATGTGCAAGTGACCGAAATGGTGCTGGAAAAAGCCAAGCGCTTGGTGGAACACAAGCGCGATGTGGTGATTTTGCTGGATAGCATCACGCGTCTGGGCCGCGCCTATAACTCCGTAGTGCCGTCATCGGGCAAGGTGCTAACCGGTGGTGTGGATGCCAATGCGTTGCAGCGCCCGAAGCGTTTCTTTGGTGCCGCGCGCAATATTGAAGAAGGCGGGTCGCTGACGATCATCGCGACCGCGCTGATTGATACCGGCAGCCGCATGGATGAAGTGATCTTCGAAGAATTCAAAGGCACCGGCAATTGCGAAATCGTGCTGGATCGGAAGCTTTCCGACAAGCGCACCTTCCCCGCGATTGACATCACCAAATCCGGCACGCGTAAGGAAGAATTGCTGGTGGATCGCGGTACGCTTTCCAAGATGTGGGTGCTGCGCCGTATCCTGAACCCGATGGGCACACAGGATGCGATGGAATTCCTGTTGGACAAGCTGAAATACAGTAAGACCAACCAGGATTTCTTCGACGCGATGAATACTTGATCTGGGGAGGGTGGCGTCATGGTCATTCTGCTGACAGGCGGGATGGGCTTCATTGGATCGGCGGTGGTGCGGCATTTGCTGGCGACCACCGATGCGATTGTCGTGAATATTGACAGGCTGACCTATGCCGCGAGCCCTGAATCCCTTGGTGATTGGCTGAAATCCCCGCGCCATCAGCATCTGGCGCTGGATATTTGCGACCCGGCCGCGATGCGCGATGCCTTCGCCCGCTTCAAGCCCGCGCGCGTGATGCATCTGGCGGCCGAATCCCATGTGGATCGTTCGATTGATGGGCCGGCGGAATTCATCCAGACCAATGTTGTGGGCACGCAAGTTCTGCTGGAAGCGGCGCGGGAATATTGGCAAGGGCTGGAAGGTAGCGCCAAGGCTGATTTCCGCTTCCATCATGTCTCAACCGATGAGGTGTTCGGGTCCCTGGAAAGCGCCGATGATGCGCCTTTTGATGAGCATACGCGCTACGATCCGCGCAGCCCTTATTCGGCTTCAAAAGCAGCGTCGGATCATTTGGTGCGCGCCTGGCGGCACACTTACGGCTTTCCATCATTCGTATCCAACACCACAAACAATTACGGGCCGTGGCAGTTTCCGGAAAAACTCATTCCCCTCGTCACGCTGAATGCTTTGGAAGGCCGGCCTTTGCCCGTGTACGGCGATGGGTCGAATATCCGCGATTGGATCCATGTGCAGGATCACGCTGAGGCCTTGGTGCTGGCGCTGATGCGCGGCGTGCCGGGTGCCACCTATTGCATCGGCCCGCGCCAGGAACGGACCAATCTGCAAGTGGTGCAGGCGATTTGCCGCACGCTGGATCGGCTGCGCCCTGATCCTGCCGGCCCGCGAGAGCGCCTGATCACTTACGTCAAAGACCGCCCCGGCCATGATTTCCGCTACGCCATGGACCCAAGCGGCGCGGAAGCGGCGCTCGGCTGGAAGGCGCGTTATGATTTTGAGGCCGGGCTTGATCAGACCATTCGCTGGTATCTGGATAATGAAGCCTGGTGGCGGCCAATCCGCGATAAACGCTATGCGGGGCAAAGGCTCGGGGGGGTGAAATCGTGAAGGGCATTCTGCTCGCAGGCGGGTCCGGCACACGCCTGCATCCCATGACACTGGCAGCTTCCAAGCAATTGCTGCCGGTCTATGACAAGCCGATGGTCTATTACCCGCTGGGCACGCTGATGCTGGCGGGCATCAAGGATATTCTGCTGATCTCAACGCCGGCTGATCTGCCGGCATTCAAGCGCCTGCTTGGCAATGGCGCGCAATTCGGCATTCGCATCAGCTATGCGGAACAGCCAAGCCCCGATGGCATCGCACAAGCCTTTCATATCGGCGCCGATTGGATTGGCGGCGAAGCCTGCGCTTTGGCTTTGGGCGATAATATCATCTACGGCCATGGCCTGGTGGAAAGCCTGAAGGCGGCGGCGACTAATGCTGAAAATGGCCTCGCTTCCGTCTTCGGCTATCGCGTGGCGGATCCGGAACGCTATGGTGTGGCGGAATTCGATTCAGCCGGGCGCGTGTTGTCCATTGAAGAAAAACCCGCCAAGCCGAAATCCGATTGGGCGGTGATTGGGCTTTATTTCTACGACAAGCGCGTGACGCAAATGGCGCGCGATTTGAAGCCATCCGCGCGCGGTGAATTGGAAATCACCGATCTGAACAAGGACTATCTGGCTGATGGCAGCCTGCGGGCCGAGCAATTGGGCCGTGGCTGCGCCTGGCTTGATGCCGGCACACCCGCTTCCCTGCTGCAGGCAGCGCTGTTTGTGCAGACGGTGCAAGAACGCCAAGGCTTGCAGGTCGGCTGCCCGGAAGAAATCGCCTTTCGCATGGGCTTTATTGATGCGGCGGCCTTGCGCGCTCAGGCGGATCGTTTGGGCAAGACCGCCTATGGCGTCTATTTGCGCGATTTGGCGGAAGGGCGGCTTTCGTGAAAGCAGAACGCCTTGCGATTCCTGATCTGATCCTGATTGAACCGGCACGTTTTGGTGATGCGCGCGGCTTTTTCAGCGAAGTCTGGTCGCGTCGGGCACTCTCCGCGCACGGAATTACCGCGGATTTCGTGCAGGATAATCATTCGCTCTCGCGCCAAAAGGGTGTGGTGCGCGGCCTGCATTTCCAACGCCCGCCTTCTGCGCAAGGCAAGCTGGTTCGCGTGGCGCGCGGTTCCATCCTGGATATCGCGGTGGATATCCGCGAAGGCTCCGCCACCTATGGCCGGCATGTGGCCTGCGAGCTTTCATCCGCCAATTGGCAGCAGCTTTGGATCCCTGCCGGCTTTGCGCATGGTTTCGTAACACTCGAAGAAGATACCGAAGTCCTCTACAAGGTTGATGCCTATTATGATCGGGAAACTGATGCCGGCATCGCCTGGAATGATCCAGCGCTTGGCATTGATTGGCCGGTGGACACGCCAATCCTATCGGACAAGGACCAGAAGGCACCGCGCCTTGCCGATATCGCGCCACCCTTCCCGAAAGGAACTTGGTGATGCGCCGCATCCTCGTCACCGGTCGTGGCGGGCAATTGGCAACCGGGCTTGAAGCCGCCCTGCCCGTGCAGGGTTTTGAGGCACTTTTGGTCGGCCAGCCGGAATTTGAATTCGACAAACCCGAAAGCGTGATCGCCGCCTTCCAGGCGCTGAAACCCGACGCGGTGGTGAATTGCGCTGCCTGGACGGCAGTGGATGCCGCCGAAGATGATGAAGCCGGCGCCTTTCGCGCCAATGCGCTGGGGCCGGCCTTGCTCGGCCAACTCACGCGCGAAGCCGGGATCCCGATCATCCAGATTTCCACCGATTATGTCTTTGATGGGCTGAAGGGCGCGCCTTATCTGGAAACCGATGCGCCCAATCCGCTTGGCGCCTATGGCCGCACCAAGCTTGCGGGCGAATGGGCCGCGCAGGCGGCCAATCCGCGCTGCATCGTTTTGCGCACGGCCTGGGTCTTCGCACCGATGGGCCGGAATTTCCTGCGGACCATGCTGGCACTCGGCGAAACGCGCCCCGAACTTCGCGTCGTGGCGGATCAATGGGGCAGCCCCACCGCGGCGCCTGATTTGGCCGATACCATTGCCGCCATCCTGGCCCGGCTACGCAATCATGGCTGGCATGATGATCTCGCCGGCACTTATCACGCGACCGGGGGTGGCTTCACCAATTGGCATGCCTTTGCTGAGGCGATTTTCACCGAAGCCGCCCGCCATGGCGCGCCGCGCCCCAAGGTGCAGGCCATCACCACCGCCGATTACCCGACCAAGGCCAAGCGCCCGGCGGATGGATGGCTGGACAACAGCAAACTGGCGCAGGTTTTCGGCTTGGCCCTGCCGCCCTGGGAAGCCGGGCTTGCCCGCGTGATGGCCGCGCTACGCCAAGGCTGAAAAGGGCGCTTTCCCTTCTTGCCAGGAAGCGGCATTCTGCGGACAAGACTTCTGGGAGGACCAAATAATGACCAATCTCTCGCGCCGCACTGCGCTGGCGCTCCCCCTGCTCGCCACCCCTGCCATCGCCCGCGCGCAATCCTGGCGCCCATCGGGGCAGGTGCGCATCATTGTCCCCGCTGCGGCGGGTGGCACCACGGATATCATGGCCAGGCTGCTCGCGCAGTTTCTGCAGCCGCGCTGGGGCACTGCCGTTGTCGTCGAAAACCGCGCCGGCGCGGGCGGTACCATCGGCACGGTCGAAATGGTCCGCGCGCGGCCCGATGGCTTGTCACTCCTCATGGGCAATATCGGCCCGCAAGCCATTGGCTATTCCCTGTTCCGCAACCTGCCCTATCGCGCGGATCAGATCGCCCCCATCGCTGGCACCATTGCCGGGCCGAATGTACTGGTCGTGAACAATAACGTGCCGGCGCAGAATGTGGCGCAGCTGGCCGCCATGCTGCGCGCCAAGCCGGGCGAAATCCCCTATGTCTCAACGGGTGTTGGTCAATCCACGCATCTTTCGCCGGTGTTGTTTCTGCAAATGCTCAACGCCCAGGCGATTCACGTGCCAACGCGCGGTTCTGCTCCAGCGCAGATTGAATTGCTGGCCGGCAATGTCGCCTTCCTGATTGATAACCTGACCGGCATCATGGGCCATATCCAGGCGGGCCGCGTGCGCGCCCTGGCTGTCACCAGCAAGGAACGCCACCCGCTGCTGCCCAATGTGCCGGCGATGCGGGAAACCATGCCAGAACTCGCGAATTACGAAGTGAATACCTGGTTCGGTGTCTTTGGCCAGGCCGCCATGCCAGCCGAGGTGATCAACAGCATCAATGCCGATGTCATGGCAATGCTCGCCTTGCCGGAAACAGTGAAGCGCTTCGAAGAATTGGGCGGCCTGCCCATGATCGGAAATCCGCGGCAATTCGGCAGCTTTGTTGCCGGCGAAATCACCAAATGGTCTGATGTGATCAAGAAGGAAGGCTTGCAGATAGACGCGAATTGACGCGTTAATTTTTCGCGCCGGCCAAATGCGCGACACAGCGGGTAAAGCCGCCAAGGTCGCGCCAGCGCAACGCCTCCGTCACCGGGTTCACCACAAGAATACCGGCGGCGGCGGCGATGCCGCCATCAAGCATAAGGTTATCGGTCAGGCCGAAATCCTCCACCTCCATGCCGTCGGCATCTTCCCAGACACCTGATGCCCGCCGATGCACCGCGCCGCGCAGAAACGCCAGGCTACGCATGGTGAAATTGCCGCCCACATTGCTGTAGCCCAATACCGGCCGACCCAAGGCGCGCATGAAGCCAAGCTCATACGCCGTGCCAGGATCGGCCGAGGCACCACGAAACGGCGTGAGGTTTGCAATCAGCGCAGCGCAGCCCTGGATATGCGCCTCATTGCCCAGATAAATCCGCATCCAATCGGTATCAGCCTGGGGCGTGGCGGGCGCGGGGTCGGTCGGGAAAACACCCTCCATCCCATATTGCGCGCATATCGCCTTCTTCGCCGCCGCGATGGCGTCACGATCCGCCAGAAATACCTCCGGCCCCGCCAGATAAATCCGCATCACCCCTCCTTGCCTGTCATGGCTTTCTCATGCGCAGATAGGCGCATGGATGCCGAACGGGAGTACAATAATCGGGCCCGCGTGCCCGAAAGCGCGGAAATCATCGCCGCCTGGGCGCGCGATGCCGCCGCCTTCCGCGCCAGTGGCGTGCGGGCCGAGCTGGGTCTTGCCTATGGCGAGGGTGAGCGGGAGAAGCTCGACCTATTCCTGCCGCCCGATGCCGAAGCCGCACCGACCGCGCTTTTCATCCATGGCGGCTATTGGCAGGCGCTGGATCGGTCCTTTGTCAGCCATTGCGCGCGTGGCCTGCTGGGCCAGGGGGTGGCGGTGGCGGTGCCATCCTATAGCCTCTGCCCAGCCGTGACGCTGGGTGACATTGCCGAAGAAATGCGTCGCGCCGCAGCCTTTCTGCACCGGCGCCGGGGCGGGCGGCTGCTGGCGGCGGGGCATTCCGCTGGGGGGCAGCTTGCCGCACTGCTGCTGGCGACCGATTGGCCCGCCTGGCAGCCCGGCCTGCCAGCCGGCATGGTGGGGGCGGCGCTGCCGGTTTCTGGCGTTTTCGAATTGGGGCCGCTCAAGGACACCAGCCTTGCCCCGGCGCTCCGCCTGACGGGGCAGGATATCGCCACGCTATCGCCGCGCCTGATCCCCCCGCCGGCCTTTGAGGCGCTGCATGTCGTAGTGGGCGGGGCCGAGAGCGATGAATTCATCCGCCAAAGCCGCGATTTCGCCACCCATTGGGGGGGCAGTTTTGAAGCCCTGCCCGGCGCCAACCACTTCACCGTGCTGGACCCCTTCACTGACCCCAGCCATCCACTGATGATTCGTGCTGGCAATATGGCGCGCCGCCTTGCCTTGCGCCCAGGCTTCGCGCAGTAAGGCTCTACAGGGTTTTCAAACGGGGAGGCTTTCATGAACTTGATTTCGCGTCGTGGCGCCATGGGCGGCGCCTTGGGGCTGCTTTCAGCGCCCGCCATTCTGCATGCGCAGCCGGCAGGCGGGGTGAAGATTGGTCTGGTCGCGGTGCAGACCGGGCCGCAAGCCGCGCTTGGCAGCCAACTGCGTGACGGCTTCCTGATGGGGCTGCGCCATTTGAATGGCCGGCTTGGTGGCCTGACCGCCGAGACCGTGATGATTGATGATGAATTGAAGCCTGATGTGGCCGTGACCAAGGTGCGCACGGCGCTTGAACGCGACCGCTGCGATTTCATTGTTGGCGTGGTGTTCTCCAACATTCTGCAAGCCATTATCCGCCCGGTGACGGAAGCCAATACCTTCCTGATCAGCACCAATGCCGGTCCTTCCACCTTTGCCGGGCGCGGCTGCAATCCGTTTTTCTTCACCACGTCCTATAACAACGACCAGGTGCATTCCGTGATCGGCCAGGTCTGCGAAGACCAGGGCTATAAGCGCGTTTTTGTCATGGTGCCGAATTACCAGGCCGGACGCGATGCGGTTGCCGGCTTCAAGTCCCGCTTCAAGGGCGAAGTGGTAGATGAGGTTTATGTGCCGCTGACGCAGCTTGATTTCGCCGCTGAGCTTGCGAAGATCGCTGCCGCCAAGCCGGATGCGATTTTCACCTTCATGCCGGGTGGGCTTGGTGTGAATTTGGTGCGTCAATATCGCCAAGCGGGGCTAGCGCATATCCCGTTCCTTTCCACCTTCACGGTGGATGAAGCTGTGCTGCCAGCGCAGCAGGATGCGGCGGTGGGTTTATTCTCGGCAGCAAGCTGGGCGCCGAATATGGATAATGCGGCCAATCGCCGCTTCGTGACCGACTTCGAAGCGGCCTTCAATTACGTGCCGGCCAGCTACGCGGCGCAAGCCTATGATGGCGCCATGCTGCTTGATTCCGCCATTCGTCGTGCGGGTGGCCGCTTGGCTGATAAGGATGCGATCCGCGCCGGGTTGCGCGCGGCGGATTTCGCTTCCGTGCGCGGCAATTTCAAATTCGGCGTGAACCATTACCCGGTGCAGGATTTCTGGCTGCTCAAAGTCGCCAAGCGCGCCGATGGCAAGTTCCAGACTGAAACCGTGCGCAAGGTTTTGGAAAACAACGTGGACCCCTGGGCCGCCGAATGCCGCATGCGCTAATTCGCGCGTGAGCACTGGTCTTTTCCTGGTGCAGGCCTTGAATGGCCTGCAACTTGGCATTCTGCTTTTCCTGGTGGCGGCGGGCCTCACGCTGGTGTTCGGCGTGATGGATTTCATCAACCTGGCCCATGGGGTGCAGTATATGCTGGGGGCCTATCTGGGCGCTGCCTTGGCGGCAGCGACCGGGTCCTTCTGGCTGGGATTGTTGTGGGCGCTGCCGGCGGCGTTGATTTTTGGGCTATTGCTGGAAGTGCTGGTGTTTCGACACCTTTATGATCGCGATCATTTGTCGCAAGTGCTGGCGACCTTCGGCGTGATCCTGTTTCTCAATCAGGCGGTAAAAGCCATTTGGGGTGCCGCACCGCTGCAAGTGCCGGTACCCGCGCTGCTTGAAGATGGCGTGGTGCTGATGCCGGGGCTGCAATATCCGCTTTATCGCATTGCCGTATTATGTGCCGGCATCGCGACCGCGCTTGGCCTGTGGTTTTTGGTGGAACGCACGCGCCTTGGCATGCTGGTGCGTGCGGGTGCCACCAATGCGCCCATGGTCTCCGCGCTTGGCGTGGATATTCGCAGGCTTTTCATGCTGGTCTTTGCCTTTGGCGCCATGCTGGCAGGTTTCGCTGGCGTATTGGCCGGGCCGATTTTTTCAGTAGAACCTGGCATGGGGGATCACGTGCTGATCCTGGCCTTTGTGGTGATTGTGATTGGCGGCATCGGTTCCATTCGCGGCGCCTTCATTGCGGCGCTGATCGTGGGGCTTACGGATACGCTCGGCAAATCGCTGATGCCTGATCTGATGCGGCTTTTCCTGGACCCTTCTGCCGCGCGCCAAACAGGCGCGGCGCTCGCTTCCATGCTGGTCTATATCGCTATGGCGGCGATCCTGGCTTTCCGTCCGCGTGGCCTTTTTCCGGCCAGGAGTGGTTAGCATGCCGCGCCTGCGGCTTGATGTGGCGTTGACCTTGCTGGTACTGGCCGCGCTGGCGCTGGCGCCGCTGCTGGGCTTCGGCGCCAATCATTACCTGACACTATTTGCGCGCATCATGATCCTGGCCGCCGCTGCGGTTTCGCTTTCCTTCCTGGTGGGCGGTGCTGGGCTTGCCAGCCTTGGCCATGCGGCGGCGATGGGTGTGGGCGCCTATGCCGTTGCCATTCTGGATGCGCATCGGCTGACCGATATCACCATCGTGCTGCCAGTCGCCATTGTCGCCGCCGCGCTGTTTTCCCTGCTGACAGGCGCGATTGCGATCCGGACCGAGGGTGTGAATTTCATCATGATCACGCTCGCTTTCGGGCAGATGGCGTTTTTCACCGCGTCATCATTGGCGCCCTATGGCGGCGATGATGGCTATACGCTGTATGATCGGACCGAGATTTTCGGTTTGCGTTTGATGGAAAACCGGCTGTTCTTTCATTACCTCTGCCTTGGTTTTCTGCTGTTCTGCTGGGGGTTTTGCGCCATGCTGCTCGCGTCCCGCTTTGGGCGGGTATTGCGCGCGGCGCGGGAAAATCCACTGCGCGTGCAAGCGGTGGGCTTTGCGCCCTATCCCTTCCGGCTTCTGGCCTATGTGATTGCCGGCACGCTCGCGGGCTTGGCCGGTGTGCTGTTTGCCAATGCAACGGAGTTTGTCGCACCCGCCTACATGGGCTGGCAGCGTTCCGGTGAATTGATTTTCATGGTGATCCTGGGCGGGCTGGGGCGGCTTTCTGGCGCCATCCTGGGCGCGGTGCTTTTCGTGCTGCTAGAAACTTGGCTGCCCAACCTGACCACGCATTGGAAAATGATCTTCGGCCCGCTGCTGATCTTGGCCGTGCTGTTCATGCGCGGCGGGTTGATTGGTTTTCTGGGGGCACGCCGTGGCTGAGGCTTTGCTCAGCGTCCAAGGCTTGCGCAAGCATTATGGCGGGCTTGCGGTGACGAATGATGTCAGCCTGGAAGTACTCCCTGGTGAAATTCACGCACTGATCGGCCCGAATGGCGCTGGCAAAACCACGCTGATTCACCAAATCACCGGCACCGTCGCGCCGGATGCCGGGCGCGTTGTGTTCGCAGGTACGGACATCACGCGCCTTTCCCTGCCGCGCCGCGTGCAGGCGGGGCTAGCGCGCAGCTTTCAGATCACCAGCATCATCGCGGGCTTTTCGGTACTGGAAAATGTCGCTTTGGCCGCGCAGGCACAAAGCGGTTCTTCCTTTGGCTTTCTACGCCCCGCCGCCGGAGAAACCGTACTGAATGACGCAGCGCGCAATGCCCTGAATGAGGTCGGCCTGGCTGATCGCGCCATGATCATCGCCGGCGCACTCAGCCATGGCGAAAAACGCGCGCTTGAAATCGCCATCGCCTTGGCCACGCGCCCGCGCTTGCTGTTGCTGGATGAACCATTGGCTGGTGCGGGGCCAGAGGAAACCGAACGCCTGATCGCGCTACTGCGGCGGCTGAAATCGCGCTACGCGATTCTGCTGGTGGAACATGACATGCAGGCAGTGTTTGCGCTCGCGGATCGGATTTCCGTGCTGGCCGAGGGCCGCATTATCGCCAGCGGTGGCACCACCGAAATCCGCGCGAGTGACGAAGTGCGCGCGGCCTATCTTGGCGAAGAAGAAATCCCATGCTGACGCTGGAGGGTATTGTCGCCGGCTATGGCGAAAGCCAGGTGCTGAACGGCATCAGCTTTGGCGTGGGCGTGGGCCAGGTGGTGTCGCTGCTTGGCCGCAATGGCATGGGCAAGAGCACTACCGTGCGCGCCATTATGGGGCTGATCCGCCCAAGCGCTGGGCATATCCGCTTTGATGGGCAGGAGATTACGGGCGCCGCCCCCTATCGCATCGCGCAGCGCGGCATTGGCTTGGTGCCGGAAGGACGGCAGATATTCCCGACCCTGAGCGTCGAGGAGAACCTTATCGCCACCGCCACCAATCGCGCGGGCGGTGCGCCGCGTTGGGATTTGGCGGCGATCTATGCGCTGTTCCCGCGGCTTGCCGAAAGGCGCCGCCAATCCGGCGCCAAGCTTTCGGGCGGCGAACAACAAATGCTCGCAATCGGGCGCGCGCTGATGACCAATCCGCGCCTGCTGGTGCTGGATGAGGCGACTGAGGGTTTGGCGCCGCTGATCCGTGCCGAGATTTGGCAGGTCTTGGCGAAGCTGCGCGCCGAAGGCCAGGCGATCCTATTGATTGACAAGAACCTGGCCGCCGTGATGCGCCTTGCCGATTGGCATGTGGTGATCGAAAAGGGCCGCGTGGTCTGGCAGGGCGATAGCGCGGCACTCGCCGCCGCGCCCGAAATTCGTGATACCTATTTGCATGTCTGAAACAGGGAGGCTTGGAACATGAGCATGACAGCAGGTGTAACCCCCGCCGGCACGGGCGAAGGTGGCGTTGTATGGTCCATTCTCGGCCAGACTTACAAACCCGTGGCGCATAGCGAAAGCTGTTTCGCTTTCGATACACTCTTCCCGCCCGGCACCTTTGTGCCGCCGCATATCCACACGACGCAGGATGAATTCATCCGCGTGCTGGAAGGGCAGTTTGATCTTTTCCTGGATGGCCAGGCCGCTACCGCCAAGGCGGGTGATTTGATCCGCCTGCCGATGGGTATTGCCCATGGCATCTTCAACAAAACCGAAGCGCCCGTGCGCGCGCTGTTTTGGGTGAGCCCTGCGCGTGGGCTCTACACGCTGTTCACTCGCATCCATAACGTGCCAGACCCGGCCGAAGTGGTGCGGCTAGCGGCGGAGCATGAGGTGAATTTCCTCCCCCCCCCGGGCTGAATTCAGCGCTGCTTTTTGCGTGCCTTCTGTTCTGCCAGGAAGGAACGCATCATGCGCTTTGGTTCGTCGGTCTGCCAAGATGCCGCGAAGGCATCTATGCCGGCCGCAATGGCTTCACTGATTGGCCGATCTTCCCATTGCCTGATCAGGGCTTTTTGGGCGCGTATCGCCTCAGGCCCTGCAGCCAGCACATGCGCCAACCATTCTTCCAGCCGCGCATCAATCGCATCGCGCGGCGCCACTTCTTCCAGCAGACCCCAGGCGAGCGCATCGGCGGCGGTAATCGTCTCCGCCAACAGCAATAGGCGCCTGGTACGGCCCCAACCAATCAGCCCCGGCAATAAGGCCGCTTCCACGACAGAAGGAATGCCAACGCGCACTTCCGGCATACCGAATTTCGCATCCCGCACCGCGATACGCATATCGCAAGCGGCAGCCACTTCCAGCCCAGCGCCCAGGCACCAGCCATTGATGCGCGCGATCACCGGCACGGGCAAATCACGGATCGCAGCACAAATGCCATGCACGCGACGAATGAAGGCTTCCGCTTCTGCCGGTGTTTCCAACGCTGCCATTGCGCCAATGTCAGCCCCGCCAATGAAGGCGCGTTCGCCTTCACCCGTGAACACCGCCACGCGCAGGCCCGGTTGCTTTGCAAGATCACGCAGCGCCGCAATTGCTGCATCAAGAAGCGCTGGGTTCAGCGTATTCAGCTTGGCATCATGCGCGACCGTGAGCCGAGCCACACCGCGCGCATCCATATTGATATCGAACCGCCCGGTCATGCCCGTTTCCCCGCCGCAAACCCGGCCATTTGCGCATAGCCGCCGGCAATGGCAGCGAGTTCTTCGCGTGAGATCACATCTTCCAACCGCGCAAAACCATCCGGTGCGCGTGCGCTGACTTCATCTACCACGCGTTCCGGCCCGCCCTTGCGATTGGCGTGCACAATCTCGGCTGTTTTGGGCAGGCGTTCCGCGGCATAGGCTTGAAGCGCTGCTTCCGGCGCCTGGGATGCCAGCAAATCCGCAAGGCAACGCGCATCCAAAACGGCTTGCGATGCGCCATTCGATCCAACCGGATACATGGGATGCGCGGCATCACCCAGAAGCGTCACGCGGCCTTGCGTCCAAAAGGGCAAGGGATCGCGGTCACACATCGGGTATTCCCAGAATTCAGGCGTGGCGCGCACCAGAGCGGCGACATCCAGGAAAGGAATGCGAAACCTGGTAACATGCGCCAGCACTTCATCAAGCTGGCCGGGGCGCGACCATTCTTCACGCCGAGGCGGCGGTTTGCTCGCATCACCAATCTGCGTGCAAACAACCCAATTCGTGAGCCGCGTTTCAGCCGAACCGCCAGCGCCGATGGGGTAGAGCACCAGCTTTTCCTTCATATCGCCAGCGACAATCATGGTGTCGCCACCTTCAAAGGCCGGCCATTCCACCGCACCGCGCCACATCTGAATGCCATTCCATCGAATGCCGCCGTCATCCGGATGCAGTGCCGCGCGAATGGTGGAATGAATGCCATCGGCGCCGATCAGCACATCACCAGAAAGCTTGCGCCCATCCGCCAGATGCGCCGTGATGTCGCCCGCATCCTGCGTGAAGCCTTGCAGCCGTGCATTGCGAAGCAGAGCAGCTTTCGGCAGGCGAGCCTCTGCCGCCTGCCACAGCACCTGATGCAAATGGCCGCGATGGATGGAAAATTGCGGCACCTCATGGCCCGCCCAAGTGCCGCGCGGTTCCTTCCAAATCTCCTGGCCGAAGCGATTCAAATAGCGCAATTCACACGTGCGAATGCCAACCGCATCCAGCGCCGGCAGCAGATCAAGCGCGGCCAATTCGCGAATGGCATGCGGCAGGGTATTGATGCCAACCCCAAGCGGCTTCACCTCTGGCGCCGCTTCCAGCACGGTGCATCCAATGCCGCGCTGATGCAGCATCAGCGCCAGCGCCAAGCCACCAACACCTCCGCCCGCAATCAGCGCATGCATCGGCGCCACCACTATGCCGGCAGCGTCACGGCAATGCGCCCAACGGGGTTGCCATTGCTGTCTGCGATATCGCCTTCCACTGCCTGCACCATCGCATCAGTCGCCGCCGCATCCAGCAGGCCAAGCCGGCCGAGCAGCGCCGCGAAAACCCCCATCTTGGCGCGCGATGCGCCATCGGCGAGTTTCACTGCAATCCCCAAACCCTGATCCGGCACAAAACCCACCACAAAACCTTCCGCGCCACCCTTCAGCAGCACACGGCCATTGGTGGCGCGCACAATCCGGCTGGTCGCCTGATCCCGCCCGGAAAGATGATCCGGATACTTCGCAATAGCTGCCTGCAATCTTTCAATCGCAGCCCGCCGCGCGGGGCTTGCCACCTTGCGTGCCGCCCAACGCGCGGCTGCTTGCGCCATGGCTTCCATGGAAAGTGCTAGCGCCGGCAAGCCACAGCCATCCACACCGGCTTGCAAACGCCCCGCATCCTGGCCCAGCAATTCCGATAGGATTTCCAGATAAAGCTTCTGCGTCGCATGCGCGGGATCACCATAGCCAGCGACTGGTGCGCCGAGCTTCTGTGCAACACTCAAGAAACCGCAATGCTTGCCGGAACAATTATGATAGATGCGGGACCGATCACCCCCCGCGCGATAAATCTTCGCCTGATCCGCGGCAGCGCGCGGCATATCCGGCCCGCATACCAGCGCCGATTCAGAAAGCCCCATGCGCGCCAACCAATCGCGCACCAAAGCCACCTGAAAATCCTCAGCACTATGGGACGCGCAGGAAAGTGCAAGGTGCTCCTCGCTCAACCCCAAAGCATCCGCAGCACCGGTCTCCACCAGCGCCACCGCCTGATAAGGCTTCAATGAGGATCGCGGAAAGGTGACGAAGGCCGGATCACCCATCGCGAGCACCTGGCGCCCATCGCTATCCATCACCACGGCGATACCGTGATGAATACTCTCAACCGCCGGGCCGCGATGGATTTCAGCGAGCTTTACAAAGGGGTTTTGCATCGTCACTACCTTGTCAAAGTCACGAAGATTTTAGAAATCTTCCAGCACAACCTTGCCGATCATGCCGCCGCTTTCCACCAACGCATGCGCTTGCGTCAGATTGGCCGCTGATATCTTGCCCAGGTTCCGCGTCATAGTGCCGCGCATCCGCCCGGCTTCGATCAAGCCCGCAACCTCATTCAGCAGGCGATGCTGTTCGATCATGTCGGGCGTGTTGAACAAAGGCCGCGTGAACATCAATTCCCAATGGATGGAAACCGATTTGCGCATCACATCGCGCGCATCCACCGGCGCTTTGCTTTCAATCAGCACAATGCGGCCTTGCGGCGCCACAGCTTCCACCATCGCGGCCCAATTCTTCGCCGTGGTATTGGCGGAATAGATGTAATTGGCGCTGCGCAGGCCAAGCGCCTTCATCTGTGCCGCGATATCACCGTGATGATCCACCACGTGATGCGCGCCCAAATCGCGGCACCATTGCACGCTTTCCGCGCGCGATGCAGTCGCCACCACCGTCAACCCGGTCAGCGCGCGCGCCATTTGGATCACCATGGAACCAACGCCGCCCGCGCCAGCAATCACCAGCAGCACCTGCCCCTGCCCGCCGCCCTGCGGCACGCCCAGGCGATCAAACATGCCTTCCCAGGCAGTAATCGCCGTCAGCGGCATGGCGGCAGCTTCGGGAAAGGTCAGGTTGCGAGGCTTCCGCCCAACGATGCGTTCATCCACCAGATGCAATTCCGCATTGGTGCCGGAACGATTGATCACGCCGGCGTAAAATACCTCATCACCTGGGCGAAACAGCGTGCAATCAGGCCCGACCGCGCGCACCACGCCAGCGCCATCAAAGCCAAGGATGCGCGGTGCCTCACCGGGGTCATCGCGGCGACGCACCTTGGTATCCACCGGGTTCACCGATACGGCATGGATTTCCACCAGCAGATCGCGCCCAGTAGGCGCGGCGGGGGCCGCGATGTCCAGATCAATCAGCGCATCCGCCTGATCAATCGGCAGGCATTTCTTGTATCCTACAGCTTTCATCGCACCCCTCATCCCTTTGGTGGTTCAGCCCACACGCAGCAATGCCGGCCCTTCTTCGCGCAGCCAGGTCTCTGCTTCCTCACGATGCGGGGCCAGCGCCGCGACATGCGCCCAGAAGCGCGGAGAATGGTTCAATTCCCGCAAATGCGCGACCTCATGCGCGACAACATAATCCAGCACTGCATTCGGCGCCATGACCAGGCGCCAGGAAAACGCCAGCGTGCCATCCGGCGCGCAAGACCCCCAACGGCTTTGCGTATCCTTCACGCGAATGGCCTTAATGGCGACACTCAGCTTTTCCGCATGCGTCGCAGCCAAAGGCAGTATGCGCCGCTTTGCCTCAGCGCGCAGAAAATCACGCAAGCGCCGCGGCAGGAATTCAACCGCACCCGTCACAATGATGGCGCCATTTTCAACAAAGGCACCGCCACGCCGATTGGGTTCATGCAGCACGGGATGCGGCACGCCACCAAGCGGCACCGCCGCACCATGCGCCAGAGAAATGCTGGGCGCCAAAGCCTTGATACGCTTCAGCACCCAGGCGGCATGGGCCGTGAGAAGTTCCAGCCCCGCACGGCGGCTCGCGCGCATGGGCAATGTCACCACCACATCACCCGCGCGGGGATCTATGCGCAAACTGACCGAACGCGCTCGTTCAGAACGCCGCCACCGCACCGGGCAAAGCTCGGCTGGCCCCAGAAGGCCAGGGCGCAGCGGCACCATTTCCGAATCGGGCAGGGACATCACGGCACAATGCCGTCAAGCGGGTTCATTTTTCAACCGCTTGACACTGAAGCGGTTTCACGCGCGAGTGTCGCCATGCGTTTCGCGCTCAACGCCATTCTGCCGCTGTTGTTGCTTGGCACCATTTGGGGCGCCACGCCGATTTTCGTGAAGACCTTGGGTGGCATGGGCTGGCCGCCACTCATGATCGCGCTGGGCGCCTCCGGCTTCAGCACCATCACGTTATTGGCGGTCTGTTTTGCGCGGCGCGAAATCCCCGCGCTGAAGCGGCCTTATCTGATCCATTACGCAGTTTCGGGGCTGACAGGGCTTGTGCTGTCCAACCTTTTTGGCTTCATAAGTTTGCAGCATATTCCAGCGGGTTTCTTTTCCCTGCTGATCCCGCTTTCGCCGATGCTGACGGTGGTTGGCGCCATGATGCTGAAGATGGAACGCGTTTCATGGCGGCGCATTGGCGGCAGTATTTTGGGGTTGATCGGCATTGGGCTTGCCATGGCGCCAGGTGCTGCCTTGCCGGACCCCGAGGCTTTGCCCTGGGCTTTGCTCGCGGCCTGCACGCCGGTTTGGTATGCCGTTGCGAATATCGCCGGCGTGAAGCTCGCGCCACGCGGTGCGGCACCCTTGGCGCTGGCGGCCGGCACGTGTGGCGCGGCAGCGCTGATGATGGCGGTTATTGCGTTTTCAACCGGGCAAATCCGCGCCGTGGATATTGCCGGGCTGCCCATCACCATGGCGCAGGGCGTGCTGCTGGCGCTTGCCTATCTGATTTATTTCCGATCACTCGCCACACAGGGCGGCGTGGTGACATCACAAGTCGGCTATATCGTGACCATCACCGGGCTGATCTGGGGTTTTGCTATTTTTGGGGAGGTGCCGGGCTGGCTCACCATCCCGGCTGCGGCCTTGGTCTTTATCGGGCTCGCGATGGTCACGCTGCCTTCGAAGATCAGCCGATCAAATGCTTGATCTCGGTTTCCACGAAGGATAGCGGCGCGGTGCCGCCATTGACGACATTATGTTCAACGCCGGCTGCGCGCGCATAAGCAACGCCGGCCTTCAATTCGGCGGTCATGCTCTCACCGCCCGGCAATTCCACGAGCAGCGAGCCATCTGTCACCGGCACCACCACATAAGCCATGCCGTGGCGATGCCAGCCGGTTTCCGCGCCGGGTTCGAAATCCCAGCGCGTCACCCGCACATTGGCATCATCAATCTGCACGGTCGCTACCGCGGGCGGGCGGCAGCGCAGCGGTTCCCGCATGCGCCTATTCCGCTGCCTTGGCGGGGGAAAGCCCCGGCAGAGGCAGCGCGCCTGCAGCACCCCAAGCCGCCCAAACCGCTTCGGCCTGCTGCGCATTCAACGGCAGATGCGGCGGGCGAATGGTGCGCCAACCGGCATCGCCCGTGCTGCGCGCAATAATCTCACGCAGGCCCGGAATCAGCGGCACGGAAGTGGCAGCCTTGCGCGTCGCGTTCAGCACGGCCTGCGCCGCATCGGCTTCAGCACCGGTGCGCTTGGTATAGACAATACCGCCCCAATGCGAATTGCCGTTGGACGCTGCCGTGATGCAGCCCGCGCCACCTTCAGCCAGGATGCGCTGCAGGAATTCATCGCTGCCCGAATAAACCTCAAACCCATCCTTGGCGAAGGCCTGCACCATGGCCTGCATATTGGCGTAATCGCCCGATGAATCCTTCACGCCCTTGATGGTGCCGGGGAAGGCCTTGATCAGGCGTTCCAGCAGCGCAAGGCTGAAGGGCACCGCTGATTGCTGCGGGAAGTGATACAAATAAACCTTCACGCCCCCACCGATGCGGTTCAAGGCTTCCGAGAAATAGGCGAACAGCCCATCATCGGACGGACCCTTGTAATAGAATGGCGGCAGCATCAGCACGCCAGGGCAGCCGGCATCGCGCGCATGCTTCGTTAGTTCCACACTATCCATCAGGCTGGCGCAGCCCGTACCTGGCATCATGCGCGCCGCCGGAATGCCGCGCGCAATCAGCCCTTCCAGAATGGCCTTGCGTTCATGCAGGCCGAAGGAATTCGCCTCACCGGTTGTGCCCAGCACGCCAAGCCCGGTGCAGCCATTGGCCAGCAGCCATTTGGCATGCGCCGCCATGCGATCCAGATCAGGGGTCAGATCGGGCTTCATTGCCGTCAGCACCGCGGCATTCACGCCGCCATAAATCGCGTCCTTCATTGGGGGCATCCTTCCTAGGTCTAGGCTATCTTAGTCGCGCGGGGAGCGCGCCCCGTCAATCAGGCGCCTTCACCTTCCGCGGCATCATCCCAGGCCAGCGCACCACGTGATCTTCCAGCGCCCCGGCATGGCGTTCATCCACCGCGCGCCCGCGCACTGATACCCCGGCGCGATGCACGGTTTCCGGATCTCCCGAAACCAAAGGGTGCCACCAGGCCAAATCCCGCCCCTCTGCCACCATCCGGTAAGCACAGCTCGGCGGCAGCCAATCAATCGCGGCGAGCTTCTTGGGCGTGAGTTTCACGCAATCCGGCACGCGCTTCTTGCGCCCCGCATAATCGGAACATTGGCAGCTACGCAGGTCCAGCAACCGACACGCCACTTCCGTATAGGCCAGCGCATCGGTTTCCTCATCGCGCAGCTTATGCAGGCAGCAGCGCCCGCAGCCATCGCAAAGGCTTTCCCATTCTGCCCGAGACATCTCAGGCAGGGATTTCTCTTTCCAGAAAGGCGCTTTGTCCGTCACGCCGGGTTTCGGGCAGCCTGGATCGCCTCAGCGCCGGTTGGTTGGTGGCAGGCTTTCCGTCTGCACGCGGCCCGTGCCAGCGCTGCCGGAACTGGTGCCGCCAGAAGAAGAAGAAGGCGCCGGCGCGGCAGAACTACCGCCAACGCCACTACCCGGCGCGCCCAGGCGCGTGAGCGCGCTACGCAGCGGGTCGCTGCCGGGGTTATGCACTTCCATCGCCACCACCACTTGGCGCGCGCCCACTTCGCGCCCGAAATAGGCGCGCATCTTGGCGCTATCGGCAGAAAGCAGCGCACCATCCAGTGTAATGCCGGCAAACAGCCCACGGCTTCTGCCGATGGTGACAATATCCGCCCCCACCGCCGCCGTTGTGGCGCCCTGGATGCTGCGCCCACGGGTTGCGAAAGCCAGCCCCGCCTCAGCACCGAATTTGATTTGGCTATCCAGAACGGCGTTCAGCCCCTTCTGGGTCATGATCAATGAAACCACCTGTGCATCCTGCAGCCCGGCCTGAAAGCCGAAACTGCCCCCTGCGAGCGTATAAAAAGCGGGGGAGGACCAGGAACCGCCACCATCACGGGCGGAAAGGACGCATTCGCCAAACTCACCCCCAAAGAAAAAGCCGGCACGAAAGACCCTCGGGCAGATCAACACTGCCTTGGCATTGCGGAGCAAAGCCCGCGCATCGCCGGTATTATCCGCCGGCCCCATCATTTCCTGCAGCGTCAAGGTGGCGCGATCCACCAAAGCCTGTTCTTCGGCCTGGGCGCGGGCGCTGCCGGAAAAGCCAAACAAGGCAAGGAGTAAGGCGCTGAACAGCATCATAAGGCGCATGAAATTCATTTCCTAACCCGTTGTATCATCTGATTCTATACAAGGATTCGTCTGGGGGAAAGACTTTCTTCAAGCGCCTGATCAAGCCTCCAGCGCCGGCGGCGTCCAAGGTTCCTCATTCACCGACGCCACGCGCCAATCCAGCCCGTGTTTTTCAATGCGCGTCAGGGACAGGTTCTTGATGCTGAAGACCAAGGCCTGATCAGGCGAAAGCCCCATGGCATGGGCAAGGGCGGCGCGGATGGACCCGCCATGCGCCACAATCACAATATCCTGGCCTTCCAAAAGGGTCGCCAGGCGCTCCAACACGGCGGCAACGCGCGCCCGCACTTCACGAAAGCTTTCCCCGCCCGGCGGGTGTTCTTCCCCGGCATGCGGCCAGAAAGGGTGCGCGGGGCGGGTCAGCAGCGCGGGCAAGGCGTCATGCGGAATGCCTTGCCAATCGCCCAAATGCTGTTCGGCGAAATCGGGCTCCGTTTCCAAATCCGCCTCAGCATAGCCCGCCGCGAAAACCGCCGCTGCCGTGGCACGCGTGCGGGAAAGATTCGTGACAAACCAACGCGCCGGCTGTGGCAGGCGCTGTGAAAGCCAGCGATAGGACGCCGCTTCCTCCTGCAACGCCAGATCACACAAGCCAACATCCATGCTGCCATAAAGCACCGCGCGGGCGGATGGTTCCACGAGCGCATGGCGCACCAGGAAAAAGCGCGTGGGCGTCATGCGGGCGCATCCAGCGCATGGGATATCAAATCATCCAGCCCGCAAATCTCCAGCGCTGCTTCATGGGTTGCTTCCAGCAATACCGGCGGAGCTGCACCCGCACGGCGCGCTTCTTCCCAGCGTGCGGCGCAAAGGCACCAGCGATCCCCGGGCGAAAGCCCAGCAAAGCCATATTCCGGGCGCGGCGTGGAAAGATCATTCCCCGCCGCCTTGCTGAATTCCAGAAACGCGGCGCTCACTTCGGCGCAAACCACATGCAGCCCGATATCCTCAGGCCCGGTATTGCAGCAGCCATCACGGAAAAACCCCGTGAGCGGCGCCACCGAACAGGGCAGCAAAGGCCCGCCCAGCACATTGCGCTTGCCGGCCTCAGCCGAGGCCGGCTTCAGCCACTCAAAGCCACCACTCATGCGGCGGCGCGAATGGCGGCCGCCTTCACATCCTCACCCACTGTATCGGCATAGGTGGCGAAATTCGCTTCAAACCGCGCCACCAGATCACGCGCCGTGCGATCATAGGCGGCCTTATCGGCCCAGGTATCGCGCGGGTTGAGCATTTCGCTCGGCACGCCAGGCAGCGCCTTTGGCACCATCAGGCCGAAGAAGGGATCGCGCACAAATTCAACACGGGCCAGGCTGCCATCAAGCGCCGCACGCAGCAGGGCGCGCGTGACGCGAATGGGCATGCGGTTGCCGGTGCCATAGCTGCCACCCGTCCAGCCGGTATTCACCAGCCAGCAATCCGCGCCGTGCCGCGCCATCAAATCCGCCAGCATCCGGCCATAGACTTCCGGGCGGCGCGGCAGGAAGGGCGCACCGAAACAGGTGGAAAATGTCGCCTGCGGTTCCTTGCCCATGCCCTTTTCCGTGCCCGCAACCCGCGCGGTATAGCCCGACAGGAAGTGATACATGGCCTGCGCCGGAGAAAGCTTCGCAATCGGCGGCAGCACGCCGAAGGCATCGGCGGTCAGCATGACAACATTGCGCGGCAGGCCAGCAGCGCCGCTTTCCACGATGTTCGGAATATAGGGCAGCGGGTAGCAGGACCGCGTGTTTTCGGTAAGCGTACCATCATTCAGGTCAAGCCGGCCCGCTTCATCGGCAATCACGTTTTCCAACACGGCGCCGAAACGATGCGACGCATCCCAGATTTGCGGTTCGGCCTCACGGCTCAGTTTGATCACCTTGGCATAGCAGCCGCCTTCAAAATTGAAGACGCCGGCGTCCGACCAGCCATGTTCATCATCGCCGATCAGATTGCGTTCTGTGTCGGAAGACAGCGTGGTTTTGCCGGTGCCAGACAGGCCAAAGAACAGCGCGACATCGCCCTTGTCGCCCACATTGGCGCTGCAATGCATGGGCAATACGCCCTTGGCCGGCAGCAGCCAATTCATGACGGTGAAAATGCTTTTCTTGATTTCCCCGGCATAGGATGTGCCGGCGATCAGGATGGTTTTCGCGGCGAAGGAAAGCGCGATCACGGTTTCAGACCGGCAGCCATCCTGTGCAGGGTTCGCCTGGAATTCCGGCGCATGCAGAATGGTGAAATCCGGCTGGAAATTCGCCAATTCTTCTGCCGCCGGGCGGATGAACATATTGCGGGCAAACAGCGCATGCCAGGCATTGGTGGTAACCAGGCGCACGCGCACGCGATGCGCGGGATCGGCGCCGGCATAAAGATCCTGGGTGAAAAGCTCGGGCTTGGCGCCGAGCCAGCCGCGCACGCGCGCCGCCAGGCCCGCAAAACGTTCCGGCGCCATGGGCTGATTGACCTTGCCCCACCAGATATCGGCGCGGGTTTCAGGGTCTTCCACCACAAACTTGTCCTGCACGGAACGGCCGGTATGGGTGCCGGTCACGGCAATGAAGGCGCCATCAGCAGAAAGCCGGCCTTCATGGCGGCGCAGCGCATGGGAAATCAGCGCGGGCGGCAACAGATTGGCATGAACGGTCTCAGTCCCGGTGACGCCGGTCCCGGCCAAAGCTTGTGCAGCAAGACTCATTTAAAGGACACCCCTCCAACCAACCTTCGATAGCGCCGCCCATACGGCTTACGCGCGCCATATCGGCGCTGGTCGCGGCAGAATTGCGGCAGTTTCGGGCTCAGCCGGGGGGCTTCCCGGCCAGGGCCGCCCGCCCCTCCCGCGCCGCGCGAATCAGCGCCATACGCACGGCATCCGCATCGCCCACCGGCGCGGGGAAGGCAAGGCGGCGGGATGCTTCGCCATCCGAAATATCGCAGCCATCCGGGTCCACCGTCACCAGCCGCCAAGGGCCGGGGGCGCCGCCCAATAGCCCGGTCGCGATGGCCGCGACCGCATCGGCGTGGTCCTGGTTCACATGGGCGATGATCTCGGCCTCCGCCGCCGCCACGGCCGCCACCGCCCCTTCATCCGGCGCCAGCGCGCTGGCCTTGAGCCGCACCGCCCGGGCAAAGCCCCCCACCAAAAGCGCACCGCCAATGGTCACGCGCCAAAGCGCGAAATCGCCGAAATCGGCGTAAAGCGCCGCGTAGGGATGCACCGCAAGCCAACGGGCTTTCAGCGCCGCCACCTGATCCGCCGGTACGATTTCAGCGATGCCGGTCACGGTCACACGGGGCGCGGTTTGCGGATTGGGGCCGGTCGGCACGCCGGTGATCAGCAGAGCGCAGCGCGGATCGGCCTGCAAATGGCGCGTGTGTTCAGACAGCGAGGATAGCAGCATCAGCGGGGAGAGATCCGGGGCGCTGGCCGGCGTCACCAGGCCGGCAAAGGGCTGGCCATCCTGGCCGGTCGCGAGGCTCGCCGCCCGCCCCGCGCGGATCAGCCGCCGCGCTTCCATTATGGCATCATACTGTTCCATCGCCCTTCTCCGGCCCGCCTACTGCCACAATTCAATCGCACTATATCCACTGTCGCGGCAAAAGAATGTCACCGCCGCGTCAGAGGTACACAGCAATGCCGCAAACCATCGCCCTTGTGGATGATGACCGCAATATCCTCACTTCCGTTTCCATGACTCTGGAACAGGAAGGCTATCAGGTGCGCACCTATACGGATGGGGAAAGCGCGCTGCAGGGCCTGATGGCCAAGCCCGCCGATCTGGCGGTGCTGGATATCAAAATGCCACGCATGGATGGCATGGAATTGCTCCAGCGGCTTCGCCAGCGCAGCAATATGCCGGTGGTCTTTCTCACCTCCAAGGATGAGGAAGTGGATGAGCTGATGGGCCTTAGGCTTGGCGCGGATGATTACATCACCAAGCCCTTTTCGCAGCGCCTATTGTTGGAACGCATCCGCGCCCTGCTGCGCCGGAATGAAGGCGCGCGCGCGGAAGGTTCAGGCGCCCCGCCCGGTGGCGTGCTGGCACGCGGTGATCTGATGCTGGATGAGACAAAGCATACCTGCCTGTGGAAAGGTAAGCCCGTGCAATTGACTGTCACGGAGTTCTTGCTGGTGAAGGCTCTCGCGCTCCGTCCCGGCATGGTGAAGAACCGCGACCAGCTGATTGATGCCGCTTACGGCGAGAATATCTATGTGGATGACCGCACGATTGACAGCCACGTGAAGCGCATCCGCCGCAAATTCCGCCACACGGATGAAGATTTCGACCAGATCGAAACCCTCTACGGCATCGGCTATCGCTACAAGGAAAATTGAGGCGCGGCATCGCCACGCCCGCTTTCCTGTGTATCCTGCAGGGGTTCGTTAGCCGAACATTGCCTGAATAGCCGCCTGATCCACCGCCGCAATGCTGGCCGGCTGCCATTGCGGCTTGTGGTCCTTATCCACCAGCACGGCGCGCACGCCTTCGCGGAAATCCGGGTGGTCATTTACCACCACGCGCGTCAGCGCCAATTCCATGGCAAGGCAGCCGGCCAGATCATGCTGGGCGCCGCGCGTCAGCAATTCATGCGTGACGAACAGCGAAGTGGGTGAGGCATGGTGCAAAACCCCAAGCTGTTCGCGCGCCCAATCCGTGCCTTCCGCTTCCAGGGCCGCCAGAATGGCCGGGATGGAACCTGCCCCAAAGCAGCGATCAATCGCCACGCGATGCGGCGCGAAGCTCGCCTCAGGCGCGGCTTCGCAAAAGCGCGCAACCGCCCCGATATCGCCCGCGATCAGCGCCGCGCGCAACGCCGGCAGCGCTTCTCTCGTTGTGAAATGCGTGGCCAGCCCCGCATGCACCGCATCCGCGCCATTCAAGCGCGCGCCCGTCAGCGCCAGCCACATGCCAAGCGCGCCTGGCAGCCGCGGCAGCGCGAAGGACGTGCCGACATCCGGAAATAGCGCAATCGCGGTTTCCGGCATGGCAAACATGGCGTGGTTCGTGACGATGCGATGCGTTCCATGCACCGAAACACCAATGCCACCGCCCATGCAAACGCCATCAATCAGGCTGACCCAGGGCTTGCCCAAAGCGGCAATGCCGGCATTCACGGCATATTCTTCTGAGAAAAACGCCTCCACCGCCGCACGATCACCCGCAACCGCCGAAGCACGCACAGCGCGCACATCGCCGCCCGCGCAAAAGGCACGGCCACCCGCGCCTTCCAGCAATACCAGCTTCACCGCCGGATCATGTCGCCAATCGCGGATGGCGGCAGCGAAGCCCCTGATCATGTCCTGATTGAGCGCATTCAGCGCCTTTGGCCGGTTCATCAGAATAATGCCGGCGGCGCCTTCGCGTGTGGCAATCAGGCTGGCTTCGGGGGCTTCGGTCATGGGTATTCTCACTCCGGCTTCAATTGTACACTCGCCACCAAGTCGCGGATTTTCGCGGCCTGGGCGCGCACCATGGCGCCGAAGCTTTCGGAATCAGACCCCACGGCTTCTGCGCCCACTTCATCACAGCGGCGGATGAAATCAGGCTGGGCCGCAGCGGCGGCGATTTCGCGTTGCAGCCGCGCCATGATGGGCGCTGGTGTGCGCGCCGGGGCGAAGAAGCCGTTCCAGCCTTCCAATTCCAGCGACGCAAAACCCTGTTCGCGCACGGTTGGCACATCGGGGAGCACTTTGGCGCGCTTGGATGCGGTGGTGGCAAGACCCTTCAGCGCGCCGGAGCGGACATGGCCAAAGCAGGTGGAAATCTGGTCGCCCCCGAATTGCACGCGCCCGGCGATCAATTCCTGCACCATGGGCGCCGCGCCGCGGAAGGGCACATGTTCCATGGCAAGACCGGCATCGCGCTTCAGCACTTCGCCCACCATATTCATGAAGGAACCAGGCCCGGTGGAGCCATAAAAGGGCGGTGAGGATTGCGCCTTGGCCCAGGCAGCAAAGCCTTTCAAATCCGCCACCGGCACGGCAGGATTGGCCAAGATCACCAGCGGCACATTGGCGCCGAGCGACAGCGGCGCAAAATCCCGTTCAATGTCATGCGGCGGGCGCCCCGCCAGCGTCATCGCCGCCGTGGTGGTCGGGAAGGTGATGTTGTGCATCAACAGCGTATAGCCATCGGGCGCTGCCTTCGCGACAACATCGGCACCGATTGAACCGCCGCCACCACCGCGATTTTCCACCACAACAGACTGACCCATTGTTTCGGTCATGCGCTGCGCGAAAAGCCGCGCGAGCAAATCCGTCGTGCCGCCGGCAGGAAAGGGCACAATGATGCGAATGGGCCGCGTTGGAAAATCCTGTGCGCGGAGCGTGGCCGGCGCCGCCAGCACAGCGCCCGCGATCAAGACATGACGACGATTGAACTTCATCCCCGGTTCCTTCCCTTGTTCAAGTTTAAGGAACCGTAACCTGAATAGCCGCGCGGCCTCAATGCCCCGCATTGGCGCCGGAAAAATCCGGCACCGCCAAGCCACTTGCGGTGATCTGGCGCGCCAGATCGGCCTTCAGCCGTTCCAGCCCTGCCTCGCTGGAAGCCTCCACCCGCGCGACCAGCACGGCCTGGGTATTGGAAGCGCGCAGCAGCCACCAGCCATCATCGGTCAGCACGCGCACGCCATCCACATCCTGCACCTTGGCCCCTGCGGCGGCGAGGCGTTCCTTCACTTCGCGCACCACTTCAAATTTGCGCGCCTCCGTGCAGTCAAAGCGCAATTCTGGCGTATTGATCACTTGCGGAAGTGCTGCGCGCAGCGCGGAAAGCGGGCCGGAAAGCCGTGCCACAATGCCAAGCAGCCGGACAGCGGAATAGGGCGCATCATCAAAGCCGTACCATTTATCGGCAAAGAAGATGTGGCCCGACATTTCACCCGCCAGCGGGCTGCCGGTCTCGGCCATCTTCGCCTTGATCAGCGAATGCCCGGTCTTCCACATCAAGGGCTGCCCGCCCGCCTTGGCGATTTCATCGAACAGCACTTGCGATGCCTTCACATCCGCGATGATGGTGGCACCCGGCTTTGCCTTCAGCACATCGCGCGCCAGCACGATCATCAGCTGGTCGCCAAACAGCACATGGCCTTCATTATCCACAATACCAATACGATCCCCGTCACCATCAAAGGCAATGCCAAGATCAGCGCCTTCGCGTGCCACGGCCGCAATCAATTGCTCCAGATTTTTCGGTACGGTCGGATCAGGATGATGGTTCGGGAAGCGCCCATCCACATCGGCATTGATCACCATGTGATGCCCCGGCAGCCGCGCCGCCAAAGCCTTCACAATCGGCCCCGCTGAGCCATTGCCCGGATCCCACACCACTTTCAGCGCGCGGTCCCCACCATCCCAATCCTGCAAGACGCGGTCAGCATAGCGCGTGGCGATATCCACGGCGCGGTCACTGCCGGCGGCTTCCGGCACTACATCGCCCTCAGCGGCCATGCGGCCAATTTGTTGAATCTGCGCGCCGTAGAAGGGCTTCTTGCCGATCATCATCTTGAAGCCGTTATAGTCGGGCGGGTTATGGCTGCCGGTGACCATCGCCGCGCCATCGGCTTCCAAAGCATAGGCCGCGAAATAGAGCATCGGTGTCGCGCAAAGCCCAATCCGCACCACTTCCAAGCCGCAGGCGCGCAAGCCCGCGACCAATTGCGCTTCCATCTCAGGCGAATGCAGCCGGCCATCATAACCAACCGCGACCCGCGTGCCGCCGCTGCGGCTGACCACGCTGCCAAAGCAGCGGCCAATCGCGTAGGCATCTTCCGGGTTCAGGGTTTTGCCGACAATGCCGCGAATATCATATTCGCGGAGCACTGTGGGGTCGAAGCGATGATTGAATCCGGTCATGATGCGGGCTCTCAGGGGCGGCCAATGGAAGAATAGGTGAAACCGGCAACGCGCATCGCCGCCGGGTCCCAGATATTGCGAAGATCCATCACAATACTGCCCTTCATGGCGGATTTCAGGCGCGCGGGCGCAAGGGCGCGAAATTCATTCCATTCCGTCAGCACCACCAGCGCATCAGCGCCTTCCGCCGCCGCCAGCGGGCTATCGGCGTAATGCACCGCCTGCGGCAGCACCTGGCGCGCATGGCCGGGCTGCGGATCAAAGGCGCGCAAAGCGACGCCCGCGGCCGCCAGCCTGGGCAGGATCACGAGTGATGGCGCATCACGCATGTCATCGGTTTCCGGCTTGAAGGTCAGGCCCAGCACGGCAACGGTTTTGCCCGCCGGGTTCGGGCCAAGCGCTGCCAGAATACGATCCGCCATCTGCACCTTACGCGCCTCATTCACCGCAATGGTGGCTTCCACCAGCTTGAGCGGCGCACCGGCATCCTGCGCGGTATGCGCCAAAGCGAGCGTATCCTTCGGAAAGCAGGAACCGCCATAACCGGGGCCGGGATGGAGGAATTTGCGCCCGATCCGCCCATCCAACCCCATGCCGCGCGCCACATCATGCACATCGGCGCCGACTTTCTCGCATAGATCAGCGATTTCATTGATGAAGGTGATCTTCGTCGCAAGGAAGGCATTGGCCGCGTATTTGATGAGTTCCGCCGTCTCAAGGCTCGTTGCCAGCACCGGCGCTTCAATCAGATAAAGCGGGCGATAGAGCTGCCTCAGTACCGCCAGGCCCTGTTCATCCTCAGTGCCGATCACCACGCGATCCGGGCGCATGAAATCGCCAATCGCGCTGCCTTCACGCAAGAATTCGGGGTTGGAGGCAACACTGATGGCAAGATCAGGCCGCACACGGCGCACAATGGCGCGCACTTCCCGCCCGGTGCCAACCGGCACGGTGGATTTCGTCACCAAAACCAGCGGGCCGGTCGCGGCGCGGGCCACTTCCTCGGCGGCGGCGTAAACATAGGAAAGGTCAGCATGGCCATCGCCGCGCCTGGTTGGCGTGCCAACGGCCAGAAACACCGCATCAGCGCCAGCAATGGCGGCTTTCAGATCGGTGGTGAAGCCAAGCCGGCCTGCCGCGACATTCTCCGCGACCAGCTTATCAAGCCCCGGTTCAAAGATCGGCATGCGCCCTTCATGCAGCGCGGTGATCTTGGCCGGGTCCACATCCATCACCGAGACATCGACGCCGAACTCCGCGAAGCAGGCGCCGGATACCAGGCCGACATAGCCGGCCCCAATCATGGCAACGCGCATAGTGATCTCCTTCTTCCCGAAGCGCGCCTGCAATGACGCGGCAATCCGGGGCTGGCAAGGGGTTTAACTGCCCTCTCCGCCATGGGGCAGCAGAGGGCGCAAGCCCTCCAGGTCCCGCTCCGCCCGGCAGACCAGATAGCGTGGCGCGGCGCCATCGGGGTCAAGCGGCAGGGCCGTCAGGCCGATATCACTGTAAATACGTAATAATTCCGGCCCAACGCGCCAAAACGCGGCTTCAACCTGCGCGGCTTCACACAAATCCCGAAAGCGCCAAATGGCGGAAACCCTGTCCCGAGCCTCACCTGCTGGATCGCCCAGCGCCAGCCACACCCCATCCCGCTTCAGGAAGCCAAAGCCCGAGCGACCTGCCTCGCCAAACACTGCCCCATCCGCGGCGGAGAGCGCCGGCGCCATGGCGCCAAGGGCCAAAAGCCTCTCCCGCACCGCTTCCGAATAGGCAAGCATCGGCGGGCGCGCTGGCAGCAGCAGCCGAAATACCGCAACCAGCAGCAGCAGCGCCGCCAATCCAACTGTGAAGCGGAGCGATTCCGGCGCATCTGCCGCCAGCACCACACCCCACCAGGCGCGGTCGGCCAACTCGCTCTGATAGGCAACGGTCGCCAGCGTCAGCCCACAAATGGCGCCTGCGGCAAGTGCGCCCAGGCCATCGGCGGAAACCGCTTCGCCGATCAGCCGCGCGTGGCGATAAAAGGCGCCGCGCGCGGTCATCAGCAACAGCGGCACCAGCAGAAAGACCGCGATCAGCCATAGCGGTTCCCCGCGCAGCACCAGAATCAAGGCGCCATTGACCAGCAGAAAGACCGAGCCCCACCAGGCCAGCACCAGCCGCCGCACCAGCCCATAAGCCGCCGCCAGCAGCAGCGAACCCACAACGGAAGCGGCAAAATGGCTTGCGGCTTCTTCCAGAAAATCCGGCACAGGGCCAAGCAGGCTGGGTTTCGGCGGCAGCGCACCGATGAAGATCAGCACAAGCGCGGCAAGACCCGTCAGCCCCGCCAGCACCGGCACTTCGAAGGAAACCGCGATGCCCCGATCGGGCGCGAGCCGCGCCACCAGCTTGCGCCGCTGGCTGACCTCAAACCCCGCGAAAAGCGCACCGGCCAGGAAAAGCGGAATGATGTAGTAGAACAGCCGGAACAGCAGCAGCGCGCCGACAATCGCAGGGGTGGGCATGAAGCCCGCAAGCGCGAATAGGATCGCGCCATCAAATACGCCAATGCCGCCCGGCACATTGGCCGCCAGCCCGGCCATATAGGCGGCGATGTAAATCCCAAGAAAATGCAGAAAGCCAAGCCCTTCCGTCGGTGGCAGCAAGGCAAAGAAGATCATCGCGGTCACCGCGACATCAGTTGTCGCCAGCGCCACCTGCGCGAGCGCGATACGAAAGCCGGGCAGGTCAATTTCATACCCGAAAAGCCGAATACGCGGCACGAAGCGCGCCAACACCACATAGGTGATCACAATCGCCCAGCAGCAAAGCCCGAGCAGCGGCAGGATCCAGCGCGGCGCCCCTTCGCCCAAAAAGCTCAAAAGCTCGGGTTCCAGCACCAGCACCATGCCCGCAATGGCAAAGCCGCCCAGCCCGAAAGTGAGCGAGGTGATGGCAATCACCTTCGCAATCGCAACTGGTGCTAGCCCCCAACTGGCATAGAAGCGGTAACGCACCGCAGCCCCAGACACCGTGGCGAAGCCGATATTATTCGCGAGCGAATAGGCGCAGAAGGAAGCAAGCAGGGACCTCCGCCAGGAAACCGGATGCCCGGCATAAATGGATCCCAGCCGATCATAGGCTGAAAGAAGCAAATAGGCGCCAAGCGTACAGCCCGCCGCCAGCCAAAGCGCGGCAGGTGGTGTGGCATGCAGCGCGGTTTGGATATCGCGCCAGGAAAGGCCGCGAAATTCGCGCTGCACCACATAAAGCGCACCCACCAACAGGATCAGCCCGAAACAGGTCGGGCCGTAACGTTTCAAAAGGGACAGTATCCCCTGCCGCGTCACGCGCCTTCACTCTCCGCCCGCGCCAGCGCGGTTTCAATCAGGCCGATGGTGCCGGCCACGCCATAAAGCGCGATGAAGCCGCCAAAGCGCGGGCCTTCTTCCTGGCCAAGCAGCACCTGATAGAGCGCATTGAACCAGGCACGCGAAACACCCATTCGGCCGTCTTTGGTCGGCTCCAGGAAGGGTTCCCGCCGCCCGGCATCAAACACCAAATCCTGCGCGGCCTTGGCGCGTTCTTCCGCCGGCATGGCTTCAAGATCCGCCGCGCGGTCACGCAAGGCCGCCATTAGCGCATTCAGCGCTTCACGCTCAGCCGCGCTTGGGGAGCGGAAGCGCTTCATGGGCGCCACGAAATCCCGGTAATAGGCAACAGCGTAAGTCACCAGCTTGCCGAGCAAGGGTTGTGTCGCTTGTGTCGCGCCCGGCGCGTAACGCGCCAGAAAACCCCAGAGCAAATCAGGATCATCCGCATTCACCACACTCGCCAAATTAAGCAGCATGGTGAAGGAAACCGGGGGTTCCGGGTCATTCGGTGCGGCGCCGCCATGGATATGCCAGGCCGGGTTCGCGGCATCCGGCGCGGTGCGGAGCCTTGTCCGGTGTTGCAGATATTCATCCACGGCGCGTGGGATTTGATCGAAGTAAAGCCGCTTGGCGCGTTGCGGCTGATTATACATGAAAAGCGAAAGGCTTTCCGGCGGCGCATAGCGCAGCCATTCTTCAATCGTCAGGCCATTGCCCTTGGATTTGGAAATTTTCTGGCCCTGTTCATCCAGGAAATGTTCGTAAGTGAAGCCCTCAGGCGGTGGGCCACCCAACACGCGGCAAATCGCGGAAGACAGCCGGACAGAATCAATCAAATCCTTGCCCGACATTTCGTAATCCACGCCCAGCGCATACCAGCGCAAAGCCCAATCCGCCTTCCATTGCGCCTTGCAATGCCCGCCCGTGATACGCGTGCCGAATTTTTCCCCGCTTTCGGGATCGCGCCAGACCAGCATGTCCTGATCCGGGCGGACTTCATCCATCGGCACCTGCATCACCACGCCGGTTTTCGGGTGAATGGGCAGGAAGGGCGAATAGGTGGCGCGGCGATCAGGGCCAAGGGTGGGCAGGATCACTTCCAGCACCTTGGCGTGATTTTCGGCCATCCTCAGCAGCGCCGCATCAAACCTGCCGGAACGATAGTAATCGGATGAGGACGCGAATTCGTAATCAAAGCCGAAGGCATCCAGAAAGGCGCGCAGCCGCGCGTTATTGTGGTGTCCGAAGCTTTCATGTGTGCCGAAAGGGTCCGGGATCGCCGTGACGGGCCGGCCGAGATGCGTGGCCAGCATGTCCTTATTCGGCACATTATCCGGCACCTTGCGCAGCCCATCCATGTCATCGCTGAAGGCGATCAGGCGCGAAGGAAGCCCCGTGAGCTGCGTGAAGGCATGCCTGATCCAGCTGGTGCGCGCGACTTCGCCGAAAGTGCCGATATGCGGCAGGCCGGAAGGGCCATAGCCCGTTTCAAACAGCGCCGATTTCTTGCCGGAAGCGGCCAGACGGGCTGCGACCTTCCGCGCCTCCTCAAAGGGCCAGGCCTTCACGGCGGAAAAATCAGCGGCGGCGGACATTGGCAGTGATTATCCTTAAGCGTTGGAAGGGCTGCTTATAGGCAGGCCGCGCGCAGGTGGCGAGGCCCAAGCCCCGCTACCTGTTCCATCTTTGTGCTTTCTGCGTTAAACCGCCCGCCTTCAAGCTTTACCACGGGAAAATTGCAATGCGTGTCGGCGTGATTGGGGCCTCCGGTGCGGTGGGCCGCGAATTGGTGGATGTGCTGGGGCGTCGGGCTTTTCCGATGACCTCGCTCAGGCTTTTTGCCTCTGCCCGTAGCGCCGGCACCAAACTGAATACCCCGCTGGGTGAGGCCGAGATCGAGACCTTCAGCGATGCCGCCATGCGTGATCTTGATCTCGCGCTGCTCGCGGTCTCGGGCGATTTCGCCAAGGCGCATGCGCCGGCCATGGTGGCGGCGGGCGTGCATGTGGTGGATAATTCCTCCGCATTCCGGTTGCAGGATGACGTGCCGCTGGTGGTGCCGGAAGTGAATGCTGGTGCCATTGGCGGCGCCAAGCTGATCGCCAACCCCAATTGCACCACGGCCATTCTGGTGGTGGCGCTGGAGCCTTTGCGCCAGGCTTTCGGCCTGAAGCGCGTGATTGTTTCCACCTATCAGGCGGCCTCCGGCGCCGGGGCGGAAGGCATGACGGAATTGGAACGCGAAACCCGCCGTGTGTTGGTGGATGGGGCGAAGGCGGGGCATGAAGTGTTCCGCTACCCGCTGCCCTTCAACGTCATTCCGCAAATCGATAGCTTCCAGCCCAATGGCTATACGCGCGAGGAAATGAAGGTGGTTTGGGAAAGCCGGAAGATCATGGGCATGCCCGATCTGCCGATTTCCTGCACGGCGGTGCGTATCCCGACCTTCCGCGTGCATGCCGAAGCGGTGACGATTGAAACCGAACGCCCCGTAACGCCAGAAGCCGCGCGCGACGTGTTGCGCAAGGCGGCGGGCGTAAAGGTGGTGGATGACCCGGAAGCAGGCCTCTATCCCATGCCGCTGACCGCAACGGGCCAAGATGATGTGGAAGCCGGGCGCATCCGCGCGAATCCGGTGTTTGGTGACCGGGGCCTCGATTTCTTCCTGTGCGGTGATCAATTGCTGAAAGGTGCCGCGCTGAATGCGGTGCAGATCGCCGAAAGGCTGCGCGCAGCGTGAGGCAAGGGCTGCGCGCCCTTTCGCCTGAACCGCATGGCTGAAAAGCCCGTCGCGCCGCGTTTGTTATTGCCCGATGTGCCCGCTTTGGTGGCGGGGCAGGGGCGCGCGGTGGTGCTGGATACCGATGGCAGCATTGAAACCTTGCCGGCGCGCGCAGCGGCGGCGCGGTTGACCGAGGCCGCGCCATTGCTGGTGCATGCGCCCGCGACAGCGCGGCGCCTTGGCGTGGCGGGCATTGGTCTGACGCATGACCTGCTGGAGCTTTTCGCCTTCGCCCTGCCTGCCGCTTCCTGCGCGCCGACCCCGCGCGGCCTTGCCCTGGCGCTTGGCCTGCCCGCGCCGCGCGATGATGAAGCGGCGGTGGCATTGCTGCCCGATATCGCCACCGAATTGCTGCGCCGCTTGGCCGATGATCGCGCCGCGCCGCTCAATCGCGACGCTGCAAGCCTCGCCGCGCGCATGGGTGAAGCCGGCTGGCCCTGGGCGCGTTCGGTGTTGGCGGCGCTGGGTGCACCGGCCGCGCGTTCCGGCATGGAGGGTTTGCGCGTCTGGCGCCGCCTGCCGGAATGGGAGGAAGCCGCACCTGGCAATCCGCCATCCTCCTTCGGGATAGAGCCGCATGAGGCGCGCACGCGGCTCGCGCAGATCTTGGGCGAAGGCGCAGAACAACGCCCGCAACAGGCGGATTATGCCTCGGCCGCCGCAGCGGCTTTTGCACCGCGGGAAGATCAGGGCGCTCCGGCGCTGGTGCTGGCGGAAGCCGGCACGGGCACGGGCAAGACGCTTGGCTATGTGGCGCCGGCCAGTCTTTGGGCGGAACGCAATGGCGCGCCGGTGTGGATTTCGACCTTCACGCGCAATCTGCAACGCCAGATAGATCAGGAAACCGCGCGGCTTTTTCCTGATGCGGAAGACCGCCGCCGCCGCGTGGTGCTGCGCAAAGGGCGCGAAAATTACCTCTGTCTTCTGAATCTGGAAGATGCGCTGGGCTTTTCAGCCATGCCGGGGCAGGGTGTCGCGCTTGGCCTGGTGGCGCGCTGGGCGGCTGCGACGCGCGATGGCGATATTCTGGGCGGTGATTTTCCCGGCTGGCTTTCGGAACTATTCGGCACCAATACCATCATGCCGCTCGCGGACCGGCGCGGTGAGTGCATCCACGCAGCCTGTCCGCATTACCGCAAATGCTTTGTTGAACATTCCATCCGCCGCGCACGCGGCGCTTCGATTGTGATTGCCAATCACGCGCTGGTGATGATCCAGGCCGCACTCGGTGGTGGTGAGGATGGCCGTGCGCTGCGCCTCGTGTTCGATGAAGGCCATCATTTGTTCGATGCCGCCGATAGCGCCTTTTCTGCTGACCTGACGGGTGCGGAAATGGCGGAGCTGCGCCGCTGGATTCTGGGTGCGGAAGGCGGGCGGTCCCGTGCGCGGGGCCTCAAGCGGCGCTTGGAGGAATTGGTCGGCGAAAGGCCGGAATTGCAGGCGCCTTTGGAAGCCGCCCTGCAAGCGGCGCGTGCCTTGCCCGCGGGCGGTTGGTCTGGCCGGCTGAACGAAGAAGGCGCAGTTGATCTGGCGGGCGCGCCGGCCAATCCGGCCGAGGCGTTTTTGAGCGCCGTGCGCCGGCAAGTGCGCGCCCGCAATGCAGAAGCGGAAGAAGCCGGGTTTTACGATGCGGAATGTGATCTTTTCCCGCTGAACGCGGATATGGCGGAAGTCGCAGGCGGGCTTGAACGCGCGCTGCAACGCCTGGAAGCGCCGGTGCGGCATTTGCGGGAAAAGCTGCTGGCCCGCATGGAAGATGAAGCGGCCGAGATTGAAGCCAATGACCGGCTGCGGATTGAAGCGATTTGCGGGTCGCTCGAACGCCGCGTGGTGATGCCGCTGGCTGCCTGGCGCGCGATGCTGACGCGCATTGGCGGCGAGGAACCCGCACCGGGCGCGCGGCCCGATATGGTGGATTGGCTTTCGATTGAACGGCGCGGCGGGCAGGATGCCGATGCGGGTATGCATCGCCATTGGCTTGATCCGACAATCCCCTTCGCGATGCAGGTGGCAGCGCCCGCGCATGGTGTGCTGATTACCTCAGCCACCTTACGCGATGCGGCGGAGGCTGAGGAAGATGACCCCGAAGCCGCCTGGCGCGAAGCGGAAGGCCGCACGGGTGCGGCGCATTTGCCGCTGCCCGCCATTCGTGCCGCTGTGGCTTCGCCCTTCGATTACGCCGCGCGCACGCGCTGCATTGTGGTGACCGATGTGGCGCGGGAGAACACCGCGCAAATCGCCGGTGCGATGCGGGAATTGTTCCTCGCATCCGGCGGCGGCGCACTGGGGCTATTCACCGCCATTCGTCGCCTGCGCGATGTGCATGCGCGCATTGCCCCCACCTTGGAAGAAGCCGGCTTGCCGCTTTATGCGCAGCATATGGATGCAATGGATAACGCCACTTTGGTGGATGTGTTTCGGGCCGAGGAAAATTCCTGTCTGCTGGGCACGGATGCCATGCGCGATGGCGTGGACGTACCGGGGCGGTCCTTGCGCCTTTTGGTGTTTGACCGCGTGCCTTGGCCGCGGCCGAGCATTCTGCACCGCGAAAGGCGCCTTCATTTATCCGAGGGTAGGCCGAAGGATTATGATGACCGCATCACGCGCCATCGGCTGCGGCAGGCTTTTGGCCGTTTGATTAGACGCGCCGATGACAAGGGCGTGTTTGTGATACTCGATCGGTCCTGCCCATCGCGCCTGCTGGCCGGGCTGCCATCCGGCGTATTGCTGCGCCGCATGGGGCTGGCCGATGCGGCGCGGGAAGTGCGGGAGTTTCTCCGTTAGTCTTGCTCTATCTCCGGCATGCGGTAGCGATCCGCCGGGTCATTCCACCCCTTGAAATTCGGCGTGCGTTTTTCGGCAAAAGCAGCGCGGCTTTCCAGCAGATCGGACTTGTCGCCATGTTCATGCAGCCTGGCGGCGAGCCGCTGTTGCGCTGCCGTTGGCGCCGGGCGCATGCGGCGCATCATATGGATGGTGTTGACCCGCGCGGCAGGCGGCAGGGTCAGCATGTGCCGCGCCATTTCAAGCGCAGTTTCCATCAGCGCTTCGGGTTCCACCAGGCGATTGACGAAACCAAGCTGATAAAAGCGTTCCGCCGTGAAGCGAAAACCAAGCGCCATTTCCATTGCGACGGGATAGGCAAGATTGGCAAGGTGCCCGTGATTATAGCCGCCAAGCAGCCAGCGCTTTGCCTCCGACACTCCGAAAATCGCGGTAGTGGCCGCCACGCGCAGATCAGTGCGTTCCACCAGCATGAAGCCGCCGCCCATGGCAAAGCCATTCACTGCGGCAATCACGGGCTTTTCCAAAGTGCCCGCATTGAAGGGGTCTTCCATGTCAATGCGCCGCCCGCCGGGGCTTTTATCGGCGAGCGATTCCTTCATATCCTCGCCCGCGCAAAAGCCGCGCCCGGTGCCGGTCAGGATCGCGACTTCAAGCTTCGGATCGGTGCGAAACGCGGTCCAGATGCGTGCCAATTCCAGGCGCATTTCATGGTTCAGTGCATTCAGCCGTTCGGGCCTATTCATACGCACCACCAGCACCTGCCCATGGGTTTCGGTTTCAACAACGGCCATGACGTTCCCCTTCGATTTTGGGGCATGATGGGCGGGGTCAGCGCGGCTGACCAGGGGGTATTTCCCAAACCCCCGCATCCTGTTCTAGCCTCGCCCCATAACCCAACCAGGCAGGAAACCCATGCGCAAGCTCACCATTGGCGATGTCACCATCACCAGCATCATTGAACGCGATGGCCCCTGGCGCGCGCCGGGGCAGATGTTCCCCAATGCGCCGGCGGACCAGATCGAAGCAACGCTGAAGGAGCTGGAGCCGGAGACCTATGATGTCGCCTCCGGCAAGATGGTGATCACCTATCAAACCTATGTGGTGCGCACGCCGCGCCATACGATTCTGGTGGATACCTGCACCGGCGAAGACAAGGGCTATCCCGCGCCGATGGATTTCCCGAAGCAGCCCTGGCTTGATGGGCTGAAGGCCGAGGGGCTTTCCTTCGATGACATTGATTATGTCATGTGCACCCATCTGCATATTGACCATTCCGGCTGGAATACCGTGCTGCGCGATGGCCGTTGGGTGCCGACCTTCCCGCGCGCCAAATATGTTTTCCACAAGCGCGAATATGCTGCGTGGGAAGCTTCAACCAAGGCCGGTGAAACCCGCCCGGGTGGCGGTGGTTCCGTTTTCACCATGAATTGCGAACCGGTGGTGGCGGCGGGGCACGCCATGCTGGTGGATGATGACTTCAGCCTGGATGATTGCATCACCATCGAACCCACACCGGGCCACACCCCCTGCCATTGCTGCGTGCATATCAAATGCCGCGGCCAGCATGCCGTGATCACGGGGGATCTGATGCATCACGCGCTGCAAATTCATCGCCCTGCCTGGTCCACCATGTTCTGCTGGGACCCGAATGAGGCCGCCGATAGCCGCACCCGCTTCCTGGCCAATGTCGCCGATACGGATACCAAGCTGCTGCCGATCCATTTCCCCAACCCCTCGGTCGGGCGGGTGGAATCGAATGGTGATCGGTTCCGCTGGCGCTATATGCGCTGAACCATGACCATGCCCGCGCTGCAGGGTTTGCGCGGGATGGTGCAAAAGGATGGAAGGTCTTGGGCGATGGTTGGGGGGATTAAGAACCCCTCCTGCGCCCATCTAGCCCCACACCCCATTCCGCCCCATCTTCCCCCCATGTCTTTGCCCAACCACCCCGTCTACCTGGATAACCACGCCACGACCCCGGTGGACCCGCGCGTGATCCAGGCCATGCGCCCCTTTTGGGAAGCGCAATTCGCCAATCCCGCCAGCGCGGAACACGTCATGGGCCGCGCCGTGGCCGAAGCCGTGGAAGCCGCGCGTGAGCACATCGCGGAACTGATCGGCGCCTCGGTGGCTGAAATCATCCTGACCTCCGGCGCGACCGAGGCGAATAACCTCGCCATCAAGGGTGCCGCGCGCTTTGCCGCCAGCCAGGGCGATCCGCGCCGGCGTATCATCACTGTCGCCACCGAACATAAATGTGTGCTGGAATCCGTGCGTGACCTGGCGCAAGAAGGCTTCGAACCCGTCATCCTGCCGGTCGGCGCTGATGGGCTGCTTGCCCCCGAAGTGCTGCGCGCCGCCTGTGATGAAAACACCCTGCTGGTGTCCATCATGGCGGTGAATAATGAAATCGGTGTTATTCAGGACCTCGCTGCACTCGGCGCCATCGTGAAGCAAGCGGGTGCGGCCTTTCATACCGATGCAGCGCAGGCAGCCGGGCGCATTCCGCTTGATGTCGGGGAAATCCAGGCCGATCTGCTGTCGCTGTCGGGCCATAAGGTCTATGGCCCGCGCGGCATTGGCGCGCTTTATGTCCGCCGCCGGCCCCGCATGCGCTTGGCGCCCCTGTTTTCCGGCGGCGGTCAGGAAAGAGGCCTCAGGTCCGGCACGCTGCCCGCGCCCTTGGTGGTGGGCTTTGGGGAAGCCTGCCGGATCGCCGCCATTGAAGGGCTGCTCGATTCCGGGCGCATCGCCGGGCAGCGAGAGGTCTTCCTGAACCGGCTCCGTACTGAAATTCCTGGCCTGATCATCAATGCCGAAGCCGCACCCCGGGTTTCGGGCAATCTGAACCTGACCTTTCCGGGCGGCGTCTCCGCCCAGGCCATCATGGAAGGCGCGCCGCTTGTGTGTGTCTCGACCGGTTCGGCCTGTTCATCGGCTGAGATTGAGCCGTCTTACGTGCTGCAAGCCATAGGGCTTGAACCCGCCGCCGCCCGGGCCACCTTGCGGATTGGGATGGGACGCTTTACCTCGCCCGCCGAAGCGGAACTCGCCGCGGCAACCTTGGCCGCTGCTTGGCACCGCGCAGTTTCCGCAACAGACAAGGCAAGTGATTAGCCATGCCGAAAATGGTATTCATCGAACGCGACGGAACGCAAAAGGAAGTGGAAGCCCCGCTTGGCCTTTCCGTGCTGGAAATCGCGCATCGCAATAGCGTTGATATTGAAGGCGCCTGCGAAGGATCGCTGGCGTGCTCCACCTGCCATGTGATTGTGGACCCTTCCTGGTTCGGCAAGCTCGCCAAGCCGACCGAGGATGAGGAAGACATGCTCGATCTTGCTTTCGATTTGCAGGAAACCAGCCGGCTTGGCTGCCAATTGATCATGACGGATGCGCTGGATGGGCTGGTGGTGAAACTGCCCGCCGGTTCGCGCAACGCGGGCGGCTGAGGCGTGGCCGCACCATGGGATGAATTCGGCGCGGAAGGCGGCTTGTTTCGCAAGCTGTCGGCCGCCGCTGCATCCGAATGGCGCGATTATACCTGGCATCCCTTTGTGCAGCAGCTTTCGGCTGGAACGCTGCCGCTGAAGGCGTTTCAGCATTACCTCGTTCAGGATTACCTATTCCTGATCCACTTCGCCCGCGCCAAGGCGCTTGCGGTGCTGAAGGGCGAAAGCCTGGCGGCAATGCGTGAGAAGGCCGCTGCCGTGTTGGCCATTCTGGATGAAACCAAGCTCCATCTGAAATACTGCGCCGAATGGGGGCTTTCGGAAGCGGATGTGGTTTCCGTGCCTGAAACGGCCGAGACAGTTTCCTACACCCGCTGGGTGCTGGATCGCGGCTATGCCGGCGATATTCTGGACCTGGAAGTGGCTTTGGTGCCCTGCACGGTGGGCTACGCTCAAGTGGCGTTGCGCATCCTGGCCGACCCGGCGCGGCAGCGCGATGGCAACCCGTATCAGTCCTGGATTGATACCTATGGCGCCGCTTCCTATCAGGAAATGGCGCATGCCGCGGCGCGGCGGATTGATGCGCTTGGTGTGTCCCATGGTGGGGAGGCGCGTTTCGCGCGGCTGGCCGCGGATTTCGCCGAAGCGGCGCGGCTTGAACAGCGCTTCTGGCAGCAGGGGCTTGATGCGGTGGGGCGGGCCTGACGATGCGCGTGCTGGTGGCCATGTCGGGCGGGGTGGATAGCAGCGTGGTCGCCGCGCTGTTGCAGGAAGCCGGGCATGAGGTGATTGGCGCCACCTTGCAGCTTTATGATCACGGCGCGGCCTTGCAAAAGAAAGGCGCCTGCTGTGCGGGGCAGGATATTCTGGATGCGCGGCGCGTGGCGGATCGGCTCGGCATTGCGCATTATGTGCTGGACCGCGAGGAGATTTTCCGCCGCGATGTGATGCGTGATTTCGCCGATAGCTATGCGCGCGGCGAAACGCCGGTGCCCTGCATTCGCTGCAACCAGACCGTGAAGTTCCGCGACATGGTGGCGATGGCCGAGGATTTGGGCTGCGAAGCACTCGCCACCGGCCATTACGCAAGGCGCATTGAAGGCCCGGATGGCGCGGAATTGCACCGCGCCGTGGACCCCGAACGGGACCAAAGCTACTTCCTGGCCGCGACCACAAGCGCGCAGCTTGCCATGGCCCGCTTTCCTTTGGGTGACATGCCGGACAAGGCAACCGTGCGCGCTGCCGCCGCGCGGCTTGGCCTGGCGGTCGCGGAAAAGCCCGACAGCCAGGACATCTGCTTCGTGCCCGCCGGGCGTTACGACGCGCTGGTGGGGAAGCTTAGGCCCGATGCGGCGCAACCGGGCGAGTTTATCCATGCCGATGGCCGGGTTTTGGGCCAGCATGGCGGGGTTTCCGGCTTCACTGTCGGCCAGGGACGGGGCCTGGGGCAGGCTTCCTGGGATGGGGAGCAGAAGCTTTACGTGGCCGCAGTGGATGCGCCGAAGCGCCGGATTGTGTTGGCGCCACGTTCGGGCCTTGAACACCGCGATGCCGAGGTGGCTGAGGTGAATTGGCTGATCGCCCCGCCCGCCGCGCCGCTGCGCTGCGCCGTGAAACTCCGCGCCCGCGAAGTGCCGCGCGCCGCTGAGGTTACTTGGGACGCGGCGGCAGGGCTGTTGCGGGTGGTCTTGGACGAACCCGGCGTGATCGCGCCCGGCCAGGCCTGCGTGATGTATGATGGGGACCGCGTTTTGGGCGGCGGCTTCCTGCGCACGCGGCTTTCGGTTGACACTGACCGGGCAGCGGCCTAACTCCCCGTTCCAAATTGGCGGCGTAGCTCAGCTGGTTAGAGCACGGCACTCATAATGCCGGGGTCAGCGGTTCAAGTCCGCTCGCCGCTACCAAATTTTCCGCTTTATATCTCAGGAAAATATAAAAGCGCCGATCAGGCGCAAGGGACAATTCGGGTCAAATGGACCAGCCCCCAATTCGACCGGACAGCTGGCGTAACCGTGAGGGCCTAGGTGTAAGCCTAGGCATACGCCTATGTCTAAGCCCATTGAGCATGTTGAAATCATCACCGGCATTCAGCGCCGTCGGCGGTATACTGCCGAGGAGAAGGTCCGGCTGGTCGAACAGACCATGCAGCCTGGCATGACGGTTTCAGCCGTTGCCCGGCTTTATGGCGTCGCC
>VGDL01000019.1 GCA_016869735.1 Alphaproteobacteria bacterium
ACGGTCCGGTGCGGCAGTCGCGCCCGTCAGGCGTTGCATGGTGGTGCGCGCTGCCGCCACCCAATCGTCATCCTGCACAGCCTCACGCGCCGCGATCGCCATGGCATTGGCGATCATGCGCGCGGTGAAGGCATCCGTGCCAGAGAGCTTTGGTAGGATTTCCTGCAACAACGCATCTCGGGCGGTTGCCAGCAGATTGGGTCCTACCGGGGCTTCACGCTGCATGGGGCACCCCCGTCATATTCAGGATTTCCCATTCAAGCTCCGGCACTATATGGCCGGTCAGCGCCAATTCCAGGCTGGTTTCCTTGCCAGACAAATGCCGCGCCGCCTGGTCAATCGCAATCACTGCCCACCGAATATGCGCAGCCAATTCCCACCAGGTGACACGCGCCGCATCCACCGCATGGCCTGCTTCCGCGGCATAGCCGGCATAAAAGGCTTCACGTGCGCCAATGCCACCCGCTTCATAAGCACTGCCGAAGCGCCAGCATTTGGCGCAGAACCAACCAAGGTCAGCATGCGGCTCGCCCCAGGCAGCGAATTCCCAATCCAGCACGGCGGTCACGCCCGCTTCGGCTAACATCAGATTGCCGGTGCGGAAATCATTATGGTTGAGTACGGGCGGCAAAGGCGGCGGCGCGGTGCGTTCCAAATGCCGCAAGCCCCATTCCAAGACCGGGCGCGGCAGCGCCTGCCGATCCAGCGCAGCGCGCTGTTCTGCCACGAAAGCCAGGCAGGCATCGGCGGGCGGCGCGCCCAAAAACGCCAAATCCGCGCGCGGCGGCGTGATGCGATGAATGCGCGCCAATTCGCGCCCAAGCGCTTGCACCGCCGCATCTCGCCCACCGCAAAGCGTTTCGCTTTTCACCACGCGATGCCCGGCAGCAATGCCCTGCACGCGGCGCATGATGAAAAACGGCGCGCCAAGCACCCCGCTATCCTCACACAAATAAAGCGGCGTCGGCACCGTCACGCCAGCCGCAAAAGCTGCCCTCAAGAGCGCAAATTCCCCAGTGCGTGGAAGGGAAACCGCCAAGGTCGCGGCATTATCCGTACGCAGCACCCAGGCTTCTTCACGCCCCGCCAGCGTCACATCCAAGGCCCAATTCTGCTGAATGGCGCCGCCGGAAAGCAAGGCCATGGCGCCAAGTTCAAGATCAGCCGCGCCGGTCGCCCCGCGCAGCCAATCCTTCAGTTTTGCGCGCCGCGCCTCATCCATGCTTGGGCGGACCCCAGGCGAAGAATCCAGAACCCTCCGCCCGCAATGTATTGGCCAACACCATGCGATGCACTTCGGATGCGCCATCCACCAGCCGCGCCTGGCGGGCATAGCGGTACATCCATTCAATCACCGTATCCTTGGAATAGCCGCGCGCACCCAGCAATTGCAGCGCCGTATCCACGGATTTTTGCAAAGCATCCGCGACCACGATCTTCGCCATGGAAACTTCCTTCCGCGCGAATCCGCCCTGGTCCAGCACCCAGGCCGCCTTCATGGTCAGCAACCGGCCGATCTCGATTTCCATCGCCGCCTGGCCAACCAGCCCCTGCACGCTTTCGCGATCAATCAGCTTCATGCCGAAGGAATCGCGCTGCGCAATGCGTTCCATGGCGATTTCCAAAGCACGCCGAGACAAGCCCAGCCAGCGCATGCAATGCGTCAACCGCGCCACGCCAAGGCGCATTTGCGTTAGCTTCAGCCCATCGCCTTCGCTCATCAACAAATGCTCATTGGGGATTTCGAGGCTATCGAATTCCAATTCGCAATGCCCGCCATGTTCTTCCGGCCCCATGATCGGGATGCGGCGCACGATCTTCCAACCTGGTTGATCGGCGCTGAACAGAAAGGCCGAAAGCCCCTTGCGCGGGTCATCCGATGTGCGCGCGATGATAATAAAAATCTTTGCATTGCCGGCGCCGGTGATGAACCATTTGCGCCCGGTGATCCGCCAGCGATCATTCCCCACGCGTTCTGCCTTGGTATAGGTCAGGTTCGGGTCTGAACCGCAGCCATCCGGTTCCGTCATGGCGAAGGCGGATTGCACATCGCCATTCACAATCGGGTGCAGCCAACGCGGCTTCATCGCTTCCGGCAAAACGCGATCCAGGATCATCATATTGCCGTCATCCGGCGCGGCGCTATTGAACACCACCGGCCCGAAGATCGAGCGATTCATTTCCTCATAACAGGCGGCCATGCCAATGCGCGGCAATTCCTGCCCGCCTAGGCGCTTTGGCATTTGCAGCGCCCAAAGCCCTTCCGACTTGGCTGCCTTACGCATTTCCGCCAACACATTTGGTGCGATATTTTCATGCTCATCGAAATTCGCGCGGTCGGATTCCAGCGGGATCAGCTTTTCATCCACAAAGCGGCGGATGCGCCGGCGCATATCGTCAATTTCGGGGGGCAGAGAAAATTCCATGACAGCAACACCTAAAGTGGGTTGATTGAATGGCCGCCATCCACCGTGACCACCGCGCCGGTCATATGCGCACCGGCATCGGAAGAAAGCAGCAATAGCGGCCCGGTAAGGTCCTCGGCGGCGCCAAGCCGGCGCTGCGGGATGCGCTTGATCATCGCCTGCCCTGACTCAGAGGCGAAGTAGTCGCGGTTGATATCGGTGGCGATATAGCCAGGCGCAATCGCATTCACCCGAATGCCATGCCGCGCCCATTCCACTGCCAAATGGCGCGTCATGTGCAGCAGCCCTGCCTTTGCGGCGGTATAGCCGACCACGCCCGGAATAATGCGCTGCCCAAGGACAGAGGCGATATTCACCACCACACCCGGACGCTTGGCGGCCACCAGCCGCTTGGCGGCTTCCTGAGCCACCAGAAAACAGCCGCGCAGATTCACATCCTGCACCGCATCCCAATCCTCGGCGCTCTGTTGCAAGGCGGGCTTGGTCATGGCGATGCCGGCATTATTCACCAGAATATCGCATGGCGCGCCGAAGGCAGCTTCCGCGGCGGCGAAGGCGGGCGCGATGGTCTCGGGCGCTGTCACATCCAGGGGCACGGAAACCGCGCGCTCACCCAATTCGGCAGCCAGCGCCGCCGTCGCCGCTTCCCGCCGCGCGGCCAAGGCCACGGAGGCACCCGCGCCATGCAAAACCCGCGCGAAATGCGCGCCCAGAACGCCGGACGCACCAGTCACCAGCGCCACGCGCCCCTGCAACGAGAACATCCCAGCAATATCCACAGCTCCGCCTCCCTCTCTGACAAGGGGTGCCACTGCGCGGGCGCCGGGGCAAGCCCTCAAGACAGGCTGGGTTTTTGCGCCTAGCCTGACCCCGAAAGCGGGGGTTCAGACCATGGCAGGCGAAACAAGGGTGGCGCTGGTAACCGGCGCGCAGCAGGGCATTGGGGCCGCTGCCGGGCGCGCCCTGGCGGCGGCAGGGCATGATGTCGCGATCAATTGGCTGGATGATCAGGCCCAAGCCGAGGCCGTGGCGGCCGAAATCCGCACCTCAGGCCGCCGCGCCGCGCTGATCCGGGGCGATGTCGGCACCGCCGCCGGCGCGGCCGCCCTGGTGGAACAGACCATTGCCGCACTCGGGCGGATTGACGTGATGGTGAATAATGCCGGTATTTTCCCGCGCGTTGAATTTCTGCACATGACGGAAGCCGAATGGGACCGGGTGATTGCCGTTAACCTGAAGGGCAGCGCCTTTTGCGCCCAGGCCGCGGCGCGCGCCATGGTGGCGGCGGGGATCAAAGGGGTGATCATCAACCTTTCCTCCTCCTCGGTCCGGGGGGCGCCGCTTGGGGTGCATTACACCGCGACCAAGGCCGGCATGATCGGCATGACACGGTCCATGGCCCTATCCTTGGCGCCGCATGGCATTCGCGTGAACGCCATTGCGCCGGGGCTGACCGATACCGCCCAGCCACGCTACGGCAATAGTGAAGCGGAACTTGCCGTCATGGCACAGCAAATCCCGTTGGGGCGCATGGGTCGGCCGGAAGAAATCGCGGGCCTCATGGCCTATCTTGCGTCTGATCAAGCCGCCTGGATCACGGGTCAGGTTTATCACATCAATGGGGGCAATTACCTCGCCTGAGGCGCCGCCATGTTATGAACCTGCCGGAGGATCACCATGCGCCCTTGGTTGCTTGCCTTGATACTGGCCGCGCTGCCGGGTGCGGCGCTGGCGCAAATGGAACCCGGAGACCCCGTTGCCGGCAAGTAGTTGGCTGCCACTTGGTGCGCCAATTGCCACCGCATTGCGCCTGGTGGCCCCGGCCCCACCACGGATATGGCGCCAAGCTTCGCCGCCATTGCTGCGCTGCCTTCCACAACTTCCATGTCGCTCCGCGCCTATTTGCGCACGCCGCATGCCAATATGCCGGATTACCGCCTGAGCCGGGAGGAGTTGGATGATATTGTGGCTTATCTGCTGACGGTTAAGCGATAGACCTCCGGTCTGGCGCCCTCGCAAAACCGGGTCTAGCATCGCCGCATTGAGAAATGGGGGAAGTGAACTTGTCCGCAGTCAATAAGCCATTCCGCGTCGCCTATCTGGAACGCGTGCCGCATCCCAGCTTTCTGGAAACCGCCACCGCCGATCCTGCCTTGGAAGTGGTGCGGCTTTCCCTGGAAAATGGCGAAGAAGCCGCGCTGGCTGAACTTGCCACTTGTGATGGCTATTATGTGCGCGCATCGCGCGATGAATTGCCCAAGGCGTTTCATGTGAATGATGCGCTGCTGGCGCGCCTGCCCAATCTGCTGATGGTCGCATCCCAGGGCGCGGGGTATGACACGATCAACCCTGATTCCTGCACCAAGGCCGGCGTGCTGCTGGTGAACCAGGCCGGCGGCAATGCCGAAGCCGTGGCGGAACACGCCGTTGGCATGATGCTGGCGTTGATCAAGAAAATGCCGCAAACCCATGCCGCCATGCGCGCGGGTGAAGCCAAGAAGCGCGAAGTCTTCATGGGCAATAATCTGCTCGGCAAGACGGTTGGCGTGATTGGCATTGGCAATGTGGGCTCGCGCACCACCGCCATTGTGAAGGCCGCCTTCAATTGCCGCGTGCTGGCTTATGACCCCTATGTGGATGCCGAAACCGTGGCCAAGCGTGGCGCGGAAAAGGTGGAATTGGCCGAATTGCTGGCGCAATCCGATATTGTCAGCGTGCATTGCCCGCTCACGCCACAAAGCCGCGCCATTATTGATGCCAAGGCGCTGGCCGGCATGAAGAAGGGCGCCATCCTGGTCACCACTGCGCGCGGTTCCATCCATGACGAAAACGCCGTGCTGGCGGCTTTGGAATCCGGGCAATTGGCCTCGGCCGGCTTGGATGTCTGGGAACAGGAACCGCCGCCCAAGGATCACCCGCTTTTGTGGCACCCGGCCGTGATCTGCACGCAGCATACCGCGGGCGTCACGCATGAAAGCCGTTCCATGATTACGCGCATTGCAGCTGAAGCCTTTTCCGCCTGCGCTGCCGCCAAAATGCCGCCGCGTATCATCAACCCGGAAGTGAAGGGCCGGTTTGCGGAGCGCTACGCCGCAGCGCGCGGCCGCGCCATTACGGATTGATCGCGCGCTTGGGCTTTTTTCAGTGAGTACAAAAGCTTCCAAGGCCAGGGTGGTGACGGTGCTCGGCACCACCCAGACCCTGGCCTGGGCGTCTTCCTACTACCTGCCGGCGATTCTGGCCGCGCCCATTGCCGAGGATCTGGGCCTGTCACGAGCGATGGTCTTTGGCGTGTTCTCGGGTTCGTTGCTGCTGACCGCGCTGCTTGGCCCCGCAGCGGGCCGCGCGATTGATCAGCGCGGCGGGCGCGATGTGCTGGCCATTTCGAACGTGATTTTCATCCTCGGCCTGCTGATCATGGCCTTTGCCAATGGCCTGCCTTTACTGATCCTAAGCTGGTTCATCATTGGCATTGCCATGGCGATGGGGCTTTATGATGCGGCCTTTGCGACCCTTGCCGGGCTCTATGGCAAGGAAGCGCGGAGTAGCATCACTGGCATTACGCTGATTGCGGGCTTTGCCAGCACGGTTGGCTGGCCGCTTTCCGCGCTGATGGAGGCGGAATGGGGCTGGCGCGGCGCCTGCTTGGGCTGGGTGGCCTTGCATCTTTTCATCTGCCTGCCGCTCAATCGCTGGCTGATCCCGAAGGCACCGCCGCCCCCGCCGAAGGAAGCCGCGCCACCGCTTGCGGCTGAGGAATCGCGTGACCGCAAAAGCGATATGATCCTGCTGGCTTTTGTGTTGGCGACGGCGAGTTTCAGCTCCACCGCGCTTGGTGCGCATTTGCCGGGCTTGTTGCAATCCGCCGGCACATCGCTCGCCGCGGCGATTGCAGCCGGCGCGCTGATGGGCCCGGCGCAGGTCGCGGCGCGCGTGGTGGAATTCACCATCATGCGTAAGATGAATCCGCTTTTCTCTGCGCGTATTGCTGCGGGCGCGCATCCGGTGGCGGTGGCCGTTCTGATGGCGCTGGGTGCGCCCTTTGCTGCGCTGTTTGTGATTATTCACGGCGCGGGGAATGGCCTGCTGACCATCACGCGCGGGACGCTACCCTTGGCGCTATTCGGTCCCATTGGCTATGGCCAGCGCCAGGGTTTCATCACCGCGCCGGCGCGGGCTTCACAGGCTTTCGCGCCCTTGTTGTTTGGGCTGCTGCTGGATGATTTCGGCGCGGCTTCCTTGTGGTTCACGGCCTTGCTGGGCGTGGCGGCAGTCGGCGCGCTTATGCTTATGCGGGTACGGCAATAGAAAGCAAAATCTCATGACCCAGGATTGGCGCGCACGCGCAGCTTCGCGTTTCACCACGGATAAGAGCCCTGCCATCGGCACGCGCGGCATGGTGGTGACGAACCACCCTCTGGCCTCGGCTGCGGGGGCCGAGATGCTGGCCACCGGCGGCAATGCGGTAGATGGCGCCATTGCCGCGTTGTTTGCGCTGACGGTGGTGGAACCCATGATGGTCGGCATTCTTGGCGGTGGCATGGCGCATCTGCGCCTGCCTGATGGTCGGCATACGGTGATTGATGGGCTTTCCACCGCGCCCGCCGCATCGCGCGCTGATATGTTCACGCCGGCTGAACCGGCCAATGCGATGAATTTCGAAGCAACGGGCCGTGCCAATATTGTTGGCCCGCTTTCCGTCGCGGTGCCGGGCATTCTGCGCGCCTGGTGCGAAACGCTGGCGCGCTTCGGCAGCATGTCCCTGGCCGATGTAATGGCGCCGGCCATCCGCCATGCGGCGCGCGGCTTTAACGTCACGCCTTATCTGGCGGAATGCATCAATGAAGCTGCGCATGATCTGGCGCGCGATCCCGCCATTGCCGCGTTGCTTTTGCCTGGTGGCGCGCCGATCAAGCCAGGGGCGCGACTGATCCAGGCGGACTATGCCGAAACCCTCACGCTGATTGCGCGTGAGGGGCCAGGTGTATTGAATGGTGTTTTGGGCAGCGCGATTGCCGATGGCATCAGGAAGGCAGGCGGCATTGTCTCGGCGGCCGATATCGCGGATTTCGTAACGATTGAGCGCGCACCCCTACGCGGTCCCTATCGCGGTTTTGAGGTTTTGTTGCCACCGCCCCCGGCATCTTCCGGCGTGCACGTGCTGCAAATGCTGAACATCCTGGAAGGCTTCGATCTGCGCGGCCTGGGTTTTTGCAGCGCCGATACGCTGCATCTGCTGGCAGAAGCCCTGAAGATTGCTTTTGCTGATCGCGCCGCTGCCACCGCCGATCCTGCCTTTGTGGATGTGCCCGTCGCGCGGTTGATTTCGCGCGCCTATGGTAATGAACGCCGCGTCGCCTTGGATATGGCGCGTGCGCAAGCCTGGGGGCCGGGCGTTGGCCCGGGCGAGAGCGCCAATACCACCCATGTCACCGTCGCGGATGATCAGGGCAATATTGTTTGCTCGACGCAAACCATCAATTCGCTTTTTGGTGCGCGCTTCCTGGTGCCAGGCACGGGGCTGATCCCGAACAATTACATGGCGCTGTTTGATCCGCGCCCCGGCAAGGCTTTGTCGGTCGCACCCAGCAAGCGCATCACCACATCCCAGGCGCCGCTGATTGCGCTGCGTGATGGTAAGCCCGCCTACGCGCTTGGCATGCCTGGCGGTTTGCGGATTTTCGGTTCTGTCATGCAGGGTTTCCTCAATCTGGTGGATCACGGCATGTCGCTGCAGGAAGCGGTGGAAGCACCTCGGCTGTGGACGCAAGGGGCGGCGGTGGAAGTGGAACCGGCTATTGATGCGGCGGTATTGGAAGCGCTGGCGAAACGCGGCCATCAGGTTACGCCCATGCCGCACGTCGGCGGTGGGATGAATGCCATCGCCTTTCGTGCTGATGGCAGCATGGAAGGCGCGGCCTGCTGGCGCGCGGATGGCACGGCGATTGGTCTTGGCGGCGGCCTGGCCCGCGCTGGCGTGTGCTTCTGGCCGGATCGGGCACGTACATGAATACCGCGGAGTATTTGCTGGCAGCACTCGCGCGGCGCGGCACCAGGCGCATCTATGGCGTGCCGGGTGGTGGTTCTTCACTGGATATCATCGCAGCGGCCGAGTGTTTTGGCATTCGCTTCATCCTGGCGCGTCACGAAGGCAATGCGGCGATGATGGCGGTGGCGGATGCGGAAGTGACCGGCGCGCCGGGCGTCGTGCTGACCACCAAGGGGCCAGGGCTGATGAATGCGCTGAATGGCATTGCTTGCGCCGCGCTGGAACGCGCACCGGTGCTGCTGCTGACCGATGGCTTCACCGAAAAGCAACTCAGCTACATCACCCATCAGGTGTTTGATCAGCGCGCCGCCAGCGCGGAATTGGCGAAGGGCTATACGCGAGCGCGCAGCGAAAATCCCGCCGCCGAGATCGAAGCGCTGCTTGACCTTGCCATGCAAGCGCCCATCGGCCCGGTGCATCTGGATTTGACCAGCGAAGCCGCACGCCGCCCGGCGGGCGAATTGCGGCCTTCACCGCCAAACACCGTAACGCCCCTTGATGCCGATGCGCTGGCCGCAGCGCGCGCCATGCTGGCAGCTTCGCGCAAACCCGTGATCCTGGCGGGGGTGGAGGCTGTCGCGGCAGCCGAACCGCTGCGCGCTTTGGTCGCAGCCCTCGGCTGCCCCGCGCTGGTGACCTACAAGGCCAAGGGCGTGATTGCGGATGCTGATCCGTATTTCGTTGGCATCTTCACTGGCGGTTCCTTGGAAGCGCCCTGCGTGCAGGATGCGGATTTGATCATCCTCACGGGGCTCGATCCGGTGGAACTTATTCTCCAACCCTGGCGCTACAAGGCGCCGGTCTTGGATATCGGCTTGCGCGCACATCCGGTGCATTACGTGACACCCAGCGCTGCCTTGCATGGTGCGCTGGCGCCAAGCTTCGCCGCGCTGACGCAAAGCGCCACGCGCAGCACCTGGAAGGTCGCAGAAATTGCGGCACATCGGGACGCGATGCGCGTGGCTTTGACTTGGCAAGGCTCGGGCGGTGTCGCGCCACCGCGTATCGTAACCCTGGCGCAGGAAGCCGCGCGCCGTGCCGGGCGCCGCCCGCGCATCAGCGTGGATGCGGGCGCGCATATGTTCTCCGCCACCGCCTTTTGGGAATGCGCCGCACCGCGCGATGTGCTGATCTCGAACGGTCTTGCCTCCATGGGCTTTGCGCTGCCCGCTGCGCTGGCCGCCGCGCTGGAAAACCCAACCGATGGCGCCATTGCCTTTACCGGCGATGGCGGGCTGATGATGTGCATTGCGGAACTCGCCACCGCCGCCGAAGCCGGCGCGCCCTGCATCACCATTGTCTTCAATGATGGTGCGCTATCGCTGATTGATATCAAGCAGCAGCAGCGGCAATTGCCGCCCGAAGGCGTGCGCTGGGCGCGGCCGGATTTCGCCGCCATCGCGGAAGGTTTCGGCGCCAAGGGTTTCGCTGCCGCGACCGAGGCTGACTATATCGCCGCACTCAATGCCGCCTTCGCGCATAAAGGCCCAAGCCTGATTGACGTGATGGTGAATCCCGCCGGCTACCCCGCGCAACTGCAAGCCATGCGCGGCTGAAGGAGAATACCCAATGTCCAGCTTTTCCGCCCTTCGGCTTGGCACCGCCTGGCAGCGCATTGCCGGGTTGATGGATGAAACGGCACAGAGTTTTGTGCGTACCTCCTTCTCCTCCGTCGTGCGTGACAATTGGGATATGGCGATTGGGCTGATGGACAGTGCCGGGCGGCAATTCGCGCAATCATCTCGTTCCGTGCCATCCTTCGTCGGTACCATGCCGCGTACACTCGCGATCATGCTGCAACGCTACCCGGCGGAACGGCTTTCGCCCGGCGATGTGCTGATTTCCAATGATGGCTATTTCGGCACCGGCCATTTGAACGACATCACCATGATCAAGCCCATCTTCACCAAGGGCCGCGTGATTTCCTGGCTGGGCAGCACTTTCCATTCCACCGATATCGGCGGCGCGCCTTCCGTTGAAGCGCGCGATTCCTGGGAAGAGGGCCTGACCATTCCCATCACCCGCATCCTGAAAGGTGGCGTGGAAAATGAGGATGTGATTGCCTTCATGGAAGCCAATCTGCGCCAGCCGGATGAAACGCTTGGCGATATCCGCGCGCAATTCGCGGCCTATGAACAGGCGGAAAAACGCCTGGCGCGCATCATGGCGGAAGAAGGCATTGATGATCTGGATGCGCTAGCCGGCGAAATCTTCACCCGTTCCGAACGCGCCATGCGCGATGCGATTGCCGCGGCCCCTGATGGCGTGGTGGAAGATGAAGTCACCGCCGATGGTTTTGAACACCCGGTCACGATTCGCCTGAAACTCACCATCAAGGGCAGCGACCTCACGCTCGATTTCACTGGCACGGATGCGCAGATTGCGCGGCCAGTGAATGCGCCGCTCAATTTCACGCGCGCCTATTCCAATTACGCAGTGAAATGCGCCTTTGATCCCGCGACGCCGAATAATGATGGTTCCTTTCGGCCTATTACCTTCATCGCGCCGGAGGGTTCCATCGTGAATCCGCGCCGTCCTGCGCCGGTATGGGGGCGGCACCTGACGGGCCATTATCTCCCCATGCTGGTGCTGGCGGCCCTTGCGAAACTCATCCCGGATCGCGTGATTGCGGAAAGCGGCAGCCCGCTCTGGAATGTGTATTTCACGGGCGAGAACGCCGAAGGCCGCCGCTATGTGCGGATGTTCTTCATGAATGGCGGCCATGGCGCCGCACCCGGCCATGATGGTCCCGCCTGTCTTTCCTTCCCATCCAATGTCGCCACACAAGCGGTGGAGCAGTTCGAAAACGCCGTGCCGATGCTGATGACGGAAAAGGAGCTTATCCCCAATTCTGGCGGTGCCGGACGCACGCGCGGTGGGCTTTCGCAACGGCTTTCCTTTAAAGTGGTCGGCGAAAAACCCGTCACCGCTACCTATCGCCATGAACGCGTGCAAAACCCGCCGCGTGGCGTGCTGGGTGGCGCGCCCGGGCGCGGTGGACGCGATTTGGTGAATGGCAAGCCCGTTCCCGCCAAGGCGCGCATCGTACTGCAACCCGGTGATGTCATTACCTATGAAACGCCAGGTGGCGGCGGCATGGGGCCGCCATCGGAACGTGATCCCACCGCCATCGCGCGCGATCTTAAGGAAGGCTACGTGACGCCATGAATACGGCCCCCTGGCGCATTGGTGTTGATATTGGCGGCACCTTCACTGATTTGGTGATGCTCGATTCGCGTAATGGGCGCATCTTCAATGGCAAGGTGCTCACCACGCCCCATGCGCCAGAAGAAGCCGTGCTGGAGGGTGTGCGCGATTTGCTGGCGCGTACCGGAGCAAAAGCCGATCAGGTGCGGCATGTGATTCACGGCACCACGCTGGTCGCCAATGCGCTAATCGAAAGGCGCGGCGTACCAACGGGCCTGATCACCACCAAGGGCTTTCGCGATATTCTGGAAATCGGCACGGAACTCCGCCACGACACCTATGATCTTTTCATGCGCGTACCGGAACCGCTGGTGCCACGCCATCGCCGGCTTGGTGTTGCGGAACGCCTGCTGCCGGATGGCGCGGTGCGCGAAACCCTTGATGAAGCGGGCGCGCGCGAAGCGGTACGCGCCTTGCGCGATGCGGGCGCCAAGGCGGTTGCTGTCTGCTTTTTGCATGCCTTCCGCAACCCCGCACATGAACTGCGCATGCGTGAGATTCTGGCGGAAGAAGCGCCTGATCTGACCATCTGTCTTTCATCCGAAGTCGTGCCGGAAATTGGCGAATATGAACGCGCCTCCACCACTGTCTGCAACGCCTATGTTCAGCCAGTGTTTGAACGCTATCTGCGCCGCTTGAGCGATGGCCTGCGTGGTTTCGGCCTGACCGGCCCGCTTTTCCTGATGCTGTCTGATGGCGGCACCGTCGCGGAAGAAACCGCCGCGCGCCACCCGATCCGCCTCGTGCAATCCGGCCCCGCCGGCGGTGTGGAAGCCACCGGCATTTACGGTGCGGCTGCCGGCGTGCGCGACATCCTCTGTTTTGACATGGGCGGTACCACTGCCAAGGCCGCGCTGATTGACAATGGCGAAGCGCAACGGAGCCTTGATTTTGAAGTCGCGCGCGTGGATCGCTTCCGTAAGGGCAGCGGCTTGCCGCTGAAGGTGCCGGTCATTGACATGATCGAAATCGGCGCTGGCGGAGGTTCTATTGCGCGCGTGGATCGCCTTGGCCTCGTGCGCGTGGGGCCTGAGAGTGCCAGTTCCGATCCCGGCCCTGCCTGCTACGGGCTGGGCGGCGCGCGACCGACTGTGACGGACGCGGATTTGGTGCTGGGTTATCTTGGCGCCGAAAGCTTCCTGGGTGGCGCTATGAAGCTGAATGTGGCGGCGGCAGAAGCGGCTTTGGCTGAACATATCGGCAAGCCGCTTGGCCTTTCCGTGCCAGAAGCCGCCTGGGCCATTCATGAAACCGTCAATGGCAATATGGCGCAGGCGGCGGCGATTCATGCGCTGGAAAAGGCTAAGCGCATTGATGCCTATGCGATGGTGCCGATTGGTGGCGCGGGCCCGGTGCATGCCTGCCATATCGGCATGAAGCTTGGCCTTCGTCGCATTATTGTGCCCTTGGGCGCGGGCGTTGCTTCGGCCTTTGGTTTCCTCGCCGCGCCAATCTCCTTCGCCTTTGTGCAGGGCTGGGTCGCGCCACTCGCTGGGCTGGATTTCGCCAAGTTGCGCGAGGTTACCGGCGCCATGACCGCTGAAGGCAAGGCCATGGCAGCGGCGGCAGGTGTCGCGCCAGAAGCCGCCTCAGCGCGCATCCTGGGCGCCATGCGTTATGCCGGGCAGGGGTTTCAGGTGGAAGCGGAAATTCCGGCCGAGGCCATCACGCGCGGCGATGCGGCAATGCTGCGCGCCAAATTCGAAGCCGCCTATCTGGCGCTATATGGCCGCACCGAACCGGGCCTGCCGGTGGAATGCGTTTCCTGGCAGGTGATTGTCGCCGGGCCGCGCCCGGTCGTGGACCTCACGCAGCAGGGCGCTGCGGCGGAAGGCGCTATGCATCGTGGCACACGCCACGCGTGGTTTGGCGGCACCTATGTCGAAACGCCAGTGCTCAATCGCCTCGCGCTTCGCCCCGGTGAAAGCGTGCAAGGCCCAGCGCTGATCGAAGAACGCGAATGCACATTGGTCTTGCCACCGGGTGCTATCGCGCGTTGCGATGCCGCGCTGAACCTTGATGTCACGCTGCCGGCTTGACCCCACAACGCCTTACTGGCGCTGTAGCGGCAGGATCAGATTGGTGACGTCACAGAGATTGACCCGGCGCCGTTCATCCGCCTGACCATTCTCATAGACAAAGCGCACATCATGCAGGCAGGGGCCTTCCGGCAGGCGGATCGCGAAATTGCGCCCAGGCGCCACCGTGTCATTCCCCAGCCGATCCGGCCCCCATTCCTGTTCGGTTGAAAGCGAAACATAGGCTTCCATCACCGTGATGCGCGATTGATTGACAAGATGGAAGGAGGGATTGCCGGTGGGGCCAGCGGGCCCGCCGCGCTGCGGCGGCGCAGGCTGCGGGCGCTGATGAGGCGCCGGCGCTTGGCCCATCTGCCGACCTTCAAACACCACTTCCGTCACGGTGCATAGGTTGATGCTTCGCTTATCTTCGCTCGGTCCGCCCGAGCGTTCATAAACCACACGCAAATCCCAGATGCATGGGCCTTGCGGCAGGCGCAGCGTAAAGGCCCGCCCATTGGGCAGCGCCTTGTCTCCCAGGCGATCCCGCCCCCAATCCTGATCGGTCGCGAGCGAGGCATAAACCTCAAAAATCAAGCGACCGGAACGATTGACCAGGCTGAAGGAAGGATCCCCCTGCTGCGCCAGCGCGGGCGTCGCGGAAAGACCAAGCAGGCAGAGCGCTAACGCGTCCAGAAAACGACGAAACACCATGAAATTCCTACGAACAACAAAACTGGCGCAGCCATCAGCATTGATGGCATGAAGCGGTGAACCAGCCATTCACCCCCGCTTCAGCACCGCCGCAGCATCCACCGCGAAATATGTCAAAACCCCCGCCGCCCCCGCGCGCTTGAAGGCCAAAAGGCTTTCCATCATCGCACGCTCGCGATCAATCCAGCCATTTTGCGCGGCACCCGCGATCATGGCGTATTCGCCGCTTACCTGATACGCGAAAGTCGGCACACCAAAGCGTTCATGCACGCGCCGCACAATATCCAGATACGGCATGCCTGGCTTGACCATGACCATATCGGCACCTTCGGCCAAATCCATCGCCACTTCGCGCATGGCCTCATCCGAATTGGCTGGGTCCATCTGGTAGGTTTTCTTATCACCCTTCAGCGAAGAACCGGACCCAACGGCATCACGGAACGGCCCGTAAAAAGCCGACGCATATTTCGCCGCATAGGACATGATGCGCGTGTGGATGAAGCCCCGCGCATCCAGCGCGGCGCGAATGGCGGCGACCCGCCCATCCATCATGTCGGATGGCGCAATCACATCTATGCCCGCTTCCGCCTGATTGACCGCCTGCGCGGTCAGCACCGCCAGCGTGTCATCATTCGCGACATAACCATCGCGGATCACGCCATCATGCCCGTGATCGGTATAGGGGTCGAGTGCCACATCACCCACCAGGCCAAGCTCTGGGAACTTCGCCTTCAACAAGCGCGATGCGCGGCAGATCAGATTATTCGGATTGGTAGATTCCGTGCCTTCCGCATCCTTGATCTCAGAAGGGGTCATCGGGAAAAGCGCCACTGCCGGCACGCCAAGCTTCACCGCAGGTGCTACATGTTCTTCGAGCTTGTCGATGGTCACGCGCACCACACCCGGCATGGAAGCGACCGGCATGATGGTATTGCTGCCTTCCATGATGAAAATCGGCCAGATCAGATCACCAACACTCAGCACGTTTTCTGCCACCAGCTTGCGTGTCCATGCATCATACCGGTTGCGGCGCATGCGAATGGCGGGAAAGGCGCCAAGCGCGGGGGTGGGCTCGGTCAGGCCAAGCCCTTCGGCCATACGGCGACGATCCGCGTTCATGCCTGTGCCGCCTTCAGCGCCTGATCAAGATCAGCCAATATATCGTCAATATGCTCAATGCCAATGGAAAGGCGCACGTAACCAGGCGTGACACCCGATGCCGCCTGTTCGCTTTCATCCAATTGGCTATGCGTCGTGGTGGCGGGATGGATCGCAAGGCTGCGCGCATCACCTATATTGGCCACATGGTAGAACATCTTCAGCGCCTCAATAAAGCGTTGCCCGGCTTCCTTGCCGCCCTTGATCTCAATCCCCATCAGGCTGCCATGCCCACCGCGCAAATAGGCGTCTGCACGGCGCCGGCTTTCGCCTTCCATCAAGGATGGGTGAATCACCCGCGTCACGGCCGGGTGCTGCGCCAGGAAGGCCGCGGCGCGTGTGGCATTGGCGCAGTGGCGTTCAATGCGGAGCGGCAGGGTTTCCATGCCTTGCAGGAACAGGAAGGCATTCATCGGCGACATCGGCGCGCCCAGATCGCGCAGCAGGCAGGTGCGCATGCGAATAATGTAAGCAATCGGCCCAAGCGGCTTCACGGCCTGGGTCCAGACCGCACCGTGATAGGAAGGGTCGGGCTTGTTCAGCGTGGGGAAGCGATCCCCATAGGCTTCCCAATCGAAATTGCCGCCATCCACCACCATGCCGCCAATGCTGGTGCCATGCCCGCCAATCCATTTGGTGGTGGAATGCATGACAATCGCCGCGCCATGTTCAAGCGGGCGGCAGATCACTGGCGCTGCCGTATTGTCCATGATCAGCGGAATGCCAAGCTTCCGCCCAATCGCCGCCACTTCCGCAATCGGGAAGACTTGCAGCTTCGGGTTGGGCAAAGTCTCCGCGTAATAGGCACGCGTGCGCGCATCCGTCGCGCGCGCAAAGCCCTCCGGATCAGCGGGATCCACAAAGCGCACCTCAATGCCGAATTGCTTCAGCGTATTGGCGAAAAGATTCCAGGTACCGCCGTAAAGATCAGTGGAGGAAACAATATTATCCCCCGCTTCGCACAAATTCATCACGGCAAAAGTGGTCGCTGCCTGGCCTGACCCTAATGCCAGCCCCGCCACACCGCCTTCCAAGGCCGCGACGCGCTTTTCCAGCACATCCACCGTTGGGTTCATGATGCGGGTATAGATATTGCCAAGCTCAGAAAGCGCGAAAAGCCGCGCCGCATGGCCCGTATCCTGGAATTGGAAAGACGTGGTCTGATGGATCGGCACAGCGACCGAACCGGTTGTCGGGTCCGCACGCCAGCCGGCATGCAACACCAGGGTTTCAGGATTGGTCCAATTCGGTGCCGACATGGCATTCTCCCATCCCCGCCGGTCAGGAACCGCGGGGAAAGACTTGCTTCAGGGCGCGGCTGACACCGCGTTACGGTGAATCTGCCACGCCACCGCCGGTTACGAAAGGGTTTTCGGCGAAAAGACAAGGGCTTTGCCGATTGCCAGGGCCGCATGGCCGGTCTGTTTCACTTGGGGCGGCAAATCAGGGAATATTTCACCCCCGCCGATAGCGCCTTAAGCCGGTGGCGTCAGGCTAAGCCGCTTGATGGCGATGCCGCGGAGCGGTGATGCCCTGTGCCCATTGGTGGGCGGGCTGTGCAAATGCGGCACACGGATAACCAGACGCGTCGGCCCATCGCCATCGCGCGTCAGGATGGGGCCGGCGATCAGGTTCTTCCCGGGACCACGCCTGAGCAGGGGATAAAGATCACCATCCACAATCAGGGACAGCGCATCGCCATTGGCGGGATGGCCGAAATCCGCCAATTCCAGCCAGGCGCGCAGCGGATAGCGGCGCGAGATATGCACGATCAGCGCCGCTTCTGCCCCCGGGCCAGTCCAGCAAAAGCGGCCATCAGGGCCTTCTTCCGGCGGGTGGAAATGCTCCGCATCGGCGGGTGGTGCCGCCGCATCAAGGATGAAGGCCTCCTGCAAGGGTTCCGCGACGCTGGAGGGCATGGTACCTCTGCTCATAAACTTATTATGCAATAATTCTATTTAATAAATATTAAATCGTTTCTTCACCAGAGCCACGCTTCCCGCCCGGGCAAACTTCATTCTACCTTTCAAGGATTAAGCCGAAGGAAACGCCATGCCCATCATTACTCGCCGCACCAGCCTTGGAATCTTTGCCTCAGGGCTTGCCGCCCCCGCCTTGGCCCAGGCACCTGCATTTCCAAACCGGCCAATCCGTATTTTTGTGCCCTTCGCCGCTGGCGGTACCACCGATATTCTGGCCCGCGCGCTGGGCGAAAGGCTGTCCGCCGCGCTTGGCCAGCCGGTCGTGATTGACAATCGCGGCGGCGCTGGCGGGACCTTGGCGGGTGAGGCTTTTGCCAGGTCTGATGCGGATGGCCACGCCCTTCTGGTCGCGACTGCTTCGCTGATTTGCATCAACAAGGCGCTTTATGCGCGCCTGGCATTCGATCCGGATACGGATTTCCTGCCAATGGCCATGCTGGCGCAACAGCCTAATGTGCTGGTGGTCAATCCGCGCGCCCTGCCTTTCACTGACCTGCCGGCGCTGATCGCCCATATCCGCTCCCGGCCCGGGCAGGTCGCTTTCGCGTCTTCCGGCACCGGATCGCAGTTGCATCTGACAGGCGAGATGTTTCGCGCCGCCATCGGCGCTGAGATGACCCATATCCCCTATCGCGGCAGCGCGCCGGCCATGACGGACCTTGTTGCCGGCAATGTGCCGATGATGTTCGATGGGCTTGGCACGGCCTTGCCGCAAATCCGTGGCGGCGCCATCCGGGCGCTTGGCGTTGCTTCCGCCGCGCCTAATGCCGCGCTGCCCGGTGTGCCCCCCATTGCCAGTGTGCTGCCTGGCTTTCTGTCGGTGAATTGGACCGGGCTTTTCGCGCTGCGCGGCACGCCCGATGCCGCGCTGGCACGGATTGAGGCTGAAACCGCCAAGGCCCTCGCCAGCCCTGAAATGGCGCGGCTTTTCACGGAACGCGCCTTTGACCCTATGCCCATCCCGCGCGCCGAATTGCCTGGTTTTGTCGCCGGCGAAAGCCAGCGCTGGCGCGAAGCCGTCCGCCAATCCGGCGCCAAGGCGGAATAGGCCAAAGCCCCCTTCATGGCCCGGCTTTCCCCCAGCGTGGCGTTGCCGCTGGCGCTGGCGCTTCTCACCGGGCTCAGCCAATTCCATCGCAGCGCGCTTGGCGTGATTGCGCCGGAGTTGAGTGCCGATCTGGCGCTTTCACCGGCCATGCTGGGGGCGGCCAATGGCATGTTCTTCGCCGCGCTTTTGGTGATGCAACTTCCCGTTGGCATTGCGCTGGACCGGCTGGGGCCGCGTCTCGTGGTGGCGGGGCTGAGCGGCATTGCCGTGCTGGGCCTCACGCTGCAAGCCTTTGCGACGGATGGCACCACGCTGCTTGTCGCGCGCGCACTGATCGGCATTGGCTCTGCGGCGTCCTTCATGTCGGCTGTGGTGCTTTGCGCGCGCTGGTATGGCGGGGGGCAGATGACGCTCGCGCTTTCGCGGGTATTTGCCTTTTCACAGATGGGGATTTTGCTGGCGGGCGCGCCGCTGGCCTGGCTGGCCGGTTGGCTCGGCTGGCGGGAAGCCTTTCTGATTTCAGCCCTGCTGACAGGGCTTGCCGCGCTGGCGTGGTGGCGCCTGGTACAGAATGATCCGCCGGATAAGCCCGCCCCCGTACGCAAGCCAGAAAGCCTGAAGGCGGCGCTACGCGGCCAGTTTTCCATCTGGCGTCTGCCAGGCTTGCCGCGGGTGCTTTCCTTGCATCTGGTGGCTTATGCCGCCGCCGCCACAGTGATCGGCCTTTGGGCCGGGCCCTATTTCGCCGATGTGCATGGGTTGAACGCCAATGAACGCGGGCTGGCGCTTGCCGCGATGGGGCTTGCCATGCCCATTGGGCTTTTGCTGGTGGGGCCTTTGGAGCGGCGCTTTTTCCGCCGCAGCGCCATGATCAGCGCTGGCGCGGCACTTTCGGCGGCCATGCTGGTAATCCTCGCGGTCTGGCCAGCGCCACCCTTGCCAATCGCGCTTGCCCTCCTGGTCGGGCTGGTGCTGTTTTCCAGCTACCCTGTGCTGCTGGTGACGGAGGCGCGTATGCTTTTCCCGGACCACCTGGTCGGGCGTGGCGCCAGCACGGTGAATATGGCGCAGGTTCTGGGGTCTTCCCTACTGCCCTTGCTGGTGGGCCTCGTGATCGGCTTCTTCCCCATGGATGAATTGACGCGGCCCGAGGCCGCCTATCGCGCCGGCTTCGCCGTCTTGGCGGCTAGTCTGGTGTTGGGGCTGGCAGGCTGGCTTTTGCTGCCGCGCGCCAAAGCATGATGACGCGGCCCGATTTCAGCCTGGAATTGGCGCTTGAGGGCCGTGTGGCAGGGGTGGATGAGGCCGGGCGCGGCCCTTTGGCTGGCCCAGTTTTGGCGGCGGCGCTGGTGTTCCTGGCCCCACCCCCCAAAAGCCTTGCGGCCTTGTTACAGGATTCCAAAAAGCTCAAGGAAGCGGCGCGGGATGCTGCCTTTGCCGCGCTCCGCGACGCTCAAGCCCAAGGGCTGGTTGAAATCGGCATCGGCGCTGCCTCAGCTACCGAGATCGGGCGGGTCAATATCCTCCGCGCCACGCATCTGGCCATGCGCCGCGCGGTGGCGAAGCTGCCCAATCCCCCGGATCATGCCTTGGTGGATGGCAATCAGCCGCCGCCCTTGGCCTGCCCAGTGCGCTGCGTGGTGGGCGGCGATGGGCTCAGCTTTTCCATCGCTGGCGCCTCCATCATCGCCAAGGTGCTGCGGGATCGGGCGATGCGGCGGCTCGATCCGCGTTGGCCGGCTTACGGCTTTGCGCGCCATGCCGGCTACCCAACGGCGGCGCATCGGGAAGCCTTGGCGCGGCTCGGCCCATCCCCCCATCACCGGCGCGGCTTTGGCCCGGTGGACCAGGCCGTTCTGAAACTGACTTGACCGGGCTGCTCGGGCGCGCGATTCTTGCGTGATCAACAAGGGATTTCACGGTGGGAACGCAGCTAGAGCTGCTCTTGGACCAGGTTCTGGTCGGGGATTCGATTGCCATGCTGCGCCGCCTGCCGCCAGCGAGCGTGCATGCAATTTTTGCTGACCCGCCCTATAATCTGCAACTGAAGGGCGAATTGCGCCGCCCGGATGAAAGCATTGTTGACGGCGTGGATGACGCCTGGGATCGCTTTCCCGATCTGGCCGCCTATGACGCCTTCACCCGCGCCTGGCTGACCGAATGCCGCCGCGTCTTGCGCAAGGATGGCACGATTTGGGTGATGGGTGCCTACCACAATGTCTTCCGCCTGGGGGTCGCGTTGCAGGATCTCGGTTTTTGGATCCTGAATGATGTGATCTGGCGCAAGGCCAATCCCATGCCGAATTTCCGCGGCCGGCGTTTCACCAATGCGCATGAAACCTTGATCTGGGCCGCGCATGGGCAGGACTCCAAATACCGCTTCAACTACGCCGCCATGAAGACGCTGAATGATGATGTGCAGATGCGGAGCGACTGGTTCATCCCGCTTTGCACCGGCGGAGAACGCCTGCGCGATGAAAATGGCGATAAGCTGCACCCAACACAAAAGCCCGAAGCGCTGCTGCATCGCGTGATCCTGTCCTGCACCCAGCCGGGAGAGGTGGTGCTAGACCCCTTCCTTGGTTCCGGCACCACGGCGGCGGTCGCGAAACGCCTGGGCCGGCGCTTCATCGGCATTGAACGCGAAGAACGCTACGCCAAGGGCGCCCGCGCCCGGTTGGCGGCGGTGGAGCCCATGCCGGAATCAGCTGCGCTCGCCCTGCCATCGCGGCGTGAACAGCCACGCATTCCCTTCGGCAATCTGGTGGAACGCGGGCTGGTGCCGGCGGGCAGCGTGCTGACCGATGCGCGCCGCCGCTGGCGGGCTGAAGTGGGCGCCGACGGCACGCTACGTTGCGGCAAGGCCGCCGGGTCCATTCACCAAGTGGGGGCGGCGGTCCAGGAAGTGCCTTCCTGCAATGGTTGGCTGTTCTGGCATGTGGAGGCCAAGGCCGGTGGCCTGCGCGTATTGGATGAATTGCGCGCAGAGATCGCGGGCGGCTGAAACTTCAGGAAAGCCCAGCCAGCACCAGTAATTTCCGCATGACACTCGGCAGGGACTGCGCCGCTTCCGCGGGCGTCAGCCATTCCCCTTCAGGCCGTTTTGCCCGCGCCGATAGCCGCCCACGGTACAGCCGCATCGTCAGCGCGAAATGCGTGAAGACATGCCGCGCCTCACCCGCCACTGGCTGCCAATCCAGCGCCAGCGGCGCTTGCGCCAGCGCCTCGGCCTCCGTCCAAACAGCCTCTCGCCAAAACGTACCGGGGATTTCCAGCATCCCCCCCAAAAGCCCGCGCGGAGGGCGCCGCCTTAGCCAAACCAGGCCTTCCGCATCCATCAGCAGGAAATGCACGCCATGGCGCGTTGGGCGTTCGGGCTTTGGCGCCTTGCGCGGCAGCGCTTCCGTCAGGCCAAGTTTTCGCGCTTGGCAAGGTTTCTGCCAGGGACAAAGCGCACAGGCAGGTTTGCGCGGCGTGCAAATCCCCGCCCCCAGATCAAACAAAGCCTGAGTAAAATCGCCAGGCCGGGCGCGGGCGGCCTTATCGGCCAGAAAACCCTGCGCCAGCGCATCAAGCCTTGGCTTGGCGGCGGGCAGCGCTTCCTCCACCGCGAAAATCCGCGCGGTGACGCGCTCCACATTGCCATCCAGCGGCACCACGGGCGCATTGAAGGCAATGGCGGCGATGGCGGCAGCGGTATAGGGGCCTATGCCGGGCAGGGTGGCCAAGCCTTCCCGCGTTTCAGGAAAGCCACCCAAAGCCTGAATTTGCCGCGCCGCCGCATGCAGGTTGCGCGCCCGCGCGTAATAGCCAAGCCCGGCCCATTCCGCCGCCACATCCCCCCAGGGCGCCTCAGCCAAAGCGGGCAAATTGGGGAAGCGCGCCAGAAAACGTGAAAAGCGCGGCCCTACCGTTGCCACGGTTGTCTGTTGCAACATGATTTCGGAAAGCCAGACGTGATAGGGTTCCGCCCGCTGCCCCGGCGCCGCGCGCCATGGCAAGGTTCGGCGGTGCCTGTCATACCAGTGCAGCAGATCATTGGCGGAAGGGGGTTTCACGGCATGTCCCGGGATGAGGAGGAAAGGCGGTTCTTCGGCGGGCCTAGACCCCTCGGCGCCCTGATTCCAGCCCTGACGCGCCCGGCCTTCAAACGCAAGAGCCCCGCGGCCGCGCAAATCATGGCGGATTGGCCGGCGCTGGTCGGCCCGGCCTTGGCCGGTGTGACCCAGCCGCTGCGCTTGACGTCCGGCAGCCTGACCATCGCCTGTTCCGGCCCTATTGCCATGGAGCTCAGTCATTTGGCGCCGGAACTCATGGCGCGGATCAATGGTGGCTTGGGGCGCGTGGCCGTGGAACAACTCCGCTTCGTTCAGGGCGCGGCCCCAGCCCGAAAGACCACTGCGCCAGCCCTGCCACCCCGCCCCGTGAAGCTGCCGGCCCGAGTCGCGACCGCTTTGGAGGGGTTACCCACAGGGGATTTGCGCGAAGCGCTGGAAAGATTGGCGCGTGGCGTCTATCGAAAACAGGGCTGAAAAGGGCCGAATCGCTCCCCAAGCCCAAATCGGCCCGGTCGCTTCCCCCCGAAAAGGCGCCCCGGTTCCGGAGGAGAGAAATTGATGCTCGACCGTCGCGCTTTGCTTTTGCTGCCCCCCGCCATGGTTGTGGCCGCACCCGCGCTGCAAGCCCAATCCGATGACCCAAGGCTTGCCGAACGCAGCCTTGGCCGTGCCGATGCGCCGGTGACGGCGATTGAATATTTCTCGCTCACCTGCAGCCATTGCGGCGCCTTCCACCGCGATATCTGGCCACGCGTAAAGCGCGAATTGGTGGAAGCCGGGCGCGTGCGCATGGTGTTCCGCGATTTCCCGCTGGATCAGGTTTCGCTCCGTGCCCATGCCGTGGCGCGCAGCTTCCCGCCCGAACGCTATGAACCCTTCATCTCCGCGCTATTCGCAACACAGGATCGCTGGGCCTATGCGCGCGGCGTGGATCACAAGGCAGAGATCGGCAAAATCGCCGCCATGGCGGGCATGAGCACCGATACCTTCAACGCTGCCTGGGCAGATGACGCCTTGGCGCGCGCCATTCTGGAAGCGCGCCAAAAGGGTGAGGCCGAACATCAGGTCAGCGCCACGCCAACCTTCATCATCGGCACGCAAAAACTGCCAGGCGCGATTCCCTTTGAACGCTTCGAAGCTGCGGTGCGGGAGGCAACGCCGCGATGACGGACCAAGTGATCCCGCCCGAGACCGAAGCCGAAGTCAGCACCCCTGAAGCTGAAGCGGCACGCAGCGAAGAACAAGCCCGCGCCGCGCAGAATGCGAAACTGTCGCGCATCCGCATCGCTGGTTTCAAATCCTTCGCTGAGGCCACAACGGTTGAAGTGCTGCCCGGCCTGACAGGCATTGTCGGGCCCAATGGCTGCGGCAAATCCAATGTTGTTGAAGCTTTGCGCTGGGCAATGGGCGAAACATCACCCAAGGCCATGCGCGGCGGCGAAATGGATGATGTGATCTTCGCCGGCACCGCGACGCGTGCCGGGCGCAATGTCGCGGAAGTGATGCTGTTTCTGGAAGATGCGGCGGGGCTGGCGCCGGCACCCAATAATGATATCGCCGAATTGGAAGTGACGCGCCGGATTTCGCGTGGTGAGGGCAGCAATTTCCGCGTCAATGGCAAGGAATTGCGCGCGCGCGATGTGCAGACCATGTTTGCCGATATCGGTTCCGGCGCAAGGTCCTCAGCACTTGTCAGCCAGGGCCGGGTAGCGGCGCTGATCCAGGCCAAGCCCGATGACAGGCGTGGCGTTTTGGAAGAAGCCGCCGGCATTGCCGGGCTGCGTGCGCGCCGCCACGAAGCGGAATTGAAGCTGCGGCAGGCGGAAACCAATCTGTCGCGCGCAGAAGATTTGCTCGGCCAATTGGATGCGCAGCGCCAGGGGCTGCAACGTCAGGCGCGCCAGGCCAATCGCTATCGCAATATCTCGGGCCTTGTGCGGCAGGCGGAAGGCGAATGGCTGGCGCTGCTGGCCGCGCGCGCCAATACCGCGCTTTCTGCCGCTGCAATCGCGCTGGCTGCGGCGCGGGCTGCCACCAGCGCCGCAGAACAGGAAGCCGAAGCGGCGGCGATTGCGCTGCATGAAGCCGAACAGGGCCTTGCCGCACCGCGCGCCGATGAAGCCCTGGCACGCACAGCGCTCGAACGCCGCCGCGTTGAAGCGGAAGGCATGGAAGCGGAAGAAAGCCGCGCCCGCGCCGCGCTTGAAGCCGCGGAAGCGCGCTTGGCCGAACTCCGCCAGGATTTGTCGCATGCCGAGGCTGTGGCTGAAGATGCCGATGCGGCGCGGGCGCGCATCACGGCAGAAGATGCAAACCTGGTTGAACGCGAAGCGGCGCTGCCCGCGCGGCGTGAAGCCGCCGCCAACACCCTGGCCGACGCCAACGAAGCCGTGCGCGAAGCGGAACGCGCGGCCAATCAGGCAACCGAAGCCGCCGCCGCCGGTGCCGCGCAATTGCAGGCCGCTGAAGCAGAATTGGCCGCTGCTGAAACCCGGCTGCGCCGCGCGCGGGAAGCCCATGCGGCGCTGACTGCCGATCATGAAGCCGCCACCGCCCGTGCGGTATCGGATGCGGAAAAGGACGCCGCCGCGCAGCGCGTGACCGATGCCGAAGCAGCTTTCTCCGCCGCGCGTGAGGCTTTGGAACAGGCGGAAGCGAAGCGCGGCGAAGCCGTTGCGCAGCACGCCGAAGCGCGCCGCAGTGCGGAAGAAGCCAGCGCCGAAGCCACGCGCCGCCAGGCCGCGCTGCATGCCGCTGATGAACGGCATCGCCGCATTGTCGCGCAATATGCGGCGCTGTCCGCCGAACGTGACGCCGCGCTGGCCGAACGCATTCCTGAAATGCAGCGCAATGCGGCGCTGTCTTCCGCGCGCTTGGCTGAAACGACTTTGATCGAAAGCGCGACACGCCTGAGTGAATCGGAAGCGGCGCGTGCCACGGCGTCTGAAGCCTTGGTGCAGGCGCGCCGTAACGCCGCCGAAGCAGGTGCTGCACGCGCACGCATCGCTGCCGAAGTGGCCGCGCTGACCGAGGTTTTGGAGGCGCGCGGCACGGCTTCCGCCCAACCCATTCTTGATGAGGTGCGTGTGCCACCCGGCCTGGAAGCCGCCCTTGGTGCGGCGCTGGGTGAGGCTTTGGAAAGTCCCGCTGATGCCGCTGCCGCGCGGCATTGGCGCAACTTGCCGCCCTTGTCAGTGGCGCAAGCCTTGCCCGATGGCGCAGTGCCGCTTTCCCGCCTCGTGGAAGCGCCGGCGGCCTTGGCGCGCGCATTGTCGCAAGTGGGCTTGCTCGCGCGCGGCATGGATGGTGCCGCTTTGCAAGCGGGGCTGCGCCCTGGTCAGGCTTTGGTGACGGAAGAAGGCGCGGTCTGGCGCTGGGATGGCCATACGCATCAGGCCGGCGCCCCCACACCGGGTGCCGTCCGCCTTGCCCAGCGCAATGCGCTGCGCGCTGCCGAAGCGCGGCTGGATCAGGCCGAAGTCACTGCGGCGGAAGCGGAAGCCCAGCGCATCGCCGCCGAAGCCGCCGAAGCGGAAGCCGCCAGCGCCGAAGCGGCCGCACGCAATGCCCGCAGCGCCGCCGAAGTTGCAGCATCTGCCGCACGCCGTGCGGAAGGTGAATTGGCTGCACGCGATGCGCGTGCCGAAAGCCGCATGGCCGCCCTTGAACCGCAGCTGGCGCGCCTGGCTGAAGACCGTGCGGAGGCCGATGCCGCACGCCTGGAAGCCGAGGCGCTTTTCACCGCCCGCCCCGATGTCGCTTTGCTGCGCCAGGCGGAACAGGCCGCGGCCAGCGCTGGCGCCGCAGCGCATCAAGCCGAGGCAACAGCACGTGACGCGCGTCGGCGCGCTGAATTGGCGCTGGCGGAAGCACGCCAGTCTCAATCGGCACTGCTGAACCGTGCTTCTGAGGTCGAAAACCGCCTCGCTGCCCTTACCCCGCAATTGGGGCGCATCGGCGCGGAATTGGCCGAAGCGGAAGCGACCCGCGCCCATGCAATAGAAGCGCGCGAAGCCGCCCCCGATCTGGCAGAGCTGCGTGAGATGGTTGAAGCCACCCGCGCCAAGCTCATGGAACAACGCGCATTTGAAGCCGCTTCGCGTGATGCGCAGGGCGCCTTGGCGGCTGAAGCGGGTTCCATCACCGCGCGCCGCGCAAGCCTTGCCAATGAAGCGAGCCTTTGGGCTGCCCGGGCGGAAGATGCCTCGGCCCGTCTTGCTGATTTGCGCCGGCGCGATGCGGAAGCGGAAGCTGAGCGTGATGCGCTGGCCGATGCCCCTGAAGCTGCGGCGCTCCGCCGCGCCGAAGCCGCGCGTTTGTTGGAACAAGCAAGCGAAGCCCACGCGACCGCCGCCGCCGCCCTTGCCGCCGCTGAACGGCGCGTGAGTGAAAGCAGCCAGGCGCGCCGCGGTGCTGATACGGGTTTTGCGTTGGCGCGAGAGGAACAGGTGCGCGCCCAAGCCGCGACAGAAGCGGCGGAAATCGCCTCAGCCGCCGTGGCCGCGCGCATCGCTGAAAGACTGGGGGAGGGCGCGGAATTGCCGCCCGCGCCTGAGGAACTTTCTGACGTTGCGGAAGACAAGGCGCGGCGCAAGGTTGAACGCCTGGTGCGTGAACGCGACGAAATGGGTCCGGTCAATCTGCGCGCCGAGATTGAGATCACCGAGATTGAAGAACGCATCAGCCAAATCACGCATGACCGTGATGAGGTGATGAACGCCGTCGCCAAGCTGCGCGGTTCTATCGGCCATTTGAATCGCGAAGGGCGTGAGCGTCTGCGCGAAGTATTTGACCGTGTGGATAGCGAATTCCGCAGCCTGTTCACGCGGTTATTCGGCGGTGGCCGCGCGCATCTGGCTTTGGTGGGTTCCGATGATCCCTTGGAAGCCGGGCTTGAGATTTACGCCGAACCGCCGGGCAAGAAGCTATCCACACTTTCGCTGCTATCGGGCGGCGAACAGGCGCTGACGGCGCTTTCGCTGATCTTCGCGGTCTTCCGCTGCCAGCCAGCACCCGTCTGTGTGTTGGACGAAGTGGACGCGCCTTTGGATGATGCGAATGTGGAACGGCTATGCGATTTGCTGGACGCCATGGCCGCTGAAAGCGGCACGCGCTTCCTGATCGTGACACACCATCCGCTCACCATGGGCCGGATGCACCGGCTTTATGGCGTGACGATGCAGGAACGCGGCGTGTCGCGCTTGCTCAGCGTTGATCTTGGCCGCGCGATTGAATTGGCGGAGACGTCGTTGTTGTAGGGGCTGAGGCAAAGCGCCCCAGCACCATCACCCCTCAGCCTTCGCCACCACCACCATGGCGGGCTTCAGCAGCCGGCCATTCAGCGTCCAAGCCGAAGTCCAGCCATGGATCACGGTGCCAGGTGCGACACCTTCCGGTGCCGGTTGCTCCGCCATCGCCTGGTGCTTTTCCGGATCAAAGGGCTGGCCCTTGGGGTCGTGGCGCTGCACGCCATTACGCTCAAGGATCCCCAGGAAGGACCGCTCCACCCCCTCAAACCCGGCGCGGAGCTTGGTCAGCAGATCGGGTTCATCCTCGGCAGCGGGCGGCAGGGCTTCAATGCCACGGCGCAGGTTCTCAGCCGCTTCCGCCACATCGCTCGCGAATTTCTGCGTGGCATAGGCGCGCGCATCGGCCACCTCGCGCTGGGTGCGGCTGCGCAAATTCTGCATCTCAGCTTCTGAGCGCAGCCATTTGTCGCGCAGCATCTCCATTTCCTGCGCCAGCATCACAAGCCGGTCTTCGGCGCTCATGGCAGGGGCTTCGGGGGCGGGTTCTTGCGCCGCCGTTTGGGGGGCGTTGGGGTCGGTCGTATCGGTCATCTTGGTATCGCGTGGTTACTCGCGGAAGGGATCGGCATGAATGCCGGGGACAGACCCTTCACCTAGGCGCCCTGGGGCCAGAGAACAAGCGCCCTTCCGCTTCGCCCCGCCCGCGCCTAAACCGCTGACCATGCTGCGATCCGTATTGACCGTTGGAAGCTGGACCATGGCGAGCCGTATTCTTGGCTTCGCCAGGGACATGCTCATTGCCTCCCGCCTTGGGGCGGGGCCGGTCGCGGATGCATTTTTTGTGGCGCTAAAACTGCCTAATCTATTCCGGCGCCTGTTTGGCGAGGGCGCCTTCAATGCCGCCTTTGTGCCCGCCTTTGCCGGCATTCTGGCCGCCGAGGGCCGTGCCGCGGCGCGCGACATGGCGGAACGCATGGGCACGCTGATGATGCTGTGGCTATCACTGTTGACGATGATAGCGCTGATCTTCATGCCGCAGCTGATCGGCGTGCTGGCGCCGGGCTTTGCCGCCAATCCAGGGAAATTCGCGCTCGCCGTTGAACTGACGCGCATCACGTTTTTCTACATGCCGCTGATCTGCCTGACGGCGCTGATCTCAGGCGTACTGAACAGCCTGGATCGCTTCGCCGCTGCTGCGGCCGCGCCGGTGTTCTTCAACTTGCTGTTGATGGCGGCATTGGTTGGCCTCACGCCCTATTTGCCGACACCTGGCCATGCCCTGGCCTGGGGCGTTTTTGGCGCCGGTGTCGTGCAGCTTGCGATGGTATGGGTTGCGGCGCGGCAGGCGGGGATGGCGCTGCGCCTTTATCGCCGCCCGGCACTCACGCCACCCATTCGGCAAGTGCTGCGCCGCATGGTGCCTGGCGTGCTGGGGGCGGGGGTCACGCAAATCAATCTGGCGGTGGATGTGATCATTGCGTCTTTTCTGGTGAGTGGTTCGGTTTCTTACCTATATTACGCAGACCGCGTGGCGCAGCTGCCGCTTGGCGTGATTGGTGCGGCACTTGGCACGGCGCTTCTGCCGCTCCTCTCGCGGCATTTGCGGCTCGGCGAAAAGCTCTCCGCGCATCGTGCGCTCAATCGCGGCATTGAATTGGCGGTGCTGCTGACGCTGCCTTGCGCGGCGGGGCTTGCGGTGGCGGCGGGGCCGATCATCGCGGCTCTGTTCCAGCGCGGCGCTTTTGATGCGGCGGCGAGTAGCGCCTCGGCTTGGGCTTTGGTGGCCTATGCCGCCGGCCTGCCGGCCTTTGTACTGGTCAAGGTTTTTGCGCCGGCGTTTTTCGCGCGCGGCGATACCTCCGCCCCCGTTCGGATCGGGATTTTGTCCGTCACGGTCAATCTGGCGCTCAACCTAGCCTTCATGAATGTGCTGGGGCATGTCGGCGTGGCACTCGCGACCAGTATCGCGGCCTGGGTGAATGGCGGCTTGCTTGCCTGGCTTTTGGTGCGGCGCGGACATTTGGTACTGGACCGGCGCTGCCGGCGCGTGCTCCCGCGCCTCGTGCTGGCGAGTGTCATCATGGCCGCAGTGGTATTTGCCCTTGGCTTGGTCCTGCCCGGGCTTGGCCATGTGCTGCGTGCGGGCCTCATGATCCTGGTCGGCATGGCGGGTTTTACCCTGGCCGGTATGGCGCTTGGCGCTTTTCACCCGCGCGATGTGCTGCGCCAATTGCGCCGCCGCGCCCCCCGTGGCGCAAGCCCGACCAATCCTGCATGATACTCCTGGATTTTGGGGGATAGGCGCATGGATGCGGCCAGACGGCAGGTGGTTCTGATCAATGCCGCGCATAGTTTCACCCATTACAGCCTGCTGATCCTGGCAACCGCCGTGCTTGCCATGGTGCAGCAGGATGCCGGGATTTTTGGCCCGGATTACGGACCCATCCTGGCGCTCGGCACCACCATGTTTGTGATTTACGGGCTTTGCGCTTTGCCCATGGGTTGGCTCGCGGATCGCTTCGGGCGGCGCTTTTTGATGGTGGCCTTCTTCATGGGGTCCGGCGCCTTCATGGTGGCGGCGGGCTTCGCACCTTCACCCATGATGCTTGCGATTACACTTGGCGCCATGGGGGCTTTTGTCGCGATCTATCACCCGATTGGCACCGCCATTCTGGTAGAAGCGGCAGGCGAGAAAGTGGGCCGTGCCATGGGCATCAATGGCGTTTTCGGCAATCTGGGTGTGGCAACTGCACCCGTGCTGACTGCCTTCATCGCGGCTGATGCCGGCTGGCGCTGGGCCTTCATCATTCCTGGCATCGCTTGCATCATTGCGGGCTTCTTCTACTGGCGCGAACCGCCCTTTGATTCGGCGCGCATCCAGGCCGGCGGCAAGCCCTTCCCTGAGATCCCACCCGCCTTGGTGCGGCGTGCGGTGTTTATTCTGCTCGCCATCGCGACTGTCTCAGGCTTGGTGTTCAATGCCTATACGCTGCTGATCCCAAAACTCATGCAGGAACGCCTGGCAGGCAGCCCGGAATTGCTGCCGATTGTGGGGCTGCTGTCATTCCTCGCCACCATTTGCGGCGGCGTCGCGCAATTCAGCGTGGGCCGCATGATTGACCGCCACACGCTCAAGACCGTGTTCATGCCGCTGGCGGTGCTGGTGGTGCCGGGCTTGTTTGCGCTCGCTTTCCTGGATGGCTGGGTAGTGTTGCCCGTGGCAGGGCTGGTTGCTGCCTGCATCTTCGGCCAAGTCACGGTGAATGAGACGATGACCGCGCGTTATGTCGCGCCCGCCTTGCGCGCGAAGCTCTATTCCATTCGCTTCACGGTCGGGTTTTTGGGTGCGGCGATTGCCTCACCCCTGATTGGCTTTTTGCATGAAGCGACAGGATCGCTTGCGCTTTCCATGCTGGTTTTGGGCGCGGTTGCCTGCGTGACACTTGCCTGCGCCATGCTGTTCCCGAACCGCAAGGAAGAATTGCAGCCGGAGCTTTGGGCGAAAGCCAGCCTATAAGGGCCAGCGCGGGCGCGGGTTATGCGCCAGCGAATCGGTCAGACCAAGCCGCAAGCGTTCCATGCCCGCCCAGGCGACCATCACCGCATTGTCGGTGCAGTAGCGCAAAGGCGGCGCCAGCATGGGCAAGCCCCTGGCATCGGCAACGCCGCGCAGTGCCGTGCGGATGGCTGTGTTGGCCGCTACACCCCCCGCCACCACCAGCGCCGTCATACTGCGCGCCATATCCAGTGCATGGGATGCGCGATCAGCCAGCACGGCGGCCACTGAAGCCTGGAAAGCCGCCGCGATATCGGCTGGCCGCGCCTGTCCGGCCGCCACTGCCCGCGCCACCGCGGTTTTGAGACCCGAGAAGGAAAAATCGCATCCCGGCCGCCCGAGCAAGGGTCTCGGCAAGGTGATGGCCGCCGCATCGCCCCCTGACGCCAGGCGTTCCAGATGCGGCCCGCCGGGCCAGGGCAGGCCAAGCAGTTTCGCAGATTTGTCGAAGGCTTCCCCCACCGCATCATCCAAGGTGGTTCCAAGGCGGCGATATTGCCCGAGGCCCCGGACCTCCACGCATTGGCAATGGCCACCTGAGAGCAGCAGCAGCAGATAGGGAAACTCAGGCGGCCCATCCGGCATCAGCCCAGGCAACCGCACCGTCAGCGCATGCGCTTCCAGATGGTTGATCGCCAGGAAGGGCAGGCCATGCGCCAAAGCCACCCCCTTGCCGAAGGAAGCACCAACGATCAGGCCACCAATCAAGCCGGGACCGCTGGTCGCGGCTATGGCATGCAGCGCGTGATGGCGGATGCCGGCCTTTCGCATGGTATCAGCCACCAGATCGGGCAGGTGTTGCAGATGCGCGCGCGCTGCGATTTCCGGCACCACGCCGCCAAAGGCCGCGTGTTCCGCCTGTTGGCTGAAGACTGCTTCCGCCAGGATGGTGCCATCCGCACGCAGCACCGCCGCTGCGGTTTCATCGCAACTGCTTTCAATGCCAAGAATGATAGGGTCTGGCTGCATGCTTTCCCTGTTAGGGCATTATCACGGCGAATGAAATCATTGGCCGGTATTCGCGCGCCGCGCGATCGCCAGCGTCAGAAAGCCGCCTGGCGGCTTTGGCCCTGGCCTCACGCCAAGCCATATTTGAACAACCGATGCCGATCAATTTCGGGGCAGCCATGTGCTCAAACCCGCTGAAAAGCGCACCCGCGTGATGGCAGAACGCGATTTACCGCTTGCGATAAGGCGCAGGCATACCGAAAATAGACGCATGGCTTTCCCTGCACCCGCCCTTGATCCGGGCAATGATCCGTCCTTCGCCGAATTGCTCGCGCAGCGCCCGCAGCTCACGCGCCATGCGCATGATGGGCTGGTGCTGGAAGATGTGCCTCTGGCCCGCATTGCCGACGTGGTGGGCAGCCCGACCTGGGTCTATTCCGCTGGCACGCTCCGCCGCCGTGCCCGCGCGCTGCGCGCTGCCCTGGCCGATGCCGGGCTGACCGCCACGGTACATTTCGCCACCAAGGCCAATGATAATCTTTCGGTGCTGGCGCTGCTGGGGCGTGAGGGCCTCGGTGCCGATGTGGTGAGTGAGGGCGAATTGCGCGGCGCACGGGCGGCGGGCATTCCCGCCAGCGCCATTGTCTTTTCTGGCGTCGGCAAATCCGAACGCGAAATTCGCCTGGCGCTCGCGGAAGGCATTATGCAAATCAATGCCGAAAGTATTGAAGAAATTGATATGATTTCCGCAATCGCCGCCGGCATGGGGCGCACGGCGCCGGTGGCCATTCGCGTCAATCCGGATGTGGATGCAAAGACCCACGCAAAGATCACCACGGGCCTCAGCGAAAACAAATTCGGTGTGGCTTATGATGATGCGCTGACGCTTTACGCGCGCATGGCAAAGCTGCCCGGCATTCGCCCGATTGGCATCGCAACCCATATCGGCAGTCAGATCACGATCGGCATGGGTGCCTATCGCGCGGCGTATGCGCGCTTGGCAGAATTGGTGCGCGCCATTCGCGCGCAGGGCTTGCCGATTGAACGCATTGATTGTGGCGGTGGGCTTGGCATTGCCTATCGCGATGAAATTGCGCCCGCGCCCGCCGCTTTGGCTGGGGCAATCAAGGCAGAGCTTGGTGCGCTGGGCCTGCCGGTCATGCTGGAACCGGGGCGCTGGATTGCCGGGCCGGCGGGGGTATTGCTGTCTCGTGTCATTCTGCAAAAGCAGGGCGCGGCACGGCGCTTTGTGGTGCTGGATGCGGCGATGAATGATCTGCTGCGCCCGGCCATGTATGATTCCTGGCATGGTATTCTGCCGGTCTCGCCCGCTGCTTTGGTCGCGCCTCTCGCGCCTGCCGATGTGGTTGGTCCAGTTTGCGAAAGCAGCGATTGCTTTACGCGCGACCGCGCCTTGCCGGATTTGCCGCCGGGCGCCTTGGTCGCGCTGCTGGATGCGGGCGCTTACGGCGCCACCATGTCTTCCACCTATAACGCGCGCCCCTTGGCGGCCGAGGTTTTGGTGGATGGCGCGCGCTTCGCCGTGGTGCGGGACCGCCAATCCTATGAGGCTTTGCATGCCGGCCAGCGTGTGCCGGAATGGCTGATGGAATGAGCCAAACGCCGGGGAAAGCGCCGCCTGAAAGCCAGGGGCTTGCGGCCCTGGGCTTGAAGCTCGGCCTTTCTCGTTTGGCGTTGTGGTGGGAAGGTGCCTGGCGGGCGCTTTGGCCGCCGCTTGGCGTGATTGGCGCCTTTCTGGCTTTGGCCTTTACCGGGCTGCTGCCGACACTACCGCCCGCGCTGCATCTGCTGACTCTGATCGGCTTTGCGGCGGCACTTGGCTGTTGCGGCTATCGCGCCGCATCAGGGCTGCGCGCCCCGGCAGCGGATGCCGCGGCGCGGCGGTTGGAACGTGATTCTGGCCTGGCGCATCGCCCGCTCGCTGTGCTGGCGGATCGCCCCGCCGGCGATGACCCCATCACGCAGGCGTTGTGGCAGGCGCATCGGGACCGCGCGGCGGCAAAACTTGGGCAGTTGCGCGTGGCGCGGCCTTCCCCCGGCTTGGCAGCGCGTGACCCGCGCGCCTTCCGCGCAGCCGTGCTGGTCGCGCTGGTGGCTGGGCTTGGCATGGCCGGGCTGGAAGCGCCGGAACGCTTGCTCGCTGCCCTGGTGCCTCCCTTTGCCGAACCGGGTGCCGCGCCAACGGCCTTGGCGGCGCGGTTTGAAGCCTGGGTCACGCCGCCCGCCTATACCGGCGCACCGCCGCAATTCCTGAAGGCTGAAGGTGGCGCCGTGGCAGTGCCTGCGGGTAGCCGGCTGCATATGGTATTGTCCATCAGCGCCAGCCCGCCGGAATTGCGCCTGGGCAGCGCTGCCCATGCCTTTGCGCGCATGGATGCCCAAAGCCATGCGCTGGAACTGCCTTTGACCGAAGGCGGCGCCTTGGTGCTGAGGCGCGATGGGCGCGATGTGGCGCAATGGGCGCTGACACTGACGCCGGATGCGCCGCCATTGGTGGCTTGGGACCCCGCGCCTGCCCGCGCCGGGCGTGGTTTGGGTTTACGCCTGCCCTGGAAGGCTGAGGATGATTGGGGCTTGGCGGCACTGCGCCTGGAATTGCGCCTGAAACAAAGGCCATCTGCCCCGCCGGTGACGCAGGATATCCCCTTGCCGGGCGGCGCGCCGAGCCAGGCGCAGGGCGCGGCGCAGCATGATTTTTCGGCGCATCCTTGGGCCGGGCTGGAAGTTGAAGCGCGGCTTTTCGCGCGTGATGGCGCGGAACAGGAAGGCAAATCTAAAGGCGCGTTTCTGGTGCTGCCGGAACGGCGCTTTTCACACCCTGTCGCGCAGCAATTGATCGCACTCCGGCGCGCGCTGTCGCTTGACCCCGGGGCGCGCGACCCCGCGCGGCGCGAATTGGACCGCATCAGCAATGCGCCTGAAGCCTTCGAACATGACCCGGGCATGTTCCTGACGCTGCGTTCTGCCCGGCATCGGCTGACGCGCGATAAGCGTGATGAAGCCGTGCCGGAAGTTCAGCAGATTTTATGGGATGTGGCGGTGGCTTTGGAAGAAGGCCGCACGGACCGCACCGCGCGCGCCTTGAACCAGGCGCGTGAGGCCTTGCGTGAGGCTTTGGAAGAAGCCCGCCGAGAAGGTGCTGAACGCAGCCCTGAGGAGCGTGCCGAGTTGCAGCGCCGCATTCAGGAATTGCGCGAAGCCATTCGCCGCCATCTGGAAGCGCTCGCTGAACGCATGCAGCGCGAAAACAACGAAGCGCTGTCCTATGATCCGCAGCAGCGTGTGTTTGATCGCCGCGAATTGGAACGCCGCACCCGCCGCCTGGAAGAAGCCGCACGCGATGGCCGGCAGGAAGATGCCGAACGCGAAATGGCCGAGCTTGAGGAAATGCTGCAAGCCCTGGAAGAAGGCCGCACCAGCCGGGCTGAGGATCGCCAGCGCCAACAGCGCCAACGCGGCCAGCAGCAAATGGGCGCGCTGCAGGACATGGTGCGCCGAGAAGCCGAAATGCTGGACCGCGCGCATCGCCGCAGCGGCGAACAGGACATCAGCCGTGGCGATACGCGCCGCCCGCCACCGCCGCGCCCGCAAACCCCCGAAGCGCGCGACGAAGCGGCACGTGATGCGCGCACGCAACGCGCTTTGCGCCGCGCACTTGGTGAATTGATGCAGCAGTTCGGCGAATTGACCGGCGATGTACCAGCCCCCTTGGGCGAGGCTGATCGCGCCATGCGCGACGCGGCGGAGGCTTTAGCCGAAGGGCGAGACCCGCGCGGCGCGCAGCAGCAGGCCATTCGCGCTTTGACCGAAGGCGGACGGCAAATGTCGCAACGCATGCAGCGCCAATTCGGCCCACCGCAACCCGGCGAAGGGGAAGGCGAAGGTGAGGGCGAAGAAATGGCCGGCGGCCAACAGGGCGGTGAGGGGCAGGACCAGCAAAACCAGCTCGGCCAAGGCCGCGATCCGTTGGGGCGGGACCGCCGCGAAACCGGTGGGTCAGCGCAGGATAATGCCGGCGATACGCTGGTGCCAGGCGAAGCGGAACGCCTGCGGTCCCATCAATTGCAACAGGAACTCCGCCGTCGCGGCGCAGAACGCGAACGCGCGCCGGTGGAGTTGGATTATATTGATCGGCTGCTCAGGCGGTTTTGAAGGCAGCAGGGTTTATTCAAATACCCGCGCCCAATCATCTTGCATTGACGCCACCTGCCAGCCCCGCGCGGGCGCTTCATCCAAAGCGCGCGCGAGGCGCCCGATATGACTTTCCCGATCATAGGCAAATTCGCGCGCCGCATCGTCATGACGAATGATCATGCCGAAGCGCTGCCCCGCACCTTCCGTGGTGTAGCGCAGCATCTCAAAATCGCCATCCGAATTGCCAAAGGCCGCAATCGGGCGCCGGCCAATATGGCGCGCAATGCCAATCGGCTTGCCCGGGCCATCATCAATGAAATCCACGCGCGGTTCGCGCAGCAACATCAGTCGCCCGGCATCTTCCGTCACCTTCAGCGCAAAGCTTGAACCGACAACATGCTGCGGCGGAATGCCGTAGGTGTCTTCAGAAAAGGCGCGCACGAATTCAACGCCACCGCCCGAGACGATGAAATTCGTGAAGCCCGATGCGCGCAGAAAGCTCAGCACTTCCAGCATGGGCTGATAGACCAGCGCAGTATAGGGCAGGTTCCATTTCGGGTGCCGCGCCACTCTGAGCCAATCTGCAGCGATGCGCTGAAAATCCTCGGGCGTATTGCCAGCCATGGCAGCGCCCGCAAGACGCATCAATCCTTCATTGCCTCCCGCCATGGCGCCGTGCAGATCGCCCGCAATGGCCGCGCGAAAAACCGCATCCTGCTGCCAGGTTGGGTTTTGTGGCGCCAAGCTGCGGATACGATCCAGGATGAAGATAAGCTGCGGATAGGCCGGCTGTTCCACCCATAGCGTGCCGTTGTCAACGCCGGTTGAAATCTGACCCACTTTCCCGGCTTGGTGCCGGTTGAAACCTGACCCACCCATTACCCTGGGATGGGGCTAGCCCCATCCCAGGGTATCTTCCCTCATCCTCCATGCCTTTTGTCCATGACGCCTGCGCGTCGTTTATCCTTCAGCCGGTAACTCTCGCCGCTGATCTGAACCACGGTCGCATGGTGCAGCAGGCGGTCCAGCATGGCGGCTGTCAGCACCGGCTCCCCCGCAAAGGCCTGGTCCCAGCTGCCGAAAGTAAGGTTCGAGGTGAGGATCATGGCGCCACGCTCATAGCGCTTGCTCACTACCTGAAAGAATAGATTGGCCTGTTCTCGGCCCATCGGCAGATAGCCGATCTCGTCAATGATCAGCAGTCGGTAGGTATTCACCGCCCGGTGTAACACTTCCTTCAAGCGGCCCTGGCGCTGTGCTGTCTCCAACAGCAACACAAGGTCCGCCGCAGTGGTAAAGCGAACCTTCCAACCGCGTTGTGTCGCCAGATAGCCAAGCGCAATGGCCAGAAGCGTCTTGCCCACGCCCGATGGCCCGAGCATGACGACATTCTCCGCCCGCTCAACAAAGGCCAGGCTGGCCAATTCCGTGATTTGCTGACGCGGGGCGCCGGAGGCAAAGCCGAAATCATAGCCATCCAGCGTCTTAATCGCCGGAAAGCCTGCCGTGCGGACAAACATCTCCCGCGCCCTTGCACGGCGCGTTTCCCTCTCACCCTTCAGCGTATCCTCAAGGAAGTCACTGAATGAGGCATCCCGTGCCGCTGCCGCCTGAGCAGTCGCAAGGTAAAGATCAGGCACCGCCGCCAAGTGCAATTCCGAACAGAGTTCGGCAATCCGCGCATGTTGCAGTTCGCTCATGGCGCAGCATCCAGGCTCAGCGCCGTCGGGAATAGCGTGTCGTATAATGCCAGCGGGTGCTGCAGCCCGACCAGCGGGCGCAGCAATGGCAAGGAAGCTGCTGCCATAGCCACTCTGGCCTGGCCGCCATAGGGTGGCGGGATCGGGCCAAGCTCGGGGCGTTCCAACTCCAGCCGATCCGCAGGTATCTCACCAGTGGTGGCGTGCCGCCTGGCATTCGCCACTTCCCGCAACCAACGCCCGGCGGCGAGGTTCGCCGCCGCCGCATCCACGACTAGGCCCTCGGCCGCCATACGGCTTGCCAAAGGCAGCCAGAAATTGCCGCGCAAATAGCGGATAAACCGCTCCACTTTGCCCTTGCTCTGCGCGGGATATGGGCGGCAGAGCCGAGGGCGAAAGCCGCAATGCCGCGCAAAATCTAGAAAGCCAGCATGAAAGCGGTGCTGCCCATGGCCATAGCGGTCACGTTCATGCACCATGGTGCGCGTATTGTCGTACAGCACTTCCCGCGGCACGCCGCCAAACGCCAAAAAAGCATGTTCATGGCAGGACAGCAGCGTCTCCAGCCGCTCATCGCCGACGAATTCAATATATGCCGCCCGGCTCCATCCCAGCGTTGCCACAAATACCGATAGCCGATCCGCGCCACGCCGGATCACCGCCCAGTCCACTTGCATCTGCTCGCCCGGCGCCGTCTCAAACCGCACCACAGGCGCCGCAACCACCAAAGGGCGCTGCCGCATCAGATGGGCCTTGAGGATGGTGTAGCCGCCAGTATAGCCGCGCTCTCGAAGTTCTCGCAGCAATACCTTCCCAGCAAGCCGGTCGGGCGCTGCCTCCGCAAGTCGCTTGGCGATGTAGTCATCAAACGCTGCTAGTTTGCCTGAACGCCGCGGCCGCGGGCGATAGCGATCCGCATCACTATCGCGCAGGTAGCGCCGCACCGTGTTGCGCGATACCCCAACTTCTCGCGCTATCGCGCGCAAACCTTTGCCTCGTTTGGCCAATAGACGGATCTCCAATGCCATTTCTCCCATAAGCATAAAGACCCCCATCCACATGACAGGGGCAACATAAGCCTGGGTCAGATTTCAAACGGCACATGGGTCAGTTTTACTCCGGCGCTAACACCGTCATTATCAAACACTGCAACGCGTTCGGCAGGCGGGACATGATCCGCGCTGCCTTCGCGGGTGACGGCGGCGACAAATTCAAGCAAAGCGCGCTTGCGCGGACCTTCGCGCCAGGAAGGCAAAGGGTCCGCACCTTGCGCCTGTGCGGCGACCGGCAGCGCCAAAAGCAGCGCTGCCAGAGAGCGTCTTTCAATCACGCTGCTTGGCTTAATTCGCCGAACCGCGGCGGAGGCGCTCCATCGCATCGCCCAGGCTGAAACTGCCTGGCCGTTGACGCGGCGGGAAATCCTTGAAGCTTTCCAGGAAGCGTCCGACATAAGCCTACGCCGGCACCAAGGCAAAAGCACGCTTCACCCGCCAGCGATTATAATTCATCGATTCCGTCGCACGCTCAAACGGATCGGCGCGCAGATTGAACAACATGGGCAAGCGGAGAGGTGTAAAATTTCTCTCCCACACTTCAAGCCCGTGATGTTCCTGGATCATGAAATGCAGCTTCCAATGATCGTAGCGGAGTGCGGCCAAATCACCATCATCGGTGAAGTAGAACATCTCCCGCCGCGCGCCGGGACCGGTGCCGGTCAGCAATGGCAATTGGTTATAGCCATCCAGATGCACCTTGTAGCTGCGCCGCCCTGCCTGATGGCCGGCCAGTAGTTTTTCCTTGATTTGCGGCTCACCAGCTGCTGCCAGCAAGGTCGGCAACCAATCCTGATGAGAGAAAATATCGTTCAACACCTGCCCGGGCTGAATGCGGCTGGGCCAACGGATCATGCTGGGCACGCGAAAGCCACCTTCCCAGGCGGTCGCTTTCTCGCCACGGAAAGGCGTGGCGCCGCCATCGGGCCAGGTCATTACTTCCGCGCCATTATCGGTGCTGTAGATCACGATGGTGTTTTGTGTAATGCCGAGATCATCCAGCTTCTTCAGCAATTGCCCGACATGACCATCATGTTCCACCATGCCATCAGGATAAACGCCAAGCCCGGTCTTGCCTTGGCTTTCCGCTTTCAACCGCGTCCAGATATGCATGCGCGTTGAATTGAACCAAGTGAAGAAGGGCTTGCCCGCGCGGTGCTGGCGATCAATGAAATCCAGTGACGCGGCGAGGAACTCCTCATCCACCGTTTCCATGCGCTTCATGGTCAGCGGCCCGGTATTTTCGATCCGCTGCGACCCATCCGCATTGGCCCAAGTCTTCAATACGCCGCGCGGCGCGAAGCGTTCACGGAAGCGCGGATCGCGCGGGTAGTCAGGGTTTTCCGGCTCATCTTCCGCGTTGAGGTGATAGAGCGAGCCGAAAAACTCATCAAAGCCATGCATGGTTGGCAAATGCTCATCACGATCGCCCAGATGGTTCTTGCCAAATTAGCCGGTGGCGTAGCCCATCGCCTTCAGCAGCACGGCGATGGTCGGGTCTTCCGCGCGCATGCCTTCCGGCGCACCAGGCAGGCCCACCTTGGAAAGGCCTGTGCGCAATGGGCTCTGCCCGGTAATGAAGGCGGAACGCCCGGCGGTGCAGGAATTTTCGCCATAGGCATCGGTGAAGATCGCACCTTCACGCGCGATGCGGTCAATATTGGGCGTGCGATAACCCATCATGCCCATGTTGTAGGCCGAGACATTGGACCAGCCGATATCATCGCCAAAAATTACCAGGATGTTTGGCTTGCCTTGCGGTGCGACGGGGCGCGCGGTTGTCGCTTGTTGCTGCGCTTGCGCCATCTGCACACCGCCCAGCGTACCGGCGGCAAGCCCTGCGGCACCACCCAGCAGCATGTCACGACGTGATGGGCGTTGATTGTCCTTGCTCATGTGATCTGTTTTCCTCTTGGTTGGATTATTGGCGGCGGATGCAGCGAAAGCCGATATGGCTCATGCCTGTATCCACCATTTGGGCGTGACGTGCGGCGGGCCGGTAGCGTCGGCAATAGGAGGGTGCGCAAAGGAAGGAACCGCCCTTCACGACCTTGCGCGGAATGCGGATGGCGGGCTGCAAAGGATCAAAAGACCCTGTCATGTCTGCGCCGCGCGGGTTTTCGGCGACGCAACATGGGCTTTCAGGATCGGCGGCGTGTTTGGCGCTCCACCAATCCTGGGTCCATTCCCAGACATTGCCGCAAACCTCAAACAGGCCGTAGCCATTGGGCGGAAAGCTTTTGATCGGGCAGGTGCCGGCGAAGCCATCGGCTTCGAAATTGCGCCAAGGGAAGGGGCCTTGCCAGGTATTGGCCAGATGCACGTCACCTGGCGCCAATTCCTCGCCCCAGGCGAATTCCGCGCCATCAAGCCCGCCACGCGCGGCAAATTCCCATTCCGCTTCGGTCGGCAGCTCCTTGCCCGCCCAGGCGGCATAGGCGGCAGCGTCTTCAAACGCGACATGGACCACCGGGTGATCTTCCCGGCCTGCGATGTCACTGCCCGGGCCTTCCGGGGCGCGCCAATGGGCGCCCTTGGTCCAATGCTACCAATGGCGAATGTCGCGCGTATCCACCGGGCCATCTGTCATGCGAAACACCAGCGCGCCAGGGGCCAGCATTCCCGGTGGCGCACCGGGATAAAGCGTGGGGTCAAGCGGTCGCTCGGCTACCGTCTTGTAGCCCGTGGCAGCGAAAAAACGGGCAAAGTCCTGATTGGTCATCGCCGTCTGGTCCATCCAGAAACCCGCCACTTTCACGCTATGGCAGGGCCTTTCTTCGGGATAATGCCGATCTGAACCCATCAGGAAGGTGCCGCCTGGAATCCAAGCCATGGCCGCGCATTCCCCCGCCGGATCGGGCCTGTTTGGCCCTGCTTTCATGTAGCAACCACACCCGTAACCCAGCCAAACCCTTCATTAGATTGCCATCTTTGCAACAAAATCGTGCAATACTTTTTTGTTAATTAATAATTATTCCGGAAGTATATGATTGAGGTTCGCGAATTAAGGCTGGTCAAGGCCATTTACGAGCACGGCAGCTTGGTGCGTGCCGCGCGTATTCTTGGCATTGCCCAGCCCGCGCTGACCCGGGCGCTGGCGCGGTTGGAGGCACGGCTGCGTGGCAAGCTCTTTGAACGCAGCCGTCGTGGCGTGATCGCGACCGATCTGGGCCGCGCCATCATCGCCGAGGGTGCTGCGATTCTGGAAAGCCTGGAAAGGCTGGACCGGCATTTAGCCGAGGCGCGCGGCACCCAGACCCATGATTTGGATGTGATCGCCGGCGCCTATATGGCGGAAACACTCTGCCTGACCGCGGCGGCGCGCATGCTGGCGGCCTTCCCGACCACGCGGGTGCGGTTGGTCTCTGCGAATTGGACCGAGGTGCCGGCGGCGATCCTGGATCGGGAAGCACCGATCGGCATGATGGATATCCGCGGCTTTGTCGCAGACCGTGGCCTTTCGGTGGAAAAACTGCGCCCCCAACCGGGGATATTCGTCGCGCGCGCCGGGCATCCCTTGGCAAGCCGGGCGAGCGTGAGCCTGGCCGATATCATGGCCTATCCCTTGGCCTTTATTGGCCGCGCACCGCGCGAAGTGCAGGCACCGCATATCGCCGCGCGGGAAGAAGCGCGCCGCCTGGGTCAACTGCATCCTGCCTTTCCCGCGCTGGTGCATGAAAGCCCGACCGTGATGTTGAAACTATTGCCGCAATGCGATGCGGTGGCGGCGGTCAGTGTGACCATGGCGATGGACGCACTCCGCCACGGGGATATCGTGGCCCTGCCCTGGCAGCGCGCGCCTTGGGCTTCAATGCATCCCGGCATCATTACGCTACGCAACCGCGCGCTTGGCGCCGCCGAGCATGGGTTTTTGGATTTGATCCGCGCAGCGGATCAGCAGGCGGCGGAAGAGGCGCTGGCCTGGTGCGAAGCGCAGGGTGTGGCGAGCGGGTGTGGGTGAGGGGGGCAGCGCCCCCGTCACAACCTCAATTATCCAAGAAAGACCTCAGCTTCCGGCTGCGGCTTGGGTGTTTCAGCTTACGCAGCGCCTTGGCTTCAATCTGGCGGATGCGTTCGCGGGTCACGTTGAATTGCTGGCCCACTTCTTCCAGCGTGTGATCCGTATTCATGCCGATGCCAAAGCGCATGCGCAGCACGCGTTCTTCGCGGGGCGTCAGGCTTGCCAGCACGCGCGTGGTCTGTTCGCGGAGATTGGATTGGATCGCGGCATCAATCGGGATGATCGCGTTCTTGTCTTCAATGAAATCGCCAAGATGGCTGTCTTCCTCATCCCCGATCGGGGTTTCAAGGCTGATCGGTTCCTTCGCGATCTTCAGCACCTTGCGCACCTTCTCAAGCGGCATGCCAAGCTTTTCGGCCAGTTCTTCCGGCTGAGGTTCGCGGCCGATTTCATGCAGCATCTGGCGTGATGTGCGCACCAGCTTGTTGATGGTTTCAATCATATGCACCGGAATGCGGATGGTGCGCGCCTGATCGGCGATGGAACGCGTGATCGCCTGGCGGATCCACCATGTGGCATAGGTGCTGAACTTGTAGCCGCGGCGATATTCGAACTTATCCACCGCCTTCATCAGGCCGATATTGCCTTCCTGAATCAGGTCAAGGAATTGCAGGCCGCGATTGGTGTATTTTTTGGCGATGGAGATAACAAGGCGCAGATTCGCCTCGATCATTTCCTTCTTCGCCTGGGTCATGTCTCGTTCGCCACGCGAAACGGTCGAATAAACGCGCTTGAATTCCGCCACCGGCAGCCCGGTTTCATTGGCCGCTTCGCTGATGCGCGCGCGGATTTGATCAACTTCGGTGCCATGCTTGGCGACAAAGGCTTTCCAGCCCTTGCCGGGCAGCGCGCCCACGCGTTCCAGCCAGGCAGGGTCCATTTCGCTGCCGCGCCACTGAGTCAGGAATTCATCGCGCTTGACCTTCTGGCTATCGGCCAGGCGCAGAACCTGGCCTTCCATCACGGTCATGCGGCGGTTCAGCGTTTTCAGCTGATCCACCAGTTCTTCGATCCGGTTGTTGTGCAATTGTACCTTTTCAACCAGCGTTATCAATTCCTGGCGGAGCTTTTCGTAGTTCTTCTCCCCGCGCGTGGCCAATTCCTCGCCCGAGGTGAAGGCTTCCATGCGCTTGGAACTGAGCTTGGAAAGCTTGGCGTAAATACCTTCAATTTGTTCAAAAGTAGCCAATACTTCCGGCTTCAATTTTTCTTCAAGTGCTGAAAGCGAAAGGCCCATGCCTTCCCCTTCCTCACCTTCTTCAAATTCCTCAACGGCGGCAGCCGCGACAGCTTCCGGGTTGCCGGCGGATTGGGTGGCTTCCAGGTCAATGATATCGCGCAGCAACATGCGTGGCGGTGTTTGGCGCACCGCTTCATGCCAGCGCAGGATCGCCTTGAAGGTCAGCGGGCTTTCGCACAAGCCGCCAATCATCATGTCGCGCCCGGCCTCAATGCGTTTGGCGATGGCGATTTCGCCTTCGCGGGACAGCAATTCGACACTGCCCATTTCACGCAAATACATGCGGACAGGATCATCGGTGCGCCCGACGCTTTCCTCATCCACATTGCCGCCGGCTTCTTCTTCTTCCTCGCCATCGGCGCGCGTGACGGGCTTTACCAGCGCGCCTTCGCCTTCTTCGGCTTCTTCCGCTTCAGATACCGTGATGCCGGCTTCGCTCAACATCGCCATGGTGTCTTCGATCATTTCCGAAGACACTTGTTCTGAAGGCAATACGGCGTTGATTTCGTCCACTGTCACATAGCCGCGTTCCTTGCCGCGGGCGATCAGCTTCTTTACCGCCGCCGATTGGATGTCGAGCATCATGCCTTCCACCTGTTCGTCGCGGGCTTCAACCGGTTCCGCCCCTGCCGCCGCTTTAGTCGCCATGCCGTGTCACTCCATTCAAGTGCAACAGGCACCCGGCGCCCCGGATGCCCGCGCAAAACCCCTCTACTATTATGGCGTTGCCGCCGCACCTTCGGCCATATCGGCCCCATCTTCCCCCCGACGCAAGGCGCCAAGGGCTTCGGTCAGGCGGATCAGCCTTTGCTGCGCCGCCGGGTCATTCGTGGCGGCGAAGGCTTCCAGCGCCGCTTTTTGGTCTTCAAGCAAAGCCGCCTCTCCGCGCAGCCGCAGGAAGAAATGCCAGAAGCCTTCCTCTACGTCCCGCGGCAGCGCATCGGGGTGCGCCGCTTGGGGCAGGGCCTCAGCGCCAAGCGCCCAGGCCGCAGCATCCGCCAACCCTTCAGTTGCGAGGTGGGATAGCAATGCCTCAGAGTCAAGGCGCTGAGAGTCCATAGGCCAGGACAGAATGGCACTTTGCAGGCTGCGTGCCGGGCCTTCGGGCAGGTCAAGCAGGCCGAAGGCTTCTTCGATCTGCGGCAGGAGCCAGGGGTGGCGGAGCAGAATGGCGATCAGGATGCGCGCCTGGGCGGTGCGGATGGCGGGTTCCACCAGGGCAGGGCGGGTCAGGCGCTGGGTGGGTGCGGCGCGGCCGGGCTGGCGGCGCGTGGCGGCAAAGAAGCGATCCAGCAAAGCCTGGCGATATTCCCCGGCCAAGGCGCGGTCCGTGATTGTGGCGGCGGCGGCGACCAGGCGGTTGCGCGCGGCGGCGCGCTGTTCGGGACTCGCCATGGCTTGGCCTTCCAAAAGCAGGCCATACAGCGCCTCGGACAAGGGGCGCGCGCCATCCAGCACAGCCTGGAAGGCAGCCTTGCCGCCCTTGGCGATCAGCGTGTCCGGGTCTTCCCCCGCCGGCAGGGAAGCGAGCTTCAGGCTGCGTTCGGCGCTGATCAGCGGCAGGGCGGCTTCCGCCACGCGGGCGGCGGCGCGGGCGCCGGCGGCGTCGCCATCGAAACAAAGCACCGGTTCGGGCGACAGGCGCCATAATTCCTGTAGCTGATCTTCCGTGAGCGCGGTGCCAAGCGGCGCCACCGCCCCGGTAAAGCCCGCCTGATGCAAAGCGATCACATCCATATAGCCTTCAACGGCTACCAGGGCAGCGCCGCGAAACACGCCTTCCCGCGCGCGGTCCAGGCCGTAAAGCGCGTAGCGTTTGCGAAAGAGCGGCGTTTCCGGACTGTTGATGTATTTCGGCTGGCCATCCCCCAGGATGCGCCCACCAAAAGCAATCACCCGCCCGCGCCGGTCACGGATCGGGAACATCACGCGGTTGAAGAAGAAATCGCGCGGTGCCTCATCGCCCTCGGGCGGCTTCAACAGGCCGGCTTCGATCAATTGCGACGTTTCGAACGCATCCTGCTTCAAATCCGCCTGCAAGGCACCGCGCCCGGCCCCCGCCCAGCCGAGGCCGAAGCCCTGGATGGTTTCCTCGGTCAGGCCACGGCGACGGAGATATTCAAGCGCTGGCCGCCCTTCAGGCAGGCGGAGGCGGCGCTGAAATGCCTCGGTTGCCGCTTCCATGACGGTATAGAGGTCCCGCGCCTGGCGGGCGCGTTCCGCATCGCGCGGGGCGAGTTTGGGGACATCCAAGCCCGCTTCGCCGGCCAGGCGTTCCACCGCTTCCATGAATTGCGCGCCTTCGGCCCGCATGACGAAGCTGACCGCATCCCCATGCGCGCCGCAGCCAAAGCAGTGGAAGTGATCGTCATAAACATAGAAGGAAGGCGTCTTTTCCCCATGAAAGGGGCAACAACCCTTCCAATTGCGCCCGGATTTGAGCAAGCGCGTCTTCCGCCCGATCAGACCGGGCAGGGGCGTGCGGGCGCGAAGCTCATCAAGGAAACCTGGGGGCAGGGCCATGGTGGGGGTCGAATACACCTTTTAAGGGCAAGTGGAGCGAGGTGAGGGCGCGAAAAAAACACCCCCTATAAATAGGGGAGTTGTTTTTGGGGGGGCTGGTTTGCGCCCCGGCACCAGGGCGGCTATCCCCAGCCACCGAATTTTGAAGGAACGCGACCATGACCCCCGCCGAACGCGCTGCCGTGCAGGCGCATCTGCGCAAGCTTTTCAGCAACCCCCGCATTCAGGTGACTGCGCCAGACCGCCCCAAGGGCAGTGTGGAGCTTAAAATCGGCAATGAATTCATCGGCACTGTCCACCGCGATGCGGAAGATGGCGATGTTTCCTATGCCGTGCAGATCGTGGTGCTGGCGGAAGATTTGCAGGATAACGACTGAAGCGGCCGCATGATGCTCATGCTTCCATTAGGGGGCATGAGCAGCCGCTGCCAATATCAGGAAGCCGGCAATTTCCGGATCATCACGATGGTGGAGCCAAGGGGAATCGAACCCCTGACCTCTTGAATGCCATTCAAGCGCTCTCCCAACTGAGCTATGGCCCCTTCGTGTGAGGCGCGGGTGTAGCGCCCAAGTGCGGTCTCGGCAAGGGGGCCCAGACCTATTCGCTTCATTTGGAAATTTTGGGCTAACCGCCATCCTTATTCGGGCGGCGGCGGAAGGCATCCAGGCTGACCACTTCGCCCGGTGGCGCGGGGGCGCTTGGCGCGGCAGGCGCTTCTGGCATGGCGGGTAGTCCCACGCTGCCATCTTCCATGCCGCTAGGGGTGAAGCGCAGGCCGAAGCGTATATGCGGGTCATGAAACATGGTGAGCGCGCCAAAGGGGACCACCAGCTTCGCCGGCACGCCACCAAAGCGCAGCGTCACGCCAAAGCGCCCCGCCGCGCGGTCCACAAACAACCCTTCGAATTGGTGCTGCAGGACAATGGTGATTTCCTGGGGATATTTTGCCTTGAGATGCCCTGGGATCGCGACCCCGGGGTGATCTGTCCGGTAGCTCAGAAAAAAATGATGCTCCCCTGGCAGGCCGTGTTCGGCGGCATGTTCCAAGGCGCGCCAGGCCACTTCGCGCATCGCGTCTTCGGTCCAGGCTTCATAGGGAAGCAGGCTTTCGGGCGGGGGGGATTTCTCGCTCATCGGGGGGTGTCTCTAGAACCCTTGGCGCACAAAGGAAAGAGTGGGGGGCTTCTGTTGCCCGGCGCCCCCCGAGCCGCGCTTACCTATTAGGCAGCGAGTGCGGCAGCCTCACGGCTGTTATCGTTCGCACTTAAGGTTTAGCCCGATAACGGCGGTACAATGCCGAGCAAAAGCGTCCCCTTTACCACGCGCGTCGAGCCTGTTTCGCCCCCATCTGCCGCTGATAAGGCGGGTGAGTGGTGGAGGCGCCGGGTACCGCCCCCGGGTCCGCAACGCTTATTCCGAGCCGTGTTTATCGCCATAGTCACCGAAGTGACAAAGTCTACATAGGCGTTCTGGTCTGAGATTTCGAGAGGGGTCTTTTGAGTGAAACTCCCCTGGTAAGCCTTCGGCTCCAACTTCTACATAAGTCAGCGCCCCGTATCACGCGTGTGAACCCCCCGCTTTACGAAGGCCTGCGGCTTTCTTGGTGGCCTTGGCGGCCGGTGCGAAATGTAAAAAGCGATCAAACAAAAAATTTACTGCACTTCAGGTGGAGGAATCCGAAAGGCAAACGCACGCAAATGAAAAACCCCGAGGCATCGCTGCCCCGGGGCTGATAGTCTGTCAGACGTGACGCGGGGAATTATTCTTCCCCGGTTATCTCCCGGCGGCGACGGATCGCCGCACCCAGGATATCGCCGAGCGAGGCGCCGGAATCGGCTGAGCCATATTCGCGCATGGCTTCGCGTTCCTCTTCCACTTCCTTGCCCTTGATGGTGAGCGTCAAGCGGCGCGCGGCGCGGTCCACCGCCGTGACCTTCGCATCGACCTTTTCGCCAATGGCGAATTTGTCGGGGCGTTGGTCGCCACGGTCGCGGGCCAATTCGGCGCGGCGGATGAAGCCGGTCAGCACATCATCAACCTTCACTTCAATGCCGTTCTGCTCAACCTTGGTGACGATGCAGGTGACAACATCACCCTTGCGCACGCGGTCCAGTACTTCGGCGGCCGGGTCGGCCTGAAGCTGCTTGATGCCAAGCGAGATGCGTTCCTTTTCCACATCCACATCCAGCACCTTCGCCTTGACCATCTGGCCCTTGCTGTAGTGCTGCATCGCCGCTTCGCCGGCTTCGTTCCAGGAAATGTCGGACATATGCACCATGCCGTCGATTTCCGCGCCAATGCCGATGAACAGGCCGAATTCGGTGATGTTGCGAATTTCGCCTTCGATGGTCGAACCCACCGGATGCGCTTCCACGAACAGCCCCCACGGATTGCCCTGCGCTTGCTTGAGGCCCAAGGAAATGCGGCGCTTCGGTTCATCCACATCCAGGATGATCACATCCACCTGTTCAGAGGTAGAAACGATCTTGCCAGGATGCGCGTTCTTCTTGGTCCAGGACATTTCGGACACATGGACCAGACCTTCAACACCGGCTTCCAGCTCCACAAAGGCGCCGTAATCGGTGATGTTGGTAACACGGCCAGAGAATTTCGCGCCGACCGGATACTTAAGCGCCACGCCGTCCCAAGGATCGGACATCAGCTGCTTCATGCCAAGGCTGATGCGCTGCGTGTCCTGGTTGAAGCGGATCACCTGCACCTTGACGGGCATACCAATGGTGAGTGCTTCGGATGGGTGGTTGATGCGCCGCCAGGCGATGTCGGTGACATGCAGCAGGCCATCCACGCCGCCAAGGTCCACGAAGGCGCCGTAATCGGTGATGTTCTTCACGACACCATCCAGGATCATGCCTTCCTTGAGGCCCTGGATCAGTTCGCTGCGCTGTTCGGCGCGGGTTTCTTCCAGGACGGCGCGGCGGGAGACAACGATATTGCCCCGCGCGCGATCCATTTTCAGGATCTGGAAGGGCTGCGCATTGCCCATCAGCGGCATCACATCACGCACCGGGCGGATATCCACCTGGGAGCCGGGCAGGAAGGCAACCGCCCCGCCAAGGTCCACGGTGAAGCCACCCTTCACGCGGCCGAAGATCACGCCATTGACGCGCACACCGGCCTGATGTGACTTTTCAAGCGTGGTCCAAACTTCTTCACGCCGCGCCTTTTCGCGCGACAGCACGATGGAGCCATCGCGGTCTTCATAGCGTTCAACGAAAAGCTCGATGACGTCGCCGGCCTTGACTTCGGGCTTCTGGCCCGGGGCGGCGAATTCCTTGAGCGGAACGCGGCCTTCGCTTTTCAGGCCGACATCAACAACGGCGAAATCGCCGTCAACGCGAATAACGCGGCCGGTCACGACCGAGCCGGCAAAACCCGTATCCGGGCCAAGCGTGGCATCGAGAAGTGCGGCAAAATCCTCCACGCCAGCATTGGCGAGGTTGGTGGCAGTAGCCATGCAGTTTATGTGTCCTGTAGAGGCCGCAAAGGCGACCATTGGGTCTGCGCCCTTCCGCCCGCAGGGGAAGTACGGCTTGGCCCCGGCGCAATGCGCTGGCCGGCCCAGATGTGGTGAGCGGGATACGGTCCGCCCTTTGCCGGCCCAAAACGGGCTACGCCGCAGCTTTCACCGCGTCGCGTTGCGGGTGATTAGGGCCTGACAGCTTGGGACGTCAAGCGAAATCAAGCTTTTCGTGGATCAAGGCGAGCACCGCGCTGAAGGCTTGGTCGGCATTCAGCGCGGTTGTGTCTATTTGGATGGCGTCCGGCGCGGGCCTCAAGGGCGCCACTGGGCGATTAGCATCTTGCGCGTCGCGGTCGCGGATTTCGGCTTCCACCTGCGCGGGGTCGGCGGCGACACCGCGGGCCGTCAGTTCCAAAAAACGCCGGCGGGCGCGTTCAGCGACACTCGCGGTGATGAACAGCTTCACCTGGGCTTCGGGGAAGACCACGGTGCCGATATCCCGCCCATCCAGTACAGCGCCTTGCGCGGCGCCGAAGCGTCGCTGAAAATCAAGCAAGGCCGCGCGCACGGCGGGGATGGCGGCGACCTTGCTGGCCGCCATATCGGCCAGGGAGCCACGCAAATCCCCGCGCGCGAGGTCTTCGGGGGTCAGCGCGCGGGCTTCTGCTTCGGCGATGCGCGCATCCTGCGGGTCTATGCCGCGATCCAAAACGCGCCGGCCAACGGCGCGATAGAGTAGGCCGGTATCGAGGTAAGGCAAGCCAAGCTCAGCCGCCAGGCGCCTGGCCAGCGTGCCCTTGCCGGCGGCGGCGGGGCCATCAACCGCGATGAGGGTACCGGCGGGCAGCCTCATGCGGCGCGGATCGCGTCCGACCCGGCCAGGCTGTTCATCAGCGCAGCGAAACCAGGGAAGGAGGTGTCAATGAAGCTCGCATCATCCACGGTGACGGGGTTTTGCGTGGCAAGGCCCATGACCAGGGCGGCCATGGCGATGCGGTGATCCATATGCGTGGTGACCATCCCGCCGCCGGCAGGTGGCGCGCCAGTGCCATGGACCAGCAGGTCATCGCCTTCAATCGTGACCTCGGCGCCATTGGCTTCCAGCAGCGCGGCGGTGGCGGCAAGCCGGTCGCTTTCCTTCACGCGCAATTCAGCAAGGCCACGCATGCGAGTAGTGCCGCGCGCAAAGGAAGCCGCTACCGCCAGGACAGGGTATTCATCAATCATCGAAGGCGCGCGGCCCGGCGGCACATCCACGGCCTTGAGTTCGGTGTATTCGCCGATGATATCGCCAACCGCCTCACCGCCCTCAATCCGGGCGTTTTCGATCTTGAGCGCGGCACCCATTTCGCGGAGCGTGGTGAAAAGCCCAGTGCGCAAGGGATTAAGCCCGATCTGCGTCAGGCTGATGCGTGACCCCGGCACCAGAAGTGCCGCGACCACCGGGAAGGAGGCCGAGGAAGGATCGCCCGGCACCTTGATGGGCGCGGCCCTCAATTCCGGCTGGCCATCCAGGCGCACCACGCGGCCTTCTTCAGTGTCTTCCACCGCCACCATGGCGCCGAAATGGCGCAGCATGTTTTCCGTATGATCGCGCGTCGGTTCCGGTTCCACCACGCGCGTGATGCCAGGCGCACAAAGCCCGGCCAGCAGGCAGGCGCTTTTCACCTGGGCCGAGGCGACCGGCAGGCGGTAATCCAAGGGCAGCGGGTCTGCCGCACCGCGCACGGCGAGTGGCAGGCGCCCGCCCTCCCGCGTCCAGAATTGCGCACCGGTTGCTGAGAGCGGGTCGGTGACGCGCTTCATGGGCCGGCGGCGGAGTGACGCATCGCCGGTCATCACCGCGAACAAGGGGTGGCCGGACAGCAGGCCAAGCAACAGGCGGGCTGCGGTGCCGGAATTGCCCATATCCAGCACATCGGCGGGTTCGGTCAGGGCGCCGACACCGCGGCCAGAAACACGCCATTGGCCGGGGCCGAGTTTCTCAACCTCGGCACCCAGCGCGCGCATGGCGGCGGCGGTGCGGAGCACATCCTCACCTTCCAAAAGCCCGGTGATATCGGTGGTGCCAACCGCGAGCGCGCCGAACATCAGCGCGCGGTGGCTGATGGATTTGTCGCCGGCCACCCCGGCGCTGCCGGAAAGCGGGGCAGAGGGTTTACTGGAACGGAAGGGGCGGGGCGGGGCGCTGGACATGGGCGCGGTTTGACATGGCAGGGCAGGGCGTGGCAATGCGCGCGTCCCTGTTTTTTACGGGATCGGTCTGGTCATGCCGGGGCGGTTCCATTGCAAAACCGCGCCCAGCGGAATTCAAGAGGCGTTTGCATGGCGAAGTCAGAACTCGGCCTGAAGCGGACTTGCGTCGCTTGTGGCGCGAAATTTTATGATTTGTTGCGCGCCCCGGCGGTCTGCCCGAAATGCGCCACAGAACAGCCGGCGGAACAGCCGCGCCTGCGCCGCCCTGGGGCGAACCCGCTGGATGAACGGCTGAAGAAGGCGCCCGGCACGGCGGAGGCCGAGACCGATGATATCGAAGTGGCTGACATCGAAGGCGATGAGGCGATTGAAGATGCCGAAGAGCTGGAAGATGACGCCGAAGATATCGGCGAGGATATCGAAGTCGGCACTGATCGCGACGAAGAACAGTAAGATTGCCGGGGCGGTTTTAGCTGCCCCGTTTTTGACGCTGGTGCACGCGCCAATCGCCTGAGGCGATGATCGGCGCGGCGCCCAAGCTTTCCAGTGGAATTACATAGGCCCAGGCGCGGCGGCGCTGCCCGGCCTGATCCGTCACGGTCATGATGGTGCGGCGATACATGCCGGAAGGGCTGCCATCGGGCGCAGCATCTTCGATCTCATCCAGGATGGGCAAGGCTTTGGCGATATCCTGAAAGGTCAGGATTTCGCCCTGGATGGGTGATGGATCACCCAAGGTTAGCGCTGGGTAATCGCCAAGATCAAATAGCGTGCCGGTAGCTTGTGCCGGCGTGATGGCGGTGATGCCAGCCTTGGCCGCTGGGGCGTGCCAGAAGCCGCCTTGCATGAGCGTGCCATAGACAAAGACATCGGGCAGGAGGTGGCAGCCTTCCTCATCCCGCGCGGCGGCTTCGACAGGCTGCGGGTGCAGGCCATGGGCGGCGAAGCCTCGGCGCACTGCGGCCAGATATATGGCGGGCGGGGCGACAAAACCTTGTTGGCGTTCGGGCGTGACCTGATAGGCGATGGCTTCAAGCGCCGCGCCATCGGGCAGGATGATGTGGCGCGTGCGGCGCTGATAGGCGCGTGGCGCGCCTTCCTTCTGATCAAGCGCTTGCCAGCCGGCAGCAGAGACTTCCAGCACCACGCCTTCAATGAAACCGCCGAGACGGCTTTGGAAATTCAGCGCGCCGCCGCCGCGGCTTTGGCTGAAAAAATCAAAGGTGAGGCGCGCATCGGGCAGAATGCCGGTGCTGATTGGGCGGATCGCTGCCGGGTCATGGCCAGTGCGCGCGCACCAATCGCGCCAATCTTGTGTATCGGTGTTGGAGCCATAGGCGAAGCTGTAGCGGGGGGACATGGGGCAAGGCTTATACATGTTTGAGATCAGCGTCTTTATCGCACGCCGAAGGCGGGCGCGAGCCCGAATAGGCGACGCCGCTTATGCGGCGAAGCCAAGCGCGCGGCGGCGCGCGCCGGCGCTGAGCATTTTCAAGCCAAGCGAAGTCGCTTGGCGCCTCGGAAAATGCGACCAAAAAATGCCCAAGGGCGGATCGGATACGATCCGCGGCACACAAATTAGCGCAGCGCCAAGACGGCGAGCATCAGGCTGCCCAACGCAATGCGATAATAGCCAAAGGGCGTGAAGCCGATGCGTCCGATCAAAGCCAGCACGGCGCGGACGGTAATGAAGGCAACGATGAAGGCCGCGATGAAGCCAACCGCGATCTGCCCGAAGGCGCTTGGGTCAATCTCGCTGCGTACCTTCCAAAGACTATAGAAGCTCGCGGCAAACATGGTGGGGATGGCGAGCATGAAGGAAAACTCGGCCGCGGTGCGGCGTTCTACGCCGATCAAAAGTGCTGTGATGATGGTCGCCCCTGAACGCGATGTGCCGGGGATCATCGCGAGCGCCTGGCCAAGCCCGACCAGCACGGCGGCAAGTGGGCCGATTTCCGGTACGCTATGGATGCTCGGCGCCGGGCGCAGTTTTTCGATGGCGATGATGGCAATGCCGCCAAGAATAAGCGCGATGGAGACAACCCAAGGGTTGAACAACAGCGTCGTGATGGTTTTGTGAAACAGAAAGCCGATAATCGCCGCCGGCAGGAAGGCGAGCATGAGGTTGATGACGTAATAGCGTTCCCGCCCTGGCCGCCACATGCCACGCAGCAGATCCACAATCAGCGCGCGATAAATCCAGCACACGGCAAGAATGGCGCCAAGCTGGATGGAGATTTCAAAAACCTTGCCGGGTGGGCCCTGAAAGCCGATCAATTCGCCGAGCAGGATCAAATGCCCGGTCGAGGAAATGGGCAGGAATTCAGTGAAACCTTCGACAATGCCCATGAGCAGGGCAGAGAACAGGGCGCTCAGGTCCATGCGCGTGATCCATGCGTGGCGCGGGCGGGGTGCCCGATTCGCCTTGGAGCATTTTCAAGCCAAGTGGAACACTTGGCGACTCGGAAAATGCGACCAGACACAGAATCAGCGCTTGTCCGGTGAACGCAGGTGAGGCGGACATGCGCTGACGAATGCTTGCGCCGGGGCGCGGCCAATGTCCACGCCTCGGCAAATTGAGTTCCGGAGTATTTTCAAGCCAAGTGAATCCACTTGGCGGCTCGGAAAATACGACCAGACAAAAACTCAGTAACGGTATTGCTCGGCCTTGAAGGGGCCTTGCGCATCCACGCCGATATAGCCGGCCTGCTGCGCGGTAAGCTGCGTCAGCGTCGCGCCCACCTTCGCCAGATGCAGCGCCGCCACCTTCTCATCCAAATGCTTGGGCAGGGTATAGACCTTGCGCTCGTATTTGGAGGTATTGGTCCAGAGTTCGATCTGCGCCAAGGTCTGATTGGTGAAGGAAGCCGACATCACGAAGGAAGGATGGCCCGTGGCATTGCCAAGGTTCACCAGGCGGCCTTCGGACAGCAGGATGATGCGCTTCTGGTCCGGGAATTCGATTTCGTCCACCTGCGGCTTCACATTGTCCCACTTCATGTTGCGCAGGCCAGCCACCTGAATTTCGGAATCGAAATGGCCGATATTGCAGACAATGGCGCGATGCTTCATGGCGCGCATGTGGTCCAGCGTGATCACATCCACATTGCCGGTCGCGGTCACGAAAATATCGGCCATTGGCGCGGCCTGTTCCATGGTGACGACCTGATAGCCTTCCATGGCGGCTTGCAGGGCGCAGATCGGGTCAACCTCGCTCACCATCACGCGGCAGCCGGCATTCCTCAGCGACGCGGCGGAACCCTTGCCCACATCACCAAAGCCGCAGACCATCGCGACCTTGCCGGCCATCATCACATCGGTGCCGCGACGGATCGCATCCACCAGGGATTCGCGGCAGCCATAGAGATTATCGAATTTCGACTTCGTGACGCTGTCATTCACATTGATGGCCGGGAAAAGCAGGCGCCCTTCCTTGGCCATGACGTAAAGCCGATGCACGCCCGTGGTGGTTTCTTCCGAAACGCCCTTGATGGCAGCGGCAAGCTTGGCGAACCAGCCGGGCTTGGTCTTGAGGCATTTCTTGATGAGGGCGAAGAAGACTTCCTCTTCCTCATTGGTGGCCTTGTCCAGGAAAGCGGTATCGCCCTGTTCGGCGCGCAGCCCGTAATGCACCAGCAGCGTCATGTCGCCGCCATCATCGAGCAGCACATTAGGCTCCCCGCCATCGGCCCATTCCAGGGTACGCTGCACATATTCCCAATATTCCGGGAGCGTTTCGCCCTTCACGGCGAAAACCGGCGTGCCGCTTTCGGCAATCGCCGCCGCCGCGTGGTCTTGCGTTGAGAAGATATTGCAGGAAGACCAGCGCACATCGGCGCCAAGATGCTTCAGGGTTTCGATCAGCACCGCGGTCTGGATGGTCATGTGCAGGCAGCCCGCGATGCGCGCACCCTTGAGCGGCTGGGCCG
>VGDL01000020.1 GCA_016869735.1 Alphaproteobacteria bacterium
TCCAGAATATTTAGCATGGCGATCAGCACCGCGCCCGATCCTGGCGGCGGGTTCGATGAAATCCTGTAGCCGCGATAGGTGCCGATCACGGGCGCGCTTTCGCGAACGCGGTAATCGTGCAAATCATCGGCGATGATGAAGGCGCCGTTTTGCGCGAAGTCATTGATGATCTGCCCGGCGATCTCGCCGGTATAAAAATCTTGCGCGCCCTTGGCGGCGATGCGTTCAAGGGTGCGTGCCATTTCCGTATGCACGAGCTTATCGCCCACATCATGCAATTGCGCTGCCTGGTTCAGATAAAGCGCGGCGCAGGCTTTGGTTTTCGTCACGCGCTGCATGCCGCTGGGCAGGCCGGGCTGCGGTTTGCGTTCCAGGAAATCACGGTAGAAGGGTGTCGCCAACACGCCATCCCGCGCCATGGCGATGGCGGGCGCCAGCAGATTGGCCCAATCCATGGTGCAAAACTGAGCATGGAAATGCGCAAAGCCTGCGACCGTGCCGGGGGTCATGATGGCGGTATAGCCAAGCTCAGCCCGCTGATCCTCAAACAACGCATAGCCGGAGATTTCGGATTTGCCCTTGCTATCGGCGGCCCACATGTCGGCGCTGACCTTGGCGCCGGCGCGGGCGTGGAAATCAATCATGCCCTGGCGGCCGGTTTTGGCGTCGCGGAATTGCAGCGTGCCCATGCCGCCAATGCCGCACATGAAGGGGTCTTGCACCATTTGGCAAAAGGCGGTGGCGACTGCGGCGTCAAAGGCATTGCCGCCACGGCGCAGAATTTCTGCACCCACATCCGCGGCGCGGGGTTGCGGGCAAACGACGATGCCTTTGATCTTGGCCATAGTGACTCCTCCATTGCGGGATATCGCAGCACGAAGCGGTGCGACGCGCCATGGTGCTTGACGGGGAGCATAACGCGGGCAGCATGGGGGCCATGACAGACACCGCTGAAACCATCCTGCTGCGCCACCTTCTGGAAACATCGGAAGCCGCCATTCCCGAAGCAGCGCGGGATGCCGCGCGGGTGTTTTTGCTGGATGGCCTCGCGGTTGGTGTGGCGGGCATGGCGCATACCGCGCGCGCGGGTTTGCTTGCGGCAGCGCGCGGCTGGGGTGCTGGGGCAGAAGCGAGCCTCTGGGGCGATGGTGCGGCGCTGCCGGCGCCTCAGGCTGCCTTCATGAATGCGTTTCAGGCCCATGCGTTGGAATTCGACGCGATCCACGAAGCTGCCGTGGTGCATGCCATGACGCCGACTGTGGCTGCCGCAATGGCCGAGGCAGAAAATCAAGGCCGCCAGGGTCGCCCCGTGTCTGGCGCGCGCTTCATGGCGGCGGTGATCCTGGGGCTTAATCTGGCTTGCACCATTGGCGCAGCGGCGCGCGGGCCGATGCGGTTTTTCCGGCCGGCAACTGCGGGGATGTTCGGTGCTTTTGGCGCCGTGGCGCGGCTGCGCGGGTTTGACCTGGCCATGGCGTCAGCGGGTGCGGGGCTTTTGCTCGGGCAGATACCGGGGACCATGCAGGCGCATTCGGAAGGGTCCATGGCGCTGCCGGTCCAGATGGGCTTCGCCGCCATGGCGGGGCTGCGTGCGGCGGATTTGGCGGCGGTGGGCGCGGCGGGGCCGGCGCAATGGCTGACCGGCCCCTTCGGCTTCCTGAAATTGACCGAACCGGAACATGATCTGACCCCCGGTTTGGCCGCGCTGGGTAGCACCTGGCAGGTGACGCGGCTGGCGCATAAACCCTTCCCATCAGGCCGGCTGACGCATCCGGCGATTGATGGCGTGCAGCGGCTGATGGCGGCGCATAAGGTCCGGGCCGCGGATGTCGCGGCGGTGCGACTCTATTTGCCGCCGCTCGCGATGCGCCTGGTGGGCCGGCCCATCAAACCCGATCTGACCGGCAATTACGCGCGGCTTTGCCTGCCTTATGTGGTAGCGCGGACGCTGCTTTCGGGCAGTGTCGGGCTTCATGATTTCTCCGAGGCTTTAGTGCGCGATCCGGTGACGCATGCTTTGGCGGCGCGGGTTGCATTGCACGGCGATGGCAACGGTGATGAAAACGCCGTGGTGCCGCAGCGTGTGGAAATTGAATTACGCAATGGCGCCGTGTTGGATCAGCGGGTAGAGGCCGCCCTGGGCAGCCCGGAAAACCCGCTGCCACGCGCGGCACAAATCGCCAAGGTGAAGGCTTGTTTCGCAGATATTCTGCCGGAGGACCGGGTAGGGGCTTTGGTTGCCGCCATCACCGACCTGGAAAAAACGCAGGATACGGCAGCTTCGCTGATGTCCCTTTTGGTTCGGCACCCATGAAGCCGCGAAGGGCACCCTGGATCAAACGCCTGATGGTGTTGTGGGCTGTGCTTTTAATGGTCGCTTGCACCGCTGATCCAGCGGCCAGCATCACAGGATCCGAAACGCGCCGATTGGTCGAAGTAAGTCCGGGGATGCATACGCTCCAGGGTCCAGTGGCGGCATTCGATCCGAATAACCCATCCGTTGATTTGCGCCTGCCATTGGGCCGCGCGGCGCCGCCACTGATTATTTTTGTGCATGGTGGGGGCGGCATGCGCGATAGCCTTGCTGCCATGGCGGCGTTTCATGCGGCGGGTGTCGCCGTGCTTGGTTTCGATGCCTATCGCATGAACGGATTTGAACGACCTTGGCGCTTCTGGGTGCAGAACATGACTTATGAAGCGCGCCAGCGCATGATCTATACCAGCGCCTTGGGTGCCTATCGCTGGGCCATCACGCAAACAAGCATCGATAAATCGCGAGTCTATATCTATGGTTTGTCGAATGGCGCCGATGTTGTTGCGAATCTTGCCGCTGTTGTTGACCCAGCGCATGTGCGCGCCACATTTGCGGAAGGATTGGCCGGTGCGGGGCTTGGTTTGCCCAATCAGTTGCGTGTCCCGTTAAGGGCGATTTTTGGCAGGTTGGATAATTACGCCGGCCGCACGGCTGACGATCTGCGTTGGCAGCGCCGCGTACCCTGTAGGTTGAATCTGGCCGTATTTGATGGGCCGCCGGGCAATGCCGCCACCTGCAATCATAATCTAAATCCCAATGGCCTTACCCAGGCGCCCGCCGATTGGGCAGCGACACAAAAGTCACAAGGTGCCGATGTTGAGATGTGGTTCTATGAAAATGCCGCGCATGGGATTTTTGCAGGCCCCTTGCGTCAGCAAATGATGCAATGGCCAGGCATGTTGGCGCATGCATCCGTTGGTGCGGATGATGCGGCCCGGGCGGCGCTACTTGCCGATGTTCTGGCGCTGATCAATCGCTCAGCGCCTTGATGCGGCCGCGTTTGGTTCAGATCGCGCTATTCACCCCAAGCCGCTTGGCGGTGCCCAGAATATTCGCCCAGGTATCCTGCGGCAGCGGCACACCATCCGAAAGCCGTTCCGCACGGCGCGTCGCTTCCGGCTCACCGGGCAGCAATACCGGCGCGGCGGGATCGGCGGGGCGGGTTTCGGAAATCCAAGCCGCATAGGCCAGGCCCATGCGTTCAAATTCCGCCTGGGTGCCGAAATGCTTGGGCGAGATGAAAATAGACAGCATGCCATTGGCAATGCGTGAGCGTTCGGAAACCGGGCCGCTGGTGCCGCCCGCGGTGAGACAACCGGCGAGCATTTCGCACATGAAAGCCAGGCCCGAACCCTTGTGCTCACCAAAGGCGCGAATGGCGCCGGTGCCCTTGGAAACATCGCGCGGGCCAACGGCTTCATAAGGCCCGTAAAGCGTGTGCGGATCAGTCGAAAGCCGGCCATCGGCTTCAATCAAGGCGCCTTCTGGCAGCGCCTTGCCACCGGATGATGCGACCAGCACCTTGCCTTCGGCCACCAGCGATGTCGCGAAATCCAGCAGGATCGGCCGGCCCGGCAAGGGCACACCGATGGACACCGGATTGGTGGAGAAACGCCGTTCAACACCGCCAAAAGGTGCGACCAGGATCGAGCCCGCGACATTGACGAAATGGATCGAAATCAGCCCGGCTTCCATCGCCTGTTCGGCATAGGCGCCAACGCGGCCAATATGCCCGGCATTGCGGAGTGCCGTGATGCAAACGCCATTTTCCACCGCGCGCTTGATGCCGAAAGCAACCGCCTGAGGCGCCACGGTTTGGCCAAAACCCCATTTGCCATCAATCACGGCGAAGGAGCCGCCATCCGTCACCACATCGGCATTCTGGCCTTTCAGCACATAGCCGGCTTCCAGCCATTCCACGTAACGCGGTACGCGCACCACGCCATGGCTATCATGCCCGGCGAGATTCGCATCCACCAAATGGCGGCTGATGCGTTTGCTTTCCGGGCCATCACAGCCGGCGGCCTGAAACACATTGGCGACCAAGCCATCAAGCGCTTCGGCATTGACCATCACATAGGGATTGCTGCCCATTACTCGAACTCCGCAAAAGGAAAAACGCGCCGGGGACGAAGGCCGGCGCGGCGCGATTACATCGCGGCGATCTTCTTCGCCTGTGGTGCCAGCAGGCGCATATACGTCGGCGTCACCAGCATTTCGGTGATATTGGCCCGCGTCGGCATGGTCGCGACAAACAGCGCCATGGCCGCCAAATCTTCCGGCTGCAATAGGCGTTCAATATCTTCCTGCGGGACGGGTTCTGGCCGGTTTTTCAGGATATCGGTCGCCACTTCGCCGGGGCAGATGCAGCAGGAACGGATGTTGTGAATGCCGTTTTCCTGATTGATGCTTTGCGAAAGCGCCACAAACCCATGCTTCGCCGCCGTATAACCAGGGCCCGACAGGAAGGAGATATTCTTCCCCGCCATGGAGGCGATTTGGATGATATGCCCGCCGCCGCGCTTCCGCATGCCCGGCAGCACCGCGACCGAGGTGAAGAAGGGCGCCGTCAGATTGCCATCCACGAGGCTCCGAATGGCATCAGGCGTCAATTGATGCAGATAGCGCTTCGGCAGATTGACGCCCGCATTATTCACCAGAATATCCGGCCCACCGATGGAGCTTTCCACCTTGGCGAGCGCTGCGGCGACTTGTTTTTCATCGGTCAAATCAGCCGGCACAATCACTGCACCGCTGCCGATCATCTTCGCGGTTTCTTCGAGCGGCGCGGTGCGCCGGCCGGTCAGCGCAACCTTGGCCCCTTCGGCGGCAAATGAAATCGCAATCGCACGGCCAATACCGCTGCCCGCGCCGGTGATCCAGGCGGTTTTTCCTTCAAGACGTTTCATTACAGAACCTTATCAGAGGTGGGATCAATCAGATGCATCTGATCCATATGCGCAATCAAGGATAGCGGCGCGCCAACGGCGGCCGGTGTTGCGGGATCAAGCCGCGCGGAAACTTCGGTCCCGTCGAGCTTGAAATGCACCAGGGTTTCCATGCCCATGGGCTCAATCACGTCAGGCTTCAACGTGATCGGCGCGGTATTGGATTTATCCGTGGGCTTGTCATCCGTCAGGTGTTCGGGGCGGATGCCGAACAACACATCCTTGCCGGCATGCGCCTGATAGCGCGCCGTGCGCGCCGCCGGCACGTCCAGCACAATGCCCTGCGGCAGGTGCAGGCGGAGCGCGCCGGAAGCCTGTTCTACCTTCGCAGGGATGAAATTCATCGAAGGGCTGCCGATGAAGCCCGCCACGAATTTCGTCGCTGGGTTGTGATACAGTTCCTGTGGTGGTCCGACCTGTTCGATGATGCCGTGATTCATCACCACCACCCGGTCAGCCAGCGTCATGGCTTCCACCTGGTCATGCGTCACATAAACGGTGGTAGTATTCACCGTCTGATGCACTTTTTTTATTTCGGTGCGCATCTGAACGCGGAGCTTGGCATCCAGGTTGGAAAGCGGCTCATCAAACAGGAACACTTTCGGGTCGCGCACAATGGCGCGGCCCATGGCAACGCGCTGGCGCTGCCCGCCCGAAAGTGCTTTGGGTTTGCGGTCCAATAGCGGCGTGATGTCCAGAATGCGCGCGGCTTCCTTCACGCGGCGATCAATTTCCGCCTTGGGAAACTTCCGCAGCATCAGGCCGAACGCCATGTTATCATAAACGCTCATGTGCGGATAAAGCGCGTAATTCTGGAACACCATGGCAATGTCGCGGTCGCGCGGCGGAATGTCATTCACCACCGTGCCACCAATGGAAATATCGCCTGAGGTAATTTCCTCGAGCCCCGCAATCATGCGGAGTGTCGTGGATTTGCCGCAGCCTGAAGGCCCGACGAGTACCACGAATTCATGATCGTCGATGTCAAGGTCAATGCCCTTTACGGCTTGGACGCCGCCTTCATAGGCCTTGACGATTTTGCGAAGCGATACCTGAGCCATTTTCGATCAACCCTTGGTCGCGCCAGCGGTCAGGCCGGCGATGTAATAATCCATGAGGAAGGCATAAACGATAACGGGCGGCAGAGCGGCCAGCAGGGCCCCCGCGGTGATCTGCCCCCAGACGAAAACATCCCCGCGCACCAGCTGCGATACAACGCCGATGGTAAGCGGCATTTGATCCGGTGTGGTGATGAAGGCGGTTGGATAGACAAAGGCCGCCCAGGAAACCGTGAAGGCGAAGATTGTGGCCGCGATGATGCCAGGCAGCGCCACGGGCACGAAGATTTTGAGCAGCATTTGCGGCCAAGTGGCGCCATCAATCAGCGCCGCCTCGTCCAATTCCTTGGGGATGGAAGCGAAATAGCCAATCATGATCCAGGTGCAGAAGGGCACCGTCAGTGTCGGATAGACCAGCACCAATCCCCAGATGGAATTGAGCAAGCCAAGCCCGCCAACAATCTGATACAGCGGAATGAACAGCAGCGTATCTGGCACCAGATAGGTCAGGAAGACCCCGGTTGCCAAAACCTGGCTGCCCCAGAAGCGCATGCGCGCCAGCGCGAAGGCCGCGAGGATGGAAATCACCATCGTCAGCGCCACAACCACCAGGGTCACGATCACGCTATTGATGAAGAAGCCCTGGAACAGCGAATTGGTGATCAGTTCCCAGTAATTCTCTAGCGTGGGATTGCGGACAATCCAGGGATTGCCCTTCTGATCGGCAATTTCGGCGCTGGTCTTAAGGCTGGTGATGAGCATATAGACCGGCGGTGTCAGCAGGATGATCGCTGAAATGATCAACGAAATATAGGCCCAGACCAGCGCCCAGCGCCGTTCCGAACGAAGCGAACCGGCCTTGCCGTAAAGGCTCGGCATATCGCGGTTGGTTGCCACGGTCGCGGACATTACATCTGCTCCTTATTGCGACGAGTGACGCCACGCAGCACGAAGAAGGCGCAAATGGCAAGGATTGGGAACATGAACAGGCTTACCGCGGCACCGCGTGGAATATTGCCGGAAAGGATCCCCACCTGGAACGCGTAGGACGCAAAGACATGCGTCAGATCTCGCGGCCCGCCATTGGTCAGCACCCGCACAATATCGTAATTCGCGAAAGTGACGATCAGGCTGAAGAGCACGGTGATGGAAATGATATTCGCCATCATCGGCAGGGTCACGTAGCGCAGCCGCTGCCAGCTTGTCGCACCATCAATCGCTGCGGCCTCATAAAGCTGTTCCGGCACGGATTTGAGTGCGGCCAGATACATGATCATGAAGAAGGGCGCGCCATACCAGACATTGACGATGATAATGGAAAGCCGTGCCCACCATTTCTCGCCAAGCCAGGGCACTTGCGGAATGCCCACAACCTGAAACAGCCAATTGATGGATGAATAGGCAGGGTCAAACATCCACCACCAGCCAAGCGTGGAAAGCGCCGGCGGAATAACCCAGGGGACCAGCAGCATGCCGCGCCATTTGCGCTGCCCCTTGGCGGGGATGTGGTGCAACATATGCGCGAGCCAAAAGCCAACCAGCGCCTTCAGGATCACCGCGCTGATCGCGAAAATACAGGATTGCCAGGCCACCGCCCAGAAGGTTTCGCTTTCAAACAAAATCTCGAAATTGCCAAGACCATTTGGCAGCCATTCGCCTTCCATGAAGCCTGTCATGCGGCGATTGAGTGTGGAAAGGTAAATCCCGTAGCCCGCCGGATAGGCAACCAAGCCGATCAGCACCACCAGCAAGGGAATGGTCATCAGAACGGCAATAGTGGAACGGCGACGCGCCAAGCGTTGCAGGCTGGAAGCGCGCCCTGAATTGGGCGCAGAAGGCATAATTGGCGCCGTGCTGGCGTCAGCGGCCATGGTCTGAACCTTTCCTGAAATGAAAGACGGGCGGCGCGGGGCCGCCCGTCATGCGCGGTTAGCCGCCGCGGCGGATGGTATTGAGCTCGCGCTCAACCCAGCCAAGCGCCTGATCCACCGATTCACCGCCCTGCACAATGCGGGCAATGAGCTTGGTATTCAGGCCCTGATTATACATCTGCACCGCCATTGCTGCCGGCGCGGGTGCCATCGCGATGGAGGTCCGCGCATTGTGATGTGCGCGCACCGGATAGTTATAGACCGAACCGACCGGCGGGCCCTCGGTTTCCCAAACCTTGAAGTCCGACATGCTGGTGAAGGGCGGAATATCATAGCCATTGGACCCATTGGTCTGGCGTTCCGCCTGGGCGCGATCAGACAGCCATTCCAGGAAGGCCTTGGCTGCGCCCTTGCTGCGGCTGAAATTCCAGATGCCCCAGAAAAAGGGCAGATAGGCCGAATAGCGCCCTTCCGGCCCGGCTGGCATTGGCACTGTCCAGCAATTGGCGGCAACCTGCGGCGCATCGCGCTTCGCCACCGCCCAGGCTGAAGGTGGGTTGAAGATCAGCGCCGAACGGCCGGAAATCAGCGCGCGGTTATTGCCGCCATCATCCCAGGCCCAGACATCATTGGGCAGGAAGCGGCTGATGCGCGCGCACATTTCAACCGCAGCGCGCAGCTTGGCATTGTTGCGCACCGTCACCGCGCCTTTTTCGTCCATCAGGAAAGCACCGTAGGAGCCGAAAAGCGCACCCACCCAATCCACCGCATCGGTAAAGCTGCCCATTGGCAGACCGAAGGAGAAGCCGGCCTTGTGGCAGGCTTCCGCCGCCTTCGCGAAGGTTTCCCAATTCCATTGATCGGCGCCCGGACCGCGCTCATTCTTGGCTGGCCACATGGCGCGGATATCAATGCCGGCATGCTGCTGCATCAGGTCAAAACGCACACAAGCGGGCTTCAACTGCGTGCCGGCCACGGCGGGGATTGCCACCCAGGTGCCTGCAGGCTTGCCCAGATATTCGGCTGCTGGGTTAACAGCACCGTATTTCTGGGTCAGGTTGCGCATCACATCATCCACCGGTTCAAGCATGCGCTGGTGGTTGCTCGGCTCCCAAGTGGGGAAGGACATGATGTCATAGCCGGTGCGCGATTGCGCCTGGGCATTGATGGTCAGCAGGATCTGGTTGCCGTTGGATGTGACGGTGTCCATCTGCACGTCAACGCGATTGGCCCGGCCCCATTCGGCGCAAAGCTCACGCATCACCACATTGCCATTGGGCACCCAATGGTCCCAGAAGCCGCAGCGGAGCGTGCCGCCCGTGCCTTGGGCATGGACCATAGGGGCTGAAAGAACACCCGCCGCCGCCACCCCGGCGCCGGAGCGCAACAGGGTACGCCTTTTGATTTCGGTCATTGGTCGAATCCTCCTCCGTTATTCATTGTTTGCGGCTTCCTGGACCGGGGTCCGGTTAACGCTTGGAATAGGTTAGGCAAGGATTTGAGACCATTGCAATCAGTTTCGTGGTGCCCCAGGCCGCCCCGGGCTGGCGCGGCGCCGTATTCTCGGCTTCAAGACCCTTTAACAGGCCAAAATCAGGATCAATGGCATGACAACTTCCCTTCGCGTCGCCGTCCAGATGGACCCGATTGAGACCATCAATATTGATGGTGATTCCACCTTCGCCCTCATGCTGGAAGCAGAGGCCCGCAGCCATAAGCTTTGGCATTACCACGTGCGGGATTTGGCGCTGCGCGGCGGGCGGGTGACTGCCTGGGCGCGGCCCATCACCCTCCGGCGCGAATACGGCAACCACTTTACCTTCGGCGCTGAGGTGGAATTGGACCTCGGCCGTGATGCCGATGTTGTGCTGATGCGCCAGGACCCGCCCTTTGACATGGGCTACATCACGGCAACCCATATCCTGGAACATATCCACCCCAAGACGCTGGTGGTGAATGACCCGGCCCAGGTGCGCAACGCGCCGGAAAAGCTATTCGTCACGCATTTCCCGGATTTGATGCCGGCAACGCTGGTCACTGCCGATCGCCGCCGCATCGCTGCCTTCCGCGCGGAACACGGCGATATCATCATCAAGCCGCTTTTCGGCAATGGTGGCGCGGGCGTGTTTCACCTCCGCGCCGATGATCCCAACATGAATGCGCTAGTGGAGCTTTTCACGGAGCGTACGCGCGAACCGCTGATGATCCAGCAATACCTGCCCGCAGTGCGGGAAGGCGATAAGCGCATCATCCTGGTGGATGGCGTCGCCATGGGCGGTATCAATCGCGTGCCGGCGGCGGGTGAGGCGCGGTCCAATATGCATGTCGGCGGCCGGCCGGAACCAACGAAGCTGACTGAGCGTGAGCGCGAAATCTGCGCGCGCATCGGGCCGGAATTGAAGGCGCGCGGGATGATCTTTGTCGGCATTGACGTGATTGGCGGCTACCTCACGGAAATCAATGTCACCAGCCCAACCGGCTTGCAGGAATTGGCGCGGTTTGATGGTGTGCATCTGGAACGCGCCATTTGGGACGCGATTGAAGCGAAAAGGCATTGAGATGTTGAAGCTTTGGGGCCGCACCAATTCGATCAATGTGAAGAAGGTGCTGTGGATGCTCGATGAGATCGGGCAGCCATATGATCGTGTGGATGCGGGCATGGAACATGGCCGGGTGAATGATGCGGATTACCGCGCCATGAACCCGAATGGCCGTGTGCCGACCCTGGAAGATGGCGATTTCGTGCTGTGGGAATCAAACAGCGTGCTGCGCTATCTGGCGATGAAATACCAAAGCCCGCTTTACCCGGCGGACCCAGCGGCGCGGGCTTCGGCGGATCGTTGGATGGATTGGCAGCTTTCGACGCTCGGCCCCGCTGAGCGCAATCTGTTCTGGGGCCTGGTGCGCACGCCGCCTGAAAAGCGCGACATGGCGCAGATTGAAGCGGCGGCGAAGGCTGCCGGCGAATGCTGGGCGATAATTGATGCCTGGGTCGCACGCCATGGCGGGCCGTATTTGGATGGCCCCACCATGACCATCGCCGATATTGTGCTGGGGTGTTACGCGCGCCGCTGGTTTGGCCCTGAGGTGCGCTTGCCGGGCATGCCGGAATTCCAAAACGCAGCGCGCTGGTATGCCAGGCTTGGCGAAAGGCCGGGCTTTCAGCGTTGGATCGCGCCGCCCTTGACATGAAGCGGTGCCTCGTGCGGCGCGACCCCAAAAAAATCTACGCAAATCAACCGAATCGCCTTGATCCCGCCATGGTGTCGCGGAATTGTAACACCTCATGAGACCCCTGATCGGCATTTCCTGCTGCATAAAGCCCTTCGGCATCTTCGGCACGCCCAACCACGCGGCGTCCGACAGCTATGTGCGCGTGGTGCGTGGCCCGGTGTGCGGCACCCCGGTGCTGCTGCCGGCAGCCGGTGAGGACGCGGCGCAGGATTACCTTGGCCATATCCATGGCCTGATCCTGACCGGCAGCCGGTCCAATGTCTGGCCCGGCCATTATGATGGCCCACCCCATGCCGAAGGCACGCCCGAGGATCAGGATCGCGACGCCACCACCCTGCCCCTGATCCGCGCGGCCATTGCGGCGGGTATCCCGTTGCTCGCGATTTGTCGTGGCATGCAGGAATTGAATGTGGCGCTGGGCGGCAGCCTGGATCAGCGCGTGCAGGATTTGCCGGGCCGGATGGATCATTCCACACCATCCGATCAAAAAATCCCCCTGGTGCGGACTGGCAAGGCGCACCTCGTGCGGTTTGATGGTGCCGGGGCTTTGGCTGCAACGCTGACCGCGGCTTCTCGTGGTGCAGCACAGCTTGCGGTGAATTCTCTCCATAACCAGGCCGTTCAGCGCCTGGCGCCGCGCCTGGTCGCGGAAGGCTGGGCGCCGGATGGCACGATTGAAGCAGTGCGCGTTGAAGGCGCGCGTGGCTTCGCGCTGGGTGTACAATGGCACCCCGAATATGACTGGGAACGAGACGCCGATAGCCGTGCGATCTTCGAAGCCTTTGGCCGCGCCGCTGCTGCCCATGCCGGCACAAAGCTCCCCGTCGCGGCGGAGTGAAACGCGTTCTTCACGCAGCCGTGTCGGTTTTGGGGCTTTGCTTTTTCGGCCAAATGTTCTAGAAAATCCTTGCTGGCTATAGCTTTGCCGGCGGTCGCGATCCCGGCATCCCCTGCCGGCTCGCCCGACCTTTCCGATCGGAAAACACAAAGTAGCGCCCGGTCACCCCCCTGACCGGGCGTTTTTGTTTGGGTGGAATCTTGGCGCCTCAGACAGATGCGGCATCACCCTAAGAAGCGACTCAAAGCCCTCGCCCCGCCTTCCGGCGCGCCCGGCACGGCGCTATAGGGTGTGGAAGTGAGTGAAGGAGTTGCCCAAGATGGTGTCCTATGTCTTCCCGCCCCCGCCTGTTGCCGCGCTGCCGATCAAGGGCAGTGACGCGCTTTTCCCGGTGCGGCGTATTTTCTGCGTGGGGCGGAACTACGCCGAACACGCCATTGAAATGGGCAGCGACCCAACCCGCGAACCGCCCTTTTATTTCACCAAACCGGCCGATTCCGTGGTGATTAATGGTGCGGATATGCCTTACCCATCCGTCACCAAATCCCTGCATCACGAAATGGAGCTGGTGGTCGCCATCGGGCGCGGCGGGCGCAATATCGCGGTGGCAGACGCACTTTCCCATGTCTGGGGCTATTGCGCCGGCTTGGATATGACCCGCCGCGATATTCAGAATGAAGCGAAAAAGACCGGCCGCCCCTGGGATATGGGCAAGGGCTTCGACAAATCCGCGCCCATGGGCCTGCTGGTGCCGGCTGCCGGCGTGAACCCGGCCAAGGGCAAGATTGAGCTCAAGGTGAATGGCAAGGTCACGCAGACATCGGACCTTTCCAAGCTGATCTGGTCCGTCCCCGAAGTCATCGCCAATTTGTCGGAACTGGTCGAATTGGCCCCCGGAGACCTGATCATGACCGGCACGCCCGAAGGGGTCGCCGCCGTGGTGCGCGGCGATGTGCTGGAAGGCTTTGTTGAAGGTGTGGGCGACATCCGCACAAAGATCATCTGATCCGCGTGCGCGCCTGAATGGCCAAGGATCGCAGCCGTTTTGTTTGCCAGGCCTGCGGGGCGGTCAGCCCCAAATGGCAGGGGCGCTGCGATGCCTGTGGCGATTGGAATACGCTGATCGAGGAAACCACCGCCCCGCGCGGCCCCGGCCCCGCTGCGAAAACCGCTGGTGGACGCCGCGTTGAATTTGTTGGCCTGAAGGGGGAAAGCGCCCCCCCGCCGCGTATTGTGACCGGCATTGCCGAGTTGGACCGGGTTTTGGGCGGCGGTTTTGTGCCGGCTTCTGCCGTGCTGGTCGGTGGCGACCCGGGCATCGGCAAATCCACCATATTATTGCAAGCGGCGGCGCGCTTGGCCTCTGGCGGGCGGCGCGTTTTGTATATCTCGGGCGAAGAAGCGGTGGAGCAGGTCAGGCTGCGCGCCGCGCGCCTCGGCCTTTCCGATAGCCCGATGGAATTGGCCGCCGCTTCGGCCTTGCGCGATATCGGCGCCAGCCTGGAACAGGAAACGGATGCCGCGCTGGTGGTGATGGATTCGATCCAGACTGTTTGGCTGGATGCGCTGGATTCCGCACCAGGCACGGTGGCACAGGTGCGGGCTTGCGCGGCTGAACTCATCCGGCTCGCGAAATCGCGTGGCTTTGCGTTGGTGCTGGTCGGGCATGTCACCAAGGAAGGCACGCTGGCCGGGCCGCGCGTGCTGGAACATATGGTGGATGCGACGCTCTATTTTGAAGGCGATCGCGGGCATCAATTCCGCATCCTGCGCGCGGTAAAGAACCGCTTTGGCGCGACCGATGAGATCGGTGTGTTTGAGATGACCGATCGCGGCCTGGTGGAAGTGGCCAATCCATCTGCGCTGTTTTTGGCTGAGCGGCGCGGCAATGTCTCCGGCTCTGCCGTTTTTGCTGGCATTGAAGGGACGCGCCCGGTGCTGGTTGAAATCCAGGCGCTGCTATCGCCATCTTCCGGCGGGTCGCCTCGGCGGCAGGTGGTGGGCTGGGATTCCGGGCGGCTTTCCATGCTGCTGGCAGTATTGGAAGCGCGGTGTGGCCTCAGCCTCGGCCAGAATGATGTTTATCTGAATATCGCGGGCGGCTTGCGCATCAGCGAACCGGCGGCGGATTTGGCGGTCGCGGCAGCGCTGGTCTCTGCTGCGACAGATCGGCCGACCGATTCAGGCGCGGTTTATTTTGGCGAGGTCGGGCTTTCGGGTGAGGTGCGGCAGGTTTCCCAATCGGAGTCACGGCTGCGGGAGGCTGCGAAGCTTGGCTTCACCGCCGCCACCCTGCCGCGCCGGGTTGCGCGCGGCGGGCGCGCAGCAGCGGCACCGGAAGGGCTTGGCCTTTCGGAAATTGGCCATTTGGCGGATTTGGTGGCGCGGTTTGCGGAAAAGACTCTGCCACCAAAGGCCAAGGCGTGACGCGCCCGCCTGCCAGGGCTATAGGAACCAACGATGAATTGGGTTGATGTCATTCTGCTGGGGGTGATTGCCCTGTCCGCGGTTCTTGCCTTTTTCCACGGCCTGGTGCGCGAAGCGCTTGGCGTGGCGGGGTGGGTTGGCGCGGCGGTGGTGGCCCTGCTGGCGCGGAAGGAAGTGCAACCCTTTCTCGATCCCTATTTCACGCCGCCTTGGCTCGCGGAAGCAATTGGCGCTGGCGTGGTGTTTCTGATTGCGCTGATCATCTTCAAGCTGATGATCAATGCGGTCGCGGATCGTGTGCAGGATTCGGCGCTGGGTGGCGTTGATCGTGTATTGGGGCTGGTGTTCGGCGCAGCGCGCGGTGCCTTTCTGTTGGTGATTACCTATATCGTCGCGGGGTTGCTCCTGCCCGTTGATCGCTGGCCGGAACCGGTGCTGGAAGCCCGCGCCCTGCCATTACTGTCCCAGGGTGCCCATATGGTGATTGAGGTCATGCCGGCGGAATATCGCCCGCGCCTGAATGAACCACCCTTGCCGCGCGCCCCCACGGTTGAAGAATTGCTGCGCCCCCCCGCGCGCAGCCGGAATTGAGGTTGCCATGCCGCTGCCCGTGCGATTTGAAGATGACAAGCCGCATGAGGAATGCGGCGTGTTTGGCGTGTGGAATGGCGGCGATGCCGCGGCCCTGACTGCGCTTGGTCTGCATGCGTTGCAGCATCGCGGCCAGGAAGCTGCCGGTATCGTTACCTTGGATGAGGCAGGGCTGTTTCACGCCCATAAGGGCCTTGGCCTGGTTGGCGATAATTTCGGCGAAGCCAAGGTTATTGCATCGCTACGGGGCGCGCATGCGGTGGGGCATAATCGCTACGCCACAACGGGGGAAACCGCGCTTCGCAATGTGCAGCCGCTTTATGCCGATTTTGAATTTGGCGGTTTCGCGGTGGCGCATAATGGCAATCTGACCAATGCCTATGCGCTGAAGCGCGCCCTGGTACGGCGCGGCTGCCTGTTTCAAAGCACGACGGATTCTGAGGTGTTCATTCATCTGATCGCTATCAGCCTGTATTCCACCGTGATTGATCGGCTGATTGATGCGCTGAAGCAGGTGCAGGGTGCTTATTCGCTGGTCGCTTTGCATAATGGCGCGCTGATTGGCGCGCGTGATCCCTTGGGGGTGCGGCCCTTGGTGCTGGGGCGCCTTGCCAATGGCGGGTTGGTTTTGGCGTCTGAGACCTGCGCCTTGGATATTGTGGGCGCGGAGTTTGTGCGTGATATCGAACCGGGCGAATTGGTGGTGATTGATGATAGCGGGCTGCGCAGCATCAAGCCCTTTGCGCGCACCGATAGCCGCTTCTGCATCTTCGAATATATCTATTTTGCGCGGCCCGATAGCGTCATGGAAGGCACTCCGGTTTATGAAAGCCGCAAGCGCATTGGTGCCGAATTGGCGCGCGAAAGCGGTGTTGTGGCGGATTTGATTGTGCCGGTCCCGGATTCCGGCGTACCAGCCGCCATGGGATATGCGACGGAATCAGGCATCCCGTTTGAACTTGGCATCATCCGCAATCATTATGTCGGGCGCACCTTTATCGAACCTACCGATCAGATCCGCCATTTGGGTGTGAAGCTGAAACACAGCGCCAATCGTGCCATGATCCAAGGCAAGCGCGTGGTGCTGGTGGATGATTCCATCGTGCGCGGCACCACCAGCCGCAAGATTGTGGAAATGGTGCGCCAGGCGGGCGCGACCGAGGTGCATATGCGCGTCTCCTCCCCGCCCACTACGCATTCCTGCTACTATGGCATTGATACGCCAGAACGCGCGCATCTGATGGCTGCCAAGCATGATGTGGCCGAGATGGCGCGCATCATTGGCGTGGATAGTCTGGCCTTCATTTCACTCGATGGGCTTTATCGCGCCCTGGGCAAGCCAGGGCGTGATGCCACTAAGCCGCAATTCTGCGATGCCTGCTTTACCGGCGAATATTCAATCCCGCTTACGGATTGGAAGGATAATGCAGACCGGCAGCTTTCCCTGCTGCAGCCGGCCGGGCAGTGACGATGGCGGCGCTGGAAGGCCGGGTCGCGCTGATCACCGGCGCCTCACGCGGGATTGGTGCAGCACTTGCCCTGGAATTGGCGAGGCTTGGCGCGCAATGCGTGCTGGTGGCGCGCACCCAGGGCGGGCTTGAAGAAGTGGATGACGCGATCCGCAGCGCCGGCGGCAAGCCTGCGACCCTTTTGCCCTTTGATCTGCAAAAGGCCGAGAAGGATATTGATATGATCGGGCCTTCCATTGTGGAACGCTTCGGTCGCTTGGATATTCTGGTCCATAATGCGGGCGCGCTAAACAAGCTGACGCCGGTTGCCCATATTGAACCGCGTGATTGGGCGGAAGTGATGGCGGTGAATTTGACCGCAAGCTGGCGCCTGATCCGCAGTTGCGATCCGCCTTTGCGTGCATCCGATGCGGGGCGCGCGGTGTTTGTCACCAGCGGGCGCGTGCTGCGCCCACGCGCCTATTGGGGCATGTATGGTGCCAGTAAGGCGGGCATGGAACATCTGGTGATGACATGGGCGCAGGAGGTGGAGGCCACACCCTTGCGCGTAAATCTTGTTGACCCGGATATTGTCGCCACCAAAATGCGCGCTGCGGCCATGCCAGGGGAAGACCCCGCTACCATTCCCCAACCCGCCGATGTCGCGCCTGGCATCGCGGCTTTGTGCCTGCCTTCTGAAACACGCCATGGCGCGCGTGTATTGATCAGGCGATAGCTGCGTCATGAGGATTCCGCGTCGGTTGCTTTTGAGCCTGCCGCTGCTGCTTCCCGGTACGGCTATCGCACAAGCCGCTTCATCCCAGGCCGCGCGCATCGCGGCCGGCAAGGCAGCGATCACCGCGGCCAATGGCGCCCGCTGGGCTGAGGCAGAAACCTATGCCGCCGCGGCTGATCCCTTGGTGGCGAAGATCGTAGTTTGGATGCGGCTCACGCATCGCACCGCACCTGCTACGGCGACGGAACTTGTCGGCTTTTTGCGTGACAATCCCGATTGGCCCTTGGTGGATACCATCACGCGCCGGGCGGAGGTTGCCTTTGGCGGCCCTGCCGATGATCCGCTTGTGCTGGCGCATTTCAGCACCTTCCCGCCGCGCAGCCTTTCTGCCGCGCTGCGCCATGCGGAAGCGCTGATGCGCGGTACGCCAACGCAAGCCCAGCCTGGCAATTTGGTGGATATGATGCGGCGCGGTCCGGATAATGCGCCCGGTGCTGCACCAAGGCCTGGTGCGGAAGCCGTGCCGAATCTTCAAGGGGAAGCGGGCGCCCAACAGACCCTTCGCCGTGCTTGGGAAGAAACGCCCGGCGACGCCGCGGCTGAAGCGGCCATCATGTCGCAATTCAGCCGGCTTCTGACCCAGGAGAATCATCAACAGCGTTTCGATCGGCTGTTTTTCGCGCGCGATATGCAAGGCGCGCAGCGCGCCCTGGAACGCATGGGTGGTGTGCCGCGCGGTTCCGGCCAAATTCGCATGGTCCTGGCCGGAGAGCCTGGGCCAACACAAATCGCGCTCCGCCCGCTTGACCTCGGCTGGGCCTATGAAAGGGCGCGGTTGCTGCGGCGGCGCGATCAGGATTCCGACGCGGCGGCAAGCTGGCTTGTGGCCGAACCTTTCCAGGTAAATTTAAACCCCGAAATTGCACGCACGGTCTGGGCGGAACGACAAATCCTGGCGCGCAAGCTGCTGCGGCTGAACAACCCGAAGGATGCGCATCGCATCGCCGCCTTTCATGGTCAGCCCATGGGGAGTGAAGGGCGCCCGGAAGCCGAATTCCTCGCGGGTTTCATCGCGCTGCGCTTCCTGAACGACCCCGTTTTGGCGCAGCGGCATTTTGTTGCCATGGCGCTTGGCACGCGTTCGGTCATTTCCCGCGCGCGCGCCCTTTACTGGGAAGGCCGGGCACTGGCGGCACGCGGCGCGCAGGGTGCCGCGCGGGAACGCTACGTCGCCGCCGCACAATTGCCGACAGCCTTTTATGGTCAGCTCGCCGCGCTGACGATGGGGGAGAGCCAGCAAGCCCTGGATCAGCGCTTGCGCGCATTGCAAACGCCACCGGTTGATCAGCGCCGCGCGCAGGAATTCGCCCAGCGCGAATTGGCGCGCGTGGTGACCACCCTGGCCGAGCTTGGCGAAACACGCCGTACGCGGGTTTTCCTGCTGCGCTTGCAGGCAGTTTCAGCTGATCAGCAAGACAGGCTGCTGACGGCACGGCTGGCCAATCATATCGGCCGACCAGATCACGCGGTATGGGTGGCACGGCGTTCGGCAATTGAAGGCGATATCCTGTTGCCGGAAGGCTGGCCAACGCCCTTCCGCGTGCCTGTGAATTCGCCAGAGCCAGCCTTCATCTTTTCCATCACGCGGCAGGAAAGCAATTTTGATACGGAAGCGGTCAGCAGCGCCAATGCGCGCGGCTTGATGCAATTGCTGCCTTCTACCGCGCAGCTTGTCGCGCGCCGGATTGGCGTGAATTACAGGCTAGAAATGCTGACCGCCGATCCGCAAACCAATATCAAGCTGGGTGCGGCCTATCTGGATGAAATGCTCGGGCGGTTTGAAGGATCGCTCGTGATGGCAGCGGCTGCGTATAATGCTGGGCCAAGGCGGGTTGATGAATGGCTTGTCACCTATGGCAATCCGCTGCGCGGGGAACGTGACTTGCTGGATTGGATGGAAATGATTCCCTTCGCCGAGACACGCAATTACGTGCAGCGCATTGTGGAAGGTGCGGTGATTTATCGCGCGCGTCAGAATCCGCCGGCCAATGCGCCACACCCCATGGCGAGCTGGCTTGCCAGCGCAAGATGAACGCATGAAGGCCGCGCTGCTGGTTGCGACACTGGGCGGCATTGGCCGGCTGAAGCTGGCGCCTGGCACCTGGGGTTCCTTGGTGGTGCTGCCTTGCGCCCTGCTGGGGCCTGATGTTGCCCTGGTGCTGGCGTTTCTGGTGACGCTGATCGGTTTTTACGCCGCCCGTGCAGTATTGCGCGAATCGCCCGACCAAGACCCCGGCTGGATTGTGGTGGATGAGGCTGCGGGCATGTTGCTGGCGTTGGCGGGCCTGAGCGCGCATGCCAGCGTCTGGGGCGTGCTGATCGCTTTCGTGCTGTTTCGTATTTTTGATATCTTCAAGCCTTGGCCGATTTCATGGGCAGATCAGCAAAAGGGCGCCTTTGGTGTGATGCTGGATGATCTTGTCGCGGGGGTGCTGGTGGCGGCGGCGCTGATCCTGGCGCGGCCCCTTTTGCCGGGAGTGATCTGACCCATGCTGCCCGAAGCAACGCTTGATCAGGCGCGCAGCTTGCTGGCGCGGATGGATGCCAAGGGCATGACCTTGGCGACAGCGGAATCCTGCACCGGTGGGTTGATTGCAGCGGCGCTGACCGCGATTGCGGGTTCTTCTTCCGTGGTGATGGCGGGGTTTGTCACTTACGCCAATGACGCGAAGCAGAAGATGGTGGGAGTGCGGCAGGAAAGCCTGGCGCAGCATGGCGCTGTCAGTGAAGAAGTGGCGCGCGACATGGCGGAAGGCGCGCGTGAACGCGCGGGGGTTTCTCTGGCGCTATCCTGCACCGGCATAGCGGGGCCAGGTGGTGCCACGCCGGGAAAGCCTGTTGGCTTGGTTTTCATCGGCTGCGCGCTGGAAGGTGCTGTAACGGTGGTGGAACGCCATGTCTTTCCGGGGGATCGCGCAGCAGTGCGCGCGGCAACAGTGGCGGCGGCACTTCATCTTGCCGCGCGGCGTATCGCGGACAGCTGACCGAAGGCTTGCGGCGCGGCGATACTGGTCGCAGGATGGGCGCAACACAGAACAGATGGGGGAAGATTGGGCCGTTGCTGGAATTCCTTTTCTCGTGATGTGCTGAACACCGAATAAGGAGACCCCCATGTCAGCCCCACCTTCCGCGCGCCGCGACCGTATCAACCCAGATTTCCCAAAGCTGGTGGAGATGACCCACCAATATGTTTATGGCGATGTCTGGGAACGCCCTCAGCTTTCCAAGCGCGACCGTTCCATGGTGACGATTGCCGCCCTTGTTGCGCTGGGCTGGCAGGATCAGCTGAACAGCCATATCGGCCGCGGCCTGACCAATGGGCTTTCGCGTGAGGAAATTTCCGAAATCATCACGCATCTTTCCATGTATTCCGGCTGGCCTTCCGCCATGACCGCCGCGCATGTCGCGGTGGATGTGTTTGAAGCGCAGGATCAGGCGAAGAAGGGCTGAAGCGATGAAGGTAGGTTTCATTGGCCTTGGCACCATGGGCGCCTTCATGGCCGCCAATCTGCAAAAGGCCGGCTATCAGCTGGTGGTGCATGACATCCGCCGCGAAGCTGGCGCCAATCGGCTGGCCGCAGGCGCGACCTGGGCGGAAAGCCCAAAAGCCGTGGCCGAACAATGTGAGGTGATTTTCACGTCCTTGCCCGGGCCGAAGGAAGTGGAGCCGGTGATTTTCGGCACCGATGGCATCCTGGCCGGCGTGCAAAAAGGTGCTGCGTATTTCGATCTTTCCACTAATTCCCAGGCGCTGATGAAGCGCATGGCCGAAGCACTCGCGACCAAGGGCGCTTATGGTTTTGATGCGCCGGTGAGCGGCGGGCCAAAGGGTGCTGAGACGGGCAAGCTGGCCATCTGGGTTGGTGGCGACAAGGAAGTCTTCGACAAATACAAGAAAGTGCTGGATGCTTTTGGTGACCAGGCCGCCTATATCGGCCCGATCGGCACCGCGACGGTGGCGAAGCTTGTGCATAATATGGCGGGCTATGCGATTCAGACCGCGATGGCCGAAGTGTTTTCCATGGGCGTGAAGGCGGGAATGGACCCGCTTGATCTCTGGAAAGCCGTGCGCCAGGGCGCCTTGGGGCGCAAGCGCACTTTTGATCGCATCACGGATCAATTCCTGGTGGATAAATATGATCCGCCCGCCTTTGCGCTGAAGCTCGCGCATAAGGATGTGACGCTTGCGGTGACCATGGGTCGCGAATTGAATGTGCCGATGCGTTTCTGCAATCTGGCACTGGAAGAAATGAATGAGGCGCTGAACCGCGGCTGGGAAAACCTGGATAGCCGTGTGCCGATGAAGCTGCAATTGGAACGCGCGGGTGTTCAGATCAAATGCGATCCGGCGGCAGTGCAGGCCGTGTTGGATGCGGATAAGGCGAAGTAACAGCCGATGACATTGCTGATGCAACAACCGGGGCGGATTGGGCCGCTCCGGATGAAAAACCGGCTCATTATGGCGCCGATGGGCACGAATTTCAGCACCAGCGATGGTCTTTCGACTGAACGCGACCGCGCCTATTACGAAGAACGCGCCAAGGGTGGTGTCGCCGCTATCGTGACCGAAGCCATGGCGGTCAGTGCTGGTGGGCGCGCGCATAATAACTCACTCTGGATTTATCATGACCGTTTCATCCCCGGCTTGGCGCGGTTGGTGGAAGGGATCAAGCGGCATGATTGCGTGACGGTTGGGCAGATCAATCACCGTGGCGCTCTGCTGCGCCGGATGGTGTTGAATATGGAACCGGTGGGGCCTTCGCCCTGGCGCAATCCGAATACGGGTGATGAGGTGCGCCCGCTGGATCAGGCAGAAATCACCGAAATCCAGGAGGATTTTGTCGCGGCCGCCAGGCGGCTTTGGCAGGCGGGTTATGATGCTGTGGAACTGCATGCCGCCAATGGGTATCTGTTTCACCAGTTTCTGACGCAGCGGATCAATAAGCGCACGGACCGCTATGGCGGGTCGCTTGAAAACCGCGCGCGCCTGTTGTTGGAAACCGTGCATCGGCTGCGTGATGCGCTACCCGATTTCCCACTTTGGGTGCGAATTTCCTGCACCGAATATTGCGATGATGGCTATCCGATTGAGGAAATGGTGGAACTCGCCAAGCTTTTGGAAGCGGCAGGGGTGACCGCGCTCGATCTTTCGGGTGGCACGAATGAAAGCCCGGCGCTTTCGCGCTTTTGTATCCAGCCGCCTTCCATGCCGCGCCGCACTTTGGAACCGCATGCCAAGCCAATCACGGCGGCAGTTTCGATCCCCACGATTATCGCCGGGCGCATTCTTTCACCCGAGGATGCGGAAGCGGTGCTGGCTTCGGGTGCGGCGGATTATGTCTCGCTCGGCCGCGCACTGACCGCCGATGCGCATTGGCCGCGCAAGGCGTTTGGGGAAAGCAAGGTCGCCATTCGCGGCTGTATTTCCTGCAATGTCTGTTTTGAACGGCTGACTTTGGAACGCGATGTCGCCTGCGTGGTGAACCCCATGCTGGGCACGGAATTGGAAGCGCCGGAATTCATTGATGGGCCATTTGCGCCGGCACTGGTGAAACAGCGCGTGCTGATTCTGGGCGCTGGCTTGGCGGGCGCGGAAGTGGCGCGCCTTGCCGCCGCACGCGGCCATCAGGTGGAGATTTGGGAAAAGTCAGCGCGGGCGGGCGGGCAGATTCATTTGGCTGTGGCAGCGCCAGATAAGGAAGAGGTACGCCCCGCCTGGTCCTGGCGTTGGGATCAGGTGCAGGCGCTTGGTGTGCCGGTGCGTTATGGCGTGGACGCAACGTCAAATGCCATCAAGGCGTTCGCGCCTGATCATGTGGTGGTGGCGACGGGCGCCAAGCCGCGCCCGCTGACGCTGCCAGGGGCCGCGCCGCTGCAAGCCTGGGATGTGATTGCGAATCCCACGCTGGTGGCGGAAGGCGCGCGGCTGGCGGTGATTGGTGGCGGCATTGTCGGGCTGGAAGTGGCAGATGTTTTGGTGCAACGCGGCTGTCGCATCTCAATCCTTGAAGCGCTCCCCGCCATCGCTCCCGCCATGGCGCGCAACAATCGCACCGATCTGCTGATCCGCCTGCGCGAAGCCGGCACCAGCTTCCATACCAAGGTGCGCGATGCGCGGCTGGCTGGCGATGTGCTGCATTTCACCGAAGATGGCGCAGCGCGGGAGATTGCCGGCGTGACCCATGTGATTGCCGCGATTGGCGCTTTGCCCAATCAGGATGCGCTCCCGGCAGTGGAAGCCAGCGGTATTCCCTTTACCGTAGTGGGCGATGCCAATCAACCCGGTGACTTTCTGTCCGTGTTGCGCGATGCCTCCATGGTTGGGCTCGCGCTAGCGTCTGATCCGCGTAGGTCGAATGACCGGAGCGGTGAATCAGCCGCTCAAACAAGACCAGACCATGATCCGCCAGAACGGATCATGGTCTAGGCATGCAGCCCGTGAAGCAGGAGCATATGGCATGACTGAACCTGAATACCGCGTCTATGCGCTGCGCTACGCCATGCGCGATGCCAAACGCACCGAACATTTCATTGGCGGCGACCCGCATGATGCGCCAATGCCGATGGATTACTTCGTCTGGGCGGCGGTGAATGAAGACCGCGCCGTGATCATAGATACCGGCTTCACCGCCGAAGTCGCCGCCAAGCGCAAGCGCAATTATCTGCGCTGCCCGATTGAAAGCCTGAAGCTGATCGGCGTTGATCCGGACAAGGTCGAAGATGTGGTGATTTCTCATCTGCATTATGATCATGTCGGCAGTTTCCATAAATTTGCCAAGGCCAAGTTCCATTTGCAGGAACCGGAAATGCAATATGCGACCGGGCGCTATATGAAATACCCCAAGCTCCGCCATTCTTTTGAGGTTGAAGACGTAGTCGGCATGGTGCGGATGAATTTCGCTGAACGCGTTGTCTTCCATAATGGCGATGCGGAAGTGGCGCCGGGCATTACCGTGCATGCTTGCGGTGGGCATTCCAGGGGCCTGCAATGCGTGCGCGTGAATACCGCGCGCGGGCGTGTGGTGCTCGCTTCCGATGTCACGCATTTTTATGAGAATATGGAAGCCGGGCGGCCCTTCACCACGGCGTTTCACATCGGCGAAATGCTGGAAGGTTTTGACAAGCTCCGCGCCCTCGCACCCAGCCCAAAGCACATTGTGCCTGGCCATGACCCGGAAGTGATGCGCCGCTATCCGGCGCTGCCTGGGCAGGAAGGCATTGTCGTGGAATTGCACCGCGAACCATCGAAGTAAAAAGGGAGGTTACCATGATCAAACTCACCCGCCGTGCCGCGCTGATTGCGGGGCTTGCTGCGCCATCCATTGCGCGGGCGCAGGCGTTTCCAACCCGGCCCTTGCGCCTTGTAGTGCCTTTCCCACCCGCTGGTGCCGCCGATATTACCGCGCGGCTGGTCGCGGAACGCATGGGGCCGCTGCTTGGGCAGACAGTGGTGATTGATAATCGCCCTGGCGCCGGCGGAAATATCGCGGGCGAAGCCGTGGCCCGTAGTGCGCCTGATGGGCACACGCTGTTCCTTGGTGGTGCGACCATTCTGCTGGCGAATAAGTATCTCTATCACAAGGGCATGCCCTTTGATGGCATTCGTGACTTCACGCATATCTCGCGCGTTTCGGTCGGCTCGACGTTGTTTGTCGTGAATGCCAATCGGCCCTGGAAAACCTTTGAAGAATTCGTGGCTGATGCGAAGGCGCGGCCTGGGCGCATCACTTCCGCATCATCCGGCATCGGCACCATCAGCCATTTGACGATATCAAAGCTGATGAAGACCGCAGGGATCGAGGTTTCGCACGTGCCTTATCGCGGTTTGGCGCCTGGCTTGAATGATCTGCTCGCCGGCAATGTGGATATGATTTTTGATGGCATGCCCGCGCTGATGCCGCATGTGCGTGAAGGGCGGCTCCGCGCACTCGCGGTCGGCAGCCAGAAGCGCCAGCCCCAAGTCGCAGGGCTTGAGAATGTGCGCGGCATGGCAGAACTTATCCCCGGTTCCGATATGGATATGGAATTCTGGTACTGCATTTCGGCGGCTGCCGGCACGCCGGCCCCGATCGCGCAAGCCCTGCATCGCGCCACCATTGGCGCGGCGCGCGACAAGGAGTACGGCGAAAAGCTGATCCCGCTTGGTTTCACCGCCATTTCGGATGATACGCCAGCAGCCTTCACCGATTACGTACGCAGCCAGGATCGCGTTTGGCGCGACTTGGTGGAAATCTCTGGCGCCAAATTGGATTAATCATCGAACAGGAGAGAGACGATGCTCTATGAACTTCGCATTTATCACTGCCAGCCCGGGCGCCTGCCCGATCTGATGAAGCGGTTTGACACTATCACCCTGAAGCTCTGGGACAAGCACGGCATTCGCCAGGCGGGTTTCTGGACCACGCTGATCGGCGATTCGAACCACAGCCTGACCTATATGGTTGCGTGGAAATCCCTGGCGGAACGCGAAGAAAAATGGGCGAAGTTCCAGGCCGATCCGGATTGGATCAAGGCGCGTACGGAAACTGAAGCGAATGGCCCGCTGCTGACGAAAGTGACGAATGAGATTCTTCAGCCGACATCCTTCTCGTCGGTGAAGTAAAAAACAAACGGGGGGATTACTTCCCCCCGCCCACCCCATGCTGTTCGCGCACGGCATGGAAGCGGATCATGGGCCATTCCTCTTCCGCGCGGCGGCGGCGCCAATCGCTGCTGAAAAACGCGACAAGCGCGCCATCATGATCTTCCGCGACATCGCGCCGATTGGCTTCCGCGAAGCGATCCAAGGCGCCGGCTTCGTCGGAGACCATCCAGCGCACCTGTTCCCAGGGCGTGCCGTCAAAGCCTGCCGGCACGCCATATTCCACCTTCAGCCGGCTTTGCAGCACATCCAATTGCAATTGCCCGACAACGCCAACCACGGGTGGTGAGCCATCACGCGGGCGGAATAATTGCACCACACCTTCTTCCGCCAATTGATCAAGCGCGGTGCGAAGCTTCTTCGCCAGCATCGGATCATCCAGGCGGATATGGCGGAGGATTTCCGGCGCGAAGGAAGGCACGCCGCGGAAATCCAACGCCTCACCTTCCGTCAGCGTATCACCGATGCGCAGCGTCCCGTGATTGGCGATACCAATCACATCACCCGGCCAGGCTTCTTCCGCCACCTGCCGGTCTTTCGCGAAGAAAAACAGCGGCGCGTTTACCGGCACCTGCTTGCCGGTGCGGCTTTGCCGCAGCCGCATGCCCTTGGTCAGCCGCCCGCTGCATAGCCGCACGAAGGCGACGCGGTCGCGGTGATTGGGGTCCATATTCGCCTGGATCTTGAAGACAAAGCCGGTCAGTTTTTCTTCGCCCGGTGTCACAAGCCGCTGATCCGCCGGCCGCGCACGCGGTGGCGGCGCATGGCGTGCGAGCCCATCCAGCAAATGCGCAATGCCGAAATCCCGCAGCGCGGAGCCGAAAAACACCGGCGTCAAAGACCCTTCCCGAAAACGCTCGGTGTCGAATTCCGGATACCCGGCGCGGGCAAGCAAGACTTCCTCGGAAAGCGCCAAAGCCCTGTCATCACCGACCAACTCTGCAAGTTTCGGGTCTTCCGGCGATTCAAGCTGGATCGGCTCCGCGCCTTCCGCCACCGGCAGAAAACGATCAGTTGCCAGATCATAAACCCCGGCAAACTCAGCGGCGCGGCCCACTGGCCAGGCGGCAGGTGTGGCATCCAGCGCCAGCAAATTCTGGATTTCATCCAGCAACTCGAAAGGTTCGCGCGCTTCGCGGTCCATCTTGTTGATGAAGGTAATGATGGGGATATCGCGCATACGGCAAACTTCAAACAGTTTGCGCGTTTGGCTTTCAATCCCCTTGGCGGCATCCAGCACCATCACTGCGGCATCAACGGCGGTCAGGGTGCGGTAGGTGTCTTCGGAAAAATCCTCATGGCCTGGTGTGTCAAGCAGGTTGAAGACCACATCATCACGTTCGAAGGTCATGACTGAGGTCGCCACCGAAATCCCGCGATCCTGTTCTATCTTCATCCAATCCGAACGCGTGCGCCGCGCATTGCCCTTGGCGCGCACCGCGCCGGCAAGCTGAATGGCGCCGCCCTTCAGCAGCAGTTTTTCTGTGAGCGTGGTTTTGCCCGCGTCAGGATGGGCGATGATGGCAAAGCTCCGCCTGCGGGCGGCTTCTTCGGCGATACGGGCGGCGGGAATGGTGGTATCAGACATGGTGCGGCGGGGGTTAGCAGGACAAGAGCGTTCTGTCGCGCGGGGCATAGGCCCCGCCACGTTTTGCGGCTATCAGCCCCCCATGATCCCCACCAACCTCCCCCCCGCCGCGCTGGTCACCGGCGCCGGCAAGCGGCTTGGCCGTGCCATGGCGCTTGCGCTGGCCGAAGCCGGCTTTGATGTCGCCATCCACTACGCCGCCAGCGCCGATGCGGCCGAGGCAACGGCGGCCGAAATCCGCGCCCTTGGCCGACGCGCCCTTACGCTGCGTGCTGAACTCGGCCAGGAAGCCGAAGTGGCGCGGTTGATCCCGGATGCGACCAAGGTGCTAGGGCCGCTTGGCGTGCTGGTGAACAACGCTTCCACCTTTGAACGCGATGAATGGCAGGATGCCACGCGCGAATCCTGGGACCGGCATATGGAACCCAATCTGCGCGCACCTTTTGTGCTGACGCAGGATTTCGCCAAGGCGCTGCCGCAAGCCGCGCAGGGCCTCGTCGTGAATATGCTGGATCAGCGGGTCTGGTCGCTGACCCCGCATTTTGTGTCCTACACCGTGTCCAAGGCTGGGCTTTGGGCGCTGACGCAAAGCCTGGCGCTGGCGTTGGCGCCGCGCATTCGGGTGAATGCGATCGGCCCCGGCCCGGCCTTGCCCAGCCCCCGCCAATCCCAGGAACATTTTGACCGGCAGGCCCAATCCACACCCCTATCGCGCCCGACCAGCGCTGAGGAAGTGGCCCGTGCGCTCATGGCCATCCTGTCGCTGCCGTCCATGACCGGGCAGATGATTGCGCTGGATGGCGGGCAGCATTTGCAGTGGTCGCCTTCCTTCGGTCAGGAACCTTTGGAATGAGCTTCGCCCCGGATGCCGCAGCGGGGCTGCGGCTGGTTTTCGTGCGCAACCTGGAAGTCCAGGCGCTGCTGGGCGTTTATGCGCATGAGGAAACGCGGCCCCAGCGCGTGATCCTTGATCTGGAATTGGCGGTGGAAGACCCCGAGGCCCCCGCATCTGAAGGGCCGGACCGGCTGGCCCGGGTGGTGGATTACGCGGCGGCGGCTGAAACCGCGCGGCGGATCGCCACTTCCGCCCATGTTCGCCTGGCCGAAACCCTGGCCGAACGCATCGCCATCAGCCTTTTGGGAGATGCCCGGATCCAGCGCGTGAGGGTCAGTGTTACGAAGCCGGAGGCGATGCCCGGTGGCATCAACGTCGGCGTTGTCATTGAAAGATCACGATTTTGACATTGACCGCGCTGCGGATTGTCCACCGCCCAAAAACCACGCCCGAACGCTTTCTGGGCACCCCTGGGATTTTCCCTCTTGACGCTTAAGTCAGAGTGCGACTCAGGAGAAAATATAGTTGAATCAATATCTTAAAATTTTACAAGCCGGTCGTTGCAATTTCAAACAGACGCTTAGAATCTTTGTGTAACAGAGCTTTAACCGATTTGTCTTGGCGGCTCCCCACAGGTTTATCCACAGGTTTCGTGGACAAGTTCGCCACCCCTTTGCCATAAGCTGACCCCGATGACCGAACCCGCGCCACCCGCCCCGGAGAACCCCTCATTTCAGGGTCTGGCGGTGCTGGAAGCGGCCCTGCCCACCCTGCCGCTCACCCCCGGCGTCTATCGCATGTTGGATGACAAGGGGGAGGCGCTTTATGTCGGCAAGGCGCGGTCGCTCAGGAAGCGCGTCACTTCCTATACCCAGCTTGCCCGCCTGCCCGAACGGCTTCGGCGCATGGTGTTCGAAACCCGGTCGCTTGAAGTGGTCACCACGGCATCGGAGGCCGAGGCGCTGCTGCTGGAAGCCAATTTCATCAAGCGCTTCCGGCCGCGCTTCAACATCGTGCTCCGGGATGACAAATCCTACCCCTGGCTGGTGATCACGGAAGACCACCCCTTTCCGCAGATTGCCAAGCATCGCGGGGAAAGGCGGAAGGGCGCTTCCTATTGGGGGCCTTTTGCGTCGGTCTGGGCGGTCAATCAGACGCTGGCGGCGCTACAGCGCGTGTTTTTGCTGCGGTCCTGCCGGGATACGGTGTTTGATACGCGCACTCGACCCTGTTTGCTGTTCCAAATCAAGCGCTGTTCCGCGCCTTGTGTGGACCGGATATCGCCGGCCGATTACGCGGCGCTGGTCGCGGAAGCCAAGCAATTCCTTTCCGGCGAAACACCTTCCATCCAAAAGCGCCTGGCGGCAGAGATGGAAGCGGCCGCGGCGGATTTGCAGTTTGAACGCGCAGCCGCACTCAGGGACCGTATCCGCGGCCTCACGCATATTCAGGGCAAGGATCGCGTCAATCTGGAAGGGCTTGGTGATGCGGATGTGATCGCCTTGCATCAGGCGGCGGGGCAAAGCTGCGTGCAGGTGTTTTTCTTCCGCGGCGGGCGCAACAACGGCAATCGCGCCTTTTTCCTGAGCCACGCCAAGCAGGACCAAAGCGCCGAGGAGGTGATGGGCGCCTTCCTTGGTCAGCTTTATGAGGATTTGCCGCCACCGCCCCTGCTGTTGCTCTCGCATGACCCGCCCGAAGCGGCGCTGATCGCGGAAGCCTTGGCCATCAAGGCCGGGCGGCGCGTTGAATTGCGCCGCCCGCAGCGCGGCGAAAAACACGAGGCACTGGAACACGCCGCGACCAATGCTCGGGAGGCGCTGGAACGGCGCATGGCGGAAGGCACGGCCCAGGCGGCGCTGCTGGAAGGCACCGCAAATCTTTTCGGCCTGCCTGGCGCGCCGGAACGGATCGAGGTTTACGACAATAGCCATATCCAGGGTGCGAATGCCTATGGCGTGATGGTTGTGGCCGGCCCTTCAGGCTTCATGAAACAGGGCTACCGGAAATTCGCCATCAAGACCGCCGCCACCAATGATGATTTCGCCATGATGCGCGAAGTGTTTGAACGCCGCTTTGGCCGCGCTTTGCGCGAAGACCCGGCCCGCGCTGGTGAGGGCTGGCCCGATCTGGTGCTGATTGATGGCGGCGCCGGTCAGCTTTCCGCCGCACGGGAAATCATGGCGGGCCTCGGCCTGGATGATCTGCCTTTGGTTGCTGTGGCGAAGGGGCCGGACCGCGATGCCGGGCGCGAATGGTTCCACGCGCCGGGGCGTGAGGCCTTTCAACTCCCCCCGCGCGACCCGGTGCTGTTCTATTTGCAGCGCCTGCGGGATGAAGCGCATCGCTTCGCCATTTCCGCCCATCGTGCCGGCCGTTCCAAGGCGCTGACGCGGTCCGAATTGGATGAGGTGCCGGGCGTGGGCGCGGCAATGAAGCGCAAATTGCTGAACCATTTTGGCTCGGCCCGGGGCGTGCGGCAGGCCGGGTTGGCGGATTTGGAAGCCTGCCCCGGGGTTGGCCCCGCTTTGGCCAGGCGGATTCACGACCATTTCCACCCAACTGCGGCGCTTGGTTGAATATTGCTGAACAAGGGTGCCAAAATTCCGAATTCCGGGTTAATTGGGGGGCAATGCCAACCGATCTGCCCAATCTGCTGACGCTTTCGCGCATCGCGGCCATACCGCTGCTGGTGGTGCTGGCTTCGATCAATACGCCGCAGGCGGATATGGCGGCTTGTGTGGTGTTCTCCCTTGCTGCCATCACGGATTATTTTGATGGCAAGATCGCGCGCGATCGCGGCGCGGTTTCCGGCTTTGGCCGCATGCTGGACCCGATTGCCGATAAGCTGCTGGTCGCCGCGGCGCTGATGCTGCTGGCGGGCTTTGGCCGGCTTTCTGACGCCGGGCTGTTTCCGGCCATTGTCATCATGCTGCGCGAAATCCTGGTCTCCGGCCTGCGCGAATTTCTGGCGGAATTGCGGGTGGGGCTGCCGGTCGCGCCGCTCGCGAAATGGAAAACCGGGTTTCAGATGGGCGCGCTCGGCACTTTGCTCGCGGGCGATACTGGTGCGCCGGTGATCGGGCTTGGCTTTTTGCCGGTTTCCCTGATTGGGGAGGGCATGCTCTGGGCGGCGGCGGTGCTCACGCTGATCACCGGTTGGGATTATCTGCGCGCGGGGCTGACCCTGGCGCAGGCGGAAGCGCCGCCAAGCCGTGATGCTGCGGCGAAACCACCCGGGCAGTCTTGAGTATCTGCCCCGGGCAGCGCATCTTAATTGGGGAAGAGGCAGGGAAAGCCATGCGACATTCTATGCTGCTGCTTGGGGGAATGCTGGTGCTGCAAGGCTGCGGGCCGAATTGGCAGCCAAGCTGGAATACCAGCCGCAATGCCGCGATCCCTTCAATGGATAGCCTGACGCTGCGGCGCGTGACCAGCGGCGATACAAGCGCGGAAGTGCTGCGGACGGAAAATCTGGATTATGCCGCGATGCGCGCACCCGCGACGCCGCCCGCGCCAATGACGCCGGAGGATGCGCTGCGCCTGCCACCCCCACCGGCCCCGCCGCGCAGCAGCAGTTCAACGCCGCCCCCCATGGCATCCGTCCCGCCGCGCGCGCCCTCGCCGCCGGCCACGACACCTTCCGCCATGCCAGCGCCACCCCCGGCGCGGGTTGAAGGCAGCGTTATTCCCGCCACGCCGGGCCAGCCGGCGGGTATTGTCGCCGGCGGCAATGACCGCACCCAGGTCTTCAACCAGCCAGGCACGGCGGGTGGCGGCATTGCGGTGCGCGATGGCGGCACCACCACCATTATCGGGCCGGGCGGGCGCATTACCTCGGTTCCCGCGCAGCGCTGAAACGCCATGCGGATTTTGTATTTCGCCTGGCTGCGCCAGAAGATTGGCGTGGCGGAGGAAGAAGTCGCTCCTCCGCCGGAAATCCGTGATGTCGCCGGACTGCGCGAATGGCTCGCGACCCGCAGCGCCGGCCATGCGGCTGCCTTTGCGGACGCCAAGCAAATTCGCGCTGCCGTCAATCAGGATTTCGCCACGCCGGATCATCCCGTGGCGGCAGGCGATGAGATTGCCTTCTTCCCGCCCGTGACCGGCGGCTGAGCCATGGCGCGCATCCAAGTGCAGGAAGCGCTGTTTGACATGGCCGCCGAAAGCGCGGCGCTGACCGCTGGGCGCGTTGATGTTGGTGGTGTCGCCAGTTTCCTTGGCGTGTGTCGTGGCGATGATGGCCTGGCCGCGATGGTGCTGGAACATTATCCCGGCATGACGGAACGCGCCCTTGGCCGCATCGCGGCCGAGGCTGAGGCGCGCTGGCCGCTGACCGGTTGCACGGTGATCCATCGAGTTGGTCGTATTCTGCCGGGCGAACCCATTGTCCTGGTGCTGACGGCTTCCGCGCATCGTGCTGCGGCGCTTGAATCCTGCGCTTTCCTGATTGATTGGCTGAAGACCAAGGCGCCCTTCTGGAAGCGTGAGGAATTCGCCGATGGCGATGCGCGCTGGGTGGCGGCGAAGCATGAGGATGACGCTGCCGCGCTGCGCTGGTCGGCGAAACCGGAGTGAAGGCTGGCGCGGCGGTATTGGTTGGCGCGGCGCTGCTGATCTGGCCGGCCTTGTTCAATGGCTATCCTTTGCTGTTCAGCGATAGCGGCGGATTTTTGCATCAGACGCTCGGGCCGCTGATGTTGTGGGACAAGCCCTATATCTACGGGCCATTCCTGCACGCGTTCCACTGGCGCATCAGCCTTTGGGGGCCGGTGATCGCGCAGGGTGTGATCCTGTCGCATATTTTGTGGCTGACGCAGCGCGTGGTGCAGGGGCAGGCTTCGCCGCTTTGGCATATGGCGCTTTGCGGCTTTGCTGCGTTGGCAACAACGGCCCCTTTCAGCGCGTCGCTATTGATGCCTGATATCTTCGCGCCGATTGTGGCTTTGGGGCTATTCCTGCTGGGCTTTGGTGGCGCGGTGCTGGGGTGGCTTGAACGGGCCTATCTGGTGGCGCTGGTTGCCCTTGGTATTGCCGCGCATCTGGCGCATCTGCCACTCGCGCTTGGGTTATGCGGGGTTGCACTGCTGCTCTGCCTTTGGCGTTATCCGGCGCGGCTTTTGGCCATGGCGCTGCCGGTGGTGCTGGCGATGGCGGCGTTGTTCGTGACGAATGCGATCGGCCATGGGCGCTTCGCGCTTTCGCCCTATGGCGCCAGTTTCATGCTGGCACGCTTGCAGGAAGACGGGCCGGCGACAGCGCTGCTGAAGGCACGTTGCCCTGATGCCGGCTGGTATCTTTGCACTTTTACGGACCGTCTGCCCATGCCGGCCAATGATTTCCTCTGGGCGTCAGACAGCCCGGTAAATCGTGACGCCACCGGCCAGCCGCGCTTTCTGGGTGGCATGATGCTGGCGCCAGAAGCCGGGCAGATTGTTGCCGAGACACTCCGCGCCGACCCGTTAGGCGTGGCCCGCGCCATGGCGGGCAATGCGCTGGTACAACTCGGCAGCTTTGACATTGGTGACACCTTAGACGATGCGCATTTCACGGTCGCGATTCGTCCGCGCATCGAACAGGGTTTTTCTGCGCGCGAATTGGCGGCGTTCGATCAGTCACGGCAGACGCAAGGCGTGTTGAAGAATGCGCTGACGCCGCTTAATCCAATTCATCTGCTGGTGGTTTTGCTGGCGCTGCCCATGCTGGGCTGGGCGGCCTGGCGCGGGCAGGGACCCAGGCTTGCTTTCGCGCTATTTATGTTGGCGGCGGTGCTGGGCAATGCGCTGATTTGCGGCGGGCTTTCCGCGCCGCATCCGCGCTATGGCGCGCGTATCATGTGGCTATTGCCGGTGGCGGCGATGTTGTTTTGGCCCCTTATCCTGCGGGGCCGAAGGCATGCCTGATCTGCTGCTGATTGGCCTGATCTTCATCCTGGCCGGCTTCGTGAAAGGTGTTGCGGGTTTTGGCCTGCCGACCGTGAGTGTCGCCCTTGTCGCCCTGCTGCGGCCCATCCCGGAAGCCATTGCACTGATGCTGGTGCCGGCTTTTGTGACCAATCTCTGGCAGGGTTTGGCTGGGGGGCAATTGCGCGCGGTGGTGCCGCGCATCGGTGTGTTTTTGGCCTGCGCTGTGGCCGGCACCATCGCTGCCGCCTGGCATTTGGCTGGGGTGGATGGGCGCTTCCTGTCCGGGCTTTTGGGGCTGAGCCTGCTGGCTTCCGCGACACTGGCGCTGGCCGCCCCCAATCTGCCGGCACCAAGCCGGGCGCTGGAACGGCTGCTCGCCGCGCCGATGGGCTTGGTGTCTGGCATCATGGCCGGCTTTACCGGCAGTTTCCTGGTGCCGGCCGCCCCTTGGCTGCAAGCCATTCGCCTACCGAGGGAGCAATTCGTGCAGGCCTATGGGTTTTGCGTGCTTTTGATCAATGCGTCTTTGACGCTTGCCTTGGCTTTTGGCGGGGTCATCACGGGCGATATCGGCGCCATGTCCCTGCTGGCGCTGGCGCCGGCTTTCGCGGGCATGCTGCTTGGCCAAAAGCTGCGCTTCAGCCTGCCGGAGGCGCGGTTCCGGCAGGTGGTGCAGGTGCTGCTATGGCTGCTTGGCGCTTGGCTTGCGCTGCGCGCCTTTCGCTAAAGCTTCACGGCCACTTCACCGCTGGCGGCATGGACATCAGGATGGCTTCCACATTGCCGCCGGTCTTCAGGCCGAAAATCGTGCCCCGGTCATGCAGCAGGTTGAATTCCACATAGCGGCCGCGGCGAACCAGCTGGTGTTCCCGTTCAGCCTCGGTCCAGGCTTCATGCATGCGTTTGCGGATAATGGCCGGATAGGCTTGCAGGAAAGCCAGGCCAACATCGCGGGTGAAGGTGAAGTCGGCATCAATCCCCTTGCCTGGCGTGCGATCCCCCAGCCAATCATAGAATATGCCGCCAAGCCCGCGCGGTTCCCCGCGATGGGGCAGAAAGAAATACTCGTCGCACCATTTTTTGAAGCGCGGGTAATAGGTTGCGTCATGCGGATCGCAGGCGCCTTTGAAGGCCGCGTGGAAATCCGCCGCGTCGGCCTGCGCTTCGGGCGCTTCGGGCTGCATGGGCGTGATATCCCCGCCGCCGCCGAACCAGGCATTCCGCGTTACAATGAAGCGCGTATTCATATGCGCCGCCGGCACATGCGGGCTTTGCATATGTGCTACCAGAGACACACCGGTTGCCAGAAAACGCGGGTCTTCCTCGGCGCCTGGGATTTGCTTGCGGAATTCGGGGGAAAATTCGCCGAAAACGGTGGAGACATTGACCCCCACCTTTTCAAAAACCCTGCCCTTCATGACGGACATGACACCCCCGCCGCCTTCCGGCCTTTGCCAGGCGGTGCGGGTGAAGCGCCCCGGCGGTAGGCCCGTATGGGGGCCTTGGGCCAAATCATCCTCAATCGCTTCAAAGGCGGCGCAAAGCTGGTCCCGCAATTCTTCGAACCAGGCGCGGGCGGGGGCCACAAAGGGGTGGTCCAAAGGACCGGGGGCGGTTTTTTCCATGGCAGGCTTCCAAAGTTACACGGGGGCGCATTTACACCTTGCAAATCCACCCAATATAAGGCCCCCGTCTTGGCGGGGCCGATGCTTCGGCGCCGCCATTTCGTTGTGATCTTGGCACCCCAGGGGTGCAGGCCTAAATCGTGCGGCGAAGTGAGGCCCTCGGCAAGGGGGCTCCCCGTCGCAAAAGGATGGTGAGGATGGCTGATACCGCTCATGCGGCGCCCGATGGCGCTCCGCGGCGTGATTTTCTGAAACTCGTGACCGGCGCTTTCGCCGCGGTCGGTGTTGGCGCCATTGCTTGGCCCTTCATTGCTTCGTTGCAGCCCGCGAAGGATACGCTGGCGCTGGCGAGCACGGATGTGGATCTGGCGCCGATCACGGAAGGCCAGGCCATTACAGTGATGTGGCGCGGCAAACCGGTTTTCGTGCGCAACCGCACCGCGAAGGAAATTGAAGAAGCGCGCGCCGTCCCTGTCAATTCCATGCCCGATCCGGCGACCGACCAATCCCGCGTCCAGAAGGATGAATGGCTGGTGCTGATTGGCATTTGCACGCATCTTGGCTGTGTACCAACCGGCCAGAAGCCAACCGATACGCGCGGCGATTACGGCGGCTGGTTCTGCCCCTGCCACGGCAGCCATTACGATTCGGCTGGCAGAATTCGCAAAGGTCCCGCCCCCCGGAACCTTGACGTTCCGCAATACGCCTTCACATCTGACACCAAGATCAGAATCGGTTGAGGATAGAAAAACATGTCAATAGGCTTGCACAAGAGCGAATTTTCGAATCCATTGGTGCGCTGGATAGATCAGCGCCTCCCCGTCTTCACCATGATGCAGAAGGAATACGGGACCTTCCCGACGCCGCGGAATTTCAATTATTTCTGGAATTTCGGCGCACTCGCCATGGTCACTTTGATGATCATGATTGCGACGGGCATTTTCCTCTCTATGCATTACGTTGCGAATACCAATCTTGCCTTCGACAGTGTCGAACGCATCATGCGCGATGTGAATTCAGGCTGGCTGATCCGGTATGTCCACATGAACGGCGCCAGCATGTTCTTTATCGTGGTCTATATCCACATCTTCCGCGGCATGTATTACGGTTCCTACAAGGCACCGCGCGAGTTGCTGTGGATGCTGGGGGTCACGATCTTCCTATTGATGATGGCGACGGCCTTCATGGGCTATGTGCTGCCCTGGGGCCAGATGTCCTTCTGGGGTGCGACCGTCATCACCAACCTGTTCAGCGCCTTCCCGGTGGTGGGTAATTTCATTGTGGAACTGCTTTGGGGCGGTTTCAGCGTGGATAATGCCACACTCAATCGCTTTTTCAGCCTGCACTACCTGCTGCCCTTCGTGATCCTGGGCGTGGTCTTCCTGCATGTGGCCGCGCTGCACATCACGGGGTCCAACAACCCGCTCGGTATTGAACCCAAGGGTGCGCAGGATACACTGCCCTTCCACCCGTATTACACGGCGAAGGATAGCGTGGGCCTGGTGGTATATTTCATCGTTTTCGCCGGGCTGGTGTTCTTCGCGCCGAATTATCTGGGTCATGCGGATAATTACATCCCGGCCAATCCGCTGGTCACGCCGCCGCACATCGTTCCGGAATGGTACTTCCTGCCCTATTACGCGATCCTGCGCGCGGTGCCGGACAAGCTTGGCGGCGTGCTGCTGATGTTCGGTTCGATCCTGATCTGGTTCGTGCTGCCATGGCTGGATCGGTCCCCGGTGCGGTCCATGCGCTTCCGCCCCCTGGCGCGCCCCTTCTTCCTGCTTTGGGCGGTGAATTTCCTTGTGCTGCTTTGGGTTGGCGCCAAGCCGGCGGAAGGCACTTATGTGCTGATCGCACAGATTTCCACCGCCTACTACTTCGCCTATTTCCTGGTGGTCCTGCCGCTGCTGGCGAAGTTTGAGCGGCCCTTGCCGCTGCCAGAAAGTATATCCCGCCCCGTTCTGGGTGGGGGGCCGTTGTCCATGGGCGCGGCGGCCAAGCCGATGGAGAAGGCCTGATCATGTTGCGCACTTCCTTCAAGGCTCTTGCTTTGGCTATTGGTCTATTTGCCGCCGCCCCCGCCCATTCGGCGGGGGAAGCCATTCCAATTCCGGATCGGAAATTCTCCTTTGATGGAATTTTCGGGACCTATGACCGCGCCAGCGCACAGCGTGGCTTCCAGGTTTACAAGGAAGTCTGCGCGGCCTGCCACGGCATGCGGTTGGTTGCCTATCGCAATCTCCGCGAATTGGGGCTGACCGAAGCGCAGGTTGCGGCGATTGCCGCCCAGGTTGAAGTCAAGGATGGTCCGAATGATGAGGGCCAGATGTTCGAACGCCCCGGGCGTCCCGCTGATCGGTTCCGCAGCCCCTTCGCAAATGATGCTGCAGCGCGTGCGGCGAATAACGGTGCTCTGCCGCCCGATCTTTCGGTCATGACCAAGGCGCGGGCTGGTGGTGCGGATTATCTGTTTGCGCTGCTTACCGGCTATGTTGATCCGCCGGCTGGTGTGACGCTGATGGATGGGATGCATTACAACCAATACTACCCTGGCCATCAGATCGCCATGGGCGCGCCGCTCAACCCTGATCAGGTTGACTATGCCGATGGCACCAAGGCAACCGTCGAGCAGATGGCGCATGATGTCAGCACCTTCCTGCAATGGGCAGCCGAGCCGGAGCTTGAACAGCGCCGCGCCCTTGGGGTGAAGATCATTATCTTCCTGACCATCCTGGCTGGGCTCACCTATGCGGTGAAGCGCAAGGTTTGGGCTGACGTCGAACACTGATTTCGCCGCAAGCTTAGGTTGTTTCGTGTCGCACGCGCCCCATCCGAGGCGCGTGTTTTTTTATAGGCTGGTCGCGTGGCGTTTCCATCATCGCTTATTCTGCGCTAGTCACCTTTCGTATGTTGCCAGCCAAACCCATTGCGCGACTGAAAGTGCAGGTCACCTTCCTGCGCATGGACGCGCCACCCACGAGCCCCACCCCGGCATTGCCGGGCGATGTTCGGGTGGAAAGGGTGCGGCATTGTTCAGTGCCCTTCTATCGCTTCCTTTATGACACGGTGGGCGCGCCCTGGCTTTGGTGGATGCGGCGCCTGGCGTCTGATGCTGAATTGGCCGGCTTGCTGTGTCATCCTGCGGTCAGCGTGCATGTGCTGATGCGGGATGGCGAACCGGCGGGGTTTTATGAGCTGGACCATCGCGCCGGACAGACCGCCAATCTCTCCTATTTCGGGCTGATGCCCTGGGCCATTGGCACTGGGCTAGGGGCCGCCTTTTTGCGCCATGCGGTGGATGCGGCCTGGCACATTGGGCTGCCCGCCGTCACGGTAAACACCTGCAATGCGGACCATCCGCGCGCCTTGCCGAGCTATCTGGCGGCGGGTTTTCGGAAGCTGCGGGCGGTTGAGGAAGTCTGGCCGGTGCCGCTTTCCCTTGGCATGGCAATTCCGCCCCATCTGCCGCGGCTTGGATAAGCGCGGCATATTCCCAGGAAGGCGGTAACCGCCTTTAATGATGGCGGAGGAAGAACCGCCATGAACAATGCCTCGCGCCGAGTGCTGCTCGGTTCCGCGCTTGCCCTGCCCTTCATCACATGCGCCCGTGCGCAGCCTGCCTGGCCGGATCGGCCCGTGCGCATCATCATCCCCTTTGGCGCGGGCGGGCCGATTGATCTGGTGGGCCGCTTGCTGGCTGAGCATCTCAAGGAAAGGCTGGGTCAGCCCTTCATTATCGAAAATCGCCCAGGCGCTGGTGGCAGCATCGGCATTCATACCGTGTTGCAGGCCCCGCCCGATGGTACGGCGTTTGTGCTGACCAGCGCGTCATTGGCCAGCGTGCCGGCGCTTTACCCCAATCGTGGGCTTGATCCGCGCATAGCTTTGGCGCCCGTCAGCCTGGTCGCGGATATTCCAACCGCCATGGTGGTGCGCGCGGCGTCCCCCTATCAAAGCGTGCAGGATGTGCTGACCGCGGCGCGGGCTGAACCGGGGCGGCTGACTTATGGCAGCGGTGGCGTTGGGTCTTCCAACCACCTATCGGGCGCGCTTTTCGCACTCGCCGCCAATCTTGATTTGACCCATGTGTCTTATCGCGGGGCGGCGCCGGCCATGACAGCGCTTTACGCTGGCGAAATAGACATGGTTTTCGCCAGCACGGTGGAAACCCTGCCGCATGTGCAAGGCGGCCGCGCGCGGCTTTTGGGTGTGGCGGGGCAGCGGCGCCTGCCCGCCTTGCCCGATACGCCCGCCATCAATGAGATTGTGCCGGGCTATGTTGCGCTCAATTGGTATGCCATCGCCGCGCCGCGCGCCACACCGCCCGCCATCATCGCGCGCATGGCGGAAACACTTGGCAGCCTGCGTGACCTGCCCGATGTGCGCGCACGCTTTGCCGCCGCCGGCACCAAGCCCTTGCTGACCGGCCCGGCTGAATTGGCCACGCTATTGGAATCTGATGTGCCGCAATGGCAGCGGGTGATCGCCGCCACGGGAATCAAGGTGGAATAAGATCCTCCTTGCCCCGCTACATGAGCGTGATTAGCCTTGGCTTGACAACAAAACGCCGCGCCCCGCTGCGCGGATGGGGAGCATCAGCGCATGAGCCATTCCGCCTTCAAGGCCGCGCGGGATTTCCTGCTGGCGCAGCGCGGCGATTACGCCACGGCCTATCGCGATTTCCGCTGGCCGGAACTGGATAATTTCAACTGGGCGCTGGATTGGTTTGACGCTGAATTGGCTGCGGGTGCGCATGGCGTACGCCCCGCTCTCCGCATTGTGGGTGATGGGGCGGCGGAGTGTAGCTTTGCCGAACTCTCCGCCGCTTCCAACCGCGTGGCCAATGGGCTGCGCGCGCTTGGCGTCAAGCGTGGTGATCGCATCCTGCTCATGCTCGGCAATGTTGTGCCGTTATGGGAAGTGATGCTGGCAGCGATGAAATTGGGCGCCGTGGTGATCCCCGCGACAACGCTGCTCGCCGGCGATGATTTGAAGGACCGTTTTACCAGAGGCCGCGCGCGTTTCGTGGTGGCGAATGCAGCCGATGCGCCGAAATTCGAAGGGCTGGCAGCGGGTGTCACCTGCATTGCCGTGGGGACAGCGCCAGCGGGGTGGGTTGCCTATGACACCCTGCATCAGGGCGCCCCGAGCTTCACCCCGGATGGGCCGACCAAGGCCAGCGACCCGATGCTGCTTTATTTCACCTCAGGCACCACGGCCAAGCCGAAGCTGGTTCTGCATAGTCATCAATCCTATCCCGTCGGGCATCTTTCCACCATGTTCGTGCTGGGCTTGCAGCCGGGCGATCTGCATTTGAATATTTCCTCGCCTGGTTGGGCCAAGCACGCCTGGTCTTGCCTGTTTGCGCCCTGGATTGCGGGGGCGGCGGTGTTCATTGCCAATCAGCCCCGCTTCAATGCGCGCGGAATGTTGGATGCGATTGCGGCCAATGGGGTGACGACGCTCTGCGCCCCGCCCACGGTTTGGCGCATGTTCGTGCAGGAAGACATGAAGGCCATCCGCACGTCACTCCGTGAAGTGGCCGGTGCGGGGGAACCGCTCAACCCTGAGATTATCGAACAGGTGCGCGACGCCTGGGGCCTCACGATCCGCGACTTTTTTGGCCAGACGGAAACCACAGCACAAATCGGCAATCCGCCGGGTGTGCCCTTGAAGGAAGGCTCCATGGGCAAGCCGCTGCCGGGTTATCGGATTGTACTGCTCGACCCCGATGACAAGCCGGCTGAGGAAGGGGAGGTCTGCATCGCGCTCAACCCCGCGCCGACCGGGCTGATGATGGGCTATCAGGCTGATGATGGCAGCACCCTGCCGGCGGGCGAGGGTTTCTATCGCACCGGTGATGTCGCCAATCGGGATCAGGATGGCTACCTGACCTATGTCGGGCGGGCGGATGATGTGTTCAAAGCCTCCGACTACCGGATTTCGCCCTTTGAGCTTGAAAGCGTGCTGATCGAGCATGAGGCGGTGGCGGAAGCGGCCGTGGTGCCCGCGCCGGATGCCATGCGCATGGCGGTGCCCAAGGCCTTCATTGCCCTGGCCCCAGGGGCGGTGGCGAACACAGCCACCATGCTGTCCATCTTCCAGCATCTGCGCGGTCGGCTTTCCGCCTTCAAGCGCGTGCGGCGGCTGGAAGTGCATGAGCTGCCCAAGACAATTTCCGGCAAGATCCGCCGCGTGGAACTCCGCCAATTGGAAGAAAAGCGCTTCGCCGCCGGCACCAGGCCCGAAGGCGAGTATCGGGAGGAGGATTTCCCGGAACTCCGCCATTCCTGAACAAGCCCCCGCTTGCCCCCGCGCCCCAGCGGGGGTTTATTGGGGTGAATCCCGGAGATACCCCGATGAATGAGATCAATGTCCCGCGCCCGAATAATCTGGACGCGTTCTGGATGCCCTATTCGGACAATAAGTATTTCAAGGACCGCCCGCGCATGCTCGCCCGGGCCGAGGGCATGCATTACTACACGCCGGAAGGGCGGGAGATTCTTGACGGTACCTCGGGCCTTTGGTGCTGCAATGCCGGGCATGGCCGGCGGGAAATCGTGGAGGCGATCCAGAAGCAGGCAGCGATCATGGATTTCGCGCCCGCCTTCCAGCTTGGCCACCCGATTGCCTTTGAAGCCGCCGCGCGCGTGGCCGACATGACGCCGGAGGGGTTGGACCGGGTCTTCTTCACCAATTCGGGCAGCGAAAGCGCCGATACGGCGCTGAAAATCGCGCTTGCCTATCACAAGGCGCGGGGGGAGAGCTCTCGGGTGCGCTTGATCGGGCGCGAACGCGGCTATCATGGCGTGGGTTTCGGCGGCATGTCGGTGGGCGGCATCGGGCCCAATCGCAAGCAATTCGGCGCCCTGCTGCCTTATGTGGACCATCTGCCGCATACGCATTTGCCGGCGCAGAACGCCTATTGCCGGGGTGAGCCGCCGCATGGGGCGGAACTGGCCGATGTGCTGGAAAACCTGGTGGCTTTGCATGGCGCTGAGACCATCGCCGCTGTCATGGTGGAACCGGTGGCGGGGTCAACCGGTGTGCTGGTACCGCCGGTGGGCTACCTCAAGCGCTTGCGTGATATCTGCACCAAGCACGGCATTCTGCTGATTTTTGATGAGGTGATCACCGGCTTTGGCCGGCTTGGCGCCAATTTCGGTGCGGAACGCCTGGGTGTCACGCCAGATATCATGACCATGGCCAAGGGGCTGACGAACGCCGCCGTGCCCATGGGGGCGGTCGCGGTCAGGAACGACATCTATGATGCCATCGTGAAGGGCACTGGCGCGGGCATCGAATTCTTCCACGGCTATACCTATTCCGGGCACCCTCTGGCCGCTGCGGCGGCGATTGCGACGCTGGAATTGCACCGGGCAGAGGATTTGCCCGGCCGCGCCCGCGCTTTGGAACCCTATTGGCAGGATGCGGTGCATTCGCTGAAGGGCTTGCCCAATGTGATTGATATCCGCGATGTCGGGCTGATTGGCGCGGTGGAATTGGCGCCCCGCCCCGGCAAGCCGACGCAGCGCGCTTTGGATGTCTTCCGCCGCTGCTTTGATGAGGGCGTGCTGATCCGCGTGACGGCCGATATCATTGCCATGTCGCCGCCGCTGATTTGCGAAAAGCCGCATGTGGATAGGCTGATCAATACGCTTTCCGATGCCATCATGGCGGAAGCGGCCTAAGTCTCTCGCTGGGCAGGGTGACCTCTGCCCGGCTTCGCCCCATATAGGGTGCTGAACCTTGCTGATGGAGAAACCCAGGTGAGCGATACTGCCCGCGCCCCCGTGCCTGTGACCGTGCTGACCGGCTATCTTGGTGCCGGCAAAACCACGCTGCTGAACCGTATCCTGACCGAAAATCACGGCCAGAAATTCGCGGTCGTGATCAATGAATTCGGCGAGTTGGGCGTGGATAACGACCTGGTCGTGGATGCCGATGAAGAAGTGTTCGAAATGAACAATGGCTGCATCTGCTGCACGGTGCGCGGTGATTTGATCCGCATCCTGGCTGGGCTGATGAAGCGGCGCGACAAGTTTGATGGCATTATTGTGGAAACCACGGGCCTCGCGGACCCGGCCCCGGTGGCGCAGACCTTCTTTGTTGATGATGATGTGAAGCGTGCGACCAAGCTGGATGCGATTGTGACTGTGGTGGATGCCAAGCATTTGCCGGCGCGGTTGAATGATTCAGCGGAAGCGCAGGAACAGATAGCCTTCGCCGATATCATTGTGCTGAACAAGATGGATTTGGTGAGTGAGGCGGAGGCGGCGGAAGTTGAAAAGCGCATCCGCGCCATCAACCCCTATGCCGAAATTCGCCGCGCCACGAAATCCGATGTGCCGATCAATGCCGTGATCGGGCGTGATGCCTTCAACCTGGAACGTATTCTGGAACGCGAACCGGAATTCCTCTCGGGCGAGGATGACCACGAACATGATTCCGAAGTGAACAGCGTTTCGTTTGAGGTGGATCGCCCGATTGATGCGGAGCGTTTCAACGCCTGGATCACGCAAGTACTGTCCAGTAAGGGGCAGGATTTGCTGCGCACCAAGGGCATTTTGGCCTATGAGGGCGATGATCGTCGCTTCGCTTTCCAGGCGGTGCATATGATTGCCGATGGTGATTTCATCGGCCCCTGGAAGGAAGGCGATCCGCGCCGTTCAAAACTGGTTTTCATCGGGCGCGATTTGAATCGCCCCTGGCTGCGCCGTGGTTTTGAAGCCTGCCAGGCCGGTGAGGATGAGGCGAAGATCAATGCCGAAATCGCCCGCTGGAGCCCACCCGAAGCATGAGCAGCGCGGATTATTTGCTGGGTAGCCGGGGCATTTCACAAAACCTCGGCGCTTGGGTGGCGGGCATTGCCTTTGGCCATGAAGGCCGCAGCTGCAGCTTCGGCTCCAGCGACGGTGTCTTGCATCAGGCCCTGCTTGCCAGCCCAAGTGATTCCTGGGCGCGGCATGAAGCGCATCAGGGCGCGGTATTGTCGCTTGCTGCCGATGCCAAGGATGGCGTGGTCTCAGGCGGCGATGATGGGCGGCTGATGCGCCTTGGCGCCGATGGCACGCTCACGGAATTGGCGCGTTATGGCACCCGTTGGGTGGAACATGTTGCCGCGCATGAAAGCGGGCTGCGCGCTGCTGTGGTGGGCAAGGCTGTACATTTGCTGGATGGCGCGGGGGCGGCGGTGAAGTCACTCGCGCATCCAACCTCAGTCACGGGCATTGCCTTTGATGGCAAGGGCAAGCGTATCGCGGCCAGCCATTACAATGGTGCGTCGCTTTGGTTTGTCGCGGCGAAGGAAGACAAGCCGCGCGCGCTGGAATGGAAGGGCAGCCATATCGGCGTTATTTTCAGCCCGGATGGCACGCATGTGGTGACATCCATGCAGGAAAACACTTTGCATGGCTGGCGCCTAGCCGATGGGCAGCATATGCGCATGGCGGGGTATCCTTCGAAGACCAAATCGCTGTCCTTCACGGCCAAGGGGCGCTGGCTTGCGACCTCGGGTGCGGATTGCGTGGTGTTGTGGCCGTTTTTTGGTGGCGGGCCGATGGGCAAGGCGCCGACAGAATTGGCGGGCGGTGATCAGGCGCTCTGCACCGCTGTCGCCTGCCATCCGCAACAGGAAGTGGTGGCCGCCGGCTTCAATGATGGGCTGGTGCTGATTGCCGAGGTCGCGAGTGGGCGCATTGTGCCCGTGGCCGCACCGGGGCGCGGTGCGGTTTCCGCCCTGACCTGGAGTGATGGTGGCACGCATCTCGCCTTCGGGACGGAAGACGGTTTCGCGGGGCTGGTGGACCTTTCGCGGCGCTGAAGGTCGCGCGCTTTTCTGACACGCAATTGCAACCGGTTCGGGGCTGGAAAAGCCCCGCGCCCCTGTGCTTGAGTGCGCGCTTCCAGACGGGAGCAAAACCATGGCCGCACGCGATGATGAGGATGATGAATTCGATCTGGGCATCAGCCTGGAATCGGTGGCCGCCATTGTGGATGCGGCGCGCGCGGTTCAGGAAGGTGAGGAAAGCGGCGCAATTTCCCGCGACGATGAGGATGAAGAAGGCCTCGACGCCGAAGATGATGAAAACATGGATGAGGATGCGCTGCGCGCCTTCATCAGTGAATTGAATGAGGATGAACAGGCGTCCTTGATTGCGCTGGCCTGGATTGGGCGCGGTGATTATGAGGCCGATGATTGGGAAGAAGCGCGCAACCTGGCGCGCGAACGCAATATGCGCGACCCGGCGACTTATTTGCTGGGGATCGAGATGCTGGGCGATATGCTCGAAGAAGGGCTGGAAGCGCTCGGTCTTTCGCTGGATGAGGTGGAGGGCTGAAACGCCCCAAAATCACCGCCGCCCGCCGCCCAGAATACCGCCAAGGCCGCGCAGCACATCCTGCACCGGTGCTGGCAGGGCAGGCATGGCTGGCCGTGGCGCTTCCTGCCCCGCTTCCGGCGCGGCGCGCGGCGTGGGTGCCGGGCCATCCGCGCCAAGCCGGGCAAGGCGCAAGGGCTCGGCGCAATCCGCTTCGGCATTGCGGCCAGCCCCGCCCAGCAGATTGCCGATGGGGTCAGTCACCACGCGCCCGGTAAGCGTATCGGCCAATACCCCCGCTGCCGTTTGACCGATCGCCCCCGCTGAGGGCACGCCGATGCGCGGCGCTGCCAGCGTGCCGCCAAGATTAACCGGCGCGCGCAGCCCAAGCCCCAAGATGCGCAGATTGGTATTCAGCCGCCCATTCAGGCTTTCATCGCGCAAATTGATACCCGCCTGACCATTGATCGGGCCGATGGCACTATCCATGAACAGCGCGCGGCTTTGCGCGATGCCCTGCGCCGCCCCGAAGGCCAGCGCCACGCAGCGCAGCTCCACCGCACCGAGCCTTTGTGCATTGGGCGCCAGCAGCGCAAGCACCGCGCCAAGCGCATCCATGGCGGCGCCCTGTTCCAGCCGGCCATTCACCAGGGCAAGGCCGATATCGCCATCCAGGCTTGCAGCAAGCGCGCGGGTGGTGGCGCCGGCGCCGCGGAGATCGGCGGCAAGCTCTCCCCGTCCGCGCAGGCCAAGCCCATCCAGCGCGCCGCTGAGTGCTGCAAGATCAAGCCCTGCACCTTCGGAGCGGAGCCTTAGGGCGAATTGCGCGGGATTGGCCGCCGCATTCACGGTGAACTGCCCGGAAAGCCGCCCGGCAGGCAGGGTCAGGGCGAAAGGTGCCAGCGTCAACGCGCCATTCCTGAGGCGCAGGTTCGTCTGCACCGCCACTAGCGGTAGGCTGCTGGAGGTAACGCCGCGGAAGGCGAGCGCCAATTCCGCATCCAATGCGTTCATTAAGGCCACCGGCAGGACGATATCCGGGATGACGCGCCCATCCGTTGGCACGGGCGCCGGGGCCGCCTGTCCCGGGCGCGCCGCGCTTGGTGTGGGCGCTGCCGATAGCGCATCCAGATCCAGCCGCGAGACATCAATCCGGCCAGAGAGGTTCGGCCGATCAGCCAGGCCCAAGGTCAGTGCCGCCGTTCCGGCCAAGCTCTGGCTGGTGAGTTGCAGGCGGGGCAGGCTGATATTCTGCGGATCGCGCCATTCAAACCGCACTGTGCCGCGCAGCCCAGGGGGCAAGGCGGGAAAGCCGGAAAACCCCGCCGCATCCGGCACATCCACAGTCAGGTCAAATTGGCCATCCGCCAATTCCAGCGGGCGCGCTAAGGCGCCCTTCAGCGTCATGCTGGCATCGGCTGAAGTAAGCCGGGCTTCCATCGGCAATGGCCCGGTGAAGCCATAAAGCAGCTTGCCCACCGCGCCCAGATTTGCCTCAAGCCGCGCAGTATTGCCGGCGCGGGTCAGCGCGCCGGTCAGCGCGGCTTCGCCGTCTGGTGGCGCGATCAATTCCAGCCCATCAAGCCTCAGGCCCGGAAGCAGCCAGCCAAGATCACCCGCGCCGGCCTTAAGACTAAGCGCGCCGAGCGGCGGCAGCTTGCCGGGCGCACCGCCGAGCAAAGGCCCGGCCTGCCCGGCGAGCGTGAAGGTTATGCCCTTGAAGCGCCATTCGGCGGCCAGATCACTGGCGCTGACAGCGCTGATATTGCGGATGGAAAGTACGGGGATTTCGATATCCCGCCCACTGGCCAGCGTAATGTGAGCATCGCGCAGGCTGACCAGACCGATATGCGGCATGCTGCCGGGCGGGCGTGGGGGTGCGGGGCTTGCCGCACGCATTGGCCTTTCGGTTGCCGGCAAGGCCCAAAGCGCGGGATCAAGATTGAGCTTCAGCCCATCCGCTTCCACCTTCGGGATTTCCATGCCGCCAGACATCAGGGAGCGCAGCGAAATACTTGCCGCCAGCCTTGGCGCAACCAGGCCCGGCGCGGGCGCATCCGGTGCGCTGAGGGTCACATCGCGCAGTTCAAGCTTGGGGATCAGCCCAAGGGCCAAGCCAATACCGCCAATGCTGGCGCGGTAGCCGGTAGCGTTTTCGATTTCGGCCTGGATGCGCGGTGTGAAGCGCCCGGATTCCAGGGCAGCGCGCAAGGCGAGGACGCCGCCAATCAGCAGCAGGAAAAGCAGCGCAAACGCGCCCGCCGCGTAGCGTGGCCAGCGTCTTCCGGGCCTCAGCGCAGATGCCGACATGGCGGCGTCTTCGGGCGATCAAAACCGAGCAAGCCAAAGGTTTCCTTCATATGCGCCGGCAAGGGTGCGGCCAGTTCCAGCATACCACCTTCCGGATGCGGCAGGCGCAAGGCGCGCGCATGCAGATGGAGCGTATTGCCGAAACCTTCCAGATGCGCGGCCTGGCCGCCATATTTGCCATCCCCCATGATCGGGCAGCGTAGGGCCTCGGCGCAATGCACACGTAGTTGATGGGTGCGGCCCGTAAGCGGGCGCAATTCCAGCATTGCCGCCTGACGCTGCGCGGAATCCACTACGCGATAAAGCGTGACAGCGCGCGTGCCTTCGCCATCCGCAACCCCTGCCACGCGTTCACCCCGCTGTCCGCCGAGTTTGGCCAGCGGCAGGTCAATGCGGCCTTCCAGCGGATGCGGGCGACCAATCACGACGGCCCAATAGGTTTTCTCCGCATCGCGGCCGCGAAAGGCCGCGGCCAATCGGGAAGCGGCGGCGGCGGTACGCCCCAGGATCAGAACGCCCGATGTGTCCTTGTCCAGCCGATGCACCAGGCGCGGGCGTTCTTCATAGCCAAAGCGGAGCGCATCCAGCATGCCATCCACATGGCGGATAATGCCTGGCCCCCCCTGCACCGGCAGGCCCTGCGGCTTGTCAATCACAATCACCGAGGCATCGCGGTAGATCACCATGCGTTCAAGGGCGGCGGCGTCGCGTTCTGACACAGGCCGGGCCGAGACCGGCTTGGCGGCGGCTTCCGGCAGGGGCGGGATGCGTAATTGCTGGCCGGGCTTGAGCCGCGCATTCGCTTCCACCCGCGCACCATCCAGCCGGATCTGCCCAGTGCGCAGCATTTTCTGCAGCGCCCCTTGGGTCAGGTTCGGGTAGTGCCGATGAAACCAGCGATCGAGCCGGATATCGGCTTCTGCCGGGGCGATGGTGCGGAGAGAAACAGGCATGACATTCCGTAACAGGCGGGGCGCGGTTCTGAAAGCGGCAAATGCTGGGCGCGATTTCGTTGGTTCCATCGGCCGTGGTTCTGCTTTATGAGAAACGAAAACCAATTCGGGGAGGGTTTCATGACCAAAGCTTCACAATTCCCAATCACGCGCCGGGCCCTTGGCGGGCTTGGCCTTGGCTTGGCCGCGACAGGCACTGCGCGCGCGCAGGATATGGCCGGCAAGACCATTGAATGGATCATCCCCTTCGCGGTGGGTGGCGGTTCGGATGTTTGGGCGCGGTTCCATTTGCCGCTGCTGCAAAAGCACATGGCCGGCAACCCGACCGTGGTGATCCGCAATGTCACGGGCGGCGGCAGCATCAATGGCGCCAATCAATTCGCGCAGCGCACACGGCCCGATGGGCTTACCATCATGGGCACCAGCGGTTCCACGCAATTCCCCTATCTGATGGGCGATCCGCGCGTGCGCTATGATTACCGCGCCTGGAGCGTGCTGATGGCAAGCCCAACCGGCGGCGTGCTTTATGTGCGCCCGGAATTGGGCGTGCGTGGCCCGGCTGATCTGGCAAAGCTGCAAGCGGCGCAGGGGCTGAAATTTGGCAGCCAGGGCCCGACCTCGCTTGATATCGTGCCGGCGCTTGCCTTTGAACTCATGAACCTCAATGTGCAGATCGTCTTTGGCATGCAGGGCCGCGGCCAGGGGCGGCTTGCCTTTGAACGTGGCGAAACGCCGATCGATTACCAGACATCTTCCGCCTATACGAGCCAGGTTCTGCCGCTGGTGCGCGAAGGCAAGGCCGCGCCGCTGTTTTCCTACGGTATCCTGAATGCTGCGGGCGATATCGTGCGCGATCCGAATTTCCCGGATTTGCCGAGCTTCCCTGAATTTCTCAAGGCAGCCACTGGCAAGGACCCCTCTGGCCCGGCTTGGGATGCCTATCGCACAATGTTCGTCGCGGGCTTTGCCGCGCAGAAATTCGTGGTGGTGCCGAAGGAAACGCCTAAGCCTGTGCAAGACCTTTATCGCGCCACCTTCACGCGCATTTTCGCCGATCCAGAATACAAGGAAAAGCGCGGCACGGTGATTGGCGAATATGATGAGGTCACAGGAGACGCTGCCGAGAAGGCCTATGCGGCAGGTACGGTCATGAATGACGCCACGCGCGAATGGATCAAGGAGTGGTTGCTGCGCCGCTTCAACCATCGCCTCGGCTGATCACCCCAGGGCAGCACGGAAACAGGAGTAAGGTTGCATGGTTGACGCGCTGCTCATGGCGCTGACCGCGCTCGCGAGTCCTGAGCGCCTTGGCTATATGGCGCTTGGGGTCTTGATTGGTTACGCGATTGGCGTGCTGCCGGCACTCGGTGGCCTGGCCGGGCTTTCGCTGGTGATGCCGTTCATCTACGGCCTTGATCAGGTCTCGGCCCTTGCCATGCTGGTTGGATTGGTCGCCGTGGCAGCGACAGCGGATACTTTCAGCTCCATCCTGATGGGCATACCCGGATCATCGGCCAGTCAGGCGACGATCCTGGATGGTTTCCCCATGGCCCGACGAGGAGAGGCCGCGCGCGCCTTATCGGCATCCTTCCTGGCTTCCATGATTGGGGGCTTGGTCGGCGCGGTGATTTTGACCGGTGCGGTGCTGATTGCGCGGCCCTTGATTCTGGCCTTGGGCACTGCGGAATTATTCATGTTGGCGCTGCTTGGGCTTTCCATGGTGGGCGTGCTGGCGGGCAAAAGCTTCGCGAAAGGCTTGATTGCCTGCGGCATGGGTTTGGCGCTTGGCATGGTGGGGACAGCGCCGGCCACGGCGGAATATCGCTTGGATTTTGGGCTGATCTATCTGTCAGACGGCTTGCATTTGCCCGTTTTGGTATTGGCGATTTTCGCTTTGCCGGAAATCATTGATCTGGCGCGCGGTGGTGGGACGATTTCGCGCTCGGCGGATTTGGGTCGCGGTTGGATCACGGGCATGCGCGACATCATGACCCATTGGTGGCTCGTGCTACGCACATCTTCGATCGGGTCCGTGCTGGGTGCCATTCCGGGGCTTGGCGGCAGCGTGACCGATTGGATTGTCTATGGTCACGCGATTCAAACCGAAAAGAACGGCCAATTCGGCAAGGGTGATGTGCGCGGCGTGATTGCCGTTGAAGCATCCAACAATGCGCGCGAAGGTGGTGCGCTGGTGCCGACTTTGTTCTTCGGCATTCCTTCTTCCGGTTCCATGGCAGTGTTTTTGGGCGGCATGACGCTGCTTGGTATTGAAGCCGGGCCGGCGCTGGTCGGTTCCCGGCTTGATCTGACCTATGCGATTATCTGGTCGATCGCGATTGCGAATGTGATGGGCACGCTGCTGTGCTTCGCGACATCGCCCTTGATTGCGCGGCTGACCACGGTGCGCTTTGGGTTGCTGGCGCCCTTCATGATGATGGTGGTGTGCTTCGGCGCCTTCAACAATAACCGCGAATTAGCGGATTTGTTGTTGCTGCTGGGTATTGGCCTGCTTGGCTTGTTGATGCGCCGCTTCGGCTGGCCGCGCCCGCCCTTCGTGGTGGGCTTTGTGCTGGCGCTGCCGATGGAAACCTATTTGTATCAGGCCGTGCAATTCTATGGCTGGGATTTCCTGACTCGGCCAGGCGTTTTGATCATTGCCGCGCTGATCGTGGTATTCGCCGGGCTTGGCATTCGGCAACGCCGCCTGGCGGATACGGAAGAAGATGGCGGCAGCACGGATACGGGCCGGCGCCAGCCTCAGGCAATTTTTGCTGTGATCCCGGTGGTACTTTTTGCGGCCGTCTTCATTGATGCGATGGGCAAGAGCTTCCTGGGCGCGGTCTTCCCCATGATGATTGCCGGCGCCATGCTGCTGATCAGCGTACCGGTATTCTTCAAGCTGAATTTCGGCCGCGTCGGCGGTTCGCTATTTCATGATGCGGAAGCCAAGGCAAAGCCCGAGGATGGCAGCTTCTGGGCGCATCTTGGTTGGGTGATCGGGCTGGTCGGGCTTTCCGCCTTGGTCGGATTCCTGTTGGCGAATACGATCTTCTTCCTGGCCTTCCTACGCCATGCGGCGGGCTGCACCTGGCGCATGACATTATTTTTAACGTCCATTGCGACCATTGGCCTGATCGTGGTGGCGCAATTGCTGACGCTGGACTTCCCGCAAGGGCTATTGCAGCATTTCTTCGACCTCCCCTGGCCCTTACGCTGACGGATAAGACCATGCAGAAAGCCATTCCCTGCACGCTGATGCGCGGCGGCACTAGCCGCGGCCCCTATTTCCTGCGCGATGATCTGCCCGAGGATCGGGAAGCCATGGGGCGCGTTTTGCTCGCCGCCATGGGTTCACCGGATGCGCGGCAAATTGATGGGCTGGGGGGTGCGACGACGCTCACCAGCAAGGTTTGCATCGTCTCCCGCGCTGCAGCCGGTGAAGCGCAGCAGGTGGATTATTTGTTCGCGCAAGTTTCCGTGGATCGCGCCTTCGTGGATTGGGGGCCAACTTGCGGGAATATGCTGGCGGGCGTTGGGCCTTTCGCGATTGAAAGCGGGCTGGTGCCAGCCGAAGAAGGCGAAACCCGCGTGATGATCCGCGCGGTGAATACCGGTGCGATGATCGAAGCCGTGGTGCAAACGCCAGGCAAGCGCGTGAATTATGAAGGTGATACCGCGATTGCCGGCGTGCCCGGCAACGCCGCCCCCATTGTCCTGAATTTCGCCGATGCGGTGGGGGGAGCAACCGGGAAGCTGATGCCAACCGGCAATGCGATTGATGTCATTGATGGCGTGGAAGTCACCTGCCTTGATATCTGCATGCCGGTGGTGATCGCCCGCGCGCGGGATTTCGGCAAAACCGCCCACGAGACCGCCAAGGAATTGGATGCCGACAAGGACTTCATGGCCCGGATTGAAGCCATTCGCCGCAAGGCGAGCCTTGCCATGGGCATGGGTGATGCGGAAGGCCGCGTCATTCCGAAATTCGCGATTATCGCGGAACCCGCCGGCGGGCAGGGCGGTGTGGCGGCGCGCTATTTCACGCCGCTCGCCTGCCATGAAGCCATGGCGGTGACGGGCGGGATTTGCATCGCAAGCGCTTGCGTGCTGCCGAGTACGATGGCGGAAGGTGTGGCGCAGATCACAGGCGCGGATCGGGAGACGATTGTGCTGGAACACCCAACCGGCAGCATGGAAGCGGTGATCACCACGCGCCGCGCGGCGGATGGATCGCGCGAGGTGATTTCGGGCGGCACGCTGCGGACCGCGCGGCGGCTGATGGCGGGCGAGGTTTATGTCCCCGCCCGCGCTTGGGGTTAACCCATTCATGTTGTGGTCCGCTAAACGGACCGCACCATGAATCACTTTTTGCGCGGCTGATTCACGGCTTTGGCTTTCAGCCTCCGCCGATCAGACGCGCGCCGCCATCCCGCGCATAAAGGTCTCGCGGAAGCGGATCGGGTCGCGGTCCGTTTGCGTTTTGCCGGGTTCGTTATCAATTCGCGCGCCGATCACATGCGGGCCATCGGTCGTAAGGGCGCGGTCGATCAGCGCATCAAACTCTGCCTCATCCGCCGCCCAATGGGCGGAAGCAATGCCGGAAGCGTGCGCAATCGCCACCAGATCGGTGCCCGCTTTCGCCGCCGGCGTGCCCTGGCCGCCGGTGATCTGGTAAATGCCATTGTCCCAAATGATCACAATCAGATTTTTTGGCGCCTGCGCGGCAATGGTGGAAAGGCAACCCAACTGCATCAGCAGTGACCCGTCGCCCTCCAACGCGAAAACGCGCCGTTCCGGCTGAGCAATGGCCACACCCATGGCAATCGGTGCGGCCAGACCCATGCTGCCGAGCATGTAGTAATTCTCGGCACGATGGCCGGCGGCCCACAAATCCCAGTTGGAATTGCCGATGCCGCCAATCACGGCTTCCTGCTTCGTCAGCTTGCCCACCACGCGCTTGGTGAGTGCGGCGCGGTTCATCACCTGCGTATTGCGACGATCTTCCATGATCAGCGCCCCCCGGTCAGCAGCGGTGAAAGGATCAGGCAGGCCGGCCAGCGCGTGGCGAAAGCCTGGCGCATGGTGCGGCTGGCGATGAAGGCGGCCTCATCCAGGCGGGACATGGTGTGGTGTTCAATCCCCATGCTGTCCAGGATTGGGCGCATGGTGCGGCAGACAATCGCCTGTCCGGGATTGAATTCACCCAAAGTGCCGCGTTCGCTCACCAGCATCAGCACCGGGATTTGGCTGGCCACAACAAGGGAGGCAAGAACATTGGGCAGGGTGGCGAAGCCCGACGTCTGCATCAGCACAATGCCGCGCATGCCCGCCATGGTGGCGCCGGCGACGATACCGATGGCTTCTTCCTCTCGCGCGGCGGGGAAGGTGGTGAAGAAGGGATCGGCATGGCAGCCATCAATCAGGGGGCGCAGGACATTATCCGGCACATAGGTCACCAGCCGGACGTTGTTGTCCTTCAGGGCCTGGCGGACGATGCCATGCCAGCTTGGCGCGCTTTCGGCGGCACTCGACATGATGGGCGTTTGCTCCGTTGCTGTAAGAAAAAATGACACTATGGCGAAGCAGCGCGCCCGCCAAGCGTAACCCCACTCAAGGCACTGGTACGTCCAACAGCCAGGCGGTGGCAGGAAAGGCGATGGCGGCGATGATGGTGGTGAACAGCACAGCGGCCGAGGCTTCCTCAGCCCCGATACCCTGGCGTTGCGCGAGCAGATAGGCGTTGGTCGCGGTGGGCATGGCGGCCAACAGCACGCCGCAAATCACCCAGAATGGATCAAGCGCCAGCAAGCTTCCCAGGACGAACCACATCAGCGTGGGGTAGATGAACAGCTTCGCCGCGGTAATGCCAAAAGCCACCGCAAAAAGCTGCCCGCCAATTTTTAGCCGCGCGAGGGTACCGCCCAAAGCAAATAGCGCCGTCGGCCCGGCGGCATTGCCAAGGAAGGACAGAAAGCGTTCGATCGGCGCGGGGATGGGCAACTCAAGTCCGGCGGAGGCCGCGCCAAGCGCAATGGAAAGGATCACGGGACTCCGCAGCAGGCCGCGCAAGCCCGCCATCACCGCTTTCAGGCCCTCACCTTTCGCTGAGGGCGCCATCAGCATGGACCCAAGCGCGATAATCACCGCCACTTCCGCGACAATCGCCATGGCAACCGGCCCCGCAATGCGCGGGCCCAGCATGGGCAGCATCAGCGGTGGCGCCAGATAGCCGACATTGCCCATGGCGGCAGCGGCGCCAAAGGCGGAACCGATGCGGATATTGCCGCGCGCAACGCGCCCGATCAGCATCGCGCCAGCGAAGATGGCAAGGCAGGCGCCCAGATAGCCAGTGAAGTAAATGGCATCGAAGCTTTCGCGCAAAGGCTG
>VGDL01000021.1 GCA_016869735.1 Alphaproteobacteria bacterium
CATGGCGGCCAAGGCTGGGCTTTCCATGGCGATTGGCGCCTTTTTTGCCGGGTTGTTGCTGGCCGAAACCGAATATCGCCGCGCGGTGCAAGCCGCGATTGAACCCTTCAAGGGCCTGCTACTGGGCATTTTCTTCTTCAGCGTGGGCATGAGCATTGATTTCCGGGAAGTGGCGAAGGAACCGGTGCTGCTGCTGGGGCTGGCTTTCGGCTTGGTGTTGCTCAAGGCCGGCATTGTCTATGGGCTGGCGCGCTATTTCGCGCTGACGCCGGCGGCGGCCTTGGAATCGGCGCTGCTGCTTGGGCCTGGCGGCGAGTTTGCTTTCGTCGGGATTGGGCTCGCGACCGGCTTGGCGCTCATTGAACCAGGCCTCGCCGGCTTCATCCTGGCCGCGATCAGCCTGACCATGGCGATGCTGCCCTTGCTTTCGGCGCTGGCCCGGCGCCTGGCGCCCTTGCTGGAAGAAGCCCGGCCCAAGGACCCGGCGCTTGAGGCTCTGCCAGGGGCGCAGCAGGGCCATGCCATCATCATCGGCTATGGCCGTGTCGGCAAAACCGTGGCCGCGTTGCTGCGTCAGCATGGGCTGAGCCAGATCGCGGTGGATAATGACCCTGCCACGGTCTCTCGTGCCCGCCGCGCGGGGGAGGAAGTTTTCTTCGGCGATGCCGCGCGCCCGGCTTTTTTGCAGGCCTGTGGTCTGGCCGCGGCGCGGAGTGTCATCATCACCATCAGCGTCACGCCGCAGATGGACCAGATCATCGCCGCCATCCGTTCGCTACGGCCCGATCTACCGATCATTTCCCGCGCGCGGGATGCGGCGCATGCGCGCCACCTTTATGCGCAGGGCGTGAGTGAGACGGTGCCGGAGACGATTGAAGCGAGCCTGCAGTTATCCGAGGCGGCTTTGGTATCGCTTGGCGTGCCGATGGGGCGCGTGATTGCCTCCATCCACCAAAAACGCGCTGATTTCGCTGAGGAATTGCGCAGCGCCGCGCGGGGCACTTAACCCCGCGCAACGCGCGTTTTCACGAAAGCTTCTGCTTCAGCACATCATTGACCAGTGCAGGATTGCCCTTGCCCTGCATGGCCTTCATGGTCTGGCCGACAAAGAAGCCAAACAGCTTATCCTTGCCGGATTTGTATTCCGCGACCTTATCGGCATTGGCAGCCAGCACCTGGTCAATCACCGCCTCAATCGCGCCGGTATCCGTTACCTGCTTCAGGCCGCGTTCTTCCACAATGGCGCCCGGCGCACGGCCGGTTTCCACCATGGCTTCAAAAACTTCCTTGGCGAGCTTCCCGGAAAGCGTGCCATCCGCCATCAGATCCAATAGCGCACCAAGATCAGCGGCACTGACCGGCGGTTCCGCGATGGAGGTTTTAGTACGGTTGATGGCGGCGAAAAGATCACCCATCACCCAATTCGCCGCCTGCTTCGCATCCCGCCCCTTGGCAACCGTTTCGTAATAGGCAGCGGTTTCGCGTTCCAGCGTCAGCACATGCGCGTCATAGGGCGTGATGCCGTAATCGCGCACATAGCGTGCGCGGCGCTGATCCGGCAGTTCCGGCAAGGCGGCCTTCAGGCTTTCCACAAACGCCGCATCAATCACCAAGGGCGGCAAATCCGGGTCCGGGAAATAGCGGTAATCATGCGCATCTTCCTTGGACCGCATGGACCGCGTTATGCCGCGCCCCGTATCAAACAGCCGCGTTTCCTGATCCACCGTGCCGCCTGATTCCCAAACCTCAATCTGCCGGCGCGCTTCGGCTTCCACCGCCTGCATGACAAAGCGGATGGAATTGACATTCTTCACTTCGCAGCGCGTGCGAAAATCCTCGCCCGCCTTGCGGACGGAAACATTCACATCGGCCCGCATCGAGCCTTCATCCATATTGCCATCGCAAGTGCCCAAATAGCGCATGATCTGGCGAAGCTTCGTCAGATAGGCGCCGGCTTCCTCCGGGCTCCGCATATCGGGTTCCGAGACAATTTCCATCAGCGCCACACCGGAACGGTTGAGGTCAATGAAGGATTTTGTCGGGTGCTGGTCATGCTGGGATTTCCCGGCATCCTGTTCCAGATGGAGCCGCGTAATGCCGATGGTTTTGGTGCTGCCATCGGCCAATTCAATGTCAATCGCGCCTTCCCCGATAATGGGATGCGCGTATTGGCTGATCTGATAACCCTGCGGCAGATCGGCATAGAAGTAATTCTTGCGATCAAAGCGCGACCAGAGATTGACCTTGGCATTCAAGCCAAGCCCAGTACGCACGGCCTGCGCCATGCATTCGCGGTTGATCACCGGCAACATGCCGGGGAAGCCCGCATCAATGAAGGAAACCTGTGCATTGGGTTCCGCGCCGAAAGCCGTCGCTGCGCCGGAAAACAGCTTGGCGTTGGACGTGACCTGGGCATGAACTTCAAGCCCAATCACCAATTCCCATGGGCCGCTTTCGCCCTCGATCGTGTAGCTCATGCGCCTGCCCTCATTGCTGGCACTGCCTTGAAATCGGCGGCGCGTTCCAAGGCCGCACCCACCGCGAAAACCGTTTCCTCATCAAAGGCGCGGCCAATCACCTGCAAGCCGAGCGGCAGGCCCTGATGATCAAGCCCTGTCGGCAGCGCCAGGCCCGGCAGACCGGCCAGATTGGCGGTGACAGTGAAGACATCATTCAAATACATCTTCACCGGGTCATCGGTATTCTCACCCTCGGCAAAGGCGGCTGATGGCGTCGCCGGTGTGACAATCGCGTCCACCTTGGCCCAGGCCGCGTCAAAATCACCTGCGATCAGGGCACGGATTTTTTGCGCCTTCAGGTAATAGGCATCGTAATAACCGGCACTCAACACATAGGTGCCGATCATGATGCGCCGGCGCACTTCCGCGCCAAACCCCTCGGCCCGCGTGCGTTCATACAAATCCCGCAGGTCGCTATCCTTCTCCGCCACGCGCAGGCCAAAGCGCACGCCATCATAACGCGCCAGATTGGAAGAAGCCTCAGCCGGGGCCACGATGTAATAAGTGGGCAGCGCGTATTTCGTGTGCGGCAGGGAGATATCCACAATCTCCGCCCCCGCATCGCGCAGCCAATCCAGCCCCTGACGCCAGAGCTTTTCAATCTCCGCCGGCATGCCATCCAGCCGATATTCGCGCGGCACGCCAATGCGCAGCCCCTTCACACTCCGCGCACACGCCGCGGCGAAATCCGGCACGGGTTGATTAGCGCTGGTGGAATCCTTTGGGTCATGCCCGGCCATGGAGCGCAACAAAATGGCGCAATCTTCCACCGTGCGCGCAAAGGGGCCGGCCTGATCCAAGGAAGACGCAAAGGCCACAATGCCAAAGCGCGAACAGCGCCCATAGGTCGGCTTGATGCCGGTAATGCCGCAAAACGCTGCCGGCTGACGGATGGAACCGCCCGTATCCGTCCCCGTCGCGCCAAGCGCCATACGCGCTGCCACCGCCGCCGCCGAACCACCGGAAGACCCGCCCGGCACCAGCCGCGCAGCGGGGTCATTCTTGCGCTGCCAAGGGTTCAGCACACCGCCATAGGCCGAGGTCAAATTCGATGACCCCATCGCGAATTCATCCAGATTGGCCTTGCCCAGAAACACCGCACCATCGCGCTTCAACTGCGCGGTCACGGTGCTTTCATAAGGCGGGATGAAATTGCCAAGGATTTTGGACCCTGCCGTGGTGCGCACAGCTTCCGTGCAGAACAGATCCTTGATCGCGAGTGGAATGCCCTCAAGTGGCCCCGCCTCACCGCGCTTGCGGCGCGCATCGGAAGCGCGCGCCGCCTCCAGCGCCTGTTCGCTTGTGGTGGTGATGAAGGCATTGAGCTTCGGGTTCAGCGCTTCAACCGCCGCCACATGGGCGCGGGTCAATTCCTCGGCGCTGATCGCGCCCTCATTCAGCGCGGCGAGGGCGCCCGCGAGGGTAAAATCGGTCGGATGCATTATTCCACCACCTTCGGCACGCCGAAATATTCGCCCTCTCGGTCCGGGGCATTGGCCAGCACGGCCTCGGCCTGGTCGCCATCAGTCACCACATCATCGCGCATCGGCATGGCAGCCGCGCCGCCAGGCGTGCCGCCGGCCATGGGCGCGACACCTTCGGTGTTGACGGCCTGGAGCTGTTCAATCCAGCCCAGAATGCCGTTCAGCTCACCCTGCACGCGGGCGATATCCTGTTCTTCAAGGCGCAGCCGGGCCAAGGCCGCAACGCGCCGGACGGTGGCGGTGTCTAGGGACATGAAATCACTACTTCCCGGAAAAAGAGCGGCGGACCATAAGGCCCCCGATGCCTATCATCAACCTGACCGATTTGCGCGCTGCGCTCCCCCGCCATTCCCGGCTGATCGGCCTTGATCCGGGGGAAAAGACCGTGGGCGTGGCGCTGAGTGATGTCTCGCTGATGTTGGCGAGCCCCTATGGTAGCCTCAAGCGCGGGAAATTGATGGCCATGGCCGCCGAAATCAAGGCGATTGCCGCCAAGGAAGGCGTGGGCGGGCTGGTGGTCGGCCTGCCGCTTGGCCTGGATGGGTCCTTCGGCCCGGCGGCGCAGGCGGCGCGGGATTGGGCGCGGTCGCTTTCGGATGCCGTTGGTCTGCCCGCCGCGCTTTGGGATGAAAGGCTTTCATCGGCGGCGGTGAACCGCATGATGGTGGGGGAAGCCGATCTCAGCCGCGGCAAAAGGGCAGCATCGGTGGACAAGGCGGCGGCGGCATGGATGCTACAGTCTGCGTTGGACGCAACGCGGGGCCAGGCGTGATGGGGCGCGCCTTGGCCGGGTCTGGCCATCCCCGCCCCGGGGCGGCTAGAAAGGGTGCGTGACCTATCCCCGCAAACACCTCCTCGCCATTGAGGGTCTTGAACCGCCGCATCTCGCGGATTTGCTGGACCTGGCGGAATCCTACGCGCTGCTTAATCGCAGTGGCAAAACCCAGCGAGACCTGTTGAAGGGCCGCACGCTGATCAATCTGTTTTTTGAGGACAGCACGCGCACGCGGACAAGTTTTGAACTGGCGGGCAAGCGCTTGGGTGCTGATGTCATCAATATGTCGGTCAGCACCTCCAGCGTGAATAAGGGTGAGACGCTGCTGGATACCGCCAGCACGTTGAATGCGATGCATTGCGATTTGCTGGTGGTGCGCCATGGGCAATCCGGCGCGCCTTCGCTGCTGAGCCAGAAGGTGGATGCGGCGGTGATCAATGCGGGCGATGGCACGCATGAACACCCGACCCAGGCGCTATTGGATGCACTCACCATCCGCCGCCATAAGGGCCGGCTTGAAGGGTTGGTGGTCGCGATTTGCGGCGATATCGCCCATTCGCGCGTGGCACGCTCCAACATGCATCTGCTGACCACTATGGGCAGCCGCGTGCGCGTGGTGGGGCCGCCAACCCTGATCCCGGCAGAGTCCGCGCGCCTGGGCGTGGAGGTCTTCCACGACATGAAGGCCGGGCTTGCCGGCGCTGATGTTGTGATGATGCTGCGCCTGCAACGCGAACGCATGTCGGGCGGGATGGTGCCTTCTGCGCGGGAGTTTTTTCGCTTCTACGGGCTTGATGCGGAAAAGCTGGCGCACGCCAAGCCGGATTCGATTGTGATGCACCCAGGCCCGATGAATCGCGGCGTCGAGATTGACAGCGCCATCGCGGATCACCTGACACGCAGCGTGATTGGTGAACAGGTGGAAATGGGGGTCGCCTGCCGGATGGCGGTGCTGGATATGCTTTCCCGCCAATTGCCGCGGAACCGTTGAGCATGGCTGACACACTCATCACCAAGGCCCGCCTGCTTGACCCTGCCTCTGGCCTTGATGCGCCGGGCGCTTTGCTGATCCGTGATGGGCTGATCGCCGATTGCGGCGCTGGCTTGACCGCGCCGGAAGGTGCCACGGTGGTGGATGCCGCCGGCTCTTGCCTCGCCCCCGGCTTGATTGATTTGCGCGCCAATCTTGGCGAACCGGGGGCTGAGCATCGGGAAACCATTGCCTCCGCCGCGCAAGCTGCTGCTGCGGGGGGCATCACCACCATTTGCGTGCTGCCGGATACTGACCCTGCATTGGATGATCCCGCGCTGATTTCCTTCATTGCACGGCGCGGTGAGGCGACGGGTTCGGTTACCCTGCTGCCCTATGGCGCGGCGACGGCGGGCTGTGCCGGCAAGGAATTGGCCGAATACGGCCTGCTCCGCGAAGCCGGCGCCATTGCCTTTACCGATGGGGTGCGTGCCATCGCCTCGGCGCGCACCATGCGGCTTGCGCTGTCTTACGCGCGCGCCTTTGGCGCCTTCATTGTGCAGCACCCGGAAGAACCGAGCCTGGCTGCCGGCGGTGCCGCAACCGAAGGCGAATTGGCCACGCGCCTTGGCCTGCCCGGCATTACGCCTGCGGCGGAAGCCATGTTGGTAGCGCGCGATATCGCACTCGCGCGGATCACGGGTGGGCATGTGCATTTCGCGCATGTCTCAACGGCCGCCGCGCTCGATCTGATCCGGGCCGCCAAGGCTGAGGGGCTGGCGGTCACCTGCGATACCGCGCCGCCCTATTTTGATTTGAACGAAACGGCGATTGGCGATTACCGGACCTATGCCAAGCTCTCCCCACCGCTGCGGACGGAGATGGATCGGCAAGCGGTGGTGGCTGCCCTGGTTGATGGCACGATTGACGCCATCGCCTCAGACCATCAACCGCGCGATGCCGATGACAAGCGCTTGCCTTTTGCGCAGGCCGAAGCGGGCGGCGCGGGCTTGGTCACACTTCTGGGCGTGACGCTAGCGCGTGTGCATGCGGGGGATGTGCCGATGCTCACCGCGCTTGGGCTGCTGACCGCGCGGCCCGCAACCTTGCTCGATCTGCCGCAGGGCAGGCTGGTGAAGGGTGCGCCGGCGGATTTGGTGCTTTTCCATCCCGATCGCGGGTGGAAGGTTGAAGCCGGCAAGCTGCCGGGCAAGGCGCAGAACTCGCCCTTTGATGGTCGCGCCCTGGAAGGCCGGGTGCTGGGCACCTGGAAAGCCGGGCGGCGCGTATTCGGGGGCTGAGTCATGGCTGAACATGCGGACAGCATTGCCTTCGTGATCGCGCTGCTGGGCGGATATCTGATCGGGTCCATCCCCTTCGGACTGCTGCTGACCAAGGCCGCAGGGCTTGGTGATATCCGCAAGGTCGGGTCCGGCAATATCGGGGCGACCAATGTGTTGCGGACCGGCCGCAAGGGGCTGGCGGCGGCAACCCTGATCCTGGATGGGCTGAAGGGGGCGGTGGCGGTGTTGCTCGCGCGCTATTTCCTGGGGGATCAGGATTTGGTCGTGGGCACGGCGGCGGTGCTCGGGCATCTATTCCCCGTCTGGCTTGGCTTTCGCGGCGGCAAGGGGGTGGCGACCGGGCTTGGCGTGCTGCTGGCCGCTGCCTGGCCGGTGGGGCTTGCCTGCTGCGCCCTTTGGTTGGTGGCAGCCAAAATCCTGAAAATGTCATCAGCGGCGGCGCTCACGGCCTTTGCCGCCGCGCCGCTTTTCGCCCTAGTCCTGTCCAGCGCGGATCATGCGCTGATGGCGCTGCTCATCGCCGTGCTGGTGTTCTGGCGGCATGAGGCGAATATCCGCCGCCTGCTGGCGGGCACCGAACCGCGCATTGGCAAAACCGCCAAATAGAAAAGCGATTTAGTATTTCCCGTATAGGTTGAATTGTGGCGTAGGGTTTCGCCTATGCCCGCCGCCTCCCCCAGCCCTGCCGAAAGCCTATGCCTTTGGCGCATTGCAGAGACCGAGGGCATTGGCCCCATGGGCTTTCGCCGCCTGCTCGCCCGCCATGGCAGTGGCCGCGCGGCGCTGGAGGCTCTGCCCCGTCTTCTCGCCAAGCGCGAAACCCCGGCGCGCATCCCAAGCCTGGATGAGGCAAAGCGGGAAGCCGATGCCATGGCGAAGCTCGGTGCGCGCTTCATCTTTTGGGGCAGCACTGACTACCCGCCTTTGCTCGCCATGCTGCCCGATGCGCCGGCCATGCTCGCCGTGCAGGGCGATGCCGGTTTGCTGGCCCAAGTACCAAGCTTCGCCATTGTCGGCGCGCGCAATGCCTCGGCGGCCGGCCGGCGCATCGCGGAAGACATTGCGAAGGCGCTGACCAAGGCCGGCGTATTGGTGATTTCCGGCTTGGCGCGCGGCGTGGATGCGGCGGCGCATCAGGGCGCGCTCCGCGCCGGGCCGACACTCGCCGTGCTGCCGGGCGGCTTGGATGTCGCCTATCCGCCGGAAAACGCTGCCCTGCAAAGCCGGATTGGCCGCGATGGCGCGCTGGTGGCGGAACATGCGCTTGGCACCGCGCCACTCGCGCGGCATTTCCCCAAGCGCAACCGCATCGTAGCCGGGCTTTCGCTTGGCGTGTTGGTGGTAGAAGCTGCGGAACGCTCCGGCACGCTGATTACCGCCCGCCTTGCTTTGGAAGCGGGGCGCGAGGTCTTCGCCATTCCCGGCAGCCCGCTTGACCCGCGCAGCCGCGGCGCCAATGACCTGATCCGCCAAGGCGCGCATTTGGTGGAATCAGCCGCCGATGTGCTGACGCACCTCCCCGAAGCCCCCCGTGATGCCCCGCTTTTTGCCCTGCCCAGCGCCCTGGAAGCGCCCATCCCCGAGAATGCACCGCCTGAGGCCACCCCCGGCGAATATGGCCAACTGATTGATTTGATTGGAATGGCACCGATATCGGTTGACGATCTTCTCCGGCGCTGCCACCTCTCACCCCCCGCGCTCCAGGCGGCTTTGGCCGATCTGGAACTGGAAGGCCGGGTGGATATGCTGCCCGGCCATCGGGTAGCGCTATCGGGCAGAGGGTGAATCGGGAAGGCATGAGCGACGTAGTCGTGGTGGAATCGCCGGCCAAGGCGAAGACGATTGAAAAATATCTGGGCCGCGATTTCACGGTGCTGGCCTCCTACGGCCATGTCCGCGATCTGGAAGAAAAGGATGGCGCTGTCCTGCCGGATCAGGATTTCGCCATGCTTTGGGGCAAGGACCCGCGCGGCGAACAGCAGGTGGGCAAGATTGCCTCCGCACTTAAAGGTGCGAAGCGCCTGTTCCTGGCAACTGACCCGGACCGCGAAGGGGAAGCGATTTCCTGGCATGTGAAGGATATGCTGGCCGAGCGTGGGGCGCTGAAGGGCAAGCATGTTCAGCGCATCACCTTCAATGAAATTACCAAGCGCGCCGTACAACATGCCGTGGCGCATCCGCGTGATTTGGATCAGCCGCTGATTGAAGCTTATCTGGCGCGACGCGCCCTCGATTACCTGGTGGGCTATACGCTTTCGCCCGTGCTGTGGCGGAAACTTCCCGGTTCGCGTTCCGCGGGCCGCGTGCAATCGGTCGCCCTTCGCCTGATCTGCGAACGCGAAGCAGAGATCGAAGCGTTTCGCGCGCGCGAATATTGGACCATTGAAGGCCGCTTCACCACGGCGGCTGGCGCGCCTTTCACCGCGCGGCTCACGCATCTTGAAGGCCGCAAGCTCGAACAATTCGACCTGCCGGATGAAGCGGCGGCGATGCGCGCGAAGAAGCTGGCCGAAGGCGGCAGCTACAGCGTGGCGTCGGTGGAAAAGCGCCGCGTGCGCCGGAACCCGCCGCCGCCCTTCATGACATCAACCTTGCAGATGGAAGCATCGCGGAAGCTCGGCATGGGCGCGCAACAAACCATGCGCACGGCGCAGGCTTTGTATGAAGCCGGCCACATCACCTATATGCGGACGGATGGCGTGACCATGGCGCGCGAAGCCATCGCCGCCATTCGTGATCATGTGAAAAGCGCATTCGGGCCGAATTACATTCCCGCCGCGCCGCGCGAATATGCATCGAAAGCGAAGAACGCGCAGGAAGCGCATGAAGCGATCCGCCCGACCGATGTGACTCGCAATCCTGAGACCATGGGTAGCGAATTGGAAGGCGCGCAGGCCCGGCTTTATGATCTGATCTGGAAGCGCGCGCTGGCGTCGCAAATGGCCTCGGCCGAGATGGACCAGACCACGGTAGAAATCACCGCCAAGGATGGCCGCGCCAATTTCCGCGCGACGGGTTCCGTGATTGCTTTTGATGGTTTTCTGAAACTCTATCGCGAAGATGAGGATGATCGCGCGGCGGACGCACGCGCCGGCATCCTGCCAGGCGCGGCGGCGGCGGAAGATGAGGATAGCCGCATCCTGCCACCAATGCGGGAGAAGGAAGCGCTAAAGCGCGGTGACATCGCGGCCAGCCAGCATTTCACCCAGCCACCGCCGCGCTATTCCGAAGCGTCATTGGTGAAGCGGCTGGAAGAACTCGGCATTGGGCGGCCTTCCACCTATGCCTCCATCCTGCAGCGCTTGCAGGATTTGAAATATGTCTCGCTCGAAAAACGGCGCTTTATCGCGCAGGATTTGGGCCGGATGGTCACCACCTTCCTGGTGCGGTTTTTCGAAAAATACGTGGATACCGGCTTCACCTCCGCCATGGAGGAAAGGCTCGATGAAATCTCCGGCGGGCGGGCGGAATGGCGCGCGGTGATGCATGCCTTCTGGGATGAATTCTCCCGCGCCGTGGAAGCGACCAAGGACCTGAAAGTGCGCGACGTGATTGACGCGCTGGATGAGGATTTGGGGCCGCATATCTTCCCCGCGCGCGGCGATGGCACGGACCCGCGCGTTTGCCCGAGTTGTTCTGCCGGGCGGCTTGGCCTGCGGCTTGGGCGCGGCGGCGCCTTCATCGGGTGTTCAAATTATCCGGAATGCCGCTACACGCGCCCCTTCGGCGTGGGCTCAGCCGATGGCGAAGCTGCGGGCGCGGATCGTGAATTGGGCAAGGACCCCGCGACCGGCCAGGCGGTCACGATGCGGCGTGGCCCTTATGGCGTTTATGTGCAGCTTGGGGAGCCCGGCACGGATGCCAAGGGCAAGCCCACCAAGCCGCGCCGCGCGAGCTTGGCTGCCGGGCAGAACCCTGATGGCATGACGCTGGAAGCAGCGCTTGGCTTGCTGTCGCTGCCGCGCGTGATTGGCATTGATCCGGAAAGCCAGGAAGAAATCACCGCCGGGCTTGGCCGCTTCGGCGCTTATGTGCGTTGTGGCAGCATCTTCAAATCGCTCGACAAGGATGATGATGTCCTGACCATCGGGCTCAACCGCGCCATCGTGCTGCTGGCCGATGCACGGTTGCGCATTCGCGAATTGGGTCCGCACCCCAAGGACGGGGAAATGGTCGTGGTGCGCAAAGGCCGCTTCGGGCCTTACGCGCAGCATGGGCGTGTGGTGGCGAACCTGCCGCGTGATTTGGCGATGGAAGATGCCGCGCTTGCCGATATGGTCACGCTGCTTGCCGAAAAGGGCAAGGAGATGAAGGCGCGCGGTGCCGCCGCCCGCAAGGGTGCCAAGGGTGGCGCGCGCAAGGCGGCTGCCGCCCCGGCCGGCGCCAAGCCAGTCGCCAAGGCGAAACCGAAAGCCGCGCCTGCCAAGGCCAAACCAGCCGCCAAGGCGAAGCCCGCTGCGAAGCCAAAAGCCGCCGCTGCCAAGGCAAAACCCGCAGCCAAGGCCAAAGCCAAGCCCGCCACCCGCAAGAGCAGACGCTGAGATGCCGCGTCGCGGCCCGCCGGTGAAAGGCCATAAGGCCCGATCCCGCGCCGCTTCCGGCCCGGCCGCCAGCGCGAAGCGTCGCGGCGCCGCGCGTCAGACAGGCGATGGCACAGGCGAATTGCCGTCAAAGGCGGCGCTGCGGGGTTTTATCGCGGAAGCCAAGGGCCGTGTGACGAAATCTGAAATTGCCCGCGCCTTTGGGCTGAGTACCGATCAGCGCCCCGCCTTGCGCCAAATGATGCGCGAATTGGCCGAAGAAGGTGGCTCAAACCCTGCCGGAAAGCGCGCCACTATCGCGCCTGGCCGCCTGCCCGATATGGCGCCGGTGGAAGTGACCGGCACAGACCCGGATGGCGACCCCATCGCGCGCCCGCTGCAATGGGACGGCGAAGGCCGCCCGCCGATCATTTACATGCGCCCGGAAGGCAAAGGCCGCCCGGCGCTCGCGGTTGGGGAACGTGTGCTCGCACGCCTCAAGCCCATCGGTGCCGGCAAATATGAAGGCCGCACCTTCAAGCGCATCGCGGGCAGCGCGCCCGCGCGCATTCTGGGTGTTTATGAGGAAGGGCGCATCATCCCGACCGATCGGCGCCAGAAGGGCGAATGGATGGTTCCGCCCGGCGAAGCGGGCAGCGCCAAGCCAGGCGATATTGTGCTGGCCGAGCCCTTGCCCGCGACGCGCCATTTCGGCCCCAAGCCCGCGCGGATTATCGAAAGCCTGGGCGTCATGGGCGAACCGAGATCGGTCTCCCTTATTTGCATCCATGCCCATGGCATCCCCGATGTCTTCCCTGCCGAGGCGATCCGTGAAGCGGAAGCGGCGAAGGGTGTCACCGCCCGCGGGCGGGTTGATTTGCGCGACCTGCCGCTGGTGACGATTGACGGCGATGATGCGCGGGATTTCGACGATGCCGTGCATGCGGAACCCGATGGCGCCGGCTGGAAAGTGACTGTCGCGATTGCCGATGTCGCGCATTATGTCGGCCCCGATAGCCATCTGGACCGCGAAGCCTGGGCGCGGGGCAATTCGGTCTATTTCCCCGACCGCGTGGTGCCGATGCTGCCCGAGGCGCTTTCCAATGGCTGGTGCAGCCTGCGCCCGCGCGAAGACCGTGGCTGCCTATTCGTTGAAATGCGCTTTGATGGCGCGGGGCGAAAGTCCGGCCATCGCTTCGGGCGCGGCATCATGCGCTCCGCCGCGCGGCTGACTTACGAACAGGCGCAGGCGAGTTTTGAGGCGGGCAGCGAACCGGAAGGCTTGGCGCCCGGCCATATGGCAAGCCTTTACGGCGCCTTCCGTGCCTTGCTCGCGGCACGGGAAGCGCGCGGCACGCTCGATTTGGATCTGCCGGAACGCCGCGTGCTGCTGGATGACAAGGGGCGCGTCACCGCCGTGGTGCCCCGCGCGCGACTCGATTCCCATCGGTTGATCGAGGAATTCATGGTCGCCGCCAATGTCTGCGCGGCGGAAGAATTGGAACGCCTGATCCAGCCCTGCATGTACCGGGTGCATGACCGGCCTTCGGATTTGAAACTGGAAGGGCTCAGGCAATTCCTGCGCAGCCTGGAATTGTCGCTGCCGCCCGGTGATCGGCTGCATCCGCGCGACTTCGCCGCATTATTGGCGCAGGTGAAGGAAAGCCCACAGGAACGCCTGGTGCATGAAACCGTGCTGCGGAGCCAATCCCAGGCGGCTTATGCGCCGGAGAATCTCGGGCATTTCGGCCTGGCCTTGGCGCGTTATGCGCATTTCACGTCACCCATTCGGCGCTATGCGGATTTGCTCGTGCATCGCGCGCTGATCCGCGGCTTGAAGCTTGGCAGCGATGGGCTTGCGGAAGTGGAAGCCGCGCGCTTTTTGGAAACGGGTGAACACATCACCGCGACCGAACGGCGCGCTGCTGCGGCGGAACGCGATGCGGTTGATCGCTACCTTGCGGCATATATGTCAGAGCGCGTGGGAAATATCTTCGCCGCACGTATTTCTGGGGTGACACGCTTCGGACTGTTTGTCACCTTGGAGGAGAATGGCGCGAGCGGAATCGTCCCGCTTGGCTCATTGCCGGATGATAGATGGGATCAGGACGAAGCCACGCAGCGTCTGGCTGGTCGCAGAACGGGTTTGACCTTCACGCTGGGTCAATCCGTGGAGGTGCGGCTGCGGGAAGCAACAGCGCGCACGGGCGGGATGGTGTTTCACATCATGCAGGGCATTCCCCAACGCAGTGGTCGGCAGGCGCCGCCGCGCCGTGGGCGGCGCTGAGCACGCGCGCGCGCGTTCTTTTTTCTCTCGCTTTTCTGATCCTGCTTTTTGCCTCCGCGCTGCCCTTCGGGGCGGCGCTGGCACAGGAAGCCCCGCGCGCGGGTGTGCATGAGGCGATCGCCCCTTTCCCGCGCGATGAAATGCGGGAGGTGCTTGCCGCCGGCTTTGCCGCCATTCTGGACCGGCATATGGAACGCGCTTTGCCCAGTGACTTGATCATTTGGGGATTGGCGGGTTTCACCGCACATGATCGAAGCCTTCGTGTCGAACGCCAAGGGCGCGAATTGCGCCTGCTTCGCGCGCGTCGGGTGCTGATCAGTCGCATGTTGCCGAGCGATTCCGCGCGCGGCCGGCCAGAGGCGATCGGCTCGGCCACCGCCGACGCGCTCCTGCCATTCCTTGAGGCCGCCTGGGCGGTCTCACCCGCTATGCGGGAACTTGGGCAGGATAGGCTGCTGCGCGGTGGTTTTTCAGGTATTTTCGGCCATCTTGATCCCTTCAGCCGTTATGTGACGCCCGAAGAAGCCCAGCTTGCGCGTGAACGTCGGCTTGGGCAGGGCAGTGTTGGCCTCAGGCTCGCGGCGCAGCGCGGGCAGGTGCTTGTGGCAGCGGTCAGCCCCAATAGCCCAGCGGCGGTGGCGGGCATTCGCGTGGGTGATAGGCTTGTGACCGTGGATGATGAAATGGTCTTCGCCAATGACCTGCCGGGGGCGGAGCTATTGCTGGCAGGTACTGCGGAAACCGAGGTAGCCTTGGTGACCCAGCGGGCCGGGCGCAGGCGGAATCTTGTGCTGCGCCGGATCGCGCAGCGTGTGGAAACCGTGACCACGGAAACCCGCGATGGGGTGCTGCATCTGCGCCTTTCTGGCTTTACAGCGCTGACCTCGGCCCAAGTGACAGGCTTTGTTGAAGCGGCTTTCGCGGGCCCCAATCCACCGCGAGGGCTGGTGTTGGATTTGCGCGGCAATCGCGGCGGCATCCTGACCCAGGCGGTCGCGGTCGCAGATATTTTCCTGGATGGTGGGGAGGTTGTGGGGACCGCCGGGCGCCATCCTGAAGCCAATCGGCGCTACGCGGCAACGGATAGTGACCTGGCGCAAGGCCTTCCCATTGTGGTGATGGTGGATGGGCGCACGGCCTCGGCTGCCGAAATCCTGGCGGCGGCCTTGGCGGAACGCGGCAGGGCGGCGGTGCTTGGCACCGGCACCCAGGGCAAGGGTCTGGTGCAAATCCTGCTGCCCTTGCCCAATGGCGGGGAATTGCAGCTGAGTTGGTCGCGGATTGTCATGCCCTCTGGCTGGCCCTTGCAGGGGGCGGGGCTATTGCCGGCGCTATGTACCGCGGGCGGGGCGGAAGCGGCGGCGGTGGCGCTTGCTGCACTGCGCGCGGGGCAGCAACCCATGGGGGCAGTGCTGGCTCGGCTGCGCGCCTTGCGCCCGCCGGCCTCATCGCTCGACATCAATATTCTGCGTGAAAGCTGCCCTGGGCTGGATGGCGTGGAGCGTGAGTTGGATTTCGCCCAGGCGCTGGTGACGGATGCGAATGCCTATCGCGTGGCACTGATGCGTTAAGGAAGCTTGGTGGTGCCAGCGGCGCGGATAATCCCCGCTGGCCGCGCTGCCTTTTCGGCAATGCCGCTAATGCCCTGGCGGCGGGCCAATTCGGCCCAAACCTCCGCCGGCCGGATGCCGGCATCAACCCACACCACCATCAAGTGATAAAGCACATCAGCCGATTCCAGCACCGTGGCGTCGCGGTTGCCCATGGTGGCTTCAATGATGCACTCGACCGCTTCCTCGCCGAATTTCTGCACGACTTTTGCGGTGCCGCGCGCCATTAGCCGGGCCGAATGGGATGTCGCGATATCCCCGGCAAGCCGGCGCTGTTCAACCGTATGCCACAGCCGATCCAGGATCGTGGCATCGGCCCCGATGGGGGATAGGCTGAGCGGTTGCAAGACCCGCGCTTCCGCCTTGCGGATGCGTTTGGGCAGCTTGGCAGGCTTCACCTTCATGCCGCCCGGCAGCGGCAGGGCCGTCTTTTTCTTCAAGGCCTTGTCTTTCGCCCCTGGCTTCTTCTTTGTCTTGTCAGCGGGCTTCACCTTGGCGGGTTTTACCTTGATAGGCTTTGTTGCCTTGGCCATTTACGCGGCCTCCTGAGAAGATGGAACGGGGCGGATCGGCAGACCAGCGGCAGCGAGCGCAGCCTTGGCTTCGGCAATGCGGAAAACCCCGTAATGGAAAACACTGGCGGCGAGCAGGCCCGTGGCACCAGCACGCGCGCCTTCAACGAAATGGTGCAATCCCCCAACACCGCCGGAGGCCACAATCGGCAGTCTTGTCGCGGCGCGCACGGCGGCGGTCAGTTCCAGGTCAAAGCCCTGCTTGGTGCCATCACGATCCATGGAGGTGAGCAGGATTTCCCCCGCCCCAAGGGATTCAACCTGCTTGGCCCAGGCAATGGCATCCATGCCTGTGCCGCGCCGCCCGCCATGGGTAAAGACTTCAAACCCGGCGCCCGCCTCGCGCCGACGCGCATCAATCGCGACCACAATGGCTTGGCTGCCGAAAGCCACAGCCGCGCGGCGCACCAGATCAGGATCAGATACTGCCGCCGAATTGATGGAAACCTTGTCAGCGCCGGCCAGCAAAAGCCGGCGCGCATCATCCACGCTCCGCACGCCGCCGCCCACGGTCAGTGGGATGAAAACCTCAGCCGCCGTGCGGGAGACAACATCCAGGATCGTATCGCGGTTTTCGGCGGACGCGGTGATATCCAGGAAGGTGATCTCATCCGCACCTTCGCGGTCGTAATTGCGCGCTTGTTCCACCGGGTCCCCGGCATCGCGCAATTCGACGAAGTTCACGCCCTTCACGACGCGACCATCTTTCACATCCAGGCAGGGAATGACACGAAGGGCGAGCAAGGGACCTCATCTGAATGCCGGAAACGCTGCAGCGCAGCGCAGAAATTTCTTCGCGCGATGCGCCGGATTGTCCCCATGGTCAAGCCCCATCAAGATTAGGACTTGCCCCGCGCCGCCGCTGCCCATAGGGTGCGCCGCGTTCGGGGCGTGGCGCAGCCTGGCTAGCGCGCCTGTTTTGGGTACAGGAGGTCGGAGGTTCGAATCCTCTCGCCCCGACCAGCCATCATTTGTCTGTTACTGCGGTTGGATCCCCGCCGCGCGGACCACAGTGGCCCAACGATCCACCTCGGCCCGCACCAGCCGCGCAAGCGCTTCCGGCCCCATCTGATCAGCGGCTGCGGGGATGGAGCCCAAATCCTCGATCCGTTTGCGGATGGTGGGATCATTCAGCGCGGCCCGCAACGCCTCATCCAGCTTTTGCACCACGGGTGCCGGCGTGCCGCGCGGGGCGAAAATCGCGTTCCAGCCTTGGAAGATATAGTCAGGCACCCCGGCTTCGGGCGCGGATGGCACGCCCGGCGCATTGGGGTTGCGCGTGGTGGCCGCCGTCAGCAGGCCGCGCATGGTGCCGGCCTGGATTTGCGGCACGGCGGCGGGGGCCAGCAAGCAGGCGCTATCCACCTGCTGCGCCACCACATCATTGAGCGCCGGGCCTTCACCGCGATAGGGGATAGCGTTCATCTGCGCGCCGGTCAGATGCGCAAATAGCGAACAGGCGAGGTGATTGGTGGACCCGATCCCCGCATTGGCATTGACCACCTGCCCGGGATTGGCGCGGACGCGCGCCAGGAATTCCTGCATGGTCTGCGCCGGGAAGCCATTGCGCACCACGAAGAACAACGGCGTGCCGGCAATCAGCCCAATCGGCTGCAATTCGCGCGGGTCATATTGGATGGACCGGTATATCGAAGGCGCGGCTGAGTGGCTGCCAAGGCTGCCGACGGTCAGCGTATAGCCATCCGGTGCCGCTTGCGCGCCGCGCGCCCCGCCAATGGTGCCGCCAGCGCCTGAGATATTTTCCACCGTGACGCGCTGACCCAGCGTTTTCATCATGTGGTCGGCCACAATGCGCGCCAGCACATCGGTGGCACCCCCTGGGGCGAAGACCACGATCATATTGATGGTGCGATTGGGGAAATCCTGCGCGGCGGCAGGCTGGGCAAGGCCCAGACAAAGCGCCGCAAGGGCCGTGATGATGCGTTTCATGATGCTTCCTCCCATCGGGCTTTGCTGTCGGGTTTGTCCCGTTTTGCCCCTGACTGATGGAAGCTTCCCCAAGGCCCCGCCGTCAAGCGCCACCCCTTGCGTCATTGTCCTTGGCGTTTCAGGGTCTCGGCCAGCAAGACCACAGGAGAGCACCATGCTGCCGCCGCGCGAGAAAATGACCATCTGTTTTGCCCATGTCGCCTATCGCTTTGCCGATCGCTTTGCGCTGCGCGGCACCGGGATTGATTTCTTCGAAGTGCGCAACCGCGATGATCTGGATGCGCGGATTGGCAGCGCGGATGTGCTGGTCTGTTCCGGCTTGTGGCGGAATGATCTGCCGAAGCTTTCGCCCCGTCTGCGCTTCGTGCAATCCGCAAGTGCCGGGACGGATCAATATGACCGCGACGTGCTGCGCGCGGCGGGCATCAGGCTGGCAAGCGCGCAGGGCTGCAATGCCAATGCCGTCAGCGAACATGCGATTGCGTTGATGCTTGGGATTCTCCGCCGCGTGCCGGAAGCGCGCGACAATCAGGCCAAGCGCTTCTGGCGCGGCATGATGGGCGATTTCGCCAAGCGCGAGGATGAGGCGGGCGGCAAGACCGTGATTGTGGTCGGCACCGGGCGGATTGGCGGGCGGATTGCGCGCATCTGCAAGGCGCTTGATATGCAGGTGATTGGCGTGCGCCGTGATGCCTCGGCCGGCGCCAATGGCGCGGATGAAGTGCATTCCTTCCAGAATTTGCCTGCGCTTTTGCCGCGCGCCGATTTCGTTGTGCTGGCCTGCCCGCTGACCGATGAAACCCGCGGGCTGATCGGCGCTGCGGCGCTCGCGGCCATGAAGCCCGCCGCGCATATCGTGAATGTCGCGCGCGGGCGCGTGGTGGATGAACCGGCGCTGATCGCGGCCTTGCAGGCCGGGCGGATTGCCGGTGCTGCCCTGGATGTGACGGTGGATGAACCCCTGCCGGAAGCAAGCCCGCTTTGGACCATGCCCAATGTGCTGATCACGCCCCATACAGGGGGTGAGACGCATAAATACGAAGACAATGTGCTGGATATGATGATGGAAAATCTGAACCGGCAATGGCGGGGTGAAACCGCCTTGTTCAACCAGATTGTTTGAGGTGCGCCATGCCCAACCGTGAAGGCGCACTTGCCCGCGCCGCAACCTATTTCGATGATGGCAGCTACAAGAAGTTGCTGACCGATCTTGTCGCCATTCCTTCCACCGCGCAGGAGGAGGGGCATGAGGCTGATTTGCGCCACTACCTGGAAGGCGCCATCGGGCCTTGGCTGGAAAGGCTGGGCTTTGCCGTCACCATCCACCCCAATCCGCTGGAAGGCTTCGGCCCCATCCTGACCGCGACGCGCATTGAGGATGCGTCAAAACCGACCGTGCTGCTCTATGGCCATGGTGACACGGTGCGTGGCCTGGATGAGCAATGGCGCCCGGGGCTGAAGCCCTGGGAGTTATTCGAAGAAGATGGGCGTTGGTATGGCCGGGGTTCCGCCGACAATAAGGGCCAGCACGCGCTGAATATTGCAGCGCTTGAAGCGGTGCTGGCGGAACGCGGCGGCAAGCTTGGCTTCAATGTAAAGATCGTTTTGGAAATGGCGGAGGAACGTGGTTCGCGCGGTCTGCGCGAATTCGTTGCTGCCAATCGAGAATTGCTCGCCGCCGATGTGCTGATTGCCTCTGACGGGCCACGTTGTGAGCCAGATGTGCCCACCATCGCGACCGGTACGCGCGGCATTTTCCAGTTTGATCTGGTGCTGAAGCTGCGTGCTGGTGGCGTGCATTCCGGCCATTGGGGCGGGCTGACGACAGACCCTGCCATTCGGCTCAGCCACGCCATCGGCGCCATTATTGATCCGCGCGGCAAGATCCTGGTGCGTGATTGGCTGCCGCAAAATGGCGTGCCGGCGGAAGTGCGCGGTGTGCTGGATGGCTGCCCGGTGGGGGGTGGCGATGGTGCGGCCACGATTGATGCCGATTGGGGTGAACCAGGCCTGACGCCGGCCGAGAAAATCTATGGCTGGAACAGTTTCATTGTGCTCGCCATGCTCTCTGGCAAGCCGGATGCGCCGGTGAATGCGGTGGCACCTGATGCGCGCGCAACCTGCCATATCCGCTACACGGTGGACACCGACCCGAATACCTTTGAAGAATCTTTGCGCCGGCATCTGAATGAACAGGGCTTTGGCGATATCGTGATTGAAAATGCCGGCGTGCGCATGGCGGCTTCTCGCACGCCGCCCAATCACCCTTGGGTGCGCTGGGCGCAGGAAAGCATGCAAAAAACGCTTGGCAAGCGCGTGCAGATCATCCCGAATTCCTCGGGCGGGCTGCCGGGGGATGTGTTTGTGGACCATATCGGCGTGCCGTTGGTCTGGGTGCCGCATTCCTATAATGGCTGCAAACAGCACGGGCCGGATGAGCATTTCCTGATCGCGCCCGCGCGGGAGGGGGTTTTGGCCTTTACCGGCATGTGGTGGGATTTGGGGCAGGGGGGTACACCCTGATCCCGTTACCTTTCTTCACGCAGGCTATGCGCTGGCGCAATGCGCGGGTTACTGGAGGGGCGCATAAACTCCCCACGGCCTATTGCCGTTTGCAGGAGATTGCCATGTTCACCAGAACTTCCCGGACCCTTTTCTTGGCTTCGGCCTTCGCGCTTGGCGCGGCGGGCCTGGCCAGCGCCCAACCCGGCCCAGCCCCGCAAGGCCCTGGTGCTTATCACATGCACCAGATGCATCACGGCCAGCGTGGCGATGGCATGATGGGCTTTGCGGCGGGTGAGGCTTTCGCCCGCGCCGATACAAATAATGATGGCAAGGTGACGCGGGATGAAGCCAATGCCTGGCTCGCCGCCCGCTTCGCGGAAATTGACGCCAATAAGGATGGCGGCCTGACGCCGGATGAAATCCGCGCCTTCTACCAAGCCCGTCGCGGTGAAGGCCGTGGCCCGCCTGAGGGCATGCGTGAGCGCATGGAAAGCCACCAAGCCGCGCGCTTCCGCTTCATTGATGCGGATTTGGATGGCAAGATCACGCTGCCTGAGTTGCGCGTCATGGCGGATGCCATTTTCCGGTCCATGGATGCCGATAGCGATGGCGCCTTGACGCGGGCTGAGGTGCAGCGCCGTGGCCGCCGTGGCGATGGCCCGCGCCACCAAATGCCGGGGTAGCCCGCGCCGCGGTAAAGCTTGGCTTAACTCAGCGCCTGATCTGCCGGGGGATCACGCGATGGGCCAGTGGGCGTCCAGACATAAAAATGGCGTGATCCGCTGATGCGGGTCACGCCATTGGTTTTTGGAGGATCAGGCGGCCTTGGCGGCCTGGGCGCGTTCCAGACGGCGCTTCAGCACAATGGCATCTTCGGTCAGCTTACGGTCCGGCGTGCCGAGCAGAAACGCATCAAGCCCACCATTATGTTCCACCGTGCGAATGCCATTGGTGGAAAGGCGCAGCTTTATCGGCGCGGCCAGAATTTCCGACCAGAAGGAGCTTTCCTGCAGATTGGGCAGGAAGCGGCGGCGGGTCTTGTTATTGGCGTGGCTGACATTGTTACCCGTCAGAACACCCTTGCCAGTAATAACGCAGCGGCGAGACATGGTGAAAATCCAAATATAAAGGCGCGCAAGCGGGGCCTGCGCGCAGGTTTCACGTGAAGCGGCGCTTTTGGCGGGAAGCGGCGGCGCCGTCAAGTAGCTGAGCGTTTTAAAGCCAGGCAATTTAGCTTGGCGACTCGGAAAATGCGACCAAACACAAAAGACTTGAGGTGTTTTGCCGCAGGCTTGCGCGGCTGAACACCTCAAGCGGGGGGCGGCGCGCGGAATTCGCCGCTTTCCACCGAAGCCAGCGCCTGGCGCAGCACCCCGGCCACGGCGCGGTCATCCAAGGTCCGGGTCAGCACCCCAAGCGCCCCACCCAGCAGGGCAGAGGCGATGGAAATCGGCTGGATTTGCTGTTCCATCATATACTCGATCGCCTTGTCCACGACCGAACCGGCATGGCTCAAATCCTCGGGCGCAATGCCTTCCGGGTCCATTTGCATGAGCTACTCCTAAATGTAACAGGCAGATAGGCAGCCTCAGGTGCCAGGGGAAGGGGGGGCGGCATTGGGGCGCTGGCGGGGCATTTCCAAATCAGCGGCTGCCTGGGCGCGGGCAGCGGCCTCGGCTGCCGCCATGGCTTCCGATTGGCGGCGCCACATATCGGCGTAAAGCCCGCCGGCAGCGATCAGGCCGCCATGGGTGCCGCGTTCGGCAATGGTGCCTTCTTGCAGCACAATAATCTCATCCGCCTCCACCACTGTCGAAAGGCGGTGGGCAATAACAAGCGTGGTGCGGTTGCGCGCCACATCACGCAAAGCCGCCTGGATGTCCTGTTCGGTCCGGGTATCAAGCGCGCTGGTCGCCTCATCCAATATCAGCAAACGCGGGTCCTTCAGGATGGTGCGCGCAATCGCCACGCGCTGCTTCTCCCCGCCCGAAAGCTTCAGGCCGCGTTCGCCGACGCGCGTTGCGTAGCCATCGGGCAGGCGGGTCACGAAATCATGCACCTGGGCAAGCCGGGCGGCGTTTTCGATTTCCGCATCGGTGGCCCCTGGTCGGCCATAGGCGATGTTGTAGCGAATGGTGTCGTTGAACAGCACCGTATCCTGCGGCACCACGCCAATGGCGGCGCGCAGGCTTTGTTGCGTCATGCCGCGCACATTCTGCCCATCCACCAGCACGCGCCCGCCCGTCACATCATAAAAACGGAACAGCAGGCGAGAGATGGTGGATTTCCCCGCCCCTGTTGGCCCGACAATGGCCAGCATCCGCCCTGGCGGCACGGTGAAGGAAACACCCTTCAGAATCCCACGATCCGGTCGATAGCCAAAGCGTACATCTTCAAAGCGGATTTCACCCTGCGTCAGCGCCAGCGGCACGGCATCCGGCGCATCGCGCACTTCGGCGGGCACATCCAAAAGCGCGAACATCTGCTCCATATCCGTGAGCCCCTGCTTGATTTCGCGATAGGCAAAGCCAAGGATGTTCAAGGGCTGATAAAGCTGGATCAAATAGGTATTCACCATCACCAGATCGCCAATGCTCATGCTGCCATCGGCAATGCCACGGCCCGCCAGCAGCATGGTGATGGTAAGCCCCACCGCCATGATGGTGGCCTGGCCGGCATTCAGCATATTCAGCGTGGTTTCGCTTTTGACATAGGCGCTTTCGTAGCGCGTCATGCTTTCATCATAGCGCCGCGATTCATGCGCTTCATTGCCGAAATATTTGACGGTTTCGTAATTCAGCAGGCTATCCACCGCCTTGGTATTCGCTTCCTCATCCGTCTGGTTCATCTGCCGGCGAAAGCGCAGCCGCCAATTGGTGAAAATCAGCGTGAAGGCAACATAGGCGATGATGGTGCCAAGCATGGTCAGCGCAAAGGAAGCGGCGAAGATCCACCAGAGAATGACGGCAACGAACAGAATTTCAACAATCGTTGGGATGATGTTGAACAGCAGGAAATTGAGCGATGTCGCGATGCCGCGCACGCCCCGTTCAATCACACGCGAAAGCCCGCCTGTCGCGCGGTCCATGTGAAAGCGCATTGAAAGTGCGTGCAAATGGCGAAACACGTCCAAGGCGACGCGGCGGCCGGCGCGCGCCTGCACCTTGGAGAATACCGCATTGCGCAACTCCCCAAGCGCCGAGGACATCACGCGGAGCAAGCCGTAGCCCACCAGCAGCGCAATCGGCACGGCAACCACCGCGCCCGCACCGGATTGTGGCGCCAGCGCATCCACCGCGCGGGCATAGGCAATCGGCACCAGCACATTCGCGGCCTTGGCGGCAGCCAGCAGCAGCAGCGCACCCACCACGCGCAGCCGCAGCATGGGTTCCCCCACCGGCCAAAGATGCGGCGCGATGCGGGCAAGTGCTGAGAAGGGAATGCCGGGGGAGGGCTGCTTCGGGCGGGCGGGCGGGGTCATGATTGGACCTGTCATGGGCCAGGGCAGCCCTGCCAGACAAGCCCCCCGGCCCTTTTCGGCCAGAAGGGCGGCTCAAACGCTGCATCCCGCTTGAAGCCGGGGCAATAACCCCGGATACTCCCGACTTAAAGGCCCTTGCCTCTGCCCTGAAGCGAGGCGCGCGGACCCAATATCAAGGAGGATACATGTTACGCCGGATTGCCCTGACCCTTTTCGCCCTTTGTTTGCCTGGCCTTGCGCTAGCGCAGGGCTGGATGCCCGAACGCTCGGTGCGGATCATTCTGCCTTTCCCGCCGGGAGGTTCCACCGATCTGGTGGCGCGCATCCTGGCTGATCGCGTCAGCCGCAGCGTGCAGCATCCCTGGGTGGTGGAAAACCGTTCTGGGGCGAATGGCAATATCGGCATGGATGCGGCCGCGAAAAGCGCGCCGGATGGCTACACGCTTGGCGCCTGCACTATCGGCAATTGCGCGATCAATGCCGCCATTTATGCCCGCATGCCCTATGATATTGAACGGGATTTGGTGCCGGTGTTCTGGTCCGGCAGTGTCATGAATGTGGTGGCGGTGAATAACAGTGTGCCCGTGCAGACGCTGCCGGAATTCATCGCCTGGGTGAAGGCCAATCCGGGCCGCGTGAATTACGGTTCTTCCGGTTTTGGGTCTTCCAACCATCTTGTGCCGGAATTGCTGAACGGCCGGCTGGGCCTGACGCTGGTGCATGTGCCCTTCCGCGGTGGCGCACCCGCCTTGCAGGCGCTGCTGGCCGGCCAGGTGCAGGTGATGATGGAAAACATCCCAACCAAGATTGGCGCCATCCGCGCCGGGCAAATCCGCGCCCTGGCGGTCACCGGGCGTGAACGTGATCCCTCCCTGCCGAATATTCCAACCTTCGCCGAAGCGGGTGTCCCCGGCATCGTGGCGGAGCCCTGGTTCGGCTATATGGCGCCGCGCGGCACGCCTGATGCCGTGGTGGCGGGGCTCAATCGTTTGTTGAATGAAGCCATCGCTGATGCCGAAGTGCAGCGCAAACTGCGTGACCTTGGCGCGAGGCCCGAAGGTGGATCGCCCGAGCGCTTCGCCGCCCATGTGCGGTCAGAAATCGCCCGCTGGCGTGAGGTTGTGGAAGTCAACAAGATCGAGAAGTTGAACTGATGCCTTACCGCATTGTCCTTGGCCGGCCCCTGCATCCTGCGGGGGCTGCGGTGCTCGCTGCGCGGCCTGATGTTGAAACCATCGAAATGTTCGACCCGCCGGCGCCCGCCTTGCATGCCGCTTTGGCCAATGCGGATGGGCTGGTGGCGTGGCTGGAACGCGTGGACAAGGCGGCCCTTGCCGCCGCGCCACGCTTGCGCGCGGTGTCGCGCATCGGGGTTGGCTTTGACACGGTGGATATTCCCGCCTGCACGGAACGCGGCATCGCGGTCATGGTGGTGAATGGCACCAATGATCTTTCGGTTGCCGAACACGCCATGATGTTGATGCTGGGGGTGGCGCGGCGCGCGGTTGATTCGGATGCCCATATCAAGCAGGGCGGCTGGTGGCCCAAGGATGGGCCGCGCATGGTGGATTTGGCCGGCAAAACCGCGCTGGTGGTGGGCTATGGGCGGATCGGGTCACGCGTTGCGGCCTATGCGCGGGCCTTTCACATGAAGGTCACGGTGCATGACCCGCTTTATCATCCGGCGCGCATCGCGTCCGACGGCCACATCCCGGCGCGGGATTTCAAACAGGCGCTGGCGGAAGCGGATGTAGTGACGCTGCATTGCCCATTAATGCCCGAAACTAGGCATTTGATGGATGAGGCAGCCTTCGCCGCACTCAAGCCCGGCGCCATTTTGGTGAATACGGCGCGGGGGCCGATTGTGAAGCAGGAAGCGGTGGTGGCCGCGCTGCAATCCGGCCGACTGATGGGTTTCGGCACGGATGTGCTGGAAATTGAGCCCGCAACACCTGGCAATCCGCTGTTCAGCATGCCCAATGTCATCATCAGCCCGCATTCGGCGGCAAGCACGGAAGAAGGCACGGCCCGCATGGCCGAAGCGGCGGCGCGCAATATCCTGGCCGCCTTGGATGGCGCGCCCGATCCCGCCATGATGGTCAATCCAGAAATCCTGCAACGGCGCTGACCGGGGTGCCGGGTTGCGCCCGGCGCCCGACCGGGCGATAGCCCGAGGCCGAGATGACCTTTCATGCTTTCCTGATCCATTTGGCGGTCGCCCTTGGCCTGGCGCTGGTTTCGGCCGTCGTGGTGCGGCTGATGATCGCCTACCCGATCCTGGATCACCCCAATGCGCGATCAAGCCATAGCCGGCCCACACCGCGCGGTGGCGGGCTTGGCATTGTGGTCGCTTTCACGCTTGGCATGGGGGTTTTGTATTGGCAGGCAGAATATGCGCGCCTGCCCGGGCCGCAATTTCTTGGCGTGATTGGGGCTGCCTTGGCGATTGCAGCGGTATCGCTTTGGGATGATGCGCGGGATTTGCGCTTTGCGGTGAAATTGGCGGCGCAGGCGCTGGCCGCACTGGTCGCGATTGGCAGCGGGCTTGAATTGCAGCGGATCGCGGTGCCGGGCTTGGGCATTGTGCAGCTTGGTGCGCTCGGGCCGCTGCTGACGCTTTTTTGGGTTCTGGGCTGCACCAATGCGGTGAATTTCATGGATGGGTTGGATGGGCTGGTGGGTGGGGCGGTGTTCCTTGCGCTGCTGATCCTTTGCGCCATTGCCGAAAACCAGGGCGGGTGGTTTGTCTATCTGGCATCCATGTTGCTGGCGGCGGGCTTGCTTGGTTTTCTGCCCTTCAATCTGCATCCCGCGCGCATCTTCATGGGCGATGTCGGCAGCCAATTCCTGGGCTTCATGGTGGCGATCCTGGCTGTCGCGGCAGCGCGCTTTGACGCGGCCGAGGTTTCCTTCATGCTGGTGCCGCTGCTCTTATTCGGCTTGTTCTTTGATGCGGCCTTCACGCTGTTGCGGCGTGCCGCCATGGGGCTGAATATCACCGCCGCGCATCGCACGCATTTATATCAAATGGCGCAGCGCAGCGGTCTTGGCGTGCGCTATGTTGCCGCCATTCATTGGGGCTTTGTCTTGGCCAATGGGCTGCTGGCCTGGGTTTTTCTTGGCCTGGCGCCCGGCTTGAAGCCGCTGGTGCTGCTGCCCGCGCTTGGGCTGCAAATGATCTGGCTGCTTTATGTCCGCGCGCGGATGGCGCGCGCTGGTCTTTCCTGGAACGACTAAGTCACTGCCGCGCCTAACGCGGCGTTTGCTGGCGTTGCGCGGTTGGGCGCTGCGTTGTGGTCGCGGTGCTGCCTTGTTCCATGCGCTGCACCGGGCGCGCTGCTGGGCGCGGGGCGGGGCGGGGCGGTGCTGGCTGCTGACGATACGCCACCGGCGCCAAAGCTTGCCTGTTCGGTGCAGCCGCCACTTGCTGGGGCTGACGGCGCTGCGGCGGCGTGGTCACCTGGGCCACGCGCGAATTGCCCTGTGCTACGGGGCGCGCGGCTGGCGTATTGCGCCGGGGTGCCGGGGCGGCGGCTGCCATGACGGATGAGGGCGCACGTGGTGCGACGCCCATGCGCGCAAACCCTTGATCGAGCAGCCCGCCCATATGCCGATCCCGCTCTACCCAGGAAGAACCACCGAAGGTAGCACCCACCAGCCGCACCCCATCACGCTGGGCCGAGGTGACGATATTGAAGCCTGAGGCGTTGATGAAGCCGGTCTTGATGCCATCGGCACCAGAATAGTCGCCCAGCATCCGATTATGGTTGCGGATTTGCGCCCGGCCCCAGGCAAAATGCACCGTGCCGAAATAATGGTAGCGATTGGGGAAATCGGTGAAAAGGCGCCGCCCCAGCGTGGCCATATCCCGCGCTGTCGTCACCTGTTCCCAATCTGGCAGGCCAGAGGCATTGCGAAAGCGCGTTTGTGTCATGCCGATGCTGCGGGCGCGCATGGTCATCATTTGCGCGAAGCGTTCTTCGGAACCGCCGATATGCTCACCGACCGCCGATGCGACATCATTGGCGCTTTTGGTCACCAGGGCCAGGATGGCCTGTTCAACGGTAAGCCCGCCCCCTGGCGGGATCCCAAGCTTGGAAGGTGGGCGGGAAGCGGCTTCCTCGCTCATGACGACGCGGCTATTGAGCTGCGTGCGCCCATCGCGCAGCGCCTCAAACACCATATAAAGCGTCATCATTTTGGTGAGGGAGGCAGGGTAGCGCGGTTCATCTGCGCCAGCTTCAATCAGCACATTCCCGGTGCGGGCTTCCACCACAATGGCCGAATAGCGCGCGCTGCCGATCTGTGCCTCAGCCCCACGCCAGGGCAAGGCCGCGAGTGCCATCCCAAAAACCAGCCAGGCGAATCGACCGGCAAGGCTCCCCAAGCCTTGGCGACGAAACTTCATTCCGCAAACCCCCTGATGGCCCAAGGCTGATAGCCCCAAACCTTTCTTCCCCTGTAATCTTTTTAGCGACTCAGGCCCGTTGCGTCCAGCGAAAAATCCACCAAATCTCCATTTCCTCAGAGGGTTAACGAAGGCCGTTGAGTCGCCACCCGAAAGGCTGACGCGCCCCATGCCGAAACCACTTTCAAAAAATTTTGTGCAGTGCAAAAAATGCTTGCAATGAGCGCTGTGCTGCGCGTAGAAGATGCCTATGTTGCAGCGCAGCAAATCTTCCCGGCCTTTCCGGCCGGTTCGCAAATCTCCGGTGGCGGTGCCCCGGACAGGCAAGGAAAGGGTTGAGGTCATGGCGCAAAGCAAGAGCCAGGTTGTGAGCAAGGTCGCGGAAGAAGCCGCGGCGCAAGCTCAGAAAGTGATGAATGATGGCGCAGCGCAAGCCCGCGTCGCAATGGAGAAGAACATGGAACAGATGACCAAGGGTGCCGAGAGCATCTTCAAGGCGGCGGAAGAAGCCGCTGATTTCGGCCGCGGCAATGTGGAGGCCTTCACCAAGGCCGCCCAGACCTGGGCCTCGGGCTCGCAGGACATCGCCCGCCAGTATATGGCGCTGGCGCAGGGCCTGACCGACCACGCCCTGGAAGGTGCGAAGGCACTGGCCGGCGTGAAAAGCGTGAATGAAGCCGCTGAGCTTCAGTCCAAGCTGGCCAAGGCCGCTTTGGAGAAGATGGTTGCCGAAGGCACCAAGCTTCAGGAAGCTTCCTTCAAGCTCGCTGAAAGCGCCTTCGCGCCCGTGAATGCGCGCATGACGGTGGCGATGGAAAAGCTGGCGAAGCCGCTGGCGGCATAAGTTTGGGTGAGGCTTTGGCCCCATTCTGACTTGGCTGCCCCCCTTCCCTCCTCCTTAAAATTGGGGGGCCGCCGGCAAATAGCGTGATCCATATCAATGGATCACGCTATTTTTTTGCCTTGAATGGGTCGGCATCTTCGCAAAAGAATTGCGCCTTGAATGTCATCAGGGCTTCACCTTGGGCCATTCGCTCCATATCCTATAGGCAGCGCAGCGTGGTAGTCTGCATCCGGAAAGACCGAACCGAGAGCATGAGCGATCAGGATAAGCGCCCGAATGACGGGCAAGGTGGTGGCGAAGGGCCGCAGACGGGCATCGTGGTAAAGGCGCGCCCGCGGACCAAGAAGCCTGCCATGTACAAAGTATTGATGTTGAACGATGATTACACACCGATGGAATTCGTTGTTCACGTGTTGGAGAGGTTTTTCCAGAAAAATCGTGAGGAGGCGACGCGCATCATGCTGCATGTGCATCGCCGTGGTGTCGGGGTTTGCGGGGTTTTCACTTATGAAATCGCGGAAACCAAGGTAACGCAGGTGATGGACCTGGCCCGCCAGAACCAGCACCCGTTGCAATGCACCATCGAGAAGGATTGAGGATAAGGGGGTCGCAGAATCCCCGAGGGGCACCTAGATTATAGAGTGTAATCGGCCATGGCGTCCTGCCTCGGCAGGCGCTTCGGCCCATATGGAGCGTCGTTGATCATGTTGTCCCGTAACCTAGAACAGACGCTGCATCGCGCCCTGGCCTTGGCTGGTGAGCGCCGACATGAATACGCAACGCTGGAACATTTGCTGCTTGCGCTGGGTGATGACACCGATGCCACGGGCGTGTTGCGCGCCTGCGGCGTGGATGTTGATAAACTCAAGCGCGACCTGACCGAGTTTCTGGACAAGGACCTGGCCGGCCTGGTGACGGAACGCGGCGGGGATCCGAAGCCGACCGCGGGCTTTCAGCGCGTGGTGCAGCGCGCGGCCATTCATGTGCAATCTTCTGGCCGTGATGAGGTGACCGGCGCCAATGTGCTGGTGGCGCTGTTCTCGGAACGCGAATCGCATGCGGTGTATTTCCTGCAATTGCAGGACATGACGCGGCTGGATGCGGTGAATTTTATCAGCCATGGCATTGCCAAGGCGCCCGGGCGTTCCCAGCCCCGCGCGGCGAAGGGCGATGGCGCGGGCAATGAAGAACCAGGCCAGGAGCGCGAGGAAAAAGCCCGCGGTGCGCCGCGTGGCCAGGATGCTTTGGCCAATTACTGCGTGAACCTGAACAAGAAGGCCGAGCAGGGTAAGATTGACCCGCTGATTGGCCGGGATCAGGAAATTGAGCGCACGATCCAAATCCTGTGCCGCCGCACCAAGAACAACCCGCTTTATGTCGGTGATCCCGGCGTGGGCAAAACCGCGATTGCAGAGGGCTTGGCGAAGCGCATCATTGAAGGTGATGTGCCGGAAGTGCTGGCGAAATCCACCATCTATGCGCTGGATATGGGCAGCCTTTTGGCCGGCACGCGCTATCGTGGTGATTTTGAAGAACGGCTGAAGGCGGTGGTTTCCGAATTGGAAGCCCAGCCCGGTTCCGTACTGTTCATTGATGAAATCCATACTGTGATTGGTGCTGGTGCGACCTCAGGCGGGGCGATGGATGCGTCCAATTTGTTGAAGCCCGCCTTGGCGCAGGGCACCATCCGCTGCGTCGGGTCCACGACCTATAAGGAATATCGCACGCATTTTGAGAAGGATCGCGCGCTGGTGCGGCGCTTCCAGAAGATTGATGTGAATGAACCATCGCTGGAAGATGCGGTGAAGATCCTGCAAGGTCTCAAGACCAATTACGAAAAGCACCACAAGGTTCGCTATACGCCCGAAGCGATTCGCGCGGCGGTAGAGCTTTCCGCGAAATACATCCATGACCGCAAGCTGCCCGATAAGGCGATTGACGTGATTGATGAGGTCGGCGCATCGCGCATGCTGCTGCCCGAAAACAAGCGCCGCAAGACCGTGACGCTCAAGGATGTGGAAGACATTGTCGCCAAGATTGCGCGTATTCCGCCGAAATCGGTTTCAACAGATGATCGGGAAACGCTCAAGAATCTGGAACGCGATTTGAAGGCGATGGTGTTTGGCCAGGAAAAGGCGATTGAAGCCCTGGCCAGCGCCATCAAGCTATCGCGCGCTGGCTTGCGTGATCCGGAAAAGCCGATTGGGAATTATCTGTTCTCGGGCCCCACCGGTGTGGGCAAGACGGAAGTCGCCAAGCAATTGGCGAAGACGCTTGGCATTGAACTGATCCGCTTCGATATGTCCGAATATATGGAACGCCATAGCGTATCACGCCTGATTGGCGCGCCGCCTGGCTATGTCGGCTTTGATCAGGGCGGGCTTTTGACGGATGCGATTGACCAGCACCCGCATGCGGTATTGCTGCTCGATGAAATCGAAAAGGCGCATCAGGATTTGTACAATATCCTGTTGCAGGTGATGGATCATGGGAAGCTGACGGACCACAACGGCAAGAATGTGGATTTCCGCAATGTGATCCTGATCATGACCACCAATGCCGGCGCTTCTGATATGGCGAAGCCGGCGATTGGCTTTGAACGCCCCGCCCGTGTGGGTGAGGATGAGGAAGCGATCAAACGGATGTTCACGCCCGAATTCCGCAACCGCCTGGATGCGGTGGTGGGTTTTGCGGGTCTGACGCCGGAGATTGTGGCGCAGGTCGTCGAGAAATTCGTCATGCAGTTGGAAGCGCAACTTGCTGACCGGAATGTGACGATTGAGCTTTCCTCTGGCGCCAAGGAATGGCTGGCGGAACGCGGCTACGATCCGCTTTATGGTGCGCGGCCCTTGGCGCGCGTCATTCAGGAATATGTGAAAAAGCCGCTGGCGGAGGAATTGTTGTTCGGCAAACTCGCCAAGGGAGGATCGGTAAAGGTGGGGCTGCGTGAAGGTGCGCTGACCTTCGATTGCCAGGAAGCCACCCCGCCCGCGCTGCCCAAGCCTGAGGAAGATCGGGATGCGGAGCGCGAGCCGGAGAATGTGGAGTGAGTTAGCGCCTTTACTGCGCAACAAAAACCCCGATCAGGCAGCCGCCCGATCGGGGTTTTTTGTGGGTGCTTAGCGTCACTCCGCCGCTTGCGCGGAAGCCTGACCTTGCACGGTAAAGAAGCTCGCGGATTTGGGTTGTTGCGGCAATTCCAGGCGGGTTTCCGTAATGCGTGCAAAGCGTGCCGGCTTGCCGCGAATGACCTCACCCTCATGCGTGCTTGGCATCGGGTTGCGCGCCAAGGGCACCGCATCGGCGGCGGTATAGACGCAAATATAAAGCCCGCGCGGCTTGGTGCCGGCATTGGGCGCTGATCCATGCGCCAGCTTGGTATGCATCAGGCAAACTGAACCAGCGGCGCCATAGCAGGGGATGCTTTGCGCCAGCAGCGCCTTTTCATCCGCATCCGAAACCGCGCCGGTGAAACGATCCCCATCAAACAGCGAATACATCGGCCCCTTGTGCGAACCCGGCACAATGGTCAGCGCGCCATTGGTTTCATCCACATCATCCAGGAACAGCAGCGCGGTGATGATGTCGTCATTGGTATGCGGCGTATAGGCGAAGTCCTGATGGTACAGCACCTCGGTCTTCGCACCCATCAGTTTCAGATTGATCTTGCAGTGATGGAATTTCACATCGGGGCCGATCAACTCGGCCACCATTTCCGTCATGTCGCTGTCGCGCATCGCTTCCAGATAGGCGGGCGAGATATCGGATGGGTTATTGATCCGCCGAAGCGCCGGCTTTTCGGCGGAATGTTCCTTGCCCATGTCGAAACGCGGGCGACCATCCACGCAAGGCGGGCCGAAGGGTTTTGTATGGGCGCGGCTTTCTTCCACCCAACCGGCGATCTCGGCCCGCAACCGTGCCAGCAGATCGGGTGAGACAGCATTGGGCGCCACCAGGCAGCCATCGCGCCAGAAGGCATCCTTCTGTTCCTGCGTCAAAACACCCATGCTGCGTCTCCTTCTGTTTCAGGCGTAGCGGGAATAAAGCGCAAAATGTCGGCGCCGTCATCCCGTAACCCCGCAGACCCCGCTTGACCCCAGGCGGCGCGCATCACCGCTGAGGCAGGCTGACCGCCTCGCTTCAGGCCAGGCGGCGCATCCCCTTCGCAAAGCGCCGCGCATTTTCAACGTAATGCGCGGCGGATGCCAGAAGCTTCGCGGCAACATCGGCATCGAGGCCGCGAATCACCTTGGCCGGGGAGCCCATCACCAGGGATCCCGGGGGGATATCCTTGCCTTCCGTGACCAGCGCGCCGGCGCCGATAATGCTGCCCGCACCAATGCGCGCGCCATTCATCACCGTGGCACCCATGCCGATCAGGCAGCCATCGCCAATGGTGCAGCCATGCAAAATGGCCTGGTGGCCCACCGTCACATCGGCGCCGACGGTCAGCGGAAAGCCAGTATCCGAATGCAGCACGGACCCTTCCTGGATATTGCTGCGCGCACCGATGTGGATGGGATCATTGTCACCGCGAATGACGGCGCCAAACCAAACGCCGACATCTTCACCCAGCACAACAGTGCCGATCACATGCGCATCCGGCGCGACCCAGAAGCGATCCGCGGCGGGAAGCTCTGGCGTCAAATCATCAAGTGCATAAACCGGCATGGTGTTTTCCCTCCTGTGTTGCGGTCTTGTGGTATTCAATCAGCGGCTTTTGCTGAGCGGATCGGGCCCAGAATTTCCTCATTATGCTGGCCGGGTGTTGCCAGATCATGGCGGAGCGGCAGCCTTTCCTGCCCGAATTGAAGCGGCAGCGCCGGCACCTTGGCGCGCCGCCCATCTGCAAGCGTCACTTCATGAAAGCCGCCGCTCGCGGCAAGATGCGCATCTTCGAACAAATCCCAGGGCTTGGCGATGCGGGAATAGGGCAGGCCGGCGCGGGCGCACATTTCCTCAAGCTCTGCGACATTGCGCCTGATCAGCAGGGATTGCACCAGCGGTATCAGCGCCTCCCGCCGCTTGGCGCGTTCGGTATTGCTGCAATAATCGGGGTTGTTCAGCGCGGGTTCATTCAATTCGCGGATGAAGATTTCCCATTGGCGTTCGGTGACGACGCCGATGAAAATCTGTTCGCCATCGGCGGTATCGAACACATCATAAACGCCCCAGGCGCGGCGGCCCGCCGGCATGGGTTCCGGCGCCTTGCCCGTAATGGCTTGTTGCAGCATGGCGGTGGAAACCAGAAAGGCCGCGTTTTCAAACAACCCCGCCTGCAAATGCTGCCCTCGGCCGGAGGCATCGCGCTGGCGGAGCGCGCTCAAAATCCCGATGGCGCCGAACATGCCGCCCATCATGTCATTCACCGGCGCCCCGGCGCGCAAGGGCCGGCCGGGCGGGCCGGTCATGTAAGCAAGGCCGGACTGCATCTGCACAACCTCATCCAAGGCTGTGCGGTTTTCATAAGGGCCGGGCAGATAGCCCTTGAGCGAGCAATAGATTAGCCGCGGATTGCGTGCCGAAAGCGCCTCATACCCCAGGCCCTTGGCGGCCAAGCCACCGGGGCGGAAATTCTCCACCAGCACATCGGCGGTATCAATCAGGCGCTTCAGCGCCTCAAGATCTGCCGCATCATCCGTATCGAGCGTGACGCTTTTCTTGTTGCGACTGAAGGCAGCGAAGAAGCCGGTGCCGGATGCCACCAGATAGCGCGTGCGGTCGCCCTTGCCGGGGGGTTCGATCTTGATGACCTCGGCGCCCAGATCGGCCAGAACCAGGCCGCAGGTCGGCCCCATGACCATGTGGGAGAATTCAACAACGCGTATGCCGGCAAGCGGTAGCAGATCCATGATGGCGCCTTGCGGGCAGTGTGAACAGGCGAAAGCGCCCGCCCGGCAACGCTTTCACAGCGAAGGCTAAGGCGATTTGGGGCAAGTGCAAAATCGGGCCTGCGCGGCACCAGATTCCCTCTGGCCCATTGGCAAAGCCTGGGGCATGACCATTTTCGGGTAACAACAGGGGAGTCTCCAATGTCTCATTTCAGCCTTTCCCGGCGCCAGGCGCTGATGGCCGCGCCGGTGCTGCTCGCGGCACCCACCATTGCGCGGGCGCAGTCGCGCGCCATCAAGCTTGGCATCATCCAGCCCGTAACCGGCGCCTTGGCGCAGGATGGCGAATATGGCCGCCTGGGCGCAGAGCTGGCCATTGCCGATATCAATGCCGGCGGCGGGATCAAGGCGCTGGGTGGCGCGCCGATTGAAATGGTGTTCGGCGATGCGCGCTCCACCCCCGATGGTGGTGTGGCCGAGGTTGAGAAAATGCAGGCCGAAGGCGTGCTCGCGATTGTGGGCGGCTTTGCAAGCCCGATTTGCCTTGCCGCATCGCAAGCCGCATCGCGTTATGACCTGCCTTATATTGTTGATGTCGGCGTGTCGGATCAGATCGTGTCTCGTGGGCTGGCCAATACCTTCCGCTTCGGGCCTGGCTTTGGCACCGTGACGGCAACCGCTTTGGATAATCTGGTCGCGATCAATGATGCCGCCGGCAAGCCTTCCCGTACGGCAGTGATTGTGCATGAGGATGGGTTGTTCGGGTCCGGCATGGCGCGCCTGCTGAATGCGGAATTGCCCAAGCGCGGCTTTCAGGTGCTGGAGACGATTGCGCATCCCACGCCATCGCGCGACATGTCTAATGTGGCGCTGCGGATCAGGGCGCTCAATCCCGATCTGATCATCCCATCATCCTATTACGCGGAATTCGTGCTGCTGTCGCAAACCTTGCAGCAGCGCCGCATTCGCCCGAAGGGGATTTATTGCATCCTGAATGGTGCGGCTTCCAATTTCCGTTTTGTGCGGGAATTCCCGGAAGCGGCTAATCTGGTAATGGATTGCAATCATTGGGCCGATCCGCGCAAGCCGAAAACCGCCGAATTGCGCCGGCGTGTGGAAGCGCAGGGGCGCTTCTGGCTTTACAATGTACCGCTGAATTATTCCGCCGTAATGCTGTTTGCCGATGCGCTGGAACGCGCGGGCCGGGCGGATCGTGGTGCGTTGATCCAAGCGCTGGCGGCAACTGGTGCTGGCTTTGATCGCCACATCATGCCCTATGGGCCGACGCAATTCGTCAATGGCCAAAACCAGGGCGGCAAGCCGGTGAATACGCAGGTGCAGAACGGCGATATCAAGGTGATCTTCCCGCGCGATTTTGCGGACGCCCAGCCGATCTATCCCGTCACCGGCTGAGATGGGCTACCCGCCCGAAATATTGCTGGAGGCCGTGGCAAACGGCCTCCTGATGGGGGCCGTGTATGGGCTGGTGGCGCTGGGCCTCACGCTGGTTTACGGCGTGTTGCACATTATCAACTTCGCCCATGGTGCGTTGCTGACGCTGGCGATGTATGCGGCCTTTGTCGCGCATGGCGCCTTTGGGCTTGACCCCTATGCGGCGATGATCCCGCTGGCGGGCTTGTTCTTCGTGTTGGGCTATCTGGTACAGCGCTTGGTGATTGGGCCGGCCAGCCGTGGCGATGATTCCAATATGTTGCTGGTGACACTTGGGCTTTCGATCATCATCGAAAACGCCATGTTGGCGATTTTTCGTTCGGATACCATGACGCTCCGCCTGCCCTATGCCATGTCCATGGTGGAACTTGGCGATGTTTTGTTGTCAGTGCCGCGCCTGATCGGCTTTGGCGTGACGCTGCTGCTGGCCGCCTTGCTGTTTGTGCTGATGACGCGCACCGATACGGGCCGCGCCATTCGGGCGGTCGCGAAGGAACGCACGGGCGCTGCCTTGGTTGGTATTGATGTCGCGCATATCTATGCCGTGACCTTTGGCATCGGCACGGCTTGTCTTGCCATCGCCGCCTGTCTTTTGCTGCCGTCCTTCTATGTCTCGCCACGTGTGGGCAATGCCTTTGTGCTGGTGGCCTTCACCATTGTGGTGCTGGGTGGCATGGGCAGCGTGACGGGGGCGCTGCTGGGCGGCTTGTTCATCGGTGTGGTGGAAAGCCTTTCTGGCCTCTATTTCGGTGATAGCCTTGGACAAATCGGGATTTTCCTGATTTTTATCCTAGTGCTGCTGCTGCGCCCGACTGGGTTGTTCGGGGCGCGCGCATGACTATTCGTGAGGCTTTGCCCATTTTGGGCTTTCTGGTCGTCGCCGTGCTGGTTTCGCTATTTGTGACCAGCAATGTGGTGCTGAATTTTCTGGTCTTTACGCTGATCCTGGCGATTGCCGCGCAGGGGTGGAATCTGCTTGGTGGCTATGGCGGGCAGTATTCCTTTGGTCATGCGGCGTTTTTCGGCATGGGCGCTTATGTCAGCGCCATTCTGCAACAACGCTTTGGCGTGAATGCCTATCCGGCGGTGGCCTTCGGCATGGTAGCCGCCGCGCTGCTTGGCTATGCGATTGGTGCCATGGTGTTTCGCGCTGGGCTGCGCGGTTCCTATTTTGCGCTGGTCACGCTTGCCTTTGCTGAGGTGCTGCGCATCCTTGCCAATGCAATCGAGATCACGGGCGGTGCTGCGGGTTTGCTGATCAGCCTCAATCTCGGCGCGGGTAATCTGCAATTTGCCAATCGGTCGAGCTTTTTGATTTTGGCAGCGGTATTGCTTGCGCTTGCCATGTTGATGACGCTGGCCGTGGAGAAAAGCCGGATCGGCGCGCAGCTTGTCGCGGTGCGGGAGAATGAGGCAGCGGCTGCCGCGCTTGGTGTGGATATTCTGGCGGTGAAGCTGCGTGCCATCAGCCTATCGGCGGGGCTTACTGGTGCGGCAGGGGCGCTTTATGCGCAGTATTTCCTCTATATTGATAGCAATATTGCTTTCGGCACCTGGATTTCAGTGGAAGCATTGCTCGCCCCAATTATTGGTGGTGCGGGCACGGTATTCGGCCCGCTGATTGGTGCATTGATCCTGCAAGGGCTGAGCGAGGGCACGAAGATGCTGATCGGCAAAATCCCTGGTGTTGATCTGATCATCTTTGGTGCGCTGCTGATCCTGGTGGTGCGCTTTCCGCTGCATCGCATCCCGGGCGTCATCGCCGCGCGCTGGCGCGGCAAGGGGGCGCCATGACAGGGCAAGGGCGGGACCCCGCTTTCCTCGCGGTGCGTGATCTCACCAAGCGCTTTGGCGGGCTGACGGCAGTGTCTGACGCGACCTTCGATGTGCGTGAAGGTTCGATAACCGGGCTGATCGGTCCGAATGGTGCGGGCAAGACGACGCTCTTTGCCATGATCGCCGGCTTTGAACAGCCAAGCGCTGGGCTCGTGTTGCTGGATGGCGAGGAAATCACCGGCCGCAAGCCGCATGATCTGGCCAAGCTTGGCCTGGCGCGAACCTTCCAGATTGTGCAGCCCTTCGCCGGGCTTTCCGTGCGCGAAAATATCGCGGTTGGAGCCTTTCTGCGCCTGGCAAAACGTCGTGATGCCTTGGCGTTGGCGGAAGAAGTCGGCCAACGCCTGGGCCTCGGTCCGCAACTTGATAAGCCAGCGGCAGCGCTGACGGTGGCGGGGCGGAAGCGCCTGGAAGTGGCGCGCGCATTGGCCACGCGCCCGCGCATATTATTGCTGGATGAGGTATTGGCGGGGCTTAACCCATCGGAACTCCGCGATTTCCTGCCGGTGCTGCAGGATATTCGCGCGGGTGGCGTCACCATCCTCATGATCGAACATGTCATGCAGGCGGTGATGAGCCTTTGCGAATATGTCCATGTGATCTCCGGCGGGCGTATCATTGCCTCGGGCGAGGCGGCCGAGGTGGTCGGCAATCCCGCCGTGATTGAGGCCTATTTGGGCCATGGCGCCGCGCAAAGGTTGGCCGGCCATGCTTGAAATCAAGGCGCTTGAAGCTGGCTATGGCGAAACCCTGATCCTGCGCGGCATTGATCTGAGTATCCCCGAAGGCGCTTTGGTTGCGGTGCTCGGCGCCAATGGTGCGGGCAAGACAACTTTGAACATGACCGTCAGCGGTGTGGTGCGCCCGCGCGGCGGGGAAATTCGTTTCGCGGGGCAGAGCCTCGCTGCGCTATCCCCGCCTGAGATTGTTTCACTTGGCCTGATCCATGTGCCGGAAGGGCGCAAGATTTTCCCGAATTTGAATGTGCGCGAAGTGCTGGAACTTGGTTCCTATCGCCGCGCGCGGACCAATCGTGCGCGTAATCTGGAACGCGTTTTTGGTATTTTCCCGCGCCTCAAGGAACGAACCCGCCAGGCCGCTGGCACGCTTTCAGGGGGCGAACAGCAAATGCTCGCCATCGGCCGCGGGCTGATGGCGGAACCGAGGCTGCTGATCCTGGATGAACCATCGCTCGGCCTTTCGCCCTTGCTGGTCGAGGAAATGTTCACGCTGATCCGGCGCCTGCATGCGGATGGGCTGACCATCATGCTGGTGGAACAGAATGTTGCGCAAAGCCTGGACGTGGCGGATCAGGCGCATGTCTTGGAAAATGGCGTGATCAGCTTGAGCGGCGCGGCGCGTGACATTGCCGCTGACCCCGAATTGCGCCGTAGCTATCTTGGATTGTGAGATGACTGAAATAGAAACCGTGCGTCTTGATGCCGTGACCCTGGCGGTGCTGAAGGGCCGGCTTGAACAAATTGCTGATGAGATGGATGCAACGCTCTATCGCAGTGCCTTCAACCCGATCATCGCCGAAGCGCGCGACGCCTGTCACGGCGTTTATGATGCGGTCACTGGCGATACGCTGGTGCAGGGCACCAAGGGCTTGCCGATTTTCGTCGGCGCCATGTCCTTTGCCGTGCGATATGTCATTCGCAAGGTGGCGGCGGAAGGCGGGCTGGAAGCCGGCGATACCTTCCTGTTCAATGATCCCTATGATGGCGGGACGCATTTGAATGATTTTCGCCTGGTGCGGCCGATTTTCCGCGCCGGCAAGCTATTCTGCTGGGTCGCAAGTGTTGGGCATTGGCTTGATATCGGCGGAAATGTGCCGGGCAATTACAATCCACGCGCCACGGAAAGCCATCAAGAAGGCGTGCGTTTCCCGCCGGTAAAACTGATCCGCGCCGGGCAGATGCAGCAGGATATTCTGGATATTCTGGCGGCCAATTCCCGTGTGCCGCAATCCAATTGGGGTGATTTGAATGGGCAGTTGAATGCGCTCGACCTCGGTGAAAAACGGCTGTTGGAATTACTGGATGATTATGGCGATGCGCGGATCGCCGCGGCCTTCGCGCAATTGGCGGATCGGGCTGAGGCGCTGATGCGCGCGGAAATCGCGGCCCTGCCCGATGGAAGCTACAGCTTTGATGATTTCCTGGATAATGACGGCGTGAAGGATGAGGCGCTGCGGATTGCGCTGGACCTGACGATTGAAGGTGATCGGCTAATTCTGGATATGTCGCGATCCTCACCGCCTTGCGCCGGGCCGCTCAATATCTCCGTCGCGACCACGGTGGCGGCTTGTTATGTTGCGCTCAAGCACGCTTTCCCGGATGTGCCGGCCAATGCGGGCGTGCTGCGCCCTGTGGAAGTGATTGCGCCACCAACTACGCTATTGGGTGCGGAGGCACCGCGACCCGTCGCTGGCTATACCGAAACCATCCTACGCCTGATCGGCGTAATTTTCGGCGCACTCGGCAAGGCGCGCCCTGCCACCGCGACAGCCGCGCCTTTCGGGACCATCAATGCGCTGGCGCTGTCTGGCCAGCGGGAAAATGGCACGCTCTGGGTGATGTTTTCCTTCTTTGGTGGCGGGCTTGGCGGCAATCCGGCTTCCGATGGCTTGCATCACGCGAATAACCCGATCTCAACGGCGACAATTCCGCCGGTGGAGATTCTGGAGGCAGCCTATCCAGTCATGTTCACGCAATGGGCGCTCCGCCCCGATAGCGGTGGCGCGGGCGAGCATCGCGGCGGCGTTGGCGCGATTTATGAGATCGAGGCGCTGGCGCCGGGCCGCACCGAAGTCGCCTTGCTGGGTGAACGCGGGCGTTTCGCGCCCTTTGGTGTGGCGGGCGGCGCTGATGGCGCGCTTAATCGCTTCACCTGGGGGGAGGCGGGCGAAACGCCGCCGATGGCAAGCAAGATTGTTGGTGTTTCCATCGGCCAAGGTCAACGCGTGCGGCTGGAAAGCCCGGGCGGTGGCGGTTGGGGCGATCCTGCGGCGCGGCCCATGGAGGCTATCGCGCGCGATGTCCGCTTGGGTTATGTCAGCGCCGAAGCGGCGCTGCGCGATTACGGAAGGCGCGCATCATGAGCGGCGCGATTGTCGGCGTTGATGTCGGTGGCACCTTCACCGATTTGTTCCTGTTTGATCCGGCCTCGGGGCGCTTTCAGACTGCGAAAGTACCAAGCCAGCGCGGTGATGAGGCTTCCGGTTTTCTCGCGGGCTTGCGAGCACTTGGTGGTGCTTCGGGCATGGCAGCGGTCGTGCATGGCACCACGGTTGGCACCAATGCGCTGCTCGAGCGAAAAGGTGCGAAGCTTGGCGTTATCACCACTGCGGGTTTTCGCGATGTCTTGGAAATGCGTCGCCGTGATCGCCGCCATACCTGGGGGCTTTGGGGCGAATTCGAACCAATCGCGGACCGCGATTTGCGCCTGGAAGTGCCGGAACGCTGCCTTGCAGATGGCAGCATCCACACACCAGTGGATATCGCGGCGGTGGAATCTGCCGCGCGGGAATTGCTGGCCGCAGGGGCGGACGCCTGTGCCATTATCTTCATCAATGCCTATGCCAATCCCGCCAATGAACAGGCAGCGGCAGCAGCGGTGCGGCTCATTTGGCCCAATCCGCATGTTTCGGTTTCTTCTGAAATACTCCCGGAAATTCGCGAATTTGAACGGGCTTCGACAACGGCGCTCAACGCCTATTTGCAGCCTTTGGTCGCCGGCTATTTGGGTAAGTTGGAAGGCGCGCTGGCGGATGAAGGTTTCGGTGGGCGGTTTCATATTGTACAATCCAATGGCGGCATCATGTCCACCGCAACGGCGCGGCGCTTCCCGGCACGCACGGCACTGTCAGGCCCAGCGGCTGGTGTGATTGCGGCAGGCGCCATCGCCAAGGCCGCCGGCTTCAGCCATGTGATTACCTGTGATCTTGGCGGCACTTCCTTTGATGTGTCTTTAATTGCCGATGGGCAAATGGCCCTAGCCGCGCAGGCGACGATTGATTTCGGCCTGGTCATCCGCTCCCCCATGATTGAAATCACCACCATTGGCGCGGGTGGCGGTTCCATCGCGGCGGTGGATCGTGGTGGCTTGCTGCAAGTGGGGCCGGAAAGCGCGGGCAGCCGACCGGGGCCGGTCTGCTATGGGCAGGGCAATGACCGCCCGACGTTGACGGATGGGAATCTGGTGCTCGGGCGGATCAATGCTGCGCGGCCGATTGGCGGCGCGCTCACCAGCCTTGATGTGGATGCCGCGAAGGCCGCGATTGCACAGCATGTCGGCCTGCCTTTGGGGCTGGATGCCATGGCGGCGGCAGAAGCCATTCTGCGCGTGGCGAACGCAAAAATGGCCGGCGCCATCAGGCTTGTTTCCATCGAACGCGGGCTTGATCCGGCGCGTTTCGTCGCTCTCCCCTTCGGTGGCGGTGGCGCGCTGCATGTTGGTGCCTTGCTGACCGAGGTCGGCTTGAAAGCCGCTTTGGTGCCGCGCTTTCCGGGCGTCACTTCCGCGCTTGGCTGCATCATCGCTGATGTGCGGCATGACCAGGTGCGTACGCTTAATCTCGATTTGGATAGCCTCGATCCTGCCGCGCTGGATGCGCATCTGGTGCGCGAAGCAAGTGCGGCTGTGGCGGTGGTGCGCGATGCCGGCCTGCCGGTGGAGGCGATTGAAACGCTTTTCACGCTTGATATGCATTACGCTGGGCAGACGCATACCGTTGCTGTGCCTCTGCCCGTGACGGTGGCGGGCAATAGCACCGGCGTGACGCGAACGATTGTGCGGCAGGCCTTTGAAGCGGCCTATCAACGCGCCTTCAGTCGCTTGCTGCCGGGATTGCCGGTCAGGATTGTCTCGCTCCGCAGTGCTGCGATTGGCCGCCGCCCGGCATTTGATCTGGCGGCACTTGCGCCTGGGCCTGACGCAAGCCTTGAAACAGCAGCGCGTGGCGCGCGGCCGGTTTGGTTTGATGGCGCTTGGCATGAGGCACGCATTTTCGCGCGGCTTGAACTGCCGGTTGGTGCCGAAATTCCCGGCCCCGCCATTCTGGAACAACCCGATGCAACCGTGGTGGTGGACCCTGGCCTAGTGGCGCGGGTGGACCGCTTTGGCAATCTGATTATCGAAAGGGCGTGATGATGGCCAGCGCCATTCCCATCAGTGAAACCGCTTTACTGCTCTGTGATTTGCAGAATGATTTCATCCATCCCGAGGGCGCCTATGCGCGCGGCGGGCAAGGTGATGTGACCATCGCAGCACTGCCCGCGCGGCTTGCGCCGCTTTCCGAAGCCATGCGCGCAAAAGGCGGCTGGATCGCTTCCACGCATTTCACGCTGGTGCCGGGCAAGGGGGGCGAGCCCTTCATTGCGGAGCATCTCAAACAAATGCGGCCCTTCCTGCGCAAGGGGGATTTTGCGCCGGCATCCTGGGGCCAGGCCTTGGTGGATGAATTGGCACCATCCGATCTGATGGTCGAGAAAATCGGCTATGACGCTTTCTGGAATTCGCGCCTGGAATGGGCCTTGCGCAAGGCAGGTATTCGCGCGCTATTGGTGGCGGGCATTGTTACCAATGGCGGGGTTGCTTCCACCGTGCGCGGCGCGCATGTGCGCGAATTTGATGTGACGGTATTGGAAGATGGCTGTGCGGCGTTTTCTGCCGCGGTACATCAGGCGGCGATTGAAGGGCTGCGCCCAGTGGCGCGCATCACCAGAATCGCGCAGGCTTTGCAGGAAATAACGGGGAAGTAGGTCATGGATAACTTTGGCATTGGTCAGCCGGTACGGCGCAAGGAAGATGTGCGGCTGCTCACGGGGCGCGGCACCTATACGGATGATATGAACCGCCCTGGCCAGGCCCATGCGGTGGTGCTGCGTTCACCGCATGCCCATGCGCGCATCATCTCCATGGATGTCAGCGAAGCGCGTGCTGCGCCTGGCGTGGTGGCGGTACTGACCGGGCATGACGCGATGGCTGATGGCATTGGCGCGCTGCCGGTGCAGGTGGAAGTGCCCGGCAAGGACAAGCCGCTTTTCGCGCCAACGCGTCATATCCTGCAAACCGAACGCGTGCGCTATGTGGGGGACCCGGTCGCGTTGGTGGTCGCCGAAACCCGCGATCAGGCCATGGATGCGGCTGAGCTGATTCAGATTGATTACGAAACCCAGCCGAGCATCACGGAAACCGGCAAGGCGCTTGATGCCGACGCGCCGGTGATTTGGGAAGACCAGGGCAGCAATCTTTGCGTGCATTGGGATAGTGGCCGCGCGGCGGAAGCGGATGCCGCCTTCACCAAGGCCGCGCGTATCGTCGCGGTTGACCTGGTGCAGAACCGCGTAGTGGGCAATCCGATGGAACCGCGTGTCGCCCTCGGTGATTGGGATGGGGAGAGGTGGACGCTGGTTTCGCCTTCTCAAGGTGCGGTCAAGGTTCGCGACAATCTGGCGAAGCTGGTCTTCAAGGTGCCGCTCGAGAAAATTCGCGTCATTTCGCCCGATGTGGGTGGTGGCTTCGGCTTGCGCGGCAAGCTGTTTCCGGAAAGTGCCATGGTCTTGTGGGCGGCGCGCAAGCTTGGGCGGCCCGTGAAATGGCGCGCAGGCCGGACCGAGACTTTCCTGTCAGACCCACATGGGCGTGATCATGTGACGCATGCCGAAATGGCCTTTGATGAAAACGCCAAGGCGATTGGCGTGCGTATTCGCACCTTGGCCGCCATGGGTGCCTATTTGCTGGATTTTGGTCCGCGTGTGCCCACCATGGCGGGTGGGCGCATCAATGGCACAGTTTATGACCTTCAGGCCTTGAATGTGCAGGTGCGCTGCGTGTTTACCAATACGGTGCCAACCGATGCCTATCGCGGTGCAGGCCGGCCGGAAACTGCTTATGTGCTGGAAAGATTATTCGACCAAGGCGCGGCGGCCTTCGGCATTGGGCGGGAGGAAATTCGCCGGCGGAATTACATCCGCCCGGATCAAATCCCCTACCGCAATGTCGCGGGCAATGTAATCGATTCCGGCCATTTCGCGGAAACCCAGGATATGGCGTTGAACTTGGCCGATTGGCAGGGCTTCGCCGCGCGGCGTGCGGAAGCGGCGAAGCAGGGCAAGCTGCGCGGTATCGGCCTTGGTTACTTCATTGAAGCCTCAGGCGGGCAGCCTTTTGAATGGGCGCGCGTGGCACTCACGCCTGAAGGTCGCGCCAAGCTTACGGTTGGCACCTTCAGCCATGGGCAGGGGCATGAAACGGCCTTTGCGCAAATACTTTCCGAAAAGCTTGGGCTGCCTTTTGAATCGATTGATCTGGTGCAGGGCGATTCGGATGTCGTGCTGAAGGGCGGTGGCACGGGCGGGTCGCGTTCATCCCAGATGGGCGGTGTTGCCACCAGCCGCGCTGCTGCGTTGGTCATTGAAAAGGCCAAGCGCATCGCGGCGCATTTGTTGGAAGCAGGTGTGGCGGATATTGAATTCCTGAATGGCCGCTTCAGCGTGGCCGGGACGGATATCGCCACAAGCTGGCCCGCCATTATCGCCGCCGCGCATGACCCGGCGCGCCTGCCGCCGGGTGAATCGCCTGGGCTTGACGAACAACTCACCTACACGCGCGACACGGAATGCAATTTCCCCAATGGCTGCCATGTCGCGGAGGTGGAGATTGATCCCACCACTGGCGAAGTTACCATCGCCAATTACGCGGCGGTGGATGATGTTGGCGTGCCGCTCAATCCCATGCTGGTGCATGGCCAATGCCATGGCGGCATCATGGCCGGCATTGGTCAGGCCATGCTGGAACATGCGCAATATGATCCTGAAAGCGGCCAATTCCTGACCGCGACTTTCCAGGATTACTGCATGCCGCGCGCGGGTGATGCGCCTTCCTTCAATCTTGATCTGAATGTGGTGCCTTGCCCATCCAATGATCTTGGCGTGAAGGGCGCGGGTGAGGGCGGCGCTTGCGGTGCGCCGCCTGCCATCATCTCAGCGGTCTGTGATGCGCTGGGTGTGGCGCATATTGATATGCCGATCACGCCAGAAGCGGTCTGGCGTGCGGTGCGGTCAAAACAGGCAGCGTAATTTAGTGTGTTGCCCATTCACCTTAGTTGATGGGCAACCCAGTAAAAACTTGTTTGATCGCATTTTCCGGGCAGCCAAGTGATTCCACTTGGCTTGAAAATGCTTAGCCAGCCGGCCGCACGCCCCAAGGATAGGGCATGCTGCCCTGGGCAAGCCCGGTAATGCTGCGCCGCCAGGCGCTGCGGATGCGGAATTGGCCAAGTGGGATGGTCGCAACATCATCCTGCGCCAGCTTATTGATCTCATCCGCCAGCGCCTTTTGCCGCGCGGCATCAGGCGCATCAAACCAAGCCTGGATGCGTTCCTGCATCACTGGGCTGCCATACCAGCCGAACCAACCTGTGGCACCCGGCCCTTTCACCAGCGAACTCACCGCAGGGTTCAGGTAAGCAAGCGACGATCCATAGGTGTGGAAAATACTCCAGCCGCCACGATCAGCGGGTTCGGTGCGCACGCGCCGCTGCACCACCGTGCCCCAATCGGTTTCCGCCAGTTCCACATTCATGCCAATGCGGCGCAGTCGGTCCGCGGTTACTTGCCCATGCGGGCCGATGAGCGGGAAATCGGTCGGGTTGATGATGACAACCTTCTCACCATTATAGCCACTCGCCTGCAGCGCGGCGCGCGCGCGATCCAGGCTGCGCGGCGGGGCATTGAGTTCTGATAGGTTTTCAACACCATAAGGCGTGCCGCAAGGGAATAGGCTTCGGCATTCCTGCCAAACACTGCGATCATCACCAAGCGTGGAACGCATGTAATCCGTTTGATCCACGGCCAAAGCCACCGCTTGCCGCACGCGCAGATTATTGAAGGGCGCTTGCAGATGGTTCAAGCGCATGATGCTCATCAAGCCGGTTGGGTTCAGAATACCCACTTCTATATTGCGATTGCGCTGCAGCGTTGGCACCAGATCCGCCAAAGGCTGTTCCAGCCAATCAACCTCGCCCGATTGCAGCGCTGCTGCGGCGGTCGCGGGGTCCGGCAGGATATGCCATTCAATGCGCGGGAAATGCGCAACCTTGCCGCCGGACGCCCAATCTGATGCTTCATCGCGCGGGCGATAGCGGTCATTTCGCATATAAACCACGCGACTGCCGGAGACGAATTCATCGCGCATGAAGCGATAAGGGCCGCTGCCGATAACTTCGCTAATTTGCGTGCCAGAATCTGTCTTGGCCAAGCGTTCAGGCATGATGAAGGGCACGTTGGAATCGGGCTTCGCCAAGGCATCAAGCAAAAGCGGGAAGGGGCGTTTCAGGCGAATTTCCAGCGTGCGATCATCTGCCACGCGCCATTCATCCACCTGCGCGGCCAGGATTTGCCCAAAAGGATCACGCCGTGACCAACGCGCGAGAGATGCGGCGCAATCAGCCGCGCGCACCGGCTCCCCATCATGGAAGAACAAGCCTTCACGCAGGCGGATGCGCCACACCCGGCCATCGGCAGAAACCTCATGCCCTGCCGCCATTTGTGGGCGGGCGCGCTGCTGGCCATCCACGGCGTAAAGCGTGTCATAGACATGATAGCCGTGCATTTGCGTAACAATCGCACTGGTCCAGATAGGATCAAGCGCAGTCAGATTGGCCTGCGGCACAAAGCGCAGCGTGGCCGTGCGCGCGGGCTGCGCCAGCGAAGGCGCGGCGAAGCCCGAGGCCCCGGCAAGCGCCGCGGCCCCTTGCAGCAAATGACGACGTTTCATGGGCGTTTCCTTTGTTGTGGTTTAGGCTTCGGCGATTGCCGCACTCCAGGGGCTCATCACATCGGTAATGCCGGTGCGCAGCCCATCCGCGCCAATGCGGATCAGATTCGGGCAGGCGAAATTCACCGGCAGCACCGCGTGTTCGACTTCAGTCACCTCATCCTCGGCGGCCAGCGCGGCCAGGGTTTCCGCACCCAGCCGGATATCGGCGGTGACACCCTCAGGCGCTGAGACATCCAAGCGCGGATGATGCGCCGCCTGTTCCGGTTCCATGCCGAAATCGGCAATGAAGGACAGCATTTGGAAGACCGAGGCCATGATGCGCCGCCCGCCGGAAGCACCCGTGGCAAGCACGGGCTTGTCGCCCTCAGCAGCAATAACGGGGCACATATTGGTCAGCGGCCTTTTGCCCGGTGCCAGCGCATTGGCCGCTTCCGGACGAGGGTCGAACCACATGACGCCGTTATTCATCAGCACGCCTGATTTCGGCAGCACCACCCGGCTACCCATGCTGGAAAGCAGCGTCGTGGTCATGGCGACCATCATGCCGTTCTTGTCAGCGACCGTCAGATGGGTGGTGCAGGATTCGGCTGCTTTCGGTTCCGCATCCCCAAGCCCGGCAAGGCGTTCCGCATAAGCCGCGCGCATCACGCGCGCCAAATGCGCATACCAGGCGGCGGAGGGCGCCTTGCCGGAGAAATCGGCACCCTTCATGCCTTCCAGCACGCGCATCAGCGTGGGCGCCGCCGTCAGCCCATTGGCCAGGAACAGCCGCTTGCCGCGCCAGGCGGCTTCCAGCGCGGGCAGCACGCGCGCCTTGCAATTGGCAAGATCCTCGGCGCTGACAAAGGCGCCCATGTCCTTGCAATCGGCAGCGATGGCGGCGGCAATATCGCCCGTGTAGAAATCAGCCAGCCCTGCATGCGCCAGGCGTTCCAACGTGTCGGCCAGATTGCCCTGTTGGAAGAAGCCCGGTGAGCCCTGATACGGCGCCACCGGCGGCAGCCCGCCCGGCAGATAGATGCGCGCCGATTCCGGATAAAGCTTCAGCACCGATGCGGAATTGGCCACTTTCAGCGTGGTGAACCAATCCTGCGCCAATCCGCGTTTCGCAAGCGCCACCGCCGGCGCCAGCACATCCTTGATCGGCATGCGGCCATGGCGGGCATGCAATTCCATATAGCCCGCAACCGCCGAGGGGATCGCGAAGGAAAGTGGGCCATGGACATTGCGGTCTTCCAAGACCTCTGGCCAGGTGAACAAATCCGCCTTCATCTTGCCGGTCATGGGGAAGGCGGAAGGCTTCAAGCCGCGCGGGGAAACCGGGCCGAAATCAAAGGTCTCGGCGCCGCTGCCCGGCGACATGACTTGCGCGAAGCCAATACCGCCCAAGCCGCTATTCCAGGGCTCCAGCGTCGCCAGCGCAAAGGCCGTGGCCACCGCCGCATCTGCCGCCGTGCCGCCGGCTTCCAGAATCGCGACCCCGGCCTCGGCGGCGCCGCGCGCCTGGGAAGCGACCATGCCCTTGCGGCCAGAGGCTGCGGGCTTCGTGACGTGCCAATGCTGGGAAGTGTGACGCGGCGGGGTCCAGGCCATGATCGGGTTTCCTCAAGTTTTTACGCCCATAGCCTTGCGCCGCTTGTGCCTCCCGGCAAGCCCCCGCCCGGTTTGCCCCGCCGCCCCTTTCCTTTTATTGAACCCCTCTGAATTTAGGGGAGCGTTGGAATGTCCGCATCTAAGGGGCTTTTTGTTGCCCCCATTCTGAAGAATTTCATTGAAACCGAAGCCCTGCCCGGCACGGGCGTGGAGCCCGCGCGCTTCTGGGACGCGATGGAACGCACCCTGCGAGAGATGGCGCCGACCAATGCCGCGCTGCTCGCCAAGCGCGATGCGCTGCAAGCGAAGATTGATGCCTGGCACCGCGCCAACCCCGCCAAGCCGATTGATCAGGCGGCCTATACGGCGTTTCTGAAGGAAATCGGCTATCTGCTGCCGGAACCCGCGAGTGTGACCGTCGCGACCACGGATGTTGATGCGGAAATTGCCTCCATGGCCGGGCCGCAGTTGGTCGTGCCGGTTTCCAATGCGCGCTACGCGCTGAATGCGGCCAATGCGCGCTGGGGCAGCTTGTATGATGCGCTTTACGGCACGGATGCCATTCCGGGTGCGGCTTCCGGCAAGGGCTATGACCCGGAACGCGGTGCGAAGGTGATTGCCTATGCGCGCGGCGTGCTGGATAGCGCCGTGCCGTTCGCCAAGGGGTCGCATGCCGATGCCACGGGCTACCGCATCGAAGGCGGCGCTTTGGAAGTGACGTTGAAGGATGGCAGCAAAACGGGCCTCGCGCGGCCTGGCCAATGCGTTGGCTTGCTGGGCGAACCACATGCGGTGTCTTCGCTGCTTTTCGTCAATAACGGCCTGCATCTTGAAGTGCGGCTGGACCGCGCGCATCCGATTGGCAAGACCGATGCGGCGGGCATTGCCGATGTTGCCTTGGAAAGCGCGCTGACCACCATTCAGGATTGCGAGGATTCCGTCGCCGCCGTGGATGCGGAAGACAAGGTCGCGGTCTATCGCAATTGGCTCGGCCTGATGCGCGGCGATCTGGAAGCGAGCTTCGAGAAGGGCGGCAAGACCATGATCCGCCGCCTCAATCCGGATCGCGTGTTTCAGCGCCCGGCGGGTGGCGGCATGACGCTGCATGGCCGTTCGGTCATGCTGGTGCGCAATGTCGGCCACCACATGATGATTGATGCGGTAAAGCTGGATGGCGCGGAGGTGCCGGAGACCATTCTGGATGCCTTCTGCACATCGGTCATTGCCATGCATGACATTCGCGGCAAGCGGCTGAATTCGCGCGCCGGCAGCGTTTACATTGTGAAGCCCAAGATGCATGGGCCGGAAGAAGTGGCCTGGGCTGATACGCTTTTCGCCCGCGTGGAGGATGCGTTGGGCCTGAAGCGCGCCACGCTCAAGATGGGCATCATGGATGAGGAACGCCGCACCACCGTGAACCTGAAGGCCTGCATCGCTGCGGCCAAGGATCGCGTGGTCTTCATCAATACGGGCTTCCTGGATCGCACCGGTGATGAAATCCACACGGCCATGGAAGCGGGTGCTGTCATTCGCAAGAACGACATGAAGGGTGCCGCCTGGATCAAGGCCTATGAGGATTGGAATGTGGATACCGGCCTTGCCTGCGGGCTGCGGGGCCGCGCGCAGATCGGCAAGGGCATGTGGGCCATGCCGGATGCCATGGCGGCGATGCTTGACCAAAAGGTTGGCCACCCCAAGGCCGGCGCTTCCACCGCCTGGGTGCCGTCACCCACGGCGGCCACCTTGCATGCGCTGCATTATCACCAGATCAGTGTTGCCGACCGGCAGGATGAAATCACCAAGGGCGGTCGCCGTGCGAAGCTGGATGATATCCTGACTGTGCCGCTGGCGCGGGATACGAACTGGTCCCCCGCCGATGTGCAGGCGGAATTGGACAATAACGCGCAAGGTATTTTGGGCTATGTGGTGCGTTGGGTGGATCAGGGCGTTGGCTGTTCCAAGGTGCCGGATATCAATGATGTTGGGCTGATGGAAGACCGTGCGACGCTGCGCATCAGCAGCCAGCACATCGCCAATTGGCTGCGCCATGGTGTGGTGAGCGAAGCGCAGGTCATGGAAACCATGAAGCGCATGGCCGGCGTGGTGGATCGCCAGAATGCCGGCGATGCGGCCTATCGCCCCATGGCGCCGGCTTTTGATGGCCCGGCCTTCAAGGGCGCTTGCGATCTGGTGCTGAAGGGCCGCGAACAGCCCAATGGCTATACGGAATTTGTGCTGACGGCGCGGCGGCGGGAAGCCAAGGCGGCGGGGTAATATCCGCGCGCCGCTTGTCCCGCGGGGCAAGCGGCGCGACGAAAAAAGTGACTGGCCACCACCCCCATGCCAAGATTGGGCATGGTGCTTTCGCCGCATCCCAACCAACGCTTTGCTGATCGCGCAGAAGCCGGGCGCAGCCTTGCGGCTTTGCTTGTGGCGCGCGGCTTTGCTGATCCTGTGGTCTATGCCCTGCCGCGCGGCGGTGTGCCGGTGGCTTTGCCTATTGCCCAAGCCCTTGGCGCCCCGCTTGATCTTTTATTGGTGCGCAAATTGGGCGTGCCCTGGCAGCCGGAATTGGGCTTTGGCGCGATAGCCGAAGGTCTTGAAGAACCGCTGCTCAATCAGGATGTCATTGCCCATGCGGGTTTGACTGATGACATGATTGCGCCAGTGCTGACCTTGGAAAAACAGGAACTCGCCCGTCGCAGTGCAGTCTATTTGAAGGGCCGCGACAGGCAGGACCCCAAGGGGCGCATCGCCATTCTGGTGGATGATGGGCTCGCTACCGGCATCACGGCGCGCGCCGGGATTGCTGCGCTACGCAAACGGGGCGTGGCGCGGTTGGTGCTGGCCATCCCCATCGCCGCGCCTGAAAGTGTTGCAGAATTTCAGGGCCTCGCGGATGAGGTGATCACGGCCGAGACCGCCCCCATCCGCTTTGGTATCGGCGCCTTCTACCGGGATTTCCACCAGATCAGTGATGCCGAAATGCTGGAAATGCTGATGAAGGCTACTTGATCAGGCCGCGCGTTGCGGGCGCACCGCCAGCACTTCGCGCAAACGCTGCAAGCGCGCGCGCGCATTCTCACCAAGCTCCTCATCCGGCCCGGCCACGGTTTCCACCGCTTTCAAGGCCTTCCGGCGGGAAGCCGCATCGGGCAGCAGTACCGTCAGCGCCTTGATCGCCTCTTCCGGGAAAAGTGTGGCGATCATGGTCTGATCACGGATCACGGCCGTGCGTTCTCCCGCACTCATTTGCGCAAAGGGCGCTTCGGTGGTGAGTAATTGATTGGAACGCGCAAGGCGCGAACGCCGCACCGCGCCGCGCGCATCAGCCAGCAGAATCATCATGCGAATGACCGCTTCCGCATAGCCGCCTTGCGCCAGCTTGGCTTCCGCTTCGGCACGCTGCGGCGCATCAGTGGTGACCGAATCCCGCGCAGCCTCTGCTTCTGCCTCATGATCCTCACCAGTAACGCCGGCGGCATGCAGCGTGCCATAGACGCCATGAAAGGCGATCTCCACCCAGGCATCGCGCAAATCGCGCATGGAATTCAGCCCATATTCCACTGAATCCGCAAAGGCTTTCTCAAACGCCAGAAAGGGATTATTCGCCGCCACTGGCTTGCGATTTTCCCGCGCTAAACCTGCCAGGGATGAAACCGGACCCATCCAGGGGTTAATGTCGCTCAGCGCATAGCGACGCCAACGCATCGGGTTCATCCGCCGGCGTGTCTCAGCACCCATTTCGGTGCTGAATTGCCGGATGACCGGGGATACCAGCACATCATACAAATGCTGGTTCAATTCGGAAATCTGCGCCACAGCCGGGAAGGCTTCATTCTCGGCTTCGCCCGAAATCTCGCGCACATGGGCGATGGTGCGTTCCACCAGCTCCACCTGCCATGCGCCATCCCCTTCACCCTCATGCCCGGTGATGACCATTTCATAGAGCCCAGGTGCCACGGATTCGATCATGTCAATCGTGGTGGCGATTTCGCTATGTTCCTTCTTCGCCACCTTGCCGGAAACGAAAATGCCAAGATGCCCGATATCCTCATGCAGCAGATACACAATGGTCTGGCCAAGCGATTTGATTTCGCGTTCGTCGCGATAGACATCGGCAATCCAACGCAAAGCCTGACCGGGCGGCGTGATATTATCGCCAGCCGAGGCAAACACGATGATCGGCGCCTTCACTTCGCGCATATTGAAGGTCTGCCCGTCCCCAGCTGAAATGCGGCCCGAGGCGAAGCGATTGCCGATGAACAGGTTTTCCACGATCCAGCGAATCTCATCGCGGTTCATCAGGAAATAGCCGCCCCACCAGCGTTCAAATTCCAGGAAGCGCTCGGCCTCCTGATCGACATTTTCGTAGAGGTCGAAGTATTTGCGGAACCAGGTATTGGCGGGCGACAGCGCCTCAAAATTCGCGACCAGATTGGCGCCGTCAAAACGGCCATTGCCCATATCGGCCATGAGTGCCGCCGGCCAGCCGCCACCGGCTAACCCGCCCAGATAGCGCATGGGGTTCTTGCCGCGCTCACCGGCCCAATAGGAAAGCGGGGCGCCATTCAGCACCAGCGCGCCAAGCTGGTTGGGCATGGCGGCGCCCAGCATCATCACCGCCCAACCGCCCTGGCAATTACCGATCACAACAGGCTTCGGCGCCTTGGGGTGCGCATCCGTGACATGCTTCAGAAACACGGCTTCGGCGGCGGTAATATCCAGAATCGTCTGGCCCGGTTCGGGGTCCCGGAAAAAGATCACGAAATAAACCGGATGCCCGCGACGCAAAGCCACGCCTACCTGACTGTCTGATTTGAAGCCGCCAATGCCCGAGCCATGGCCGGCGCGCGGGTCAATGATCAAAAACGGGCGGAGCGCATCATTGCTCGGCGCCATATCTTCGGGCGGCGTGATACGCACCAGGGCGTAATTCACGGGGCGCATCAGCTTGCGGCCATCCACCACGGTTTCATAGTCAAAAATCAGCACGGGCGGGCAGCCCGCCTGTTCGTGGGAGACGAAGTTGTTGCCCGCTTCGCGCATCGTGTCCCAGAACAGGAAGCTGCGCTGCGCCGCATCAAGCATGTAGGAAGCCGCATCCATGGCCAAGTTCTGCGGCGCGCGCATCAAGCCATTCCCGGCCTTGGCCAGGCTTTCCAGCGGCGCCTTGGGGTTCAGCGCATCCGGCAGGGTCCGAGCGTGGCGGCCCACCACATCGGCCATGCTGCGGGACTGTTCCAACACGCGCTGGGCGGTCGCATTGCCCTTGCTCAGCAATTCGCGGCCGGGGGGCATGGGGCGCTTGGATGTCATGGTGTGGACTCCTGTTTCGCGCATCTTCCTGCGCCTCTAGCACGGGGGTTTCAAGTATTTTTTGCGGTGCAGCAAATTTGTGGGGCCTGGGGCGCCTTGCCTTGGCGGCGGTCTCGGCAGAAGCTTGGCCGACAAGCTGAAGGGGAGAACGCCAAATGTATGTCGAACAGCGCCAATATACCTTCCATCCGGGCAAAATGCCGCTTTGGATGGACGCCTATCAAAGCCTCGGCGGCCCGGCTTCAGGCCGGCATATGGGGCCTTCGCTCGGCTTCTTTCAGGTGGAAGTCGGCACCATCAACCGCGTGGTCTTCTTCCGCGGCTGGGATGATATTGATACCCGCGAAGCCTGCCTGGCCGCGCGTGAGGCTGACCCGGATTGGCAGGCCTTCCGCAAGCGGTCGGCCGAGGCCGGTGCGCTCGCGCAGCAGGAGGTCAAGTTCCTGAAAACCGTGCCTTTTTCGCCAATCACCCAGGCCAAGGGTTTCCAATTCAAGCGGGTGATTGGCGGGACGGGGATGTTCGTCGATCACCGCACCTATGATTTCCACCCCGGCAAGATGGCCGGCTGGCTGGAAGCTTATGAAAAATACGGCCTGCCCGTGCA
>VGDL01000022.1 GCA_016869735.1 Alphaproteobacteria bacterium
AGAGCCGCAACGATCTTCTTGAGCCGTTGGTTCTCCTTCTCAAGCGCCTTGAGTTCTGCCAATTGCCCCTTGGCCATCCCGCCAAACTTCTTGCGCCAGATATAATAGGTCGCGTCACTGATCCCAGCCGTCCGGCAAGCCTTCGCCACATCCGCACCGCCAGCCAAATCAAGCTCAACCTGACGTAAAATCTTCAGACAATCCTCATCCGAATAGCGCTTCCGAGCCATCCAAAACCCTCCCCTATGGCACAACAATAGTGGCTCAACTTTAGGGGGCTGAGACAGCGGAAGGTCTTTGACTTAATCGAGCCACCGGATCTGACGTGAATGTAAAGCTCTTCATAGAGGTTGAGAGCAAATCGCTCGGCGGCTCTGAGATCATCAGTCTTGGTGCTGACAATCTTATACCCGGTCGAGTTCGGTATCCTTAGGCGCGCTTGCCATACCGGGTTCTTCAGACCCTCACGTTTATATAGGACGACGCGACCGTCACCCTTCACGTCGATCTGATCAGATTTTGTCACCCAGCTACCCCCGTTTCCGCTTCTTGAGGATGCTCAAAGAGTTAGAGGGTTTTCGGGATTTTTGTACAGCTTTTGTGAAGAGGGTTTTCACAAAAAATCGGCGATCTCTGCGGTTTGTAGAGACCTTAAATCACTGAATTATATGCGAAAAACTGGCGGACCCGATACGATTCGAACGTACGACCTTTGCCTTCGGAGGGCAACGCTCTATCCAGCTGAGCTACGGGTCCCCAAGCGCCTCTTTACCCTGGCAATACTCCGGGGGGAAGGGCCTTCACTAAACGGCTAACCTCATTCCGCCGCAGCAGATTGTTCCAGCCGATAGGGATGCGCGCGATAGGCGCCCAGGATTTTTATGGAGGAGGAGAAAAACCGCAGTTCCTCCAGGGCGCGGCGGAGCGCCGGTTGTTCAGGGTGGCCATCCACATCGCACAGGAATTGCGTCGCGGCGAAGCGGCCACCCACCATGTAGCTTTCCAACTTGGTCATATTGATCCCATTGGTGGCAAAGCCGCCCAGCGCCTTGTAAAGCGCCGCCGGGATGGACCGCACCTGAAACACAAAGGTGGTCACCACATTGGGTGCATCCACCGGCGCATCGGCCCGATCGCGGGACATGACATAGAAACGCGTGGTGTTATGCGCTTCATCTTCTACGTTCCGCTTCAGCACTTCCAGGCCGTAGATTTCGGCGGCCAATTCGCTGGCAATGGCGGCATCTTCCACGCCGCCCCTTTCGGCAATCAGCGCTGCAGCACCGGCCGTATCGGCCTCAATCACCGGGGTCAGGTTCATATCCTTCAGCAGCCGCAGCACCTGGCCCAAGGCGACCGGGTGGCTATGGGCGCGCTTCAGCGTCGCCAGGCTCGCGCCCTTTGGCGCCAGCAGGCAATGTTCCACGCGCTGGAAATGCTCGCCCACCACGAAAAGCCCCGAATCGGGCAGCATGCGGTGAATATCCGGCACGCGGCCGGCCAAGGAATTCTCGCAAGGCAGCATGGCCAGATCGCATTGCCCATCACGCAGCGCCGCCATGGCGGCTTCAAAGGATGGACAAGGCAGGGTTGCCGCCCCCGGATAGGCGGCGCGGCAGGCCAAATCAGAATAGGCGCCAAGAACGCCCTGGAAGGCAATGCGATGGGCTGACATGGGTGTTTCTTTCAAGGGGCCAAAAGGGCGCGGGCGCGTTCAAGGTCCTCGGGCGTATCCACGCCGAAGGGGCCGTGGTCCACCCGCGCTGCGCTGATCTTCATGCCGGCTTCCAGGGCGCGGAGCTGTTCCAGCTTTTCGCGCAGCTCCAAGGGGCTTGCCGGCAGGGTCACAAAACGGTCCAAAGCGGCCCGGCGATAGGCATAGACACCAATATGATGCCAGCGCGGCCCTTCCCCCCAAGGTATAGGCAGGCGCGAAAAATAAAGCGCCGGCGCCACTATGGCATCGCCCGTAAAGGCGCAGGCGCATTTCACGAAGGAATCGGTGCGCGCTTCCACCTCATCCGCGATGGGGCAAACCAGCGTGCCGATATCCACCGAAGGGTCTTCGAGCGGCGCCAGAACGGCGCGCAGTGTTTCTGGCCGGATGGTTGGGAAATCGCCTTGCAGATTGACCACCACATCATATTCGCCCGCAGGGTCAAGCGCCTTCATGGCGCGCTGCACACGATCCGTGCCGGATGGCACATCATCGGCCACCAACACGGCTTGCGCCCCGGCGGCACGGGCGGCGGCAGCAATTTCTTCCTCGGCGCAGGCCACCGCCAAGGGGCCGATTCCGGCTTCCCGGGCGCGATCCAGCACATGGGCGATCATGGGGCGGCCATGGATATCGGCCAGCGGCTTGCCTGGCAGGCGGGTCGCGGCCATACGGGCGGGGATAACAATGATGGGGCGCACGGAAAAGGGCTCCTGCCGCCTTGTCGGCGGGAAGGGTGATCTATATGTTCCCCGCGTTCTAAAGAAGCGTGTCCCCGGGTGCAAACCGGCTGGCAACGCCCGGTGTGAGGAAGAGCTTGGCCATGAGTAACAGCCTTGAAATGAACAAGATTTTCGCCGCAGTGCTGACGGCGGGCGTCACCTTTGGCGTGGCAGGCCTTGTTGCCCGCTTGGTCGTGCACCCCTCAGCGCCGCAGCAGGCTGCCATTCAGGTCGGCGAACCCGCCGCAGCCCAGGCTGCCGCCGCCCCCGCCGCGCCGGCTTTGGAACCGATCACGCCGCTACTGGCCGCAGCCAATGTGCAGAATGGTCAGCAATTGGCGCAGCGCCAATGCGCTTCCTGCCACAGCTTGAATGAGGGTGGGCGCAACGGCGTTGGCCCGAACCTTTATGGCATTGTGGGCGCCAAGCACGCCCATAGCGAAGGCTTCGCCTACTCCGCCGCCATTCGCGGCATGGCCAGCAAGCCCTGGACCTATGAGGAATTGAACGCCTGGATCGCCAATCCACGCGCCTATGCGCCGGGCAACAAGATGACTTATGCCGGCATGGCCAGCGCGCAGAGCCGTGCGGACCTGCTCGCCTATCTGCGTTCCATCTCCCCGAACGCGCCAGCGCCCTGATCCCGGAACGCTTCATTGCGGTGGCGGAAGCCGCCGCTGATCGGGCAGCGGCTGTCATCCGGCCGCTGTTTCGTTCCGCCCTGCTGGTGGAAGCCAAGGGCGATGCCAGCCCCGTCACCCGTGCTGACCGCGAAGCCGAAGAAGCCATCCGCGCCCTGCTGGCCGAAACCCTGCCAGACCATGGCGTGATTGGTGAGGAACATGGCTCGGAACGCCCGGATGCCGAATGGGTCTGGGTGCTGGACCCGATTGATGGCACCCGCGCCTTCGTCACCGGCAGGCCGATCTTCGGCAGCCTGCTTGGCCTGCTGCATCGCGGCAAGCCAGTGCTTGGCATTATTGACCAGCCCATTACCGGCGAACGCTGGCTTGGCGTTGCCGGCCAGCCCACGCGTTTTTCCGGCCCCTTTGCCGGCACGGCGCGCTGCCGTCCCTGTGCTTCCCTGGCCGAGGCCGAGCTTTCCTCCACCAGCCCCGATATGTTCAGCCCAGCCAATCGCCCAGCGTTTGACAGGCTGCGCCATGGCGCGCGCCGCGTGACCTGGGGCGGTGATTGCTACGCCTATGGCCTCGTGGCCCTTGGCCTGATTGATGTAGTGGCGGAAAGCGACCTCAAAATCTGGGATTGGGCCGCCCTGGTGCCGGTTATTGAAGGCGCCGGTGGGCGCATGATGGATTGGGCTGGGCAGACCCTCCATCCCGGCAGTGATGGGCGAGTGGTTGCGCTGGGCGATGCCAGGCTTCTTTCGGAAGCGGTTCAACTTCTGCGTAGTTGACGCGTTGCGCCATTGCCGCCACGGCCGTGAAGCCCCATCCTGAAGCCTATGCAACGTCGTGACCTTCTGGCGCTTGGCGCCACCCTTGCCAGCCTGCCGATCAGCGCCCGCGCCGCCAATCCCGCCGGGGGGGATCGGCCGGGCCAGGTGGTGCGCACCCATGCCATGGCGCTGCTGGGCGAACCGGCCTTGCCGGCGGATTTCAGCCATTGGCCCTGGGTGAACCCAAATGCACCAAAGGGCGGTGAGATCACGCTGACCGCCATCGGGTCCTTTGACAGTTTCAACCCCTTCATTCTGCGCGGCACGCCCGCCGTTGGGAGCAACCTGATTTATGACACGTTGCTGTCGCGTAATTTGGATGAGCCGCTGTCCCAATATGGCCATCTGGCGCGCATCATTGAATTGCCGGCGGATCGCAAGGGCGTGAGTTTTGAATTGCGTGAAGGTGCCCGCTGGCATGATGGCAGGCCGATCACGGCGGAAGATGTGGTCTTCAGCTTCAATACGCTGCGCGCCAATGGCCGGCCTTTCTTCCGTTCCTATTGGGCGGATGTGACAGAAGTGGTGGCGGAAGATGCGCGGCGCGTGACTTATCGTTTCCGCACCGATGAAAACCGCGAATTGCCGTTGATTCTTGGCGAGATGTCCATTCTGCCACGGCATTTCTGGGAAGGGCGGGACTTCACGCGGCCCAGTCTTGATCTGCCTTTGGGGTCTGGCGCCTATCGCATTGACCGTTTTGAACCAAACCGCAGCGTGGTGCTGCGACGCGTGGCTGATTATTGGGGGCGCGATTTGCCGACCACGCGCGGGATGTCCAATATTGATGTCATTCGTTACGAATATTTCCGCGATACAACGGTCGCTTTTGAAGCCTTCAAGGCTGGGCAGATTGATTTCCGCACAGAAAATGTCGCGCGCGATTGGGCAACGGGTTACGATTTTCCGGCAGCGCGCCGTGGCTTGGCGACCAAGCAGGAAATCCGCCACGAAATCCCGACCGGGATGCAGGCTTTCGCGGTCAATCTACGCAGGCCGCTGTTTCAGGATGCGCGAGTGCGCCGCGCACTGATTGAAGTTTTTGACTATGAATGGATGAACATCAATCTGTTCTACGGCGCCTATACGCGGACCGAAAGCTATTTTTCCAATTCCGATTTCGCCGCGCGGGGCCTGCCGGAAGGCCGCGAACTTGAAATCCTGAACCAATATCGCGGCCGCGTGCCGGCTGGGGTTTTCACCGAGGAATACCGCCTGCCGCGCACCGATGGATCCGGCAATAACCGCGAAGGGCTGCGCCGCGGGCTTGCGCTGCTGCGCGAAGCGGGCTGGACCGTGCGGGACCGCAGGCTGGTGAATGCGGAAGGCCGGCGCTTTGAATTTGAAATCCTGCTGCAAGGTGCGACTTTTGAACGCGTCGCGCTGCCTTATGTGCAATGGCTGGAACGGCTTGGCATTTCAGCGCGCGTGCGCACCGTGGACCCCGCGCAATATCAGGTGCGGGTGGATGCCTTTGACTATGACATGACGATTGACAGCATCGGCCAGGGCTTTCACCCCGGCAATGAACAGCGCGATTACTGGACCTGCGCCAAGGCACGCGAAAATGGCAGCCAGAATGTCGCTGGCATTTGCAACCCGGTAGTGGATGAGTTGGTGGAAATGGTCATCGCCGCACCGAACCAGGCCGAGCTTATTGCGCGTACCCGTGCCCTGGACCGCGTGCTGCTGCACCATAATTACATGATCCCGCATTGGCATAGCCGCAGCTTCCGTATCGCTTTCTGGGAACGCTTCGGCCGGCCTGAAAAAACCCCACGCTTTGGCCTGGGCTTCCCTGCCGCCTGGTGGATAGACCCGGCCCGAGATGCCGCCTTGGCCGAAGCCCGGCGCAATCTTTAGGCATGGCCGCTTACCTTCTTCGCCGCTTGCTGCTGGTGATTCCGACCTTGTTCGGAATTATCCTGATCAATTTCGCCGTGGTGCAATTCGCCCCAGGCGGGCCAGTTGAACAGATGCTTGCGGAGCTGCGCGGTGAAGGCCAGACCATGGGGCGCATCACCGGCGAAGGCGGTGGCGAAATCCGCACCCCCAATGCTTTGGAACAGCGCAGCATGGGCGGTGGCGGCGGTGATGGGCCGGTTGGCAATTATCGCGGTGCACGCGGGCTTGATCCCGCTATCGTGGCGGAAATCGAACGCGCCTTCGGCTTCGACAAGCCTGCGATAACGCGCTTCAAGGAAATGATCCTGGGCTATTTAAGCTTCGATTTCGGGCGATCCCTGTTTCGCGACCGACCAGTGATTGATCTGATTATCGAAAAAATGCCGGTGTCCATTTCGCTTGGTCTTTGGTCCACGCTACTGATTTATTTGATCTCCATCCCGCTTGGCATCAGGAAGGCTGTGCGCGATGGATCGCGCTTTGATGTCGCGACATCGGCGGTGGTGCTGATTGGCTATGCCATACCGGGTTTTCTGTTTGCGATTCTGCTGGTGGTGTTCTTCGCCGGCGGTTCCTTCTTCCAATGGTTTCCCCTGCGCGGGCTGAATAGTCCGGGGTCGGAGGCTTGGTCCCTTGGCGCGCGTATCCTGGATTACGCCTGGCATATGGTGCTGCCGACGGTTGCCTTGGTGATTGGCGGCTTTGCCACGCTGACCATGCTGACGAAAAACGCTTTTCTGGATGAGATCGGCAAGCAATATGTGCTGACCGCGCGCGCCAAGGGCGGTTCCGAAAGCCGCGTGCTTTATGGCCATATCTTCCGCAATGCCATGATGCTGATCATCGCGGGCTTCCCTGCGGCCTTTATCGGCATATTATTCACCGGCGCGCTGCTGGTGGAGATTGTGTTCTCACTTGATGGGCTTGGCCTGCTTGGCTTTGAAAGCGCCATTCGCCGCGATTATCCGGTGATGTTCGCAACCCTTTACATCTTCACCCTGATGGGGCTGGTGATGCAGATCATCGGCGATTTCACCTATACGCTGGTGGATCCGCGCATTGATTTTGAGGCGCGGCGATGACGCTTTCGCCGCTGACGCAGCGCCGCTTAGCCAATTTCCGCGCCAATAAGCGCGGCTATTGGTCCCTGATCATTTTCGGTGTGCTGTTTTTCATCACGCTTTTCGCGGAATTTTTGGCCAATGACCGACCCATCGTGGCGCGCATTGATGGGCGCTGGTATGCGCCCGTGCTGGTGGATTACGCTGAAAGCGACATCATTGAAGATGGCTTGCCGACGCTGACCGATTGGCATGATCGTGGCTTTCGCGAAGAAATTGAAGCCAAGGGTGCCACCTTGATCTGGCCGCTGATCCCATATTCCTACCGGACCGTGGTGCGGGATTTGGGGCGGCCAGCACCAGCACCTCCTTCGGCGCGCAACTGGCTCGGCACGGATGATCAGGCGCGCGATGTGCTCGCGCGGGTGATTTATGGCTTTCGTATTTCTGTGCTGTTTGGCTTCACGCTGACCATCATCAGCTCCGTCATTGGGATCGCCGCCGGCGCGGTGCAGGGGTTTTATGGTGGTACGACGGATTTGCTGTTTCAGCGCTTCATTGAAATCTGGTCCGGCATGCCACAGCTTTTTCTGCTGATCATTCTGGCGAGTGTGATTGAACCCAGCTTCTGGGTGCTGCTGATTTTCCTGCTGCTATTTTCCTGGATGAACCTGACCGGCGTGGTGCGGGCTGAATTTTTGCGCGGGCGCAATTTCGATTATGTGCGCGCCGCCAAGGCTTTGGGTGTTTCCGATGCGCGCATCATGCAGCGCCATATCCTGCCGAATGCGATGGTGGCCACGCTGACGTTTCTGCCTTTCATCCTGTCGGGCAGCGTGACGGTTTTGGCATCGCTAGACTTCCTCGGGTTTGGCCTACCGCCAGGTTCGCCCTCACTCGGGGAATTGGTCAATCAGGGCAAGAATAATCTGAACGCGCCTTGGCTCGCATTGACCAGCTTCCTTGTGCTGGGCGGGATGCTGACACTGTTGATTTTTGTGGGCGAAGCGGTGCGCGATGCCTTCGACCCACGCAAGCTGCCCGGGGGGCAGGGCTGATGGCGCTGCTTTCGGTGCGCGATCTTTCGGTGGCGTTCCGCAGGCGGGAAGTCGTGCGCGGCGTTTCCTTTGATGTAGAGCCCGGCGAAACCCTTGCGCTGGTGGGCGAAAGTGGCAGCGGCAAATCTGTCACCGCGCTTTCCTGCCTACGGCTGCTGTCCAGCGCCGGCAGCAACCCGGCCGGGTCCATCACGCTTGATGGCGTTTCCGTGCTGGATGCGGATGACGGGCAACTCCGCGGCTTGCGCGGCGGCGTCGCCGGCATGGTGTTTCAGGAACCCATGACCTCGCTCAATCCCCTGCACACGATTGAGCGCCAGATTGCCGAGGCGATCACTCTCCATCGCGCGATGTCAAGCGAGGCGTTACGCGCGCGGGTGATTGAATTGCTGCGACTGGCGGGCTTTCCGCAGGCCGAGGAACGGCTCGGCGCCTATCCGCATCAGCTCTCAGGCGGGCAGCGCCAGCGCGTGATGATCGCCGCCGCACTCGCCAATGATCCGAAGCTGCTGATCGCCGATGAACCGACCACGGCTTTGGATGTGACCATCCAGGCGCAGATTCTGGAATTGCTCGCCTCGCTCAAGCAACGTCTCGGCATGGCGATGCTGCTCATCACGCATGATCTTGCCATTGTGCGCCGCCATGCGGATCTTGTGGTGGTGATGAAGGATGGCGTTGCGGTGGAACAGGGCAAGGTGGCCGAGGTTTTCGCCGCGCCTCAGCATGAATACACGCGCATGCTGCTGGCGACCGAACCGCGTGGCGCACCAGCGCCGATCCCCGCTGATGCTGCAACCATACTTGAAGCACGTGATATTCGTGTGCATTTCCCGATCCGTCGCGGGTTGCTGCGCCGTGTGGCGGCGGAAGTGAAGGCTGTGAACGGGGTTTCCCTGACCCTGCGGGAGGGTGAAACGCTTGGCTTGGTGGGCGAAAGCGGCTCGGGCAAAACGACGCTGGGGCTGGCCTTGATTCGCATGGCCGATAGCCAGGGCAGCATTGCTTTCGTCGGGCAGGATATTCAGGCGCTGTCCCCCCGCGCGCTGCGCCCTTGGCGGCGGCGCATGCAGATTGTCTTCCAAGACCCCTTCGGCGCGCTGTCACCGCGCTTGAGTGTCGCGGAGATCATTGGTGAGGGCTTGGAAGTGCATGACGCCAGCCTGCCCCGCGCAGAACGCCTTGCGCGCGTGGCGGAGGCTTTGCGCGAAGTGGGGCTGGACCCCGCCATGGCCGAACGCTACCCGCATGAATTCTCCGGCGGCCAGCGCCAACGCATCGCCATTGCCCGCGCCATGGTGCTGAAGCCAAGCCTGGTGGTGCTGGATGAACCGACCAGCGCATTGGATGTCAGCGTACAGGCGCAAGTGGTGGAATTGCTCCGCGATTTGCAGGCGCGTCATGGGTTGGCCTATCTATTCATTTCTCATGATCTCCGCGTTGTGCGCGCCATGGCGCATCGCATTGCCGTGCTGAAGGATGGGCTTGTGGTGGAAGAAGGAGAGGCCGAGGCGCTGGTGCGCACACCAAAGCAAGCCTATACGCGGCAATTGATGGCTGCGGCCTTCGAACTTTCCAGCAATGAAAAGGCAGCGACCCTACAGTGAGTGAATTGGAACGCCTGAAAGAGATGTTGGATGCCGAGCAAGTCAAGCTTGGCGTCAGCCTGCGCCGTATGAATTCGCCCGGGTCGCCAGTCTATCGCACCTGGGAGAATGTCTGGCCAACCGCCACCATCCTGACCACGAGTTTTCTCGCGCTGAAATGGGGTGGCGCGCCTTTCGAAGCGCTTGGCGCGCAGCAAGGCGGCACCTGGGCCGGCATGATTGTGCTTGGCCTTGGCTGCTGGTGGTGGCTCAAGAAGATCATGCCGAAAATCAAGGATGGCGTGTTTGAACGCACCGCCGCATTGGCGCTTTCATCACCGCAGCAATTTGATTTCCTCTGGTCCAAAAGCATCCTGAGCCTTTACGCCAAGCTGCCCGATGGCACGGAATGGGCAGCCGCCAGGCGGGATGATTGGCGCGCCTTTGTGCGCCGGCTGGATGAGTCACTTTCGAAGGAAAACGCGTAATGGCCATTCTGCTTTCCACCAAGGCGCATACCATGCAGGATTGGAAGGCGGCGCTATTGGCCGTTGATCCCAGCCTGGAAATTCGCATGTTCCCTGATGCGGGCGACCCAACTGAGATTGAAGCCGCGGTGGTTTGGACAGCGCACGATATGATGGAACTCCGCCGCTATCCGAATTTGAAGCTGATTGTTTCCATGGGCGCGGGTGTTGATCATTTGCTGCGCCCGCCGGGGCCGCCGCCGGGCATTCCAGTCGCGCGATTGAAGGATGTGCTGCTGACCAGCGCCATGGCGGAATGGGTGCTGCTGAATGTGCTGCGCTTTCACCGGCAAGACCCCGAATACCGCGTCCTGCAACAACGCAAGGAATGGCTGGAACTTTCGGCACCCAGCACGGCAGAACGACGCATCGGCATTCTGGGCATTGGCGAATTGGGCAGTGCTTCGGCGCGTGTGCTGACTTCGCTCGGTTTTCCGGTCATGGGTTGGTCGCGCAGCGCAAAGGCACTACCGGGTGTGCAGACCTTCCATGGTGCAGATGGGCTGATGGCCATGGCGGCGCAAAGCGATATCCTGATCTGCCTGCTGCCTCTCACGCCGCAAACGCGTGGCGTTTTGAATGCCAAGTTGTTGTCGGCTTTGCCGCGCGGCGCTTATGTGATCAATGGCGCGCGGGGCGGGCATATGGTGGCTGCGGATATGTTGGCCGCGCTCGATTCTGGCCATATCGCCGGCGCTGCCTTGGATGTTTTCGAACCGGAACCCCTGCCGCTGGAAAGCCCCTTCTGGTCCCACCCCAAGGTATTCCTGACACCGCACGCCGCCAGCATCACCATCCCTTCCAGCGTCGCGCCGCAAGTGGTGGAGAATATCCACAACATGCGCGCCGGCCGGCCACTGATCAATCTCGTGGATTTCAGCCTGGGATATTGAAAGCTTTCAAAGCGTAGCACCACCATCAATGGCGAGTTCCGATCCGGTCATATAGCCGCTGTCATCGGACAGCAGGAACAAAACCAACCGCGCCACTTCATCTGCCGTGCCCTGCCGCCCCATGGGCACGGATTTCAACCGCGCGGCATTTTCCTCTGACGAGCGGATATCCAACATCGGTGTTGCGATCGGGCCGGGATGAACCGAATTCACGCGAATGCCGCGCGGTGCGAGTTCAAGTGCCGCGGATTTTGTCATGCCGCGCAGCGCCCATTTCGTCGCACCATAAGCAAAAGCGCGCGCGGATCCGCGTAGCCCGGCGGTGGAAGAGATATTCACAATCGAACCACCCCCTGCCCTTTCCATGGCCGGCACTACCGCCTTCATGCCAAGAAAACACCCAAGCTGATTGATGCGCGTATGGCGTTCAAAGAGCGCCGCAACGGTTTCCATCATCAGCTTCGGCACATAGATGCCGGCATTATTCACAAGCCCAGTGAGCGGGCCGAGTGCTTCGGCGGCCGCAACCGCTTGCGCCCAATCCGCCTCCTCGGTCACATCAAGCTTGAGGAATTGCGCAGCGGGGCCCAATTCGCGCGCCAGGGCTTCGCCTTCGGCTTCCAGCACATCGCCCAGAACAACCTGGGCGCCATCCGCGACCAATAGCCGCGCTTCCGCGGCACCTTGGCCGCGTGCGCCGCCGGAAATGAGGATAACCTTATCCTTGAAACGCGCCATGATCCACCGCTTTGCCCATTCTCGGCATCATGGCATCCGCTCAGCGCCCTGGAAAGCTGAGATATGGCTTTCCAGGGTAATGCTGAACAGCTTCAGGCTGCGCGAATTTCACGAAGGAAACCATCCACCTGATTCTTCAACACCGCGCCGTCCTTGCTGAGTGTCCCTGCCGCTGAAAGCAGGGAGGTGGCGGCGCTACCCGTAACATTCGCGGCCTGGCTCACTTGGGTGATATTGCCCGCGACTTCTGTGGTACCCACCGCGGCCTGCTGAACATTACGCGCAATTTCCTGGGTTGCGGCACCCTGTTCCTCAACCGCCGAGGCAATAGCCGTTGAGCTTTGGCTGAGATGATCAATGGTCTCCGCAATATGCGTGATCACTCGCGCGGAACGTTCGGTCGCTTCCTGCATGGCCTTGATCTGGGAGGCGATTTCGTCGGTGGCCTTGGTAGTCTGGGAGGCCAAGGCCTTCACCTCGGAAGCGACAACAGCGAAGCCCTTACCTGCCTCACCAGCACGCGCGGCTTCGATCGTGGCATTGAGTGCCAGCAGATTGGTCTGCCCTGCGATATCATTGATGATCCGCACCACATCGCCAATCCGCTGCGCCGCTTCAGTCAGGCCCTGCACTTCCTGGGTGCTGCTACGTGCCTGGCCAACCGCTTCATTGGTCATACGGCTGGATTCAGCAACTTGCTGAGCGATTTCACGGATGGAAGCGGATAGTTCCTCAGTCGCGGAAGCGACCGTCTGCACACTCTGCGTCACCTGTTCCGAAGCGGCGGCAACAGCAGTGGATTGGCCAGAGGTTTCTTCGGCTGTGCGGGCCATGTCGGCCGCCGTTTCTTGCAACCTGGAAGATGCCTGGGTCACATTGCCCACTACCTCTCCAATGCTTTGTGCGAACTTATCCGCCAGCGCATGCATCGCAAGGCGGCGTTCTTCGGCAGCGCGCTGCTTCTGGCCCTCCTGCGCCCTGCGGAGCTCCTCGGTTTCCATCATGCCGTTACGGAAAACCTCCAAAGCTTCGGCCATGGTGCCGATTTCATCGCGCTTGTCGCGACCTGGGATGGTGATTGATAGATCACCGCGCGAAAGGGCGCGCATGGCTTCTGTCATGCCTGTGATCGGGCGCGTGATACCACGCGCCAGAATGAAGCCCACGGTGACCGCGGCGATCAGCATGGCAAGGGCGAAAACAGAGCTATAGGTCAGGACTTTCCATGCCTCTGCCGCATTAGCCTGATTGAGCGCCGCCAGATCACGCTGCAAAACATCCTCAACCTTTTTCATCAAATCAATGCGGTCCGTGGTAATCCTGAACCAGTCGCGCGCATTCACCCCGGCCAGCGCCTTTTCAGGGCCCGCTTCCACCGCAATACGACGCAGGCGCTCCGCTTCGGTAACAATAGGACCACTCAAGGTCTGTTGTGCCGTATTGCGCTGTGCTTCCGTGGCATAGGATTGGAAGGAAGAAAGAAAGGCCGTCTGTTCCGCGAGAATCGTCAGCAGGATACGGTATTGCGGCGGCGTGAACTGGCCCGACGCAAAGCCGGCTGAACCGGTTGCTCTTTCCTGCCCGGCACGTTCCTTGGCGGCCAGGAAGTTGAAATAGGCGAGCAGATTGGCCGTGACCGCCGGTGAATCCGAAACCTTCGCCGATTCCTGCGGTACAGCGAGCAAATTCGTGATGAGCGCGGTATAGAAGCGGAAAGATTCAGGCCCAACAATCTTGAGACCGCTGATATCCCCACGTTTAGCTTCAAGCTCGCTCAGGCCGGAAAGGCCTTTTTCCACGCTTTGGCGGAGTTCTGCGCTGAACTCGGAAAGAGCCAAGCTGCGCAGGGCTTCGCGGACAATGGCGGTCTGGCCATCTGTATCGCGGCGCTGGGCTTCAAGTTCTGCGCCCATCTGCTGACCACGGCTGCCAATGAATAGCGCGGACATGCCGCGCTCCTTCTGCAACTCATGCACCAGATCACTGATGCGGGAGCTGAAATGGCTCAGCGATTGAAGCTGATTGGCCTGCCTTACGGTTTGCGATTGCTGAGAGATGACAAGACCACTCATCACCAACACCGCCAGGATCGGAAGCGCGATGGCAAGCGCAAGACGAGTAGCAATATTGAGGGAGGATTTCTGCCTAGGCATAGTGTAACCTTTCGCGAGGAAACAAAACTGAGTTCCCTGCCAAAAATAAAATCATGAACACGGGGTTAGGTCCGCGTAAGAAAAATTCTGCCTAAACAGGCGGCATAGATTATTGATTTCTGAATCAGTAGTCACGGTAAGGGCAAAGCCAGCCCCCATCAACGCTTGGCGTCGCGTGCCAAGATTGGGTTTGGATTTGCCAATGGCGGCTACAGCCGTTCATAGTTTATCAAGTGTTGAGAGCTAGGGCAGGCGCTGGCGTCATTTGACATTTTCGCCCTCCGCTTTCGCAGTCTGGCGGTTCATAAGCAATCGGATTGGATTGAATGGGATGTTAGAGTCAATCACTATGAAGCAAGTTGCATCCAGCACCACGGATGCGGATGCCATCATTATCGGTGCCGGCATATCCGGCATGTATCAGCTGATCCGGCTCCGCGAACTCGGCATGAAGCTGCGCGTCTTTGAAGCTGGTTCGGATGTAGGCGGGACCTGGTATTGGAATCGCTATCCTGGCGCACGGTTTGACTCCGAAAGCTGGTCCTATGGCTATTCCTTTTCGGCAGAATTGCTCCAGGAATGGGAATGGCCCGAGCATTTCTCAGCGCAGCCCGATACGCTCCGGTATCTGAATTACGTCGCTGACAAGTTCGATCTCCGCAAACACATCACCTTCAACAGCCGCGTCAAGGCAGCCCATTTCGATGATGCGCGGAATATCTGGACCGTGACGCTGGAAAATGGTCAGACCTGCCGCGCGCCCTTGCTGATCACTGGGCTTGGTCCGCTTTCGGCGCCAACCTTGCCCAATATTCCGGGGCGGGATTCCTTTCAGGGCCAAGCCTTCCATACCGCCCGCTGGCCGCATGATCCGGTGGATTTCACGGGCAAGCGCGTTGGCATCATCGGCACGGGTGCGACCGCCATTCAGATCATCCAAACCATTGCCATGGATGTCGGCCATCTGACGGTCTTTCAACGCACGCCGAATTGGGCAGCGCCCCTGCATAACCGCAAGATCACCCCGGAAGAACAGGTAAAGATCAAAGCAAGCTATCCTGAAATTTTTGCGCGATGCCGCGAAACCGCAACCTGCTTCGTTCATCAGACAGACCCGCGCAAGGCGTTGGAAGTCTCTGCCGAGGAACGCGAAGCTTTTTGGGAAAAACTTTATGCCGAACCAGGCTTTGGCATTTGGGTTGGCAATTTCGCCGATGTGCTGACCGACAAGAAGGCCAATGCACTGGCGAGTGATTTCATGGCACGCAAGATCCGCCAAAGGGTGCGGGATCAGACGGTTGCCGAAAAGCTCATCCCGAAAAATCACGGCTTTGGCACCAGGCGCCTACCTTTGGAAAGCGGCTATTATGAAGTCTATAATCAGCCCAATGTGCGGCTTATGGATATCAATGAAACGCCAATCGAATGCGTCACGCCGCAAGGCATCAAGACAAGCGCCGAAGATTTTGCCTTCGATATCCTTATTTTCTCAACCGGCTTTGACGGCGTGACTGGTCCTTATGATCGCATGGACATTCGCGGCCCTGGCGGGCGCAGCCTGAAGCAGGAATGGATTGCCACGCCAAAAACCTTTCTTGGTGTGATGGCTGAAGGCTTTCCGAATATGCTGATGGTGCTTGGGCCCCATACGGCGCGTGGCAATATCCCCCGCAATATCGAAGAAATCGTGGATTGGGTGACCGGCCTTGTCAGCCATATGCGCGACCACGGATTGAAGCGCGTGGAACCTAAGCCCGAAGCGGTGCATTGGTGGGCCGATAAGGTGGAAGAAGCCGTTGCCGGGTTGCTGTTTGCCGAGGTCAATTCATGGCAGACCGGCGTCAATCGCAATGTCGAAGGGCGCGATATCCGTCGCACGCTTGGCTATTATGGCGGCGCCGTGGAATATCGCCGTATCGCTGATGCGGTCGCTGCCGGCGGTTACCAGGAATTCGATTTCACCTGAACCAGCGCCGCAGCCATGCACGTCGGCCATCACTTGGCACCTTTTGGCTTAAAAAGTCTGAGGCCCCTTGCCCCAAGGCGCGCCGCGCGCCACAAACAGCTTATGTCGCTTGAAGCCGATCTCCTCGCTGACCGCCGTCGCCTTTCCAGGCGCATCACTTTTTGGCGTGTGCTGGCCGTGATTGGCGTCATCGCCGCGCTCGGCGCGCTTTTTGGCAGGGATGGTTTGGGCGGGATTGCGCCCAATGATCATGTGCTGCGGCTCCGTATCGAAGGGGTCATCACCGAAGATCGCCGCCTGCTTGAAGTGATCGAAGAAGCAAGCCGCGATGCCTCCGCCCGCGCCATGCTGCTGGTGATAAACAGTCCCGGCGGCAGCATGGCGGGTGGTGAGGCTTTGCATGGTGCGCTCAAGCGCTTTGCCGAAAAAAAGCCCATTGTGGCGCTGATGGGCGGCACGGCCGCGTCAGCCGGCTACATGATCGCCATGCCGGCCCAGCATGTGGTGGCGCGGGAGGCAACGGTCACGGGCTCCATCGGCGTGCTGCTGCAAAGTTTTGATGTTTCGGAATTGCTGGCCCGGCTTGGTGTCCGCCCGGACATATTGGCGACCGGCCCCTTCAAGGCGCAGCCCAACCCGTTCCAGCCGCTCACGGATCAAGGCCGGGCAGAAATGATGCGCGTGCTGGAAGATTTGCACAGCCAATTCATTGGCATTGTGGCTGCAGGCCGGCGCATGGATGAAGCCCGTGTGCGGCCGCTGGCGGATGGCCGGGTCTTCACAGGGCGGCAGGCGCTGCCCCTTGGCCTGATAGACGCGATTGGCGGAGAAGCCGAGGCCCGCGCCTGGCTTGCTGCCCAGAAGGGGGTGGCCGAAGACCTGCCGGTGCGGGACCTTGAACCACGCGACCGGGTGGAGAAATTGCTCAACCGCTTTGTCGGTAACCTTGCCAAAACGCTGATCTCAGAATGGCTTGGCGTTGACGCACCACGCGCGGTCTGGCAGTTTTCCAGATAGGTCAAGTCCCGTAAGGCCCAGGCTTGGGCATGCGGCATTGCGGGCTTTGTATCTACCAGGAGAGGCTGAAAGGTGCCCCAAAAACTAAGGGGCCCGGAAAAGAAGCGCTGAGGGAGAAAACCCAGCATGACAAGATCGGAACTGATCGCGCAGCTCGCGGCAAGTAATCCGCATTTGCGACAAGGCGATGTGGAAGCGATTGTGGCGACGATTTTTGGTGAAATCACCGCAGCGCTGGCGCGGGGTGATCGCGTGGAATTGCGGGGCTTTGGCGCCTTTTCGACAAAATCGCGCGAAGGCCGCACCGGGCGCAATCCGCGCACCGGGGAAGCGGTGCCGGTGGAAGCGAAATCCGTGCCCTATTTCAAGCCCGGCAAGGAATTGCGCGAACGCATCAATGCGAAAAAACCGCCAGCGCCCGCCAAGCGCGCCGCACGCCGAGCGTAACGCGCAAAAGCGGCCTGCTTTTTTCTGATTTCTGACAGCAGCGTTTTCCAGGATGTGATCTTCGCGCCCGGCAAGATCAGCGCGATTATGCCTTGACGCGAAGCCACCACCGGGGATTGTGTGACGAGATTAACCCCCGAAGGCCCCGCAATGCGCTGGTTCATCTTCCTGCCCCTCGCTATTCTGGTGGTGTTCTTCATGCTCTCGAACCCGCAGAGCATCGAATTGCGCCTTTGGCCCTTTGATGTTGCCTGGACCGCCTCGGCCTCCATTGCCGTGCTTTCCATTGCTGCTGTCGCTTTTCTGGTGGGCGCCTTCGTCGCCTGGGCCGCTGCCATGCCCGCGCGCCGGCGCGGCCGTGTTGCGGAACGCCGCGTGATTGAGCTTGAAGCCCAGGTAAAGGCGCTCAACGCCGCCAGGCAATCCTCTGACGAAAAGGCCTTGACCAACGCATGATCACGCGCCCCCAAAGCGGCGCTGCCCGCATCATCCCTGCCCTTGATTCCGGCGATGCGGCGCGTGCCCAAACGCTTGCACAAGCGCTCGCCCCACATTGCGGCGTCCTGAAGGTAGGGCTGGAGCTTTTCACCGCCGCCGGCCCCGCCATCGTCACCGCCATGGCGCGGCATCGCCCGGTGTTTCTGGATTTGAAACTGCACGATATCCCAAATACAGTCGCCGGCGCCGTGCGGTCCCTGCTGCCGCTGAAACCCGCCATGATGACGCTGCATGCCGCGGGCGGTGCCGCCATGATCGCCGCCGCGCGGGCCGAGGCCGAAAAAGCCGGCGCTGATCGCCCCATGCTGCTGGCGGTCACGGTGCTGACCAGCATTGACGCCGAAACCCTGGCCAGCACCGGTGTTGCCGCCAGCCCCGCTGACCAGGTGTTGCGCTTGGCGCGCCTTGCGCTCAATGCCGGGGCGGATGGGCTGGTGTGCAGCCCACAGGAAGCGGGCGTGCTCCGCGCTGCCCTTGGCCCCGCCCCCTTCCTGGTGGTGCCGGCTGTGCGCCCTGCCGGCAACGCCGCCGGCGATCAAGCCCGTACTGCCACGCCCACCGAGGCCGTGGCGGCGGGTGCCGATTGGATTGTGGTCGGCAGGCCAATTACCGGCGCGCCCAACCCGGCAGAGGCCGCCACCGCCATCGCGGCAGGGCTTTAGGCGGTGCTGGTCAAGATTTGCGGCATCAAGGATACGGCCGCGCTGGACGCGGCCCGGCAGGCAGGCGCGGATATGGTGGGGTTTGTCTTCTTCCCGCCCTCTCCGCGCGCCGTGACGGCCAATCAGGCTGGTCTGCTCGCGCGGTCCTACGCGGATGGCCCGAAACGCGTCGGACTGTTTGTGGACCCGGATGATGCCATGCTCGCCGCGATACTTGCCGAAGTGCCGCTCGATATCCTGCAATTGCAAGGGGAGGAAACCCCGGCGCGGGCGGGCGAAATCCGTGCCCGTTTCGGCAAGCCTGTGGTGAAGGCGCTTGGCATTGGCAGCAAGAATGATCTCGCGCGCCTGCCCGCATACGCAGACAAAGTGGATTACTTCCTGTTGGATGCCCGCCCGCCGTCTGGCAGCGCCCTGCCCGGGGGCAATGCGCAGGCTTTCGATTGGGCGCTGATGGAGAATGAGAAGCCGCCACGCCCCTGGCTGCTCGCGGGCGGGTTGACGCCCGCCAATGTGGTCGAGGCCATCGCGACCTCTGGCGCGCCGGGGGTGGATGTGTCCTCAGGCGTTGAGCGGGCGCGCGGCATAAAGGACCCCGCCGCCATCGCTGCCTTTATCGCTGCCGCCAAATCTGTGCGCGCGTGACCGCGCCAGGGGAAGACGAGGCCGCCGAAAAGGCCAAGATGCGCCGCGTGCTGGCAATTTTTGGCCCAGCGGTCTTTGCCGGCGCCTTTGCGACCCGCGTCACGGACCCGACGGTCGCTGAAATCGCCGGCGAATTCAGCGTCACAGCGGCCGAGGCCGCGCTGCTCGGCACCGCCTATACCCTCCCCTTCGCGCTGGTGCAGCCAATTCTGGGGCCGGTCGCGGATTCCATCGGCAAACGCCGCATAGTCATGATCTGTGTCGCGCTACTGGGCGTGATGCTGTTCGCCGCCGCGGTTTCGGCGAGCTTTGGCTGGCTGATGGCCTTCCGCGCCGCCTCCGGCATGGCGGCGGGGGGGATGATGCCGCTCACGCTCGCCATCATGGGGGATGCGGTATCGCTGAAATACCGGCAGGTGGCGCTGTCGCGCATTCTGATCTTTGGCATTAGCGGGCAAATCGCCGGCGGCGTGGTGGCGGGGCCGATTGCCGCCATTGCCGGCTGGCGCGGCGTGCTGGTTGTTTGCGCCATCGCCGCCTTTCTTGGCCTGGTTGCCCTGATCCTGGCCGCGCGCGGCGCCGCGCGCGAAGTCATGACGCGCTATGACCCGATAGTCGCGCTGCAACGCTACTGCGGCATCATCGCCAACCCCGCCGCGCTGCCCTTATTCGCCGCGGTCGCGGTGGAAGGTGGCCTGGTTTTCGGCGTCTTCCCCTTCATCGCGCCGCTGCTGATCGAACGCGCCATTGGCAGCACCATGGAAGCGGGCTTTGCGATTGGCGCCTTTGGCCTGGGCGGGCTGCTATTCGCTGCCCTGGTCGCGCCTTTGCTGGCCCGTTTTGGTCAGGCCGGCGTTATCCGCATGGGCGGCGCCACCGGCGCCCTGGCGCTGATTGGCTTCGCCCTGGCACCATCCCTGGCAGTGGCGACCTTGGCGGGGCTGGGGCTTGGGCTTGGCTTCTACATGATCCACAACGCCATCCAGACCCGCGCGACCGAGCTTGCCCCGCAGGCGCGCGGCAGTGCCATGTCCTTGCATGCCTTTTCCTTTTTCGGCGGCCAATCCCTTGGGCCCATCGCCTATGGGTTGGGGACGATGGTCTTTGGCCTGCCTGTCACCTTGGCGCTGGCGGCGGGCGCTATCATGGTGCTTGCCCTGCTTTTGGCACGCCGCTGAGGCAGCGCTGGCGCGCCCGATTCGCGATAGGAAAATCGCTTCGAACCCGCCAAAGTGAACCAAAAAGCAACATTTAACCGAACTGATCAAGATTATTTTTCATTTTTTTCAATGCATTAGACGCGACAAAACGAACAAAACAAAAACGCGCGACTCGGGCGAGTGTTTTGCACGATCGCTCCAATATATGGTGGGCATGCTTCACTGGTTGGCACAAGCGCGTTCGCCTCCCGTCCCGGGGCCTCCGCCTCAGAAATCGCTGGCGCGGCCCTTCTGTTCCCAATCGCCAAAGCGGGTTGGTTCTGGGCCCTTGGGGCCGCCAATCTCCTTCGGTTTGGCAGGGGGCGCCTTGGCGGGCGTCGGCGCGGGGGGTGCCGGGGTTTCGGCAGCGGGTTTCTCGGTCATGACAAAATCACCTGGGATCTGTAACGTATTGCATTGAGGGAAAGGGAAAGGCGCCTCATGGCCGGCTATACACGCACCGTCATCCTGCTTGCAGCCATAACCGCGCTTTTTGGCGTGGTCGGGCAAGTCATTGGCGGCCAGCAGGGCATGATCATGGCGCTGCTTTTCGCCGGTGGCATGAACCTATTCTCCTGGTGGAACAGCGATAAGATGGTGCTGCGGATGCATAATGCCCAGCACATCAGCCCGCAGGAAGCGCCGCGGCTTTATGAAATGACGGCGCAGCTTGCCGCCAATGCGGGCCTGCCCATGCCGGCGCTTTACGTGATCCACGAAGCCCAACCGAATGCCTTCGCCACGGGGCGGAACCCGCAACATGCCGCAGTTGCGGTGAATACCGGCCTGCTTGAGATGCTTTCGGAACAGGAAGCCGCAGGCGTGATCGCCCATGAACTGGCGCATATCAAGAACCGCGACACGCTGGTGATGACCGTCACGGCCAGCATCGCCGGCGCCATTTCGGCACTGGCGCAATTCGGCATGATGTTCAATCGCGGGCGTGATCGGCAGGGGCAAAGCCCTTTTGGCCCTATCGGCATGCTGCTCATGGTGATCCTGGCCCCCATTGCGGCGGCGATTGTGCAAATGGCGATCAGCCGGTCACGCGAATATGAGGCCGATAAGATGGGCGCCGAGATTTGCGGCCAACCCATGGCCTTGGCCGGGGCGCTTCAGAAGCTGGAACATTATGCCCATCAGCGCGTGAATCAGCGGGCCGAGGCCAATCCCGCGACCGCCCATATGTTCATCATCAACCCGCTTTCGGGCGCGCGGATGGATAATTTGTTCTCAACCCATCCACGCACGGAAAACCGCGTGGCAGCGCTGGAAAAGCTGGCCGCCAGCATGGGCGCGCAGCCAAGCGGCAGCCCCTGGGGGCAGGCGCTGCCGACGGAAAAACCACAAGCCCAGCGCGGCCCCTGGGGGTAGCGCTGGCAGGAAAAGCGCGGCGCGGCTAATATCGCCCCATGAAAGCCCTGCCGCGCCTCTTCCCCTTGGCCGTGATCGCCCTGCTGATCACCGATATCCAGCCCGCCGCCGCGCAATTTGCGGCGCCGCCCGGCCAACCAGGTGCGCGGCAGCAACGCCCCCCTGCCCTGCCCGGCCTGGCCGCGCGCCGTGCGCCAGATCCCATTCCAGCTGATGAGAGCGCCAATCTTTCCCCAACGCCCGCGCTATTCGATGCCATTACGCGCGGCGATCTGGCCGCCGCGCGCGATGCGGTCAATCGCGGCGCGGACCTCAATGGCCGCAACGCCCTTGGCCTGACGCCCACCGATTGGGCAGTGGATCAGGGGCGCAATGATATCCTGTTCTATCTGCTTTCCGCACGCGGCATGGCCGGCAGTTCCGGGCCGAGCAATGCGCGCAGCGCCGCCGCTGCCCGTGCCGAACAGGAACGCGCCGAACGTGCCGCGCAGCAGGAAGCACTGCGCCTTTCACGGCTGGGGCCGCGCGCGCCGAGTGTTTCAATCAAGCCCCGGCTTTTTGCCAATGATGGCGGCGCGGCGCAGCTTGAAGCGGGCTTCCTGGGCTTTGATGCCGGCAGGCCCGGCGCTGCCCGACGCGGCGGCTGATATGGCGTTCTTTGCCGGCTTCACGCTGGAAACGCGGGAAGCCAATGGGCAGAGCATCCGGCTCCGCCGCGCGGGTTCTGGCCCGCCCCTTTTGCTGCTGCATGGCAATCCACAGACGCACGCCATGTGGCATCGCGTGGCGCCGATCCTGGCGCGTGACTTCACCGTGATTGCACCCGATCTGCGCGGTTATGGGTTTTCATCCAAGCCACCGGTCAGCGCCAATCACGCGCCCTATGCCAAGCGCGAAATGGCCGCCGATATGGTGGCGTTGATGGCGGGGCTTGGCTTTTCCCGCTTTCAAATTGTCGCACATGATCGCGGCGCGCGGGTGGCGCATCGGCTGGCGCTGGATACACCGGATGCGGTGGAACGGCTTTGCGTGCTGGATATCATCCCCACGCTTGAACATTTCGAACGCGCGGATATGGCCTTTGGTCTTGGCTATTATCATTGGTTCTGGCTGGCCCAGCCGCATGACAGGCCGGAACGCATGATCCTACGCGATATCGAAGATTGGTTTGATCTGCACACATCGCGCGAACCCAAGGACAAATCCTTCTTTCACCCTGAAGCGCGCGCGGATTATCTGGCGGCTTTGCATCTGCCCGGGACGGTCGCTGCGATTTGTGAGGATTACCGCGCCGCCACTACGATTGATCTGGACCATGACCGTGCGTCGCGCGCGGCGGGGCAGAAAATCTCTTGCCCGCTGCTCGCACTTTGGGGGGCCAAGGGCAGCATCCCCAAATGGTATGATGCGCTGACGATTTGGCGCGATTACGCGGCCGGCCCCGTGACGGGTGGCGCAGTGGCTTCAGGGCATTATCTGGCTGAGGAAGCGCCGGAGGAAGTGCTGGCCTGGCTCAAGGATTTTCTGCGGCGTTAGGCGACAGCAACCCAAGCGCCTGAAGGTCGAGCACCCAAGGCAAATCCGTATCGCCCGTCGCGGCACCTGCGCGCGTCAGCAGCGCATGCGCCTGGCCGCGATGATGCGTCTGGTGATTGAAGAAATGCCCCACCGCAATCCATAGCGGCATGCTGACATCGCGTGCGATAATCGTGGAATGCCAGGTCAGCGGCGCAGCCAGGCCTTCGGGTGTAAGGCGCGCTGCCCAGGCTTCGATCTTCGCATCCGCGGCTTGGCGGCGTGCTTTCAACTCAGCCCAATCCGTGATCATGACAGGGCTTTGCTTCATGCCGACTGCAGGTTTTTCCCAAGCGTCAAAGCGGCTCATCCAGGTGGTGTCGCCCCAAAGGAGGTGGCAAAACGTGCCTTGAATACTGCCCCAAAAGGCACCGCCATCGGCTTCACGCGCGCTGGCATCAAGCCCATCCGCCGCAGCATAAAGCCGGCGGTTCATTTCGCTGTTATAGGCCGCCATCATGCGGCACCAATCGGTCGAGATCATGCGCCACCTATCTGCTTGTAGAAGAAACTAGTCGCCGCAGCGCTGCCATCCGCGTTCAGTGCATAGCCTGGAATACGCCCGGCTTCCTGCCAGCCAAGGCTTCGATACAGCGCTTCACCAGCATCATCGGCGCGCGTATCGAGTGTGAGCAACCGCCGCCCGCGCTGCGCCGCTTCCACTTCCAAAGCCGCCATGAGCGCCCGCCCGACGCCGCGCCGCCGCGCTTCCGGGCGCACCAATAGCTTCGCGACTTCCGCGCGGTGCGGCTGATTGGGCGGCATCGCCAGATCAAGCGTGACAGTGCCCACCAGCACGCCATCCACCCAGGCGACCCAAAGGGCTTTCTTGTCAAGCGCGATATCGGCCAGGCTGCGGCGCCAGAAATCACGCGCGGCCTCGGCACCCAATGGCGGCAGGAAGGAAACTGAAGCGCCGGCGGCAACACAGGCGATCAGGATATCCGCCAAGGGCCTTTCGGCATGTTCAGCTGCCGAGGCATCCAGCAGATGCACCGCGACACCGCGCGCCGGCTTGATGAAGGGGAATTCAAGCGAATTGGACAGATCATTCAAAACGCGAATCGGCCCCTGCCGCACATAACCCAGCTTCGCGTAGAATGTATGCGCGCGGGTGAAGCGTGTGTCGGACCAAAGCCGGATCACCTCCGCCCCCGCATCACGCGCATGGGCTTCGGCCGTGCTGAGCAAGGCCGCAGCCACACCGGTGCCGCGTTGGCTCGCCGCAACATACATGCGGCAAATCTCCCAATCCGGCGTGCCGTGCAGCGGGTGCGCCGCCACCATGCCCACCACCGCGCCGGCTTCTTCCGCCACCCAAAGCGCGCCATCTTGTTCGGCAAAATAGCTGGCAAGGGCGCGGAGTTCCGTCACTTCCCCGTCCAGGTCAAACACGCAGCCGGGATACTCAGCCCAGCAATCCCGGATCAGCGTAATGAAGCCCGCCGCATCCGAATCGCGCCCGGCGCGGAGCATGGCGCCTTCAGCTCAATTCGCGGCAGAACTCCTGAATGCGGCCGCAGGCCTCACGCAGGTTTTCCGTATTGGTCGCATAGGAAATCCGCAAATAGGGTGACATGCCATAGGCCGTGCCCTGCACGGTTGCGACATATTTTTCTTCCAAAAGCGCCATGGCGAAATCCGTATCGGTTTCGATCTTGCGCCCGCCCTTGGAGGTTTTGCCGATACAGCCAGCGATATTCGGGAAGACGTAAAACGCGCCTTCCGGCTTGTGGCAGGAAATCCCCGGCGCGGCATTCAGCATATCCACCACCAGATCGCGGCGCTGGCGATATTCTTCCGCCCTTTCGCGCACCAAATCCTGCGGGCCATCCAAGGCGGCAGCGACTGCCGCCTGGGAGATGGTGGAAACCCCCGCCGTCGCCTGGCCCTGCATATTCATCATGCCCTTGATCAGCGCCTTGGGCCCGCCGCAGAAGCCAATGCGCCAGCCGGTCATGGCATAGGTTTTGGACGCGCCATTCACACTGAGCGTGCGGTCCTTCAGGCGCGGTTCCACATCGGCAATCGTGCAGAATTCAAACCCGTCATAGATCAGGTGTTCATACATATCATCGGTCATGATCCAGACATGCGGGTGCTTCATCAACACCGCCGCAATCGCCTGCATTTCCGCACGCGAACAGGCAGCCCCGGTTGGATTATTCGGGAAATTGATCATCACCCATTTGGTCTTGGGCGTGATGGCGGCATCCAAATCCTCAGGCCGCAGCTTGAAGCCATTATTCTGCGGGCAGTTGATGGTCACCGGGACACCGCCCGCAACCTTCGCCATTTCCGCATAGGAAACCCAATAGGGGGCGGGGATCAGCACCTCATCGCCAGGATCTATCGTCGCCATGAAGGCATTGAAGATGCTTTGCTTGCCACCATTGGTGACCATGATCTCATCCAAGGCGTAATCAAGGTTATTGTCGCGCTTGAATTTCCGCTGCACCGCTTCCTTGAGCCGCCTGGTGCCATCCTGCGGCGGGTATTTGGTATCGCCCGCCAGCGCCGCCTGATGCGCCGCTTCAATGGCATGCGGCGGTGATGGAAAATCAGGCTCCCCAGATGCCAGGCTGATCACCTTAATGCCTTGCGCCGCCAATTCCCGCGCCTTGATCGTCATGATCACAGAGGCAGAGACAGAAACGCGGTTCAGACGTTCGGCAAGGGCGGGCATGGAGAAAACTTCCTGTTAACGACGTTGACAGATTACGGCGCTCCGGCGGCTTAGCCAAGCGGCGCTGGCCGTTCCAGCAAAAGGTCGAAATCCTCTTCGCCCGTTTTCCCGAAGCCTTGCCGCTGCCAAAAGCCCAAGGCAGTGCTTCCCTTCAGCACCTCGATCCTGACAGGCAGGCCGGGGTATTGCCCTGTTACCCGCGCCAGCACTGCCGCCCCCAGCCCGCGTCCCTGAAATTCGGGCTGCACGTAAAAGGCATGAATATGGAGATGGTCAGTGCGTGGTTCAGCACCGATGCACCCAACGCATAGGCCGGCCACTTCAATCGCCGAAAGCGTGGCAGGATGGAAAACCGCACGAAATCGCTCGCGCCGAAGTTCCGGCCTGAAGCGGCCAAGCCGTTCGAGATCCACGCGCAAAACGCGGATACTCAGGGTCAGCAAGGGTTCGAAATCCGCCTCCTCAACGGGGCGCAGGCGGAAATCAGGCGTCACTTCATGCCCGCGCAGAATTTCTTAATGCGCGTGCAGGCTTCCTTCAGCACGTCATCCGAGGTGGCATAGGAAATGCGGAAATGCCCCGGGCTCAAGAAGGCTGCGCCATGCACGGTGGCAACGCCCACTTCTTCCAACAGCGCAATGGTGAAATCCTCATCGGTTCCAATCTTCTTGCCACCCGCCGTGGTCTTGCCGATGCAGCCGCGCATATCCGGGAAAACGTAAAACGCGCCTTCCGGCTTATGGCAGCGCAAGCCCGGCGCCGCATTCAGCATATCCACCACCAGATTGCGCCGGCGTTCATAGACCTTGCGCATATCCTCAATGCTATCCTGCGGCCCGGTCAGTGCTTCAACCGCCGCTGCCTGAGACACGGAAGACGTATTGGAAGTGGATTGGCTTTGCAGCTTATCCATCGCCTTGATCAGTGAAATGGGCGCGCCGGCAAAGCCGATGCGCCAGCCGGTCATGGCATAGGCCTTGGAACAGCCATTCATGGTGACCGTACGGTCCCTCAGGCGCGGCTCCACTTCCAACACCGTCGCCGGCTTAAAGCCATCATAGGCGAGCTTTTCATAGATATCATCGGTGAAAACCCAGACATGCGGATGGCGCATCAGTACATCCGTCAGCGCCTTCAACTCAGCGGCGTTATATGCAGCGCCGGTCGGGTTGCAGGGGTTGTTCAGGATCAGCCATTTGGTGCGCGGCGTGATCGCGGCTTCCAATTGCTCAGCGGTCATTTTGAATCCGGAATTCTGGCCGCATTGCACGATTACCGGCGTGCCTTCCGCCAGCGCCACGATATCCGGGTAGGAAACCCAGCACGGCGCGGGGATGATCGCCTCATCGCCTGGATTGATCGTCGCCACCAGCGCGTCAAAGATCACCTGCTTGCCGCCGGTGGCGACCAGGATTTCTTCCGGCGTATAGTCAATGCCATGATCACGCTTGAACTTGGCGCAGATGGCCTTGCGGAGTTCTACCGTGCCGGCGACATCGGTGTATTTCGTCTCACCACGTTCAATCGCCGCAATCGCTGCGTCCTTCACATTGCGCGGGGTGTCGAAATCTGGCTCCCCGGAGGAAAGGCCAATCACATCCTTGCCGGCCGCCTTCAGCGCGCGCGCCTTGGCGGTCATGGCAATGGTGAGGGAGGGCGAAATTCGATCGAGACGATCCGCGATGAGCTTCATGGGTCAGGGAACCTTTGCAGGAGACGCGGCAAACTAATCCCGCACCCCCTCAGCATCAACCCAGGGATGCTCAAAAAAGCCGCAGCGGGCGCAATCCCTTATAAGTGAAGCCCTGCTCAGCCAGGCATTTGGCGCGGGCTTCCTGACGGGCCGGGATATTCACATCCACCCAATCATAGATCGGCGGGCGGAGGCGCGGCGGGCGGCGGGTGCAGCGCGTGACACCATTAGGGGCGGTCCAGCAATGGGTCTCACCCGGTTCCCAATAGGCCGGCTGCACCTGCATCCAGACCATGGCGGGCTTGATCTCCTCGGCGGCCTGGGCGCTGCAGGCGGCTTGCGCGGTATCCGAATCGGCTTCCGTCGCGCCGGGCTTTTCCCAGCGTTCGGCACAGGCGGCCAACAGCAGCAAAAGGACGAGGGGAAGAACGCGCATTTCGCGATTATACGTCAAACCTCAGGGCCGAATCATGGCGGCGCATCACGCCCGCCCGCGCCCGAACAGCCATAGCGCCAAGGCCAGCATGCTGCCCACCACCAACACCACGAGCGCGCCGAGCGCATTCACCTCTGGGGTCACGCCCAACCGCAGCATCGAAAACAGCGCAATCGGCAGCGTGGTTCCTGCCGGCCCGGAAACGAAGGAGGCAACCACCACATCATCAAGCGAAAGCGTGAAGGCCAGCAACCATCCCGCCAATAGGGCCGGCGCGATCAGGGGCAAGGTGATGGTCCAAAACGCGACCAAGGGTGTTGCCTCCAAATCCATCGCGGCTTCTTCCAGGCTGCGTTCGGCTTCTGCGAGGCGCGCCTGCACCACCACGGCGACATAGGCTGCACCGAAACTGGCATGGGCAAGCAGGATGGTGAAAGCGCCACGCCCCGCGGGCCAGCCGATCACACCTTCCAGGGCGACAAAAAGCAGCAGCAGCGAAAGCCCAATCACAACTTCCGGCAGCACCAGTGGCGCGCCGATCAAGGCGCCGAACAGCGCCCGCCCGCGAAAGGGACCAAACCGCGCCAGCGCAAAGGCAATGCCACCGCCCGCCAGCACCGCCAGCGTCGCAGAAGCCGCCGCGATACGCAGCGAAAGCCAAACGGCTTCCAGCAGCCTTTCATTGGCCGCCAGCACGCCGAACCAGCGCAGCGAAAACCCGCCCCATTGGAAGGGGATGCGATCCGCGCTGAAGGCAAAGCCCACCAGCAGCAGGATGGGCAGCCACAGGAACAGGAAGCCCGCCAGCATCACCGCGCGCACCACCCCGCCCGGCTTCATGCCCCCGCCCCCAGTCTTTGGAACCATCGGATGGGCAGGATCAGCAGCGCCAGCAAGGCCAGCGCCAAAGCCGCCGCCAGGGGCCAGTCTCGGTTCTGAAAAAATTCCTGCCAGAGCACCCGGCCAATCACCTGCGCCTCTGGCGGGCCAAGCAATTCGGGAATGACAAACTCCCCAGCCGCCGGAATGAACACCAGCAGGAAGCCCGCCGCCGCCGCAGGCAAGGTCAGCGGCAGGGTGACGCTGAAAAATACCCGCGCCGGCCGCGCGCCAAGATCAGCCGCCGCTTCCAACAATGCGGGGTCAAGCCGGATCAGTGCGGTGAAAATCGGCAGCACCGCAAAAGGCAGATAGGCGTGCACCATGCCGACCAGCATCGCGCCTTCGGTATACAGCAAGGCCAAAGGTGCATCAGTGATTCCCAAGCCACGTAGCAGATGATTAATCAGGCCTTCATCACGCAACAACCCAATCCAGGCCCCGATGCGAAGCAGAAATCCTGTCCAGAAGGGCAACATGAGCAGCGCAAGCATGGGAAGTCGCCAGGCTGGCCGCACGCCCGCCATGCCAAGCGCCATGGGATAGGCGATCAAAAGACAAAGCCCTGCCGTGGTCGCCGCCAGGCGCAAAGCCGCAACCAAAGCATCGGCATAATAAAAATCTTCGACCAGCATGGCGAAGGCGGCAAAGCGCCAGCCGAGCATGAAGGGCGGCACACCATCTGCCGGTGTCGCCAAGGCCATCACCACCAGAATCAACAGGGGCGCCGCGACCAGCAGCAGCAACCAAGTCCATAGCGGCGCAAGCAGGATGCCGCGCGGCATCAGGCGAAAAGCGGTACCACCGCACCCGCCTCCCAGGTTAACGAAACCGCACTACCGGGCGCGGGCGGTGGCGCGTTATGCAGCACGCGCAGGGAAGCACCACCCGGCAGGCGAACAACCATCAGCCAATCATCACCACGAAACGCGGCATCTTCCAGAATACCCGTCACAGAAGGCGCTTCATCAGCGCTGGCCAGCCGGATTTGTTCCGCACGCAAGGCAATGGCGACTGTGTCCGTGGGCAAGCCCATGGCGATATCCGCGCCCGCCTCCGCGCTTTCAAACACGCCATTCCGCATCCGCCCTTCCAGCACATTCGCCGCGCCCAGAAAGCGTGCGACGAAGCGCGTCGCGGGCCGCGCATAAACTTCCTGCGGCGGCCCGATTTGCGCGACGCGCCCCCCTTCCAGCACGGCGATCCGATCAGCGAGTGCCAGGGCTTCCTGCTGATCATGCGTGACCATGATGAAGGCCGCGCCGGTCTTGCGTTGCAGGGCACGGAGTTCAAGCCCCGTGCGTTCGCGCAACCCCGCATCCAGCGCCGCCATGGGTTCATCCAGCAATAGCAAGCGCGGGCGCATGACCAGGCTGCGCGCCAGCGCCACACGCTGCTTCTGCCCGCCGGAAAGCTGCTGCGGCTTCCGCGCTTCCAGCCCTTGCAACCCCACCAGTTCAAGCGCCGCTGCAATACGGTTGCGGCGTTCTTCCACTGGCACCCCGGCGCGCTTCAGCCCATAGGCGATATTGTCAGCGACATTCATATGCGGAAACAGCGCATAGGATTGGAACATCATGTTGATGGGCCGCGCCCAGGGGGGCACGGGCCGCAAATCCTGCCCATCCAGCCTAAGCGTACCGGCATCCGGCGCATCAAAGCCAGCCAACACACGCAGCAGCGTGGATTTACCGGAACCCGATGCGCCAAGCAGCGCGAAGAACTCCCCAGGCTTGATCGCCAAATCAAGCCCGGCCAAAGCACGCACCGCGCCAAAGCGCTTCTCCAGCGCAGTCGCGATCAGCACAGGATCAACGGCCCGCCTTGAAACGCGACCATGACCGGCTGCGCGCGCGTTCAATGTCGCGCGGCGGGGTGCTGGCGATGAAACTAGAGGCCAGCATTGCCTCATCCGGGTAGACATTGCGGTCTTCACGCACCGCGACATCAACAGCAGAAAGCGAGCCCGGCACCGCATTCGGGTAGCGCACATGATTGGTGATGCCGGCCATCACATCGGGGCGCAGCAGGAAATTAATGAAATCATGCGCCGCTTCCTTGTTTGGCGCATCAGCTGGAATTGCCAGCATGTCAAACCAAAGCTGCGCGCCCTGGCGCGGCGCAACATAGCCAATTTCCACCCCGCGCCCGGCTTCTTTTGCGCGTGCTTGCGCCTGAATGACATCACCGGAATAAGTAAGCGCCACACAGGCTTCACCATTGGCCAGCGCATCCAGAATGGCGCTAGACGGGATAATGGCGCGCACATGCCGGCGTATCCCCATCAGCGCCTGTTCCGCCGCGCGCAGATCATCAAGCCCATGCGCATTCGGATCACGCCCCGCCCAGCGCAGTACGGAAGGCAGCACATCGGTGGCGCTATCCATTACCATGATGCCGCACCGCGCCAGCCGCGCAGCGTTTTCTGGCTTGAACAATGTGTCCAAGCTGTCCAGCGCCAGATCAGGCGCAATCGCCCTGATCCGATCAAGCCTGAGACCAAGCCCGACGGTGCCCCACAAATAAATCGCGCCATGGCGATTGCTCGGATCAATCTCGGCCACCCGCGCCATCAGCGTCGGATCAAGATGGCGCCAATTAGGAATACGCGCACGATCCAGCGGCGCCAGCGCCCCAGCGCGCAGCAGCCGCGCAAAGCTTGGTTCACTGGTCGGCACAATGATGTCGTAGCCCGAACGCCCGGCGGAAAGCTTGCCTTCCAGAGTTTCCAGACTGTCATAGACATCATAGCGCACGCGAATGCCCGTTTCGCGCGTGAAGCGCTGCACGGCATAAGGGTCTATGTAATCCGACCAATTATAGACATTGACCACGCGTTCCTGCCCCGTGGCGATGCCTGGCAGCAACAGAACGAGAAAAGCAATAAGCCGAAGGATCATGGGCAGCGGACTCCGCAAGCAAGAATCCCCTTGTAGCGGAATTTGGCGTGATCTTGAGGGGCGGAAAAAATTTGGCCCTAAAAGCTTTTTTTCCTTGACAATAGGTTTATTCTCCTTTATCTGACCCCTCATCAAGGTCCGAATTGCGCCCGAAGCTCCCCTCCCCTTCTCCCAGAACCTTCACCCAAGCTTGCCACCAGCCGGGCGCCTGCCCTGCTGCGCGCAACGCATCAGGAGCGTCCATGCCCTTCATCGCCACCAACCTCACGGTGCTCAGTACCGCGAATGGCTTCACCCTATGGCATTACCGCACCACGGATAGCCGAGCCGAAACCGAAGCCCCAGGCTATTTCGCCGCCGATGCTGATCGTGTGCGCGTTGGCGACGTTATTATGGTGCAGGCCAGTGATGGCAGCACAATGCTTTCATTGCGCTACGGGAATCTGACCAGCGCCCCAACGGTATTGGATGCCTCTGGCGCTCCACCAACCATTCAGCGTTCGGCCAATTTCCCCTTCAGCCCTATCCTGACAGCAAATCCCGAAGCGCGCGCCATCATCTTTGATGCGTTTCCCGATGCCATAGAATCCGGTGCCTCCATCCCCGTCGCTGTCACCATCCAGGGCAATATCAGCAACATCACCTTCCAGCTGCGCAATACAGCCGGAACCGTGCTTGCCACTCTTTCCTCCGCAGTCGCCAATCGCCGGGCGAGTGTCCTGTTTCCGGCGCAGGCCCCAGGCGGCGGCTATCGCGTTCGGGCGTTCAATACGGCTGATACCAATCACGCCACACTTTCAGCGCCATTCGCCATCGGCGCGCCGCCCCGTTTATTGACTGAAGATGGCGGCGTTCTCCTGCTCGAACAAGGTGGCCAATTGCTGCTGTTTTGAAGCCCATTCCAATCCCAAAAACCCATATCGCGCCGAGCTTCGGATCAAAACTCCGAAGCGCTGGCCACAACCATGGAAAGGTAACCCATGTCAGACACTAAGATCAGCGCGCTGCCAACCGCCTCCGCCACGCTCGATTCCGATGTGCTGCCGATCGTGCAAGAAAGCGGCTCAACACTCGCGACGCGCCGCGCCAGCCTTGCACAGCTGCGTAAGGGACTTTTCGCTGATCGGCCCGCTCACGTGCGTGATTTCGGCGCCATCGGCAATGGCCTTGTCGATGACGGGCCAGCTATCCAGGCAGCAATCGACGCTCTCAAGGTCTCCGGCGGCGGCATCCTGCAATTTGGTGCGCGCGTCTATCGCATCGCGAGCCCCATTGTCATGAATGGCGTCACGGTCACGCTGCAAGGTTCAGGCTTCACCGAAGGCCCGAATGAGGCAAACGGAACCTGGTTCAAGATAGACCAGACCGGCTTTACGCCTTTCACCTTTTCAGGATCGATGGCCCGCGGATCCATCGTTCGGGATATCGCCGTTCGTCAATATCACCCGCTTCCTTCCGCCACCTGGGCTCCGACCGATTATGATTATGTCTTCCGCGTGCAGGATTGTCTTGGCGCGGTGGATTTCGAAAACATCCTCCTGGTTTCGGTCAATCGTGGCATTTGGTGCGACAATTCGGGACGCATGAGCATCAAGCGCCTGCGCGGCCAGGTCTTCACCCGCGGCGTGGAGATTGATCGCTGCTATGATATTTGCCGGCTGGAACATGTACATTTCTGGACCTTCCAGACCAGCGACCTGGATGTCCTCGCCTGGCAACAGAAAAATCAGGATGCCCTGGTTTTCCGCAAGGTTGATGGCGTTTTTCTTGACGATATCTTCGTGCTCGGCGCGCGCTCCACGCTCCGCTTCAGCTCCTCCGCATCGGGAGTTACAACCAAATTCTACGGCAGCAATATCTATGCGGATTTCTCGAAATACGGCGTCTGGATTGATGGAAATGGGGTGGAAGGCCGGATCGCGAATATCACAACCCAGGGGGAGGTCATCGGCGCAGGTGCCCCAATACCTTTGGCCGGCGCAGCTGGCATCCAGATCGACAGCAACAATGTGCGTCTGCAAATCGGCAACCTTCGCGTTGATGTCGCTGAAAGCAACGCCATTCGTGTCAATGGCAGCAATAACCGGCTTGATATCTTTGCCCTTCGCGCTGAGCGCTTCAATCGTCTGAATGATGGGTCGACCGCCATTCATCTGGCCAATGTCATCACCGGCGCACCCAATAAGGTTTTCCTTGGCTCACCGGCATTGCTTGGCAATGGCAATGACGGACCGTTGATCAATGCCAGCACAAATGGCTTTGTCGCTTCAGCCGCCCCGGCGGGGCGTGCTGATCGGCCCGGCGCCATGGTTGGCGCAGAAGATACGGGGCTGTTTCAGCCAAGCACAGGCGCCTTGGCGCTCAGCGCTGGCGGTACTGAGCGGATGCGCTTTGCTGAAGGCAATATTTCGATGGGTGGCGCGCCAGGCGCCCATGCCTTTGCCGTCGCCACACCGGCCAGCAACGTCAATCAGCTAACCGTCACCGGCAGCATAGCCGATGGTACACCTAGCATTGCGGCAACCGGGGCGGACACAAATATTCCCCCTGCGCTGTCAGCAAAGAATATCGCGCCCATACGGCTCAATAGCCGCGGCAATATTGCCCTTGAAGTCAATGCCGTGGCCACGCCGGTCAATTTCGTGCGCATCAATGGGGCCGGCGGCACAGCACCGCCACAAGTCACGGCGCAGGGCGCCGGTACAAACGTGGCGTTACTGCTGCTGGGCAAGGGCACGGGCGCGGTACAGGCAGGTTCGCCGCTGCAATTGCCGGCCTATACGGTGGCAACCCTGCCGGCAGCGGCAACCTATCCGCGTTGCGTCATTTATGTCTCAGACGGCGCCACGAACAAGCGCCTTGCAATGAGCGATGGCACAAGCTGGCGCTGGCCAGATGGCGCAGTTGTTGCGTGATGATCTGAGAAACCTGACGCGTCTGATCACCGCTTCTGCAATGCCCAAGCGATATGTCGGACGCGCCCACCACCCCGCAACATTCGGCTTCGTCGAAGCTGCCGCAATGGGAATAGTCGCATGACCTCCTTGACCAATTACGCAAAAAACATGCTTAGCCGCGCCGCGGCCGGGCGCCGCCCAGCCCTGCCCGCCGCTGTCTTTATCGCGCTCGGGACCGGTGGTTCAGATGTCTCAGGTATTTCGGGCGAACCAACCGGCACTGGCTATGCGCGCCAAGCGGTCACTTTTTTCGGCACCGGCCTGCAATACAATGTTTCCCAAGTAAGGTTCACCTTCACCAGCACCCCCGGTACCATCACCCATATCGGCGTGTTTGACGCGGTTACAGCGGGCAATCCGTTATTGTGGGCGCCGCTGCCTACGCCAGTCATCCTGGATGGTCCCGGAATCATCAATATCCCCGTGAACGGCATGAATGTTTTTGGGGACTGAAAACAACGCGGGGTCGCGCGCGCTGGGTGAAACGCAAAGCCCCGCCCGCGACAAACCCCTGCCCGGCGCCATTGGTCCGCACCGGCGAACAAGGCTCATCTGGCGCGGACCGGTCAATCTGGTTTAATGAGACCCCATGATGGATCCCGAAGATCATTCCCTTGTCGCGGCGCTCTGGCGTGTGATCAGCCGGCATGGCTGGCCAGGGCTTTCCATGCGCCGCCTTGCCGCGGAAGCAGGCAAGGAGGCGGCGATGCTGCGGGAACGCTTCCCAACGCGGCTGGATCTTTTGCTGCTGCATGGCCGCGTGATGGATCACGCCGTTCTGGCCGGTACCATTCCTGGCCAGGACGGGCCCGCAAGGGATCGGATTTTTGACGTGCTGATGCGTCGGCTGGATGCCATGCAGCCCCATCGGGAAGGCATTCTGCGCCTGATTGAAGATATGCGCCGCGATCCCCTGCTGGCGCTGGCGCTTGCCCCTCATATCGGTGTTTCCATGCGCTGGATGCTGGAAGCCGCAGAAATTGAGGCAAAAAGCTGTGAAGCGCGGCTGCTCGCGCTTGGGCTTACGGGCGTATGGCTGGCGACGATCCGCGCCTGGGCACGTGATGACAGCCCCGATATGGGTAGCACCATGGCGGCCCTGGATTCAGCGCTGGATCGAGCAGAACGGATCGCCCGTACGCTTGGCCTATTGCGGGGCGAAGCCACGCCGCTACCGCTTCAGGAAGCTGCGGAAACTTCGTGACCTTGGGCTAAGCCGGCTTATACTGGGCATCCTTCAACCGGAGCCCCCCATGACCGACCCCTTCAGCTTCAAGCCCAATATGGACATCACGAAAATCATGGCAGAATTTCGTCTGCCGGCCATGCCGGACATGACGGAACTTGCCAAAGCGCAGCAGAAGAATTTGGAAGCCATCTCGGCTGCCAATAGGGTCGCGCTTGAAGGGGCACGTGCCGTTGCCGAACGGCATATGGAAATCGTGCAGCAATCGGTCGCGGAAATGCAGGATGCCATGCGTTCCATGGCCAAACCAAGCGATGCACAGGAACAGGCCGCCAAACGCGCCGAAATGGCCAAGGCCACCTACGAGCGCGCTGTGGGCCAAATGCAGGAACTGGCCGATCTGATCCAAAGATCAAGCGGTGAGGCATTGTCGGTGCTGCAAAAGCGCTTCGCGGAAGCGATGGATGAGGTCAAAAACCTCTCCACCGACAAAAAGGCCTGAAGGGCTTTACCGCCACGCGGACGCTTGCGTCAGCCCAGCAGACGAAAGCGCGCTGAACACGCCTTATCCAGCGTCAGGGTCTGGCGAATCGCCTCGGCCCCTGCGGCGCTATGGGGTAGGGCAGCGATGGCCGTGAACCAGGGAAGCTCCCCCCGGACACGGCCAAGAAACAGGCGATCCAAGGCCTCCGCCACCGGCCCGCGTGGCGAACAACAGGCACACCCCGGCGCATGGACGCCTTGCAGGGTAAAGATCGCCATGGCGGTGGCTGAAGCCGCGGTCGGCGCTTCCGCAAGCAGGGCCATACCCGGTGCAGGGCTTTGACCCGGCATTAAGAGGTGGACGGGTATGCGCGTATCGAGCGACCAAGCCATGGTGACAGCCTAGATGAGTGGACGATTGAGCAGTGCGGTGTTACCGCCCTTCGGCACCAGACACTAGACATAAGAATATGTTTATGTCTATGTCATCCCCATGCAGGATGTCCTTTCCCAATTACGTGGCGCGGCAGAGCCCACCCGGCTTCGCCTTTTGGCGCTTTGTGCCCGTGGCGCCTGGTGCGTCACGGAATTGGTGGCAATCCTCGGCCAATCCCAGCCCCGGCTGTCCCGGCATTTGAAGCTTCTGGTGGAAGCCGGCCTGCTGACCCGCACGCCGGAAGGCGCCAATGCCTGGTTCCAAATGGCGCCAGAGGCTGATCTGGCCCGCCAAATCCTCGCCCGCCTGCCGGAATCGGACCCGATGCTGGCCGCTGATCGGCGGGCTGCGGCGCGGCTGGCGGCGGAACGGGCGCGCATCGCTTCCGATAGTTTCCGCAGCCACGGCGCCGATTGGGATGAAACCCGCGCCCTGGGCCTGCCGACCGAGGCGATTGAAACCGCCCTACTGAATGCTCTGCCAAGCCCGCGCCTTGGCCGGCTGCTTGATGTCGGCTGCGGCACAGGTGGTGTTCTGGAACGCCTCGCGCCCCGCATTGATGAAGGGCTTGGCATTGATGCCTCCCGCGACATGTTGGCACTGGCGCGCAGCCGCCTGACGGAACGGGGCCTTGCGCATATCGCCGTGCGGCAGGCGGATATGTATCGGCTGCCTTTGCCCGATGCCGCGTTTGATGCCGTGACGCTGCACATGGTGCTGCATTACGCGGAAGACCCCGCCGCCGCCTTGGCCGAAGCCGCGCGGGTTTTGCGGCCCGGCGGGCGCCTGCTGATCCTGGATTTGGCATCGCATGACCGCGCCGATCTGCTGACACGCTACGCCCATCGCTGGCCTGGCTTTGATGACGCCGCGATGGCCGGCTGGCTTGGCGGTGCAGGCTGCACCGCGCCACGCGTCAGCTCTATCCCCGCTGATCTTTCGCTCTGTCTTTGGTCTGCCGAACGCCTGCCGCTTTCTGTTTCCACCCCCGTTTCCTGAAGGTTTCCCCATGGCGCGCCCGCATCTTCTCGACGCCCTTCGTGACCGCGTTTTGCTTTGTGATGGCGGCATGGGCAGCCGCGTACAGGCCATGGCGCTGGAGGTGGATCGTGATTACTGGGGCAAGGAAAACTGCACGGAGGTATTGAACCTATCGCGCCCCGATATCGTGCGCGATATTCATCGCGGCTATTACGAAGCGGGCGCCGATATGGTGCTGACCAATAGCTTCGGCGGTTCGCCGGTGACGCTGGCCGAATTTGAACTTGAAGACCGCGCTTTTGAAATCAACAAGCTTTCCGTTGAATTGGCGCGCGAAGCGGCGGAGAGCTTCGCCGATGGCCGGCATCGTTGGGTGGTGGGTGATATCGGCCCGGGTACCAAGCTGCCAAGCCTTGGCAATATCACCTATGACGCTTTGGAAGCCGCGCTAGTGGAACAATGCCGCGGTCTGATTGCGGGCGGTGCGGATGCGCTGCTGACAGAAACCAATCAGGATACGCTGTTTATCAAGGCCGCCGTGAATGCGGCGAAAATCGCGCGCAAGGCAGCGGGTTCCGATATTCCGATCTTTGTGCAGGTAACAGTGGAAACCACCGGCACGCTTTTGGTCGGCCCCGATATCGCCGCCGCTACCACCGTTGTGCATGCGCTGGATGTGCCGCTGATGGGGCTTAATTGCGCGACCGGCCCGCAGGAAATGGCTGAACATGTGCGCTGGCTCTCACAAAACTGGCCGGGGCTGATTTCCTGCCAGCCCAATGCCGGCCTGCCGGAATTGGTGGATGGCAAAACCCATTACCCGCTGGGCGCGGAAGAACTCGCAGCCTGGATGGAACGCTTTGTTGTTGAAGATGGCTTGAACCTGATCGGCGGCTGCTGCGGTACCTCCACCCCGCATATCACGGCACTGGATGCGATGCTGCGGAAGCTTGGCGGTGCCGCGCATCGCCCCGCACCCATCAAGCGCAAATTTCATTGGGTGCCTTCCGTCGCCTCCCTTTACACCGCGACTGCGCTCCGCCAGGAAAATTCCTATTTCTCGATCGGCGAGCGCTGCAATGCCAATGGATCCAAGGCCTGGCGTGAACGTCAGGCGGCGGGCGATTGGGATGGCTGCGTTGCCATGGGTCGCGAACAAATGGCCGAGGGATCGAACAGCCTTGATATCTGCACCGCCTTTGTCGGCCGCGATGAAATGGCGGAAATGAGCGAAGTGATTCGCCGCTTCACCAGCAGCGTGAATGGCCCGCTGGTGATTGATTCCACCGAAACCCCGGTGATTGAAGCGGCACTCAAGCTGCATAGCGGCAAGCCCATCATCAATTCGATCAATTTCGAAGAAGGCGAGAAAGCCGCCGAAGACCGCATGTTGCTCGCGCGGAAATTCGGCGCATCGGTGATTGCGCTGACCATTGACGAAGTCGGCATGGCGAAGACCGCGGAAGATAAGCTGAGGATCGCGCGGCGCCTGGTGGAATTCGCCTGCGACAAGCACGGGCTGCCGCAATCAGACCTCATGATTGACCCGCTGACCTTCACGGTCGCGACCGGCAATGAGGATGACCGTAAGCTTGGCCTTTGGACACTTGAAGGCATTCGCATGATCCGGGATGCTTTTCCCGATATTCAGATCATTCTCGGTCTTTCCAATATCTCCTTCGGGCTCAACCCCGCCGCGCGGCATGTGCTGAACAGCGTGTTCCTTGATCATGCCGTGAAGGCCGGCATGACCGGGGCGATTGTGCATGTCTCCAAAATCAAACCCTTGCACCAGATCCCAGCCGAGGAGGTGAAGGTTGCGGAGGATTTGATTTTTGACCGCCGCACCGAAGGCTATGACCCGCTGCAAAAGCTGCTTGAGCTTTTCGCGGGCCGCAAAGCCGCCGATGCCACCGCCAAGAAGCGGGCGGAGACGGTGGAAGGGCGCCTCAAGGACCGCATCATTGATGGCGACCGCAAGGGGCTGGATGATGAATTGGCTGATGCGCTGGCCAAGGGCATCGCCCCGCTTTCCATCATCAATGATGTTCTTCTGGATGGCATGAAGGTGGTTGGTGAATTGTTTGGCGCGGGCAAGATGCAGCTTCCCTTCGTGCTGCAATCGGCCGAGACCATGAAATCCGCCGTGGCCTATCTGGAACCCTATATGGAAAGGGTGGAAGGCCAAGAAAAAGGGACCATCGTCCTCGGCACCGTGAAGGGTGATGTGCATGATATCGGCAAGAACCTCGTGGATATCATCCTGACCAATAACGGCTATCGCGTGGTCAATCTGGGCATCAAGGTGCCGCTCACGGAAATTGTCGCGGCAGCGCGCGAACATAAGGCGCATGCCATTGGCATGTCCGGCTTGCTCGTGAAATCCACCGTGGTGATGCGCGAGAATCTGGAAGAAATGTCACGCCAGGGCGTGGATATTCCCGTATTGCTCGGCGGTGCTGCGCTGACGCGCAATTACGTCGAAGATGATTGCGTGCGCGCCTATGCTTCCGGGCGTGTCGCCTATGCGCGAGATGCCTTTGATGGCCTGCACTTGATGGACAAGGTCATGGGCAATGGCTTTGATGATTATCTGGCCGCGCTGCAAACCAAGCGCTCCGGCAAGGCGCGCAATGAAAAGCGCACGCTCGGCACGGCGGACCCGCGCGGCTTTGCCCCCGTTGATGTGAAATACGCGCAAACCCGCCGCCGGCGCGTGGCCGGCGAAAGCCCTGTGCCAAATCCGCCCTTCTGGGGGGCGCGTGTGCTGGAAGCCGCCCCCAAGGCGCTGGTGCCCTTCATCAATGAACGCAGCCTCTATCAATTCCAATGGGGTTTCCGGAAGGCAGGGCGTTCGCTCGATGATTTCCTCGGCTGGGCCAAGCAGGAATTGCGCCCGATGCTCAAGCGCATGCTGGCACTTGCGGAAGAACAGAATATCCTGAAGCCGCAGGCAATTTATGGCTATTGGAAATGCGCTGGCCAAGGCAATGATCTGATCCTGTTTGCGGAAGATGGCGTGACCGAAGTCTGCCGCTTCAATATGCCACGCCAGCCCAAGGAAGATGGCGATTGCATCGCCGATTTCGTGCGCGATGTGGATGATGGGCCGAATGCGCGCGATGTGATTGGCCTGCAGGTAGTCACTGTGGGCCAAAAAGCATCCGATATCGCGCGCGTTTGGTTTGAGGAAAACCGCTATCAGGATTACCTCTATCTACATGGGCTTTCAGTGGAGATGGCGGAAGCGCTGGCGGAATATGTCCATAAGCGCATCCGCGCCGAATTGGGTTTCGCGGCCGAGGATGATCGCGATATCGAAAAAATGCTGCAGCAAGGCTATCGCGGCGGGCGCTATTCATTTGGCTATCCGGCCTGCCCGAAGCTGGAAGATCAGGAAGGCTTGCTCAAGCTTTTGGATGCTGAACGGATTGGGGTTTCGCTGAGTGATGAATGGCAGCTCCATCCCGAACAATCCACCAGCGCCATTGTGCTGCATCACCCGCGGGCCAAGTACTTTTCGGTCTAGGCCGCCTGGGCTAAACCCCCGCCATGGTTGAGGCCCGGCATTCCAACGCCACGCAACTCGCCGCCTTCAGCGTGGCGATTGCGGTGGCGGTTTTGGCCCTGAAGGCGCTTGCCTGGTGGGTCACAGGATCCGTCGCCCTTTACGCCGACGCCCTGGAAAGCATTGTGAATGTCGCAGCGGCACTAGCCGCGCTGATGGCGGTGCGGCTTTCAACCTTGCCGGCGGATGCAAACCACCCTTATGGCCATGCCAAGGTTGAGTATTTCTCCGCCGTTTTGGAAGGCGCGCTGATCATTGTAGCGGCGCTGCTTATTTGGCATGAAGCCTGGGCCGCCTATCAGATGCCTCGCGCGCCGGAACAGGTCGGGGTCGGTTTGGCAATGGCGGCCTTGGGCAGCGGCGTGAATGCCGCCTGGGCCCTGCTTCTTGGTCGTCGCGGCAAGGCACTGCGTTCCCCAGCCTTGATCGCGGATGCGCGGCATTTATGGTCGGATGTGGTGACATCCATTGGCGTGCTGATCGGTGTTGGGCTTGTCACCCTCACGGGTATTTTATGGCTTGATCCGCTGCTGGCGGCGCTGACGGCGGGCAATATCCTGGTCTCCGGCGGGCGCTTGCTGCGCGAAAGTGTCGGCGGGTTGATGGATGAAGCCGTGCCACCCGCAACGCTGGAACGCATCCGCCGCATTGTGGCCGAACAGGCATCCGGCGCGATCGAAGCGCATGACCTGCGGTCCCGCCATGCCGGGCGACACACTTTTCTGGAATTCCATCTGGTAGTGCCGGGCGATATGCGCGTCAGTGAAAGCCATGAGATTTGTGATCGGATCGAAGCCGCGCTGAAGGCGGAACTTGAAGGCGCCATCATCACCATTCATGTCGAACCCGAAGGCAAGGCGAAGCAGCAGGGGGTGCCGGTGCTGTGAGGCTGCTGGCGCGCGGCTTTGGGCTTGGCGCGTCGCTTGCGCTGCATGGCGTGGTGGCGGCACTGCTGATTCTCTGGCCAGTGGTTGAGGAGTTTTCGGCTGACCAGGCCGAAGCCCAGGGCGTTGCGGTAATTTATGATGGCGCGCCTGAGATTGGGGAGGTGGAATCCCCTGCCGCCCCGCCCGAAGTGGCGGCCGCGCCGCCTGCCCCTGATATGCCGCCGCCACCGCCGATGGTAGCCGAACCGCCCCGTATTGCTGAGGCACCGCCGCCGCCACCACCCCCTGCAGTGCCACCGCCCCCCGCGCCTTTGGACTTGGCTGAAGTGGTATTGCCCCCACCACCCCCCACCCCCGTGGCGGCGCCACCGCCTGAGGCACCGCGCCAAATGGCCGAAGCGCCGGCCGAACCACGCTCCCCAACAAGGCAAAGCGCGCCGCAGACGGCGGCACCTCAACCAGTGCGCCTGAATGCGGCGCTGCAAGGGACGGAAAGCTTCACGCTGGAAGGCCGCACCTCTCCACCGGAAGCGGTGGATGCGGCGCGCAACCGTCGCCCCAATTATCCTGAAGCCAGCCGGCGCCGGGGTGAAGAAGGCGTGGTACGGGTGGAATTATTCGTGGACCCATCAGGCAGGGTTGCGGATATACGCATTCTGGAAAGTTCTGGTTTCAGCGCGCTTGATGCGGCGGCGCTGCAATCCCTGCGCGCATGGCGCTTTCGCCCGGCGCAGCGTGGCAATCTGCCGGTGGCAGGCAGCATCACCACGGCAGTGCATTTCCGCCTTGAAACCGCGCGGCGCTGAGGCGATGTGACTCTTTTGCAGGAATTCAAACATGGTCAAGCTTGATGTAATCACCACACGCGGCGGGGATGGTGGGCAAACCTCACTCGGTGATGGGGCGCGGGTGCGCAAGGACGCCTTGCGCGTTGAAGCCTATGGCACGGTAGATGAGGCGAATGCCGCAATCGGCATGCTGCGCCTTTCTGCGCGCGAAGATACTGAGGCCGATGCGATGCTGGCGCGTATCCAGAATGATCTTTTCGATATCGGCGCTGATCTTTGTGTGCCGGGCGAAGCCGGCGCGCGGCTGCGCGTTGCCGATACGCAATCGGCGCGGCTGGAAGCGGAATTGGCAGCGATGAATGGGCAAATGCCCGCGCTGAAATCCTTTGTCCTGCCAGGCGGCACGCCGGGGGCTGCTGCAGCGCATGTCGCGCGCACCGTGGTGCGCCGTGCGGAACGCCTGGTGGTGGCGCTGGCAGCGGAGGAAGAAGTGAACCCCGCCGTGATCCGCTATTTGAACCGGCTATCGGATCATCTTTTTGTGCTCGCGCGGCGGCTGAATGGTAATGGCGCCGGCGATGTGCTTTGGGTGCCGGGGGCGACGAGGGGGTGAATTCTCGCCGCCGCCCGCGCGGTTTCAGAAAACGCCCCGCAGGCCAAAAATGGCGCTACGGCCCGGAATGACGAAACCATTGGCGGGTTCATAGCGCCGATTGCCGAGGTTGCGCGCTTCGATGAAGGCGGTAATTTGCTGAGTGACAGGCAGGGACGCGGTTAGGTTGAAGATGAAGCCCTCATCACTATAGCTATTGCTGCCAAAGCCGCCATCGTCGGGATAAACATAATCCCATGCCTTGCCGATATAGATGAATTCGGGGGCAATGATCAGCCGTGCATTCGGCACATCCACCCAATCCACCCTGGGCGCAATGCGCGGTGATAGGCTCGCGCTATTGCGTGGGCGGCGGGCGAGGGGTGTGTCTCTCACCTCATCACGGGCTTCCTGCACGGTCCAGGCGGCGCGCGTAGAAAAACTGTCTGAAAGCCGCCAATTCACGCCGAATTCACCGCCCTGGATATGGGCGCGGGCAATATTCTCATAGCTCAAAAAACTCGACGTAAAATTGATCAGGTTGCGGATGCGGCTCTCAAAATAAAGCGCACTCACGGTTAGGTTCTGCGCGATATCGGTTTCAATCCCGACTTCCCAGGCGGTGGCATCTTCCGGGCGCAAATCGGGATTGCCCTTGAAGCCGAAATTATTGATGCCATAGCGCTGATAGATTGAAGGCGCCTTGAAGGCAGTGCCGCCAGAGGCAATCAGGCGCGAGGCAATTTCCGGCAGGCTAAGCACACCCCCGAGCCGCCAGGTGGTCGCGCCATCAAAGCCATCAGGGTCATCCTGGCGCAGCGCGGTGGTCACATCCAACCGATCCCAAAGCCGATGCTGCGTACCGATATAGGCAAAGGCACTTCGCTGCGATCTGTCCACATCCTGACGGAAGCCGCTTTGGATTGATTTGGTAAAAGCGCTTTCGTTTTCAAACCCTGCACCGAAGACAAGATTATTGGCGGTGAGGATACCAAAATCCGCCAGCCTGACGGTATTGTCCCAGGCGAGCCTTTCGCGCCGGCCGCGATAGAGATCATCGGCGGTGCTGCTGCTCAGGCCATTGGGCCAATTTCTGTAGCGTCGACGATCCTCGGTGGCTGAAAGCGTCAGGCCCGTGGTCCAGTTACCGCCAAATAATTCATTTGCACCGCGTAGAAACCCCATCCAGTTTCGGTCGTCGCCGGTATAATTCGGGTCATCATTCGGGATGTTATCCAGACCAAACCGGTTTTCCCGCATCGTCACCAGCCCATCGACCCGCGTCATGCCAAGCACATTGGCAGGCGCAGTTTCGCCGATGTTCACGCCACCGCGCGCGGTGATCACGGCGGATCGGAAGCCATCCCGTTCTCCTTGATTCTTGTAGAAGCGCGGTGCCACAGCGTTTGAACCACGTGTGGAAACGCTTTGTCCCGTTACGCCGTAATCCGTATTGCCGATGGTGCCTGCCACACCAGCCACACCGCGCGCGGTATAATTGGTGCCGCCGGCAAGCTCTCCATAAGGTTGCGCCTGCCGGTCAGTAGGCGCGCGGCGGGTGATGAGGTTGATGACACCACCAATCGCCGAAGTGCCATAGATCGCGGAAACCGGGCCGCGCACGACTTCAATGCGTTCAATATCGCCCAAAAGCGTATTGCCGAAATTGAAGGCGCCATTGGGCTCACTTGCGTCATTGATCGGTACACCATCACGCAACACCAACACATGGTTTGAATTGGTGCCGCGCATGAAGCCGGATGATTGCTGACCAAGCCCGCCACTCTGCACAATGCGGAAACCCGGCACGCTCACCAGCGCATCAGCCAGCGTGACATAACCGCGTTCTTCGATGATCTGCCGATCAATCACTGTGGTCGCGGCCGGCAGGCGTTCCTGCGGCGTGGGTATCCTTGTTGCTGTCACAACGGTTTCAGGGATGCTTGCTGTTTGCGCCCAGGCTGGGGCAAGGGGGGCAAGCGCCAATAATACGAGAATCCGGTGTTTCATCCGGCATTCCTCCGAGCATAGGTATCAACGCACCCCAAAGCCTTGCGGCTCTCGGGCATTTCCTACGCTGTTCGCTGACGGAGATGCGCGGGCGTGCCCGCACAGCTTTGGTCCGTTGCACCGGTGCACCCCGCCCGATACGCGCGAGACAACTATGCACCGGCCGGTCTCCTGGCTCGCGACCTGGGGGATATCCCCCTCTCTGCCCGCCTTCTCGCATATGCATGCAATGGCTTATGGGCAGATATAGTCGCCTACAGTTGCGGGGGCAGCTGCGGATTGGCGGTGGGTTTCACCGTGTCACGCATTCCCGTTTCAGCCCTTGCGGGCCACCGAAGCATGAAGAGACGTTAGTCAGACTTGCAAGATTTGTCCAGCAGCATTGACAGTCAAAAGACGTAACCCAGCGCCTCAACGCCAAACCAGACAATGGCGAGCAAGACCGCGGTTGCGAAAATATTGGCGAGGATGGTCGCAACAATGCCAATCCCAACCACCTTGCTGTCATTCTCCACCACGCCAAGGGACATGATGATGGTGCCAAAGGCAGGCGGGCCATTGGTGCCAGGCCCGGGCAGGATCAGCATCAGCGCGGCATAGGCCGTGAGCCAGCCCACCACCTTATCCGCCGTGTTATTGGTGAAGGGGCCAGGGCGCGGCCTGACATAGCGTTCGACACGCGAAAGCATTTTGGAAGAACCGCTCGATAACCGCATCACATCGCTGCGCTTCAGGCTCTGCCGCGCGATGAAGCCAGGCAGCCTCGGCTTGCGAAAGCCAAGCCCCATTTGCACACCCAAAATCAACATAGGCGTGCCAAAAATGGTTGCCATGCCTGGCAAAAGCCCCGGCAGGCAAAGCAGCAGGATCAGCAGGCCAAAGGCGCGGTCGCCGAAAGCCTCGGCCATTTCGCCAAGGGTGATGCGTTCACCGGGGCAGCGTTCCACCACCTCCGCAATCAGGCGAGAGATTGGCGCATTCTGATGATTGCCGGCAATCGGGGGCAGGGCGTCGTCCATGTGGGGTAGCGGGCGTCCTGAGCTTTGGATTGGCGGAACACGTTACATGGCGTTCCGCCAGCCCGGTTCAACTTATCTTTGGTTAAACTTACAGCCCCTGAAAGGCGGGTTTGCGCTTTTCCATGAACGCCTTGCGGCCTTCCTTGTAATCCGCGCTATCGAAGCAGGCGGTCATGGCGGCATTGATGGCGGCCATGTCGCGATCCGTGCGGTCCTGCAACACCGCCTGCACCGTGCGCTTATTGGCATAAAGCGAAAGGGGCGCGTTTTGCGCAAGCGTCGCGGTCAGCTTGGCCACTTCGCCGGCCAGCGCATCCGCTGGCACAAGCTTGTTGATCAGGCCAACCCTTTCGGCTTCCCGCCCATCAAAGCGTTCGCCGGACATCAGGATCATATGCGCGTGCGCTGGGCCAACCAGGCTGACCAGATGCTTCACCATGTCAAAGCCATAGGCGATGCCAAGCTTGGCTGCCGGAATGCCGAATTGGCTACCCTCGGCCGCGATGCGGATATCGCAGGACATGGCAATGCCTAGCCCGCCGCCCATGCAAAAGCCGCGAATTTCCGCAATCACCGGCTTTGGATAGGAAGCGAGCTTCAAGCGCCCGCCAGCCGTCAGCCGACCATATTCCTTTTGCGCATCGGCGTCTGAGCGCAGCTTATCAAACTGGCTGATATCAGCGCCAGAAACAAAAGCCTTGTCGCCCGCGCCGGTCAGCACCACGCAGCGGACCGAGGCATCTTTTTCAAACACATCCAAAGCCTGGCCCATGCCATCCCACATCGCAACCGACATGGCATTGCGCTTTTCCGGCTGGTTGAAGGTAATGCGCCCAACGCCATCCTTGATTTCGGCAAGAATCTTGCCTTCCGCAAATTCCATTTTTCTTACCCTTCGCTGATCACGCCAAGCGCGCGCAATTGTTCAATCTCGGCGGCGCCATAGCCGGCCTGTTGCAGAATTTCGGCAGAATGTTCGCCAAGCCGGGGCGGGATACGCCGCACGCTGCTTTCAATCCCCTGCATATTGATCGCGGTGCCAACAATATGGGTCAGGCCGCGCTTTGGCGTTGTCATGGGCAGCGCCATCGCCAGATGCTTCACCTGCGGGTCTTCAAACACTTGGTCCACGCGGTTGATCGGCCCACAAGGAATGCCAGTGCGTTCCAGCAGATCAATCCAGTATTCGCTGGGCTTGGTGCTGGTGACTTCACCAATCGTCTTGTTCAGCCGCGCGCGATCATTACTGCGGCCTTTCAGGGTTTTCCATTCCTCGACCTCGAGCCAATCCTTCCGCCCCAAGGCTTCCGCGAATTGCGCCCACATCTTGGGCGAAGACGCCGCGATATTGATCGGCTTATCGGCGGTTGGGAAAACGCCCATCGGGATATTCACCGGATGATCATTGCCGGCCTGCCCCGGAATTTCACCATCCATCAGCCAACGTGCGGCTTGCAGATCCAGCATGAAGACCATGGCTTCCAGCAGGCTGGTATGCACATAGCGGCCCTGGCCGGTTTTCTCCCGCTGGAACAGCGCCATCATCACCGCAAGCGCGAGAAGATTGCCCGCTGTCAAATCAACAAAGGGAATGCCGGCGCGCATCGGCCCGCGGCCAGGCTCACCGGTGATGGTCATCATGCCGCCCATGCCCTGGGCGATCTGATCCACGCCGGCGCGTTCCCCATAAGGCCCGGTCTGCCCAAAGCCTGAGATGGAGGCATAGATCAAGCGCGGGTTGATCCCCTTCAGATCATCATAGGCAATACCCAGCCGGTGCTTCACCTTCACGCGCATATTCTCAACCAAAACATCCGCATTGGCGGCAAGCTTCATCAGCGCGGCCTTGCCTTCCGGGGATTTGAGATTGAGCGCAATGGAACGCTTGTTGCGATGCAGATTCTGGAAATCATAGCCATCGCGATCACCACCAAAGCCATCGCCATTGGCAGGTGGTTCCACGCGGATCACCTCGGCGCCCCAATCGGCCAAATGGCGCACGCAGGTGGGGCCGGCGCGGGCCAGCGTCAGGTCCAGCACGCGCACGCCGGCCAGCGGCAGGGCGGCCTCAGTGGCCAGTTTGGTGTCTATGGGGCTTTCGGGCATGTCATCCTCCGTTCCGGCGAGACTAGAGGCGTTTCGCCGCCTTGGCCACGCGGCGAAACGCCTCTAGCGCATGTTTTGGTCGCATTTTCCGAGTCGCCAAGCGTTACCGCTTGGCTTGAAAATGCTCCATGTCGGACAGGAAGGCAGGGCTAGGGGGGCGGTTGCCCCCTTCACGCGCGGTCTAGCCCCGAAAGGTCGCTCCCGGTAGCATACGGGCAAAGGAGAACGCCATGACCTCGCAAAGCCTTGAAGCGCTCGCCGCCGAGGTGCCCGATGGGGCGAGCCTTGCCTTGCCGCCGGATAATTCCCTGCCCTCGGTCGCGCTGGCCAAGGCGCTGATCCGGCGCGGGGTGCGCAACCTCAATCTGATCGGCGTGCCGGTCTCCGGCTTTGCGACCGATATCCTGATTGGGGCCGGGTGTGTGGCGAGTGTGCAGACCAGCGCGGTATCGCTTGGTGAGGCCGGCTTCGCGCCGCGCTTTTCGGCGGCGTTGCGCGCTGGCAGCATCAAGGTGATTGACGCGACCTGCCCGGCCATTCACACCATGCTGCAAGCCGCCGAAAAGGGTGTCCCGTTTATGCCGCTGCGTGGCTTGATTGGCAGCGATATCCTGGCGCATCGGCCGGATTGGAAAGTGGTGCCCAATCCCTTCGCGACGGCAGGCGAAGACCCGATTGTGCTGCTGCCCGCGCTCAACCCGGATTTCGTGTTTTTCCACGCATTGATGGCCGATGAGGAAGGCAATGTCTGGGTCGGGCGGCGGCGTGAATGTGCGACCATCGCGCATGCATCCAAGCGCGCCTTGGTCACGGTGGAACGCGTGGTGCCGGGCAATTTCCTGGAAGATGAGCGCCTTGCTTCCGGGGCCATCAACGCGACTTACATTGGCGGCATCGCCATTGCCGAACGCGGCGCGCATCCGGTCGCACTGCTGGATGAATATGGCTTCGATGGTGCCTATGTCGGCGAATACGCCCGCATGGCCCGCAGCGAAGAAGGCTTCGCTGCCTGGTGCGCGCGTGAAGTGTTTGATCAGAAAGCGCAGGCCGCAGAATGACCGAGATCAAGCTTGAAGAACGCATCGCCGTTGCCCTGGCGAAGCTGATCCTGGACCCGAGCGCGCCGCCCGCGCGCCATATCGCGGTTGGTGCGGCATCACCCATGCCGGCGGCCGCCTGTTGGCTGGTGAAAAAGCAGGGCCATCCCGTGCGGCTTTCGCTGCTGCATAAGCGTAGCGGCAATCCGTTCACGGAAGGCACGCGCGAATTATTTGACCTGACCGGCCAGGGGCGGATTGACCTGTTCTTTTTGGGTGGCGGGCAGATTGATGGCAGCGCCAATTTGAACCTGGTTGGCACCGGCGAATGGCCCGGCATGGGCGTGCGCTTTCCCGGCAGCTTCGGTTCCGCCTTCATGTATTTCATGACGCCGCGCACCATTCTGTTCCGCGAAGAACACACGCCGCGCGTCTTTGTCGAAAAGGTGGACAATATCTCTGCCCCCGGTGTCTCACCGCCCGGCGTGTTTCGCCGCGGTACCGCGCAGGCGCTGGTGACGGGGCGCTGCGTATTCCGCTTCCATCCTGATCGCGCGCGGTTTTCGCTGGAAAGCGTGCACCCCGGCGAAACGGTGGAAAGCGTGCGCGATGCAACGGGATTTGCTTTTGACGTGAACGGCGATGTGCCCTTCACGCCCGACCCCACGGCAGAAGAACTCGCGCTGCTGCGCGGGCCGATCTGTGATGAGATGCTGGAAACCTACCCGGAATTCTGCGCCCGGGTCTTTGGCAGGAAACAAGCGGCATGAATGACGCAAGCATTGCAACGCGCGGCTTGGCGCGTTCCGCCGGCGCCTTGGCGGGGCTGCGCGTGGTGGACCTCACGCGCGTATTGGGCGGGCCCTATTGCACCATGGTGCTGTCAGATCACGGCGCCGAGGTGATCAAGCTTGAGCCCCCGCAGGGTGATGAGGTGCGTGATTGGGGCCCCCCCTTCGATAGCGCGGGGGATGCTTCCTATTTCGTTGGCGTCAATCGCAACAAGCGCAGCGTCGGGCTTGATCTGTCCAAGCCCGCCGGCAAGGAAGTGCTGCTGCGCCTGTTGGAAGGTGCCGATGTGCTGGTGGAAAACTTCAAGCCAGGTTCCATGGAAAAATGGGGGCTGGGGTATGAAGCGGTCCTTTCAAAACGCTTTCCGCGCCTGATCCATTGCCGCGTTTCCGGCTTTGGTGGTGAAGGCCCGCTTGGTGGCTTCCCCGGCTATGATGCGGTGTTGCAGGCCATGGTCGGCCTCATGTCCATCAATGGTACGGAGACTTCGGGGCCGACGCGCCTTGGCACGCCGATTGTGGATATTGCGACCGGCTTGTTTTCCACCATCGCCATTCTGATGGCGCTGCATGAGCGGGAAAAATCGGGCAAGGGGCAATATTGCGACATGACGCTGCATGATTGCGGCATGGCGCTGCTGCATCCCCATGCGGCGAATTACTTCCTGTCCGACAAGCGCCCCAAGGCGACGGGGAATCCGCACCCGAATTTGGTGCCCTATTCCAAATTCAAGACGAAAACCTGCGAGATCTTCATCGCCGCCGGCAATGATCCCGCCTTTCGGAAGTTTTGTGAATTTCTGGGCATTCCCGATGTGGCGAAGGATGAGCGTTTTGCCACCAATGGCGCACGCGTGATCAATCGCGATGCGCTGACAGAGATTTTGGAAAAGCGCTTTTCGACGGAAGATGGCCATGACCTCACGCGGCGCATGCTGGCGGTTGGCCTGCCTGCCGGGCCGGTGCTGCATGTGGATGAAGCCATGGCGGCGGATCATACCGCCTTCCGCGACATGATTGCTGATATCGGCGATTTCCGCGCTTTGAATACACCCATCAAACTTTCACGCACGCCGGGCGGTGCGCGCACGCGCCCGCCGCGCTTCAACCAGCATGGGCGGGAAGTGCTGCTGGCACGCGGCTTTAGCGAGGCGGAGATTGCCGCTTTGGAAGCCGATGGCGTGATTGTAGGCGCGCGGCGGAAAGCCTGAACACTCAGGCAGCGGCCGCGATTGTCGGCCCCTGCCCTGCCACCGTGGTGCGTACCATATGGCGCCGTTCTGATGTGCTCGCGAAAGGTGTCGCACGGTGCAGCACGGCGCGGTTGTCCCAGATCAACAGATCATGCGGCGACCAGCGGTGGCCATAGATGAAGCGCTCTTCCGTCGCATGCGCCATCAGCCCTTCAATCAAGGCACGGCTTTCCGCTTCATCCATGCCTTCAATGCTGCGCGCATGGGCACCCAGATATAGCGCGGGACCATAGGGGTTTTCTTCCAGCACCACGGCCTGACGCACGGGGGGATGCTGCGTCTTTTCCGCATCACTCACCAGGGCCGCATCAACACGGGCGCGTGACCAGCCGAAATCATGCCAGGCCGCAAGGCGCTTCAGGCGTTGCTGTTCCGCGGCCTCCAACGCCGCAAAGGCGCCGCGCATGAAAGCGAATTCCGTATTGCCGCCCGCGCTTGGAATCTGCCGCGCTGAGAGCAAGGAAGCCCGCGCCGGGATGGGCTTGAAGGAGGAATCATGATGCCACAGCCGATTGGCCTTATTGTTCAGCACCTGCTTGTCGCTTGGCGCCACAATCTCTCCAGCGGGGCCGATATTGCTCAACACAATCACCGGACTGCCCGCGCCCAAGGCGCCGGCGCGTGTCATTTCCAGGGCACCGAACCCCTGGCTGAAGGCGATTTGCGCGGCGTCATCCAAATGCTGGCCGGGCAGCACCAGGACCGAATAGCGATCCAGCGCATTACGCAGCGCTGCCATGACCGGCGCGGCGACCGGCTGCGCCGCATCAACGCCTTCAATGCGCGCGGCAAAAAGCGGGTGCAGGGGCGTGATGTTGAGCATGGCCAATTCCTCCGGATTGGAGGCTAGGCCGAAAGAAGCCCCTCAGAATAGCCCCTCGATCCGCCCTTCCCCATCCAGGCCAATCGTCTCCGCTGCCGGGCGGCGCGGCAGGCCGGGCATGGTCATGATATCCCCGCAAACCGCCACAATGAAGCCGGCGCCGGCGGAAAGCCGCACCTCGCGCACTGGCAGCACATGATCCACCGGCGCGCCGAGCTTTGTCGGGTCCGCGCTGAAGGAATATTGCGTCTTGGCGATGCAGACCGGCAGATGCCCGAATCCCAATTCCTCAAACCGCGCGAGCCGCTTCGCCACATCCGCCGGCAGCGCAATATCGCGCGCGCGATAAATTTGCTGCGCGATGGTGCGGATCTTGTCGGCCAAGGGCATGGCATCCGGGTAAAGCGGCGCGAAGCGCGCGGATTTCGCCGCGATGCGTGCCTGCACGGCGCGCGCCAATTCCGCAGCGCCCTTGGCGCCATCGCCCCAATGGGTGCAGAGGATCGCTTCCGTCCCCGCCGCCTGAATGGCCGCTTGCACCGCGGCGATTTCTGCATCCGTGTCGGAGGTGAAGCGGTTCAGCGCCACCACCACCGGCAGGCCGAACTTGCCCATATTCTCAACATGGCGGGCAAGATTGCTGATCCCGCGCGTCACCGCCGCCACATCTTCCCGCCCCAGATCAGCCTTGGCGACCCCGCCATGCATCTTGAGCGCGCGCACGGTTGCCACCACCACACAAACGGAGGGATTCAACCCCGCCAGCCGGCATTTGATATCAAGGAATTTCTCGGCACCCAGATCAGCGCCAAAACCCGCTTCAGTCACCACCACATCAGCAAGCTTCAAGCCAAGCCGTGTCGCCATGACGCTATTGCAGCCATGGGCGATATTGGCGAAGGGACCGCCATGGACCAGCGCGGGGGAGCCTTCAATCGTCTGCACCAGATTGGGCGCGAAGGCATCGCGCAGCAGCGCTGCCATGGCGCCATCAGCTTTCAGATCGGCCGCCGTAATCTGCCGCCCATCACGCGTCTGTCCCACCACCATGCGGCCGAGCCGCTGCTGCAAATCCGGCAAATCGCGCGCCAGGCAAAACACCGCCATGACTTCGGAAGCAACGGTGATGTCAAACCCATCTTCGCGCGGGAAGCCATTGGCAACACCACCCAATGAGGAATTGATGCCACGCAGCGCACGATCATTCATGTCAATCGCGCGGCGCCAGGAAATGCGGCGCGCATCCAGGCCAAGTTCATTGCCCCAATAGATGTGATTATCCAGCATCGCCGCCAGCAGATTATTGGCGCTGGTGATGGCGTGGAAATCACCGGTGAAATGCAGGTTGATGTCTTCCATCGGCAGCACCTGCGCATAGCCGCCACCCGTCGCCCCACCCTTGACGCCAAAGCATGGGCCGAGTGAGGGTTCGCGCAGGCAGATCATGGTCCGCGTGCCGAGCGCATTCAGCGCATCGCCCAGCCCAACCGTGGTGGTGGTTTTGCCCTCACCGGCCGGGGTGGGGTTGATGCCGGTGACCAATACCAAAGCGCCATCCGGGCGGTCTGCCTGGGCGCGAATGAAATCCAGCCCGATCTTGGCCTTGTATTTGCCGTAGGGTTCCAGCGCATCGGCTGGAATGCCGGCGCGCGTGGCGATATCCGCAATCGGCTTCAGCGTCGCGGCGCGCGCGATATCAAGATCAGTGGCCATCCCTGAAACTCCTTTGGCGAGAGACCCACGCAACGCCATGGCGGGGCGGTACTGTCAAGGCCGTGGCGGGCGAAACCTGTCCAGATAGGCGGCGCGATGCGCATAGGCGCCGACATGCGCAACCGGCATATCGGTCAGCGCCCAAATCGCGCTGCCCGGCACTTCAAGCCAGCGCCGGCAAAAGGCATAGTCTTCGGAAACAAACCCCTCGGGAAGGTTCATTTCATCAAAGAAGGCCCAATATTCGCCCTCCAGCCCGAATTTGCGGAAGCTTTCGGATTTGCGCCGCGCGACGCCGCCGCTTGCGATCAGTTTTTCAAAGGCGGTCCGCGCGATCATGATGCAGCCAAACCCCATGCGGTTCACACGCAACAAGCCATTGCGGATCACGGGGTCAGCCGGATCAGGTTCGATGTTGAAGTTGCGCGACAGCGCATTCAACCGCGCCAGGTCCGGCGGGCCTTTCGGCGCCTCACGCGCCGCTTCGGCGAAGCGCGCAGCCTCAAAATGCCGCAAGGGGCAGGCAAGGCCAATCACCTCATGCCCTGTCCGCACGAGCCGCGTAATGGCGCCCCTGGACACGCCGATATCGCCATCAAGAAACAGCAAGTGCGTGAAATCAGCACGCGCCAGAAAATCGCTGGCGAGGATATGCCGCGCGCGCGTGACATAGGCGCCATCGTAGTTGAACCAATCCGCACCATGCCCGCCATCGCGCAATTCATTCACCATATTCACGATGGAAAGCGTGGTTTCCACCTGCATGGTGCTGGCGATGGTGGGTGTGGCGATAAAAACCTTCATGC
>VGDL01000023.1 GCA_016869735.1 Alphaproteobacteria bacterium
CTTCGCAGAGAGGTGCTCAACGCTGAATGGTTTGGCACCACCCGCCAGGCCCAGGCCATCATCAATCAATGGCTCAACCAATATAACCATATCCGGCCACACCACGCCCTCGGCATGCGGCCGCCGGCACCCGAAACATACTTAGTAAACCCACAAATCACTGGTACATAAAAAGGGGGCTGGACACGCGCCCGCAGCGCGCGCCGGCACCACCTTGTCATCCAGGCCGAACATTACGGAAAAACGCGCGACATGCGCGGCGTTCAGCGTATCTTCCACTTCAAAGGCTTCGCCGCGATCAAGCTCAGAAAGCGGTTTGGAACGCCTGATCGTGAGCATGAGAAGCCGCCTTTCTTATGAAGTTTATCACCGCCAGCGGCGATGCATCCAAAGCCATTGGCCGGGATATTCCCTGACCCAGGCTTCAATCACCTCATTCATTTTTTGCGTGGCGGTGTTGATGTCTATCAAGCCTTCCGCATCGCGCGGCATGGGGATTTCATCGGTCAATTCCAGACGAAAGCGCCCGCCAGGCAGGCGAATGGCGCGCGCGCCATGCACCGGGCAATCATAGCGCCGCGCCAATTGCGCCAGCAGCGGATTGGCCGCCGCTTCGCGCCCCATGAACATCACGCGCGGGCCGCGCCCGAAACGCTGATCCACCAGCATGCCGATATGCTGCCCGGCTTCCAGCGCGCGCGCCAAACGTAGCGGTGCCCCCATGCCCGCCGGCACCAGAACGCCCATACTGTCCTTCCGCAGCCTCAGGATTTCCCGCGCCACGGCGGCGTTATTTGGCGTGCGATACAGAACCGCGCTGTCAATGCCATGCTTCGCCGCCGCTACCGCCGGCAATTCCCAATTCGCGAGATGTGCGGAAAACACGATGGCGGGCTTCCCGTCATCGCGCAGCCTTTCATAAAGCGCCACGGTTTCAGGGGAGGCGCTGATATGCCCGCCCGGCTTCGGGTTTTCGGGGTCGAAATCCCAAATCCGGTCCATATGGACATATTCGCAGGCGGTGCGGCCAAGATTGTCCCAGGCTTCCGTCAGAATGGCAGTGCGTTCAGCGGCGGATTTTTCCGGGAAGGCAGCAGCGATATTATCCCGCGCAATGCGATGCGCCGGCGTGATCGGTCCCAGATTACGCGCCAGAAACGCGCCAAAGGCTGGGCCAAAACGCGGCCCCATCAGGCGCAGCAGGCCAAAGCCCGCGCGCAGCAAAAGCCCGATCAGAAAATTCATCCGCGCGGCGTGACGCGCTTCACAGCGTCACCACGATCTTGCCGAAGACGCGGCGGCTTTCCAGCCGCTCAAGCCCTTCCGAGAAACGCTCCAAAGGCACCACCGTATCCAGCACGGGCAGAATGCCGCGCGCCATTTTCGCGTAGCCGTCCGCGATATTGCGCATGGAAGCGCCAAAGGACCCGAAGATGCGGAGCTGACGCTGAAACAGCATCATCAGATTGGTTTCCGCCGACACGCCTGAGGTAGACCCGCAGGTCACCAGCCGCCCACCCATTTTCAGCGACAGCAAACTACCGCTCCAGGTCGAAGCGCCGACATGTTCAAACACCACATCCACGCCGCGCTTGCCTGTCGCGCGCCGCGCCACGGTTGGGAAATTTTGCGTCGTGTAATTCACCACATGATCCGCGCCCAAAGCCTTGGCCTTGGTGCATTTCTCATCATCGCCCGCGGTCGCGATCACGGTGCAGCCGAGATCCTTCGCGATCCGCACCGCCACCGTGCCAATGCCAGAACCCGCGGCATGGATCAGGATGGTTTCACCGGCTTCCAGTTTCGCATTATCAAACAGCATATGCTCAACGGTGGAAAAGGTGATCGGCCCGCAAGCAGCGTCTTCGAAGGAAAGCCCCGCCGGCACGCGCACCAGCAGCCGCGCATCCTGGTTCATCAGCTCCTGCGCGAAGCCATCCAAATGAAAACCCTTCACGCCGCCGACATCTTCGCAAAGATTATCGCGGCCTTCGCGGCACGCCTTGCAGACGCCGCAGGTCGCGGCGCCATAGGGCGCGACATGATCGCCAATCTTCCAGCCCGTCACGCCGGAACCAACCGCGACAATCTCACCAACCGCTTCCGCGCCCACGGTCAGGGGCAGGTTGCGCTTGGCGAAGGCCATGCCGCGAAAGCCCCAGACATCAATATGATTGAGCGCGACGGCGCGGATGCGAATCTGCACCTCATGCGCGGCGGGCGGTGGCGGTGGCGCCACGTTTTCCAGCCGCAGATCACGATCCCCATGCAGGCGAAGGGCGCGCATCATGGCGCGGCACTCAGCAGCAGGCAGACATTCTGCCCGCCAAAGCCAAAGGAATTTGAAAGCACATGGCGCAAGCCGGAAACGCGCCGCGCTTCATTCGGCACCACATCCAACCCAAGCGTTGGGTCCGGTTCGACATGATTGATGGTGGGCGGCAGGATTTGATCACGCAGCGTCAACAGGCTGAAGGCCGCTTCAATTGCGCCGGCGGCGGAAAGCGTATGGCCGATCATGGATTTATTGGAGGAAATCGGCGGCGGTGCCTCACCAAATACGGCGCGCATGCCAAGCGCTTCCATCTTGTCATTCTCCGATGTGCTGGTTCCATGGGCATTCACATAACCGATATCACCAGGCTGCAAGCCGGCATCGGCAATGGCATTGCGCATGGCGCCAATAATGGATGACCCATCGGGGTTCGATCGCGTGCGATGGAAATTATCCGCCCTTTCCCCGCAACCACTCACCAAGCCAATCACGGTCGTCCCCCGCGCGCGGGCATGGTCCAAATCTTCCAGGATCAGCGCTGCCGCACCTTCGCTCATCACAAAACCATCGCGGGATTTCTCGAAAGGCCGCGATGCCTTGGTGGGGTCTTCATTGCGTGACGATAGCGCGGAGAGCAGCGAAAACCGGATCACCGCTTCCGGCTGCACTGACCCATCCGTGCCAAGCGCAATGGCGGATTTCGCCTCGCCGCGCTGGATCGCTTCAACGCCAAGCTGAATGGCGGAAGCGCCGGTGGCGCAGGCGGTGGTGATGGCAATCGGCGCGCCCTTGGTGCCAAAGCGCAACGCCAGTCTTTCGCCGACACCGCCGTACAAAAACGTCTCATATAAATCGCGCTGACCAATGCTCGCGACCGAAAGCGCGGCATGGCCATTGCCACCCGCGCGGCGTGCCAAAGCCACGCGCTGCGGCCATTCCATCTCCACCGGCGGCATGCCGAGCATGAGCGGCCCATCAAAGGCGCCTTCCTTCATGCCCGCCGCCACCAAGGCTTCCGCAATCGCGGCAGCGGCCATGCGTTCCACGCGCACCGGCGCGGGCACGGGTTCGCCGCCCGCGATTTCTTCCGGCAAATCCACCGTGCCGGCCATGGTGGTTTTCAGATGATCGGTGGCGAAGCGGCGAATGCGGGTAATGCCGGAAGTGCCCGCCAGCAGCGCCTCCCAATTCTTGTCCAAGCCCCAGCCGAGCGGGCTCACCAGCCCAATCCCCGTCACCGCCACCAAGGGGCGGCCCAGATGATCCTTCATGGCGCTTTCTCCAGCAGGGCAAGCGCTTCACCGCGCCATTGGCCGAAGCCGGTCACCAGAATGCGATCCACCGCACCATCGCCGGCATCGGCGGGGTCCATCGCCGGATAGAAACCACCGCGCGAAAGCGCGAGTGCCGCGAGGGCGACATTGGCCGGAAAACTCGCCTCAACCCCATGCCCAAGCAGGGAAGCGCTGCGCCGCACGGGCACGCTGCCAAGCCCGGCCAGGAAGGCTTCTTCTTCAACGCGCGCTTCCGCCACACCTGTCATACCGGAAATCACACCGAGCCCGGCTTGTTGCGCTGCCATGCCTTGCCAAAGCGCCTTGGCTGCTGCGGCGCTGCCGCCACCGCTGCGCTGATGCGCCGCATCGCTCACAATACCACCAATGCGCGCCAGCGCCGTGGCGCCGCGCGCGCGCGCGTGCTCCGCTGTCTCCAGCACCAGAAACGCCGCCATGCCGCCCAGGATCAAACCGCCCGCTTCGCCACGCGCGGAAACCGGCGCGTAATCGCCCTGCCACAGCACGCCACCCGGCGCGTAAAGCAGCACCATGTCCCAGCGCTGAGACGCAAAAGCGCCACCGACCAGCGCGATCTCACCACGCCCTTCCGCCAAGCGCGCGGCGGCGATGCGGATGGCGTCCGCCGCCGCTTCCTCTTCACCCATCAGCGTGCGCGAAGACCCCGTCACGCCGTGCACGATTGAGATATTGCCCGCGAGCAGATTGGAAAGCTGCGCCAGGAAAAGCGTGGGCCGCAACTCAGTCGCCAGCTTTTCATTGAGCAATACGCCGGAGGTTTCTGGCGTGGCGCTGGTGAGTGCCGCGGTCATCGCCTCATCCACCGTGACGTCACGTTCCCCGCCGCCAGCGGCGACCACCAGATGCATATCAGCAACCAGGCCGCGCGCCCCGGCATGGTCAATCGCAAGCCCGGCGGCATAGGTGCCAAGCCGCTGCCAGGGTTCCATCTGGCGCTGATCACCCTTTTTCGGGATTTGCGCATCAAGGCTGAGCGCGGGCAGCGGATGCACCGGAAAGGGCGCGAAGCTTGCTGCATCCACCACAGGCTTGGCACCTTTGGTCAAAGCGTCCCAATGCGCCTCAGGCCCCTCACCCAAGGAGGAGACCAGCCCAATCCCGGTAATGACGACATCGCGCCTTGTCATAGCAGCCCCAATTCCCGGCCCCGCCCGCGCATGGCATCCGCCAATTCCGGCGCGGGGTAATCCATGATGCGGAAGGTCAGTTCCGCATCGGTGATGCGCTTGCCATCGGCTTCGATCCGCGCCTCGGTCACCGCGAAGCCTGATCCATCATGCAGGCGCTTGGCATGCACGCGCACCTGGGTGCCGGGGCCGATGAAGCTGCGGAATTTCGCTTCCTTCACCGCCATCAGAAAGGGCATGCGGGCAAAACCCATCAGATCCAGCAGCAGCCAGCCGGAAGCCTGCGCCATGGTTTCCACCAGAAGTACGCCGGGCATCAGCGGATGGCCGGGGAAATGCCCTTCAAACACCGGGGAAGCATCCGGGATGCGGCTTTCCACAATGATGGCATCGGCTTCACGCGCTGCCACCCGATCTATCATCTGGAAATATTCCAGGCGCATCGCGTCAGGGATCCGTGGTTTCGGTGGCGCGCGGCGTGGGACTTGGTTCAGCCGGCCTTGGCCGCAACCAGCTCATCCACACGCTCGGCCAGGTTCTTCATGACGAAGTATTTTTCCGCCGGCGCATTGCCCGCATTCACTTCCTGCGTCCAGGCTTCCACCGGCACCTTTATGCCAAAGGCTTTGTCAATGGCGAAGACGATATCCAAGAAATCCAGGCTATCAATGCCAAGATCATTGATCACATGGCTATCGGGCAGGATCTTATCCCGCGGGACTTCGCTGTTTTCAGCGATGATATCGGCGATACGGTCGAAGGACGAGGCCATGCGAGGCCCTCCATGCAGAAACAGGAGTGAAGGATCGAGGGGTTCTTTGGCCCGAAAGGGGGCCAAAGGCAAGCGAAGCCTGTTAAAAGGCCGCCCGATCAGTGGGCATGGCCGCGGGCGCCGGCGGCTTCGACGCTGAGGGTCACCTGCACCTCCCCCGCCCGTTCAAAGCGCAGCGTCAGCGGCACGCTGGTCCCCTGGCGCAGCGGCTCATTCAACCCGATCAGCATGATATGCAGCCCGCCAGGGCGAAGATGCACGGTCTGGCCGGGCGGGATGGGGATATCCGCCACGGGGCGCATGCGCATGACATCGCCTTCCCGGATATGGGTATGGAGTTCTACCACGCGGGCCGCGGGGCTGGCGGCGGAGACCAGCCGATCAGGCGCCGCGCCGGTATTGCGCAGCGTCAGGAAGCCCGCGCCATTGGCATTGGCCCCGGCGGCGCGGGTCCAGGGATGGCCGATCACAAGGTCGCCCTTGGTGACATCATGATGCGCCAGCGCGGCGGAGGCCGGTAAGGCAAGGATCAGGGCGCCGAGGGCACGACGGTTCAAATAGGACATGAGGTTTTCCTTCTTTCCAATGGGTTCAGCCACGCGGCGCGGGGGCAATGCTGCCCAGCCTTTGCAGCGTGATGGCGGGCGGGGCCAGGCCCAGCCGTGCTTCGATATGGCCGATCAGGCGCATGATGCCGGCGGCTTCGCGTGTGCCCTGGGCGGGGTCCCCGGTTTCGCAGGCATCCCCGGCACGGGTCAGCGCAGCGGCCAGGGCAGTTTTTTCGGCGGCGGGCAATTGGGCCATCACGGCTTCCGCTGCCGCGCGGGTCGGGTTCAATGCGCCCATGCAAATGGTGGTCATTTCCGCATTGATCGCTTCCATGTCGCAGGCGCGCGCCAAGGGCGGTGCGGCCAGCAGCAGGGCCGCCAGCGGTAGGGATTTCGTGATGGCCTTCATGGTTCAATGTCCTCCGGCGGTGCGCGGTGGGGTTAGGCGAAGCGCGGGCGCCGGGAAGCGGTAATCCGTGATCCGCCGCCCCGCTTCGGGGATTTCGGTCCAAGCGGCGATGCCGCCGCCATCGCAATGCTGCACGGTCGGAATCCAGATGGTTTCATCCGGACGGTTCGGCGTGCGCAGATGGATCACGAATTCATCATAATGTTCATTGGGCAGGGGGCCGCCTTCCCAGACAATCTCCGTGATGGCGTGGGTGATCATGCCGCCATGGCCATCGGAAACCGGGGTGGCCAAGGGTTGGCGCGCAATGGCGATGCGCCAGCCAGCCTTCGGCATAGGCCGCGCCACAGTGGTGCCTTCCGGCAGGGTCACGGTGACACGGATGGTGGCCTGCTGGCCGCAGCCATGCGGCACACGGAAGGCCGCGCGCAAATAGCCATCGGCCTGCGCTTGAGGCGGGTCAATGGTGACATGCGCTGCCGCCGGCGTGGCCAATAGCAGCGCGGCAAGAACAAGAAGCTTCTTCATGATGCGTCGCTTTCCTTCAGAAACGATATTGCAGGCCGGCAAAAACACTGCGCCCCGTGCCGGGTTCGTAAAGCGCGGAATTCGGCGTGGCTGTCGCCGCAACGGAGGCAGAGGCGATGTAGCGCGTATCAGCCAGGTTGCGCGCTTCCAGAAAGGCTGAAAGCCCGTTTTCGAAATCCCAGCCGGCGCGTAGGCCAAACAGCACATAGCTATCGGTCTTTTGCGTATTGGCGTTGTCCACGTAATAGGCTTGCGGCACCCAATCCGTGGTCGGCCCGAACCAGGCACCAGAGGGGTGGCGGTAGCGTATTTCCGCACGGAACAAATGCCGCAGCACGCCGGGGAGTTCGTTATTCTTGTAGGTTGGGTCTCCATCAAAGCGGAAATCGCTGAAGGTATAGGCGGGGCGGAAGCTCAGCCCATCTCCCTTCGTGCCGATATCGCGCAGGAAGACCCAATCCGCCCCGGCTTCGATGCCCTGATGGATGGAACGATCCAGATTGAGCGCAACGCATTGGCTGAAGCCCACGGTCTGGCACTGGATTTCATCGCGCAGCCGCGCATGATAGGCCGCGACTTCCCAGGCGATATCGCCGCGCCTGCCGCGTGTGCCGATTTCAAGCGTTGCGCTGCGTTGTGCGTCCAACCTGGAAAAACCCTGCACGTTCTGTGCTTGCGGAATCAAATCCGAAAGGGTCGGCGGTTCCGTGGTCCAGGACAAATTACTGAAAACCTGGGCACCTTCCGCTGCCTGCCACAGCACGCCAAGGCGCGGATTGACCCAGCCCCAATCGCCCTTGCCGGAATCATTCCCATCGGAAAGGAAGCCATCTTCACTTTCACGCCGCGCCTTGCCGGCAGAAGCGCCAGCGATAAAAGCCAATCCCGGCCGCACTTCCAGGCTGTTTTCCAGATAGGCATCCAGATTGGTGGCACGATCAATGGAATTGGCCGACATCACCGTGGGGCGCCCATCATTATTGAAAAAGCGCAGTGACCGCGTGCGGCCCTTGGCAGCATTCACGCCGATAATGGTGCGATTTTCGTGCCCGAAGACTTGCCGATCGAAGGTGCTGCGGCCAAAGGCGGAAACATCCGTCGTGCGCTGATCAATGTACTGATAGAATCCAGGCGCGAAGGCGACCGGGTGATCCAATTCGCGGCTGACAAACCCAGCGCCTGCTTCTACCAGAATGCCTTCTTCCGGGCGGATAGCGGTGATGGTGCCCAGGCGCGTGCTTTCCAGATTGCGCATGGCATTCGCTGCCAGATTGGCACTATTGGCTGCGCGCGGATTATTCAGCGCTTGGCTCCGCGTCACCGCACCCCGAATCTGCTGCCAGATATTGTTATAGGCGATGAAAATGCGGGTTTCCGCATTATCCGCCCATTGCCAGCCGGTATTGCCATTCAGGCGATAGGCGCGCCCGGCGCTGTGATCCCGATAGCCTTCCTGGGTCATGCCGCTGAAGCTGGCCCAGGCATCATGCGCGCCTTCCGCCCAGCCATGCGCCACCTGGCCGCGCGCAAAGCCGAATGAACCGCCTTCCCCGCGCAGGATGGTGCCCGGCGCGGTGCGGCCTGTTGGCGTGATAAAATTCAACGCCCCACCGAGCGTATTGGCCCCCAGCGCAAAGGCATTGGCGCCCCGCAGGACCTCAACCCGCTGGAAGGTCAGCGGGTCCAGTTCCTGGAAATCCCCGCTGCCATCGGCCTGATTGACGGAAAGCCCATCCTGGAAAAGCCGCACGCCGCGCAAATGGAAATTGCGCGCGATGCCGGAACCGCGAATGGAAAGCCTGGAATCCTCGCCCCATTTCGGCTCGGCAAAGACGCCGGGGGTGTATAGCAGCATGTCGCGAATGCTGGTGGCCCCTGCCCTTTCGAGGAAATCACTGGCCGGGACAATGGTGACATTGCCGGGGTTGCGGCGCGCTTCCTCGGCGGCTTGTTCATCGGATGGTCGGGTCAGGCTGCCCGCAATCGGGGCAGCGGTGACGATGGTGGGCGGCAGGGTGGCGCTTGGCACTGCCGGGGCAGCGGTTTGCGCCTGGGCGGCGAAGCTACTGGCCGCCAAGGCGGCCGCGGCGGCGAAAAGCCGCGCATGATGGGTGTGGAACACGAAAAATCTCCTGAGGTCGAATAACGGGACGGCTTTTGGCCGCCCGCATGCGGGCGGCCTCAGGAGAAGGCTGGGGGACCGGTTGGGTCGTAAGGCGGTGCGCGCGCCGCCGGGCGCAAGCCAGCATCACCGATGGCAAACCAGATGATGGCGCTGCCAGGTTCCACCGGGGTGGCGAGCATCGGCGCGGCAGAAAGGTCCGCCTGCGGTAGGGCATGGCAGGCCAGGCAGAAGCCGCCATGGGCTTCCGGGGCGGGCAATTCCTCACCGCCCGGCCCCAAATGTACGGTGCGATCCCCATCAGGTGAGCAGATGACCGCAGCCATCCCCGCATTGCTGGTATGAGCAAGGCAAAGCGCTGGCGCCAGTACGGTTTGCACCAGGAGCAATGCCGCGATCAGGCGCGTGAGGATGGTGGCAGGGCGTTTCACGAGCACATGCTTAATCTGGTGGGCGGGGGATGCCAAGAGAGGCAGTTACGCCGCCACCCGCGCCACCAAATCGTAATCCACTTCCGGCGTATAGACCGAAGCCTCCTTCCCAAGCCGAGAGGAAAACAGCGTGAAATGCTCCACCTCCACCGGCGTTGCGCGGAACAAATTATAGGCCTGCACAAAGGCCATCAGCTTTTCCGGCGCGGCGCGTTCGGTCCGCGCCAGCGTCACATGGGGCGAAAAGCGCTTGCGTTCTGGCGCCAGCCCCACGCGTTGCAGCGCTGTTTCCACCTTGGTCTGCAAATGGGTCAGCGCGTCATTGCGCTCGGCGCCCACCCAAAGCGATTGGATGCGCCCGGCTTTCTCAAAAGTGCCGACACCGGCAAGCTGCAAGGTGAAGGGCCGCGCGCGGATCGCCGTCAGCGCATCATCCACCTCCTGCGCGCGCCAGGGCTCAATTTCGCCAATGAAGCGCAAGGTCAGGTGGTAATTCTCGGGCGGTACCCAACGCGCGCCGGGAATGCCCCCCGCAAGACCCGCGATTTCCGCGCGAAGCGTGGCCGGCAAGGCAAGGGCGACGAAAAGACGCAGCATGGCGGGGACCCTCCTGATGCGATCCGGCGTCTCGCCTAAGGGAGCGTCACCTTCCCCAGCAGCGAATCGACGTAAGGTAGCATGCGACGAACCATCTCCGCGACGCCAGCGACATTTGGATGAATGCCGTCCGGTTGATTGAGTGAAAGGTCGCCTGCCACCCCCTCCAGCAGGAAGGGGTAGAAGACCACGCGCGGCCTTTCGCGGGCCAAGTCACTGAAACTCGCGGCGAATTCCCGCCCATACTCGGCGCCGAGGTTGGGTGGCGCAAGCATCCCGGTCAGCATGGTGGGCAGGCGCTTCGCTGCCAGGGCATCCAGAATGGCGGCCAGATTGGCCCGGCTGGCGCGGGGTTCCAGCGCGCGGAGCCCATCATTCCCGCCAAGGGCGACAATCACCGCATGGGGGTTATCGGCCAAAGCCCAATCCAAGCGCGCCCGCCCGCCCGCCGTGGTATCGCCCGAAACTCCGGCATCAATCACGCGCACCGCGCGGCCCTTGGCGCGCAAGGCGGCTTCCAGCCTGGCCGGCAAGGCCTCGGCCCGCGCCAGCCCATACCCGGCGGTAATGGAATCCCCCAGCATCATCAGCCGGATTTCCGCCGCCCGCGCCGGCAAAGCCCCAAGCGCCAGCAGCGCCAGCGATTGGCGTCCGAGCCATCTGCGACCATATGCGTGGGCAGGATAGGAGTTCAGCGATACCATGGATGCCCTTCACGTCACCGAGACGACCAGCGCCGGGGCGACAAAACCCCTGATCGAAGCGCGCGGCCTTGGCTTCAAAGTGAGGGCGGATGGCGGTGAGATCAACATCCTGCGCGGCCTGGATTTGCGCGTGGATGCGGGTGAGGCAGTGGGGATCGTTGGCCCATCCGGTTCGGGCAAGACCAGCCTGCTCATGCTGCTGGCCGGGTTGGAACGCCCGACATCCGGGACGCTCTCCATTGATGGCGCGGATATTGGCGCGATGGAGGAAGATGCGCTGGCGCGTTTCCGGCGTGAGCGGCTTGGCATTGTCTTTCAGGCCTTTCATTTGATCCCGACCATGACGGCGTTGGAAAACGTCGCGGTACCCTTGGAATTCGCCGGCGTGCGCGATGCTTTTGATCGTGCGGCTGAGGCCTTGCGCGCGGTAGGGCTTGGCCATCGCTTGGGCCATTACCCGGCGCAGCTCTCAGGCGGCGAGCAGCAGCGCGTGGCGCTGGCCCGCGCCTTTGTCGCGGAACCGCGTTTGCTGCTGGCGGATGAACCGACCGGCAACCTCGACCGCGCCAAGGGCGAGGAAGTGATGGCGCTGCTTTTCGATTTGCGCGCGCGGCTTGGCACCACGCTATTGCTGATCACGCATGACCCCGCGCTGGCTGCGCGCTGCCCGCGGCAACTCTGCATTGAAGATGGGCTGATCGTGTCTGATCAAAGGGCGGCGGCGTGAGCAATTTGTCGCTCGCCTTTCGGATCGCGCGGCGCGAATTGCGCGGTGGCTTGCGCGGCTTGCGTATTGTGCTGGCCTGCCTGGCGCTGGGTGTGGCGGCCATTACGGCGGTTGGCACGTTGCGCGCCGGTGTTGATGCCGGGCTTGCGGCGGATGGTGCCCGCATTCTGGGCGGCGATGTTGAAATCGCCTCCCCCTACCGGCCCTTGGCTGAGGCACCGCGCGCCTGGTTGGCAGCACGCGGCGCGCGGGTTTCGGAAGTGGTGACTTTGCGCGCCATGGCGGTGGCTCCTTCAGGGGAGCGTATGCTGGTGGAAGTGAAGGCGGTAGATGGCGCCTATCCGCTTTTTGGCACGCTTGAAGTGCAGCCACCTGTCGCGCTCGGCACCGGTGATATCCTGCTTGATCCTTTCATTGCAGAGAAACTTGGAATTGCACCCGGTGCAGTGCTGCGCATTGGTGAAGCGCGTCTGACCTTCCGTGCCATCATCACGCAGGAACCGGATAAGGTCGCAAGCCCTTCCTTGCTCGGGCCGCGCGCCATGATTGTCTTGGCGTCCTTGGACGCAACACGGCTGATCCAGCCGGGCAGTCTGGTGACCTATGAATATCGCTTGGCACTGCCGCCGGGCACGGACCGTCAGCGCTTCATTGCTGATCTGCGGCGGGATTTTCCGGAATCCGGCTGGCGGATACGCAGTTCCGATGTCGCGGCGCCCGGCGTCAATCGCTTCCTGGATCGCGCGGCGTTTTTCCTGACGCTGGCAAGCCTGACGGCGCTGCTGGTGGGTGGGATTGGCATTGCCACCGGCGTATCGGCCTGGCTGGAGCAACGCGCGCGCACCATCGCCACGCTGCGCTGCCTTGGCGCGCCGCCCGCGCTGATTTTCACGACCTATCTGGTGCAGGTCATGGCGCTGGCGCTGCTTGGCATTGTGCTTGGCTTGGTGATTGGTTTTGCGCTGACCTGGGCGGGGGCAACGGCACTCGCAGCTATTCTGCCAGTGGCGCCGCGCATCCTGCCTTATCCAGCGCCGCTGATCATGGCGGCGGCCTATGGGGTGTTGACCGCGCTGGCCTTTACGCTTTGGCCACTTGGGCGCGCGCGCAGCATTCCGGGGGCAGCGCTGTTTCGGGATGTGGTGGCACCCGGTTCGGGCTGGCCAGGGCTTGGCATTGTCGCGGCAATCCTGGCGGCAGCGGGGGCGCTTTCCACTCTGGTGATCGGCACGGCGGAAAATCCGCGTTTTGCGGCCGGGTTCATCGTGGCGGTGATCGGCACGCTTTTGCTGTTCCGCCTTGGGGCGGGGGCGCTGATGGCACTCGCCCGGCGCCTGCCCCATGCCAGGCGCCCGGCGCTACGCCTTGGTTTTGCCAATCTGCATCGGCCCGGCGCGCCAACACCGCTGATGCTGGTCTCGCTTGGCGTGGGGCTGACGGTGCTTGCCGCCATTGCGCTGATTGAAGGCAATCTCCGCCGGCAATTGGCCAATGAAATGCCGGCCGCCGCGCCGAATTTTTATTTCATTGATATCCAATCCGATCAGATCCAGGCGTTTGAGGCGCTGGCACGCGCGCAACCAGGTGTCACGGAAATCCGCAGCGTACCCAATCTGCGCGCGCGCATTGTTGCGGTGAATGGCGTGCCGGCGGAGCAGGTGAATGCAACGCCCGAGACTGCCTGGGCCTTGCGCGGCGATCGTGGCCTGACCTATTCAGCGACCCCGCCGGAAGGCGCCAAGCTGGTCGCCGGTGCATGGTGGCCAGCGGATTATGCCGGCCCGCCCTTGGTTTCCTTCGACACGCAACTGGCCAAGGGTTGGGGCATTGGTGTTGGTGATACCATCACGGTGAATGTGCTGGGGCGTGACATCACGCTGAAAATCGCGAGCCTGCGGGAAATCGCGTGGCGCGGGCTTGGCATCAATTATGTGCTGGTTGCCTCCCCCGGATTGCTTTCCGCCGCGCCGCATACACATATCGCGACCATGCGCAATGATGTCGCGCAGGAAGCGGCGCTGCTGCGGCTTATGACAGATCGTTTCCCGAATGTTTCGGGTATTCGCGTGCGTGATGCGCTGGATCAGGTTGTGGGGCTGTTGGAAAAGATCGGCTTCGCGCTTTCCGCCGTGGCGGGCATTACCTTGCTGGCGGCGCTGCTGGTGCTGGCGGGCGCCGTGGCGGCTGGGCAAAGGCGGCGCATCCGCGATGCCGTGGTGCTTAAGACCATCGGCGCCACGCGCGCGCAAATCCGCGCGAGTTTCCTGGTGGAATTTGGCTTGCTCGGCCTGACGGCGGGCTTGCTGGCGGCGGCGGCTGGCACGGCGGCGGCCTGGGGCGTGGTGCGCTTTGTCATGCGCGCCGATTGGGTGTTTCTGCCGGGCACTTTGGCGGTCACAGTGCTGGCCTGCATGGCCATCACGCTTGGCTTTGGTTATGTCGGCACTGCCTTCGCGCTCCGCGCCAAACCCGCCCCCTTGCTGCGTAATGAATAGGAAGCCTGATATGGCCGAGGATACCAAACTCTCCACGCTGGATGCCACGCTGCTGCGCCGTGCGTTTGCCCTGGCGGCGCAGGCCCGCGCGCGTGGTGATCGCCCCTTCGCCGCGGTGATTGCCGATGAGAAAGGGGAAGTTTTGGCCGAGGCCGGCTCCACCCAGGGCAAGGGTGGCGGCGGGACGCTCGCGCATTCGGAAATGAATGCGCTGCAGGATGCGCTGCGCGCCGCGCTGCCGCGCGATGTGTTGCGCCGCGCCACCATCTATTCTTCGGGCGAGCCTTGCGCCATGTGTTCGGCGGCGATTTTCTATACCGGCATTGGCCGCGCGGTTTATGGGCTTTCGGCGGGCGCCATTCTGCATTTGCGCAATGCGCAGCCCCATACGGCTGGGCTGTCGCTGTCCTGCCGGGCGGTCTTGGACTCAGCGGCTGAACGCGTGGAAGTGATCGGCCCCTGCCTGGAAACGGAAGGCGCCGTGCCGCATCAAGGCTATTGGCGGGAAGGGGCGCCCTGACATTGTTGGTTGCCGAACAGCAACAAGCATGCGTTAATCCGCCGCCATTGATTGTCGGTAAATAAGGAAGGAAAGCCAAACCATGTTCACAAGCCTTATCGCGCGCCTGCGCCAAGGCGCAGTCTTGGCCCTGCCACTGCTGGCACTCGCTGCCTGCGCCACGCCTACCCCGGAACCGCCGGTGGTGGCCTCCACCACCCGCGAAATGGTGGCGGCGGTGGACCGGGTGGATGCCCGCACCCGCACCATTGTGGTGCGCGGCCCAGATAATAAGCCGCAAACCCTACAGCTTGGCCCGGAAGTGCAGAACTTCGCCCAAATCCGCCGCGGTGACCGCGTACGGCTGCATTATGAGGAAGCCGTTGCCGTGCGTATGGCCCCGCGCGGTAGCCGGCTGGAACCTGAAACCGTGGTCGGCGCCGCCCGCGCCCAACCCGGCGCACGCCCCGCCGCTGGCACCGTTGCCGCAACCCGCGCCCAAGTGCGCATCACTGCGCTTGATACGGCCAATAACCGGGTAAGCTTCGTCGGGCCATCCCGTGTGGAACGCACCGTGGTGGTCCGCGCCCCGGAATTGCAGGCCTTCCTCAAGACATTAAGCGTGGGTGACCGCGTGGATGTCGCCATTGCCGAAGCCATCGCCGTCCGCGTGGAGCCGGCGGAGCGCTAAGATGGGCCGGGGCGCCTGAGGATCCGCAGGCGCCCCCTCTCTCTCCCCCTATTGATCTAGATTACGAAATCTCCATATAATCAGCTTAAGGGGAATCATCCCCGTCAACAGGAGTTGTCATCGTCATGGCCTTTGGTCCCGACACGCGTTTCAACACCGGCTGGGGTCGCCCCGTCGCAGCCGATGCGGCCGCGATTGATGCCGGGCTGCGGGCATATATGCTCCGCGTCTATAACTGGATGGCGTCTGGCCTGCTGGTCACCGGCATTGTGGCCTATGTGATCGCCTCCTCGCCTGAGCTGCAACAGATGTTCTGGTCCGTGACCCGCGCCGCCAATGGCGCGCGCATCGTATCACCGACCATTCTGGGCTGGGCTGCGATGCTGTCACCGCTCGCCTTCATCCTGGTGCTGTCCTTTGGCATCAACAAGCTCTCGCGCCCCGCGACGCAGGCGCTGTTCTGGGTTTTCGCCGCCTGCATGGGTGCCAGCCTTTCGAACATCTTCCTGCGCTACACGGGCCAATCCATCGCCAGCACCTTCTTCATCACCGCGTCCATGTTCGCGGCGGTGAGCCTGTATGGATATACCACCAAGGCGGATCTGACCCGCTTTGGCAGCTTCATGATCATGGGCCTGATCGGCATCATGATTGCGGGTCTGGTCAATATCTTCCTGGCGTCCTCCGCGCTCGCCTTCGCGATCAGCGTGATCGGCGTCGTCGTGTTCGTCGGCCTCACGGCTTACGACACGCAGCGCATCAAGACGGATTACGTGCAATTCGCCTATGCGGAAGGCACGGATGAAGCCGGTAAGCGGAGCGTGATGGATGCGCTTGGCCTCTACCTGAACTTCGTCAACCTGTTCCAGCTGCTGCTTTCCTTCATGGGTCAGCGCAACAACGATTGATCAGGACCTTACGGCCTGAACGACAACCCCGGGGGCAACCCCGGGGTTTTTTATGTGCAGATCACAAGCCCTGGTCTATCGGCACGCGGAGCGCTTCCGCCATGCGGTTCGTTTCCGCCGCCATGCCAAGCACCGCGAGCAATTCGCCATGCATCGCATCCGTCATGCCCTTGGCGCGCGCCGCCGCCGTATGGGACGCCGTGCAATAGGCACAACCCGCCGCTGCTGACGCCGCGAGATAAAGCATTTCCTTCGTCAGCGGGTCGAGCGCACCTGGCGCCATCACCTGCTTCAGGCTTTCCCACGTGCGCTTGAGCGTTGGCGGATGCACCGCCAAGGCCTTCCAGAAATTATTGACATCGGCCACCCCGCGCGTGGCCTTGATATCATCGTAAACTTCCCGCACGTCGGGCGCGGCATCCGCATATTCAATCAGCGCCATCACGCACCGCCGGGCAAGGGGCGATAGGGCAGCGCCGCAAGCCGCGTGGCATGGAGTGTGACGTCCTGCCAGACACCGCCTGTCACATAGGGGTCTTCGGCCATCCAGGCGCGGGCGGCTTCATCGGTTGCGTGGCGCGTGACGGTAATCGAACCCATCATGCGCTCCCCCGCCTCATCCAGGATGGCCCCGCCGATAGCCAAAGTCCCATCTGCGGCCATGGGCTGCATGCGCGCGATATGCGCCCCGCGTGCGGCCTGCCGGCGGGCGGGGGCTTCGGCATCCGTGCCGTCGAAGGCGATGGCGACGGTGTGGGTGCGGGTGGTCGCCATCGGATCACCGGGCTTGGGCAGGCGCTGATAGGGCAAGGATGCGATGCGGAAGGGCAGGATGCGGATATCCCCCCAAACGCCTTCAACCGAAAAAGGTTCTTCCGAGAGATACGCCTTCACGCCCGCCATATTCGGCACATCCAGGATCATCAGCGACCCGGATGGCACCCATTCGGTGGTGAAAAGCGGTGTACCAAAGGGCATCCGCCCATCTTCCGCCCAGCGGCTGATCACCGCCCTGTGGCGGTCCATCGCCGCGGCGCGGCGGGTTTTATCGGCACCATCGAAAGCGAGTATGGCGTAGCCCATGGCATTTCCCCTTCATTGGAAGGGCAGCATGCCATGGAGCGGGAGTTATGAAAGGGGGGCAAATCCGCCCTTTCCCCATCAATACATATGCTGGCCACCATTGATGGACAGCGTGGACCCGGTGATGAAATCCGCATCTTCGGCGGTCAGGAAGACCACGCCACGCGCAATATCCTCGGCCTTGCCGAGGCGCCCGCGCGGGATCCGCGCGATGATTTTTTCCAGCACATCGGGCGGCACGGCGCGCACCATTTCAGTATCCACATAGCCAGGTGCGACCGCATTCACGGTAATGCCAAGCTTGGCCCCTTCCTGCGCCAGCGCCTTGGTGAAGCCATGGATGCCCGATTTCGCGGCGGCGTAATTCACCTGGCCATATTGCCCGGCCTGACCATTGACGGAGCCGATATTCACAATGCGGCCAAACTTGCGCGCATTCATGCCTTCCCAAACCAACTTGCAAAGATTGTAGCAGGAACCAAGGTTTGTATCGATCACCGCATCCCACATGTCGCGGTTCAGCTTACGCATGGTCGCATCGCGCGTGATGCCGGCATTATTCACCAGGATTTCAATCGGCCCCACTTCGGCTTCGATTTTTGCAATCGCTTCGGCGCATTGCGCGTAATCGGCGACATCGAATTTGTAGCAGGGAATACCGGTGCGATCGGTGAATGCCTTAGCCGCCGCATCATTGCCGGCATAGGAAGCAACCACGCTCCGCCCCGCGGCCTTCAGCCCTTCGCTGATCGCGGCCCCAATGCCTCTTTGGCCACCGGTGACAAGTGCTACACGCGCCATGACGTCTCTCTTTCCTGAAGGATTTGTGATGGTAGGGGCCACCCCATGGCAGCCGTCTGAAACTTCATATTTGCGCCATATCAATAACGCCCTGGCGTTTTCGCGCCACAAGAATCAGGTGGGCGGTGCAATTTTCCGCCCTTTTCGGATAAGTTCTTCTCCTTAGACGTGAAACTCTGACGGCGCGGCTTCCCCCCCAGGCCGCGCCGTTTCTTTGCCTTGGCTGCTGGGTGTGCTATCGAAATCTCATGGTCTTCACGGCTTTCTTTCTCCGAATTACCGCCGCGGCCGCCTAAGGCGCCGGGCCTTTGGTCCGCGCGCCTGCCGGATGGCCGCACGCGCCCGCCCCGCCACCCTGAAACGGACCCAAGCCCATGCTTTCTGAAGCTTTGACCACGCGATTTGATCTGCGCGCCGAAACCAGCCCCGGCCTGCTGCCGCGCCTGTTGCAGCCCTTCGCCAAGCGCGACGTGACGCCTGATTTTTTCCAAGCCCGCGAAGGGCTTGAGGAGATGGACATCACCATTACCTGCCAGGGGCTTGAGCCTGGCATGGCGGCGCTGATTGCCGGCAATCTTGGCCAGGTGATTGGCGTGAATCGTGTGGTGGTGACGCCTGGGGAAAGCCTCGCCACGCGCCGGGCATAGCGTTAGTAGAAGCCCATGAAGCCGCTGATCCTGACCATGGGTGAGCCCGCCGGGATTGGCGCGGAAATCACCGCCGGCGCCTGGCGTGCCTTGCGGGCTAGCGGGCCATGCTTTGCGCTGATTGATGATGCCACACGCGATTTCGTTGTGCCGGTAGCGCGGATCAGCGCGCCGGCGGAAGCCGCCGCGGTCTTTGCCCAGGCGCTGCCCATCCTGCATCGGCCCTTGGCCGCGCCGGTCACCCCCGGCAAGCCAAACATAGCCCATGCGGGGGCGGTGATTGGCGCCATCGAAGAAGCCGTGGCTTTGGCAAAATCAGGCCACGCAGCGGGCGTGGTGACGAACCCGATCCAGAAGGCAAGCTTGACGGCGGCTGGCTTTCCGCATCCTGGTCATACGGAATTTTTGGGCGAATTGGCCGGCACCGGCGTACCGCCCGTGATGATGCTGGCCTGCCCAGAACTCCGCGTTGTGCCAGTCACGGTGCATGAAGCGCTGGCGAAGGCGATTGCGCGGCTGAACCCAGGGCTGATCATTGAAACCACGCGGATTGTGGACGCCGCTTTGAAGCGCGATTTCGGCATAGCCGCGCCGCGCCTGGCGATTGCGGGTTTGAACCCCCATGCCGGGGAAGCCGGCACCATGGGGCGGGAGGAAATTGACATCATCGCCCCCGCCATCGCCGCTTTGCGCGCGGGGGGCATTGATGCGCGCGGGCCGATGCCGCCCGATACCATGTTCACGGCGCTGGCGCGGCCTCGCTATGATGCGGCCATCTGCCTTTATCACGATCAGGCGCTGATCCCGATCAAGACGATTGATATGGCAGGCGGTGTCAATGTGACACTTGGGCTTTCCATCATCCGCACCAGCCCTGATCACGGCACGGCTTTGGATATTGCCGGCAAGGGCCTGGCCGATCCCGCTTCGCTGATGGCGGCCATCCGGCTTGCTGGGCAGCTTGCTGAAAAAAGAGGTTTGGCGTGAAGCATCTCGATCTATCGGTGAATGTTGATCATGTGGCAACACTACGCAACGCGCGTGGTGGCGCGCATCCCTGCCCGGTGGAGGCTTCCCGCATTGCGGTGGAGGCAGGGGCGGATGGCATTACCGTGCATCTCCGCGAAGATCGGCGCCACATCAAGGACCGCGATGTGGAGCGTATCCGTGCTGAAATCGCGGCGCCCATGAATTTCGAAATGGCAGCGACCGAGGAAATGGTCGCTTTCGCGGAACGCATTCGCCCGCCTTATTGCTGCATTGTGCCGGAAAAACGCGCGGAGCTGACCACCGAAGGCGGCTTGGACGTGCTGCGCGCCGGGCCATTTTTGCGCGAAGCTGTGGCGCGGCTACGCGCGGCCAATGTACGTGTTTCGATTTTCATTGAAGCTGATGCGGCGCAGATCGAAACGGCGGCAGCGATTGGTGCGGCTGCGATTGAATTGCACACCGGGACCTATGCCGAAGGGCCTGTGGCGGATCGGCCCGCTCAATTGGCGCGCTTGCAGGCGGGTGTGATTGCGGCGCGGCGCGCGGGGTTGCTCTGCCATGCCGGGCATGGGTTGAGTTATGACACGGTGAGTGACATTGCGCGGATGGAGGAGGTCACTGAAATCTCCATCGGGCATTTCCTGATTTCACAAAGCGTGTTTGAGGGGCTGCCCGCGGTGGTGCGGCGCTTCAAGACGCTGATCGCCGCTGCACGCGGTGCTTGAGGGGGCTTTCATGCCGACATTGACCGTTGATGACTATCCAATTGCCTATGCCGAAGCTGGCAGTGGCACGCCTGTGATAATGGTGCATGGCACTTTGGGGGATCAGCGTTCCTTCGCGGGACAGATGGCAGCCTTTGGTGCGCAATATCACGCGATTGCGATCAGCCTGCGCCATTGCTGGCCCGACAAGTGGCGCGAAGATGGTGATTTCACCATTGCGCGCCATACGGCGGATGTGGCTGGCTTCATCCGCGCCTTGGGGAAAGGCCGCGTGCATTTGATCGGCCATTCGCGCGGCGGGCATATCGCCTTTCGTGTGGCGCAGCATCATCCGGAATTATTGGAATCGGTCGTGCTGCTGGAACCGGGTGGCGAATTGGACGAAAGCCTGGGTGGCGCGCCGCCGGCGGGCAATCAGGCATCCGCCTTTGCGCGTGGCGCGGCCCTGATTGCCGAGGGCAAGGTGGAAGAAGGGCTGACGGTTGTTGCGGAACATACCAGTGGCCCTGGGGCTTGGGAAAAGCGTTCCGAGGCGCGCAAGACAGTCAATCGCGACAATGCTACAACCCTGCTTGGGCAGATCAAGGAACAGCGCAAGCCTTATGCGCGGGCCGAGGCAGCGGGGATTAAGACGCGCACGCTATTGGTTGGGGGTGATCAATCCCAACCGCAATTCGGGCGCATTCTGGATGCCTTGGAAGGCGCGATGCCCAATGCGCAGCGTGTAACGATTGGCCGCGCCGCACATAGTGTGCAGGCGGATAACCCGGCCGATTTCAACACGGCAGTACTGGCGTTTTTGCCGGGCTAGGGCGGGTTGCGTGAACCCATGTGAAGGCAACACGGCCTAGAACATGGCCGCGCCAAGCGAACCACTTGGCGCTTCATGGGTTGCAGCCCGGCAAAACTCTCCTGCGTGTTCGGTGAAACAAGATGCACCAAACACGCAATACTCATTCGGCGGCGATACGGCGCTTTCCTTGCGTGGTGCCAAGACCGATTTTTTTCGCCATGTTGGACCGTTGTTTCGCATAACGCGGCGCCACCATGGGATAATCCGCAGGTAGTCCCCAGCGTTGCCTGTATTGGTCGGGCGTAAGATTGAAGGACGTCTTCAGATGCCGCTTGAGCATCTTCATTTTCTTGCCGTCTTCAAGGCAGATGATGTATTCTTGCGTGATGGATTTTACGATTGCCACCGCGGGCTCAGGACGGAGCGGCGCTTCTTGTGGTGCATTCTGGATCGCAATAAGCGTACGGTGAACATCCCGAATCAGTGTCGGCAAAGCCGAAACCGGAACCGCATTATGGGCGGCATGTGCCGATACAATCTGCGCGGTAAGGGTGAGGATATCGTCTTCTTGCTTTGAGTCTACCAATATTTCCTCCGTGTTTCAGAAATACGCAAACAAGGGACTATTATTAAATTTATCTACAGGTTAATTGTAATAATATTCTTCCGAAATTGATAAATTATCCGAACGATTTTTCCGGTTCTGGCGCTGCGCTGCACAAAAGGCGCGCCCGCACCGCGGCGGCCTGATCCATCACCGCGGCAGGAGCAGCCAATGCTGCACAAAATTCGCGCAACCTCGCTCAAAAATTAGGCGGGCGATGCTCCCGATCTGAACGGCGCTGGTGTGTCGCCCTGTTTTCCGGGGCCCTGGCTTGCGGCACGTGGCTTGCTGAGGCCGTGGACAAGATTGATTGGAGCTTCCGCATGACCCACACCCCCCATCTGTTCGGGCGCCGTTCCTTCACAGCCACCTTGGGACTTGGCAGCCTTGCCTTGGCGGCGCCCAGGGTCGCGCGCGCTCAAACCCGTGAAATCGTGATCGGCGGTGCGGCCAGCCATAAGCCGTGGTTCGAAACTCATGTTCAAAGCGCCTTTGAACGTAAATACAATTGTCGTTTGACCTTCGAGGGCACCAGGTCGCTGGTCAATCTCGAGAAAATGCAAAAGAACAAGGACCGGCCGTATGTGTCGGTCGTGCAGATGGATGATCCGGTCATGATTCTGGCAGTCCGCGAAGGATTGCTTGAACCCATCACGGCTGCACGGGCACCAAATCTCGCGCGGCTCAAGCCTGGCACCGTGCATATGGATGGCATGTGGGCAAATTATTTGCAGCCGTGGCAGGGCATTGCGTTCAACACCAATGTTCTCCGCACCGCGCCGCAATCCTGGACGGAGATGTTTGAAGCGCGCTTCAAAAGCCGCATCATTGTGCCTTCGCTTCAGAATACTGAAGGCCTGCCCAATCTGTTCATGATGGCGCATCTTGTGACCGGCAAGCCAATGGCGGAAGCCTATAAGGATATTGATGCCGCTTTCGCCGGCCTCCGCCGCCTGAAGCCGAATCTGCTGACGGCCTATAGTCAGATGCCGCAAGCCTTTTCACTCATGGAACAGGGTGAAGCGCATATGATTATCGGTGCGCTTTCTTCCTTTGGCATGCAGCGTCGTCTTGATGGTGCGCCGGTCGGCATGGTGGCGCCGCGTGAGGGGATTTTCCCGGTCCCATCCGGCATCGCAGTTGTGAAAGGCGGCCCGAATCAGGATCTTGCCTTTGCCTATGTCAATGAGCTGCTGGGCGCCGAGATCCAAAACCGCATTGCGCCGCCAACCTTTGCCTTGCCAACGAACCTTGATGCACAAACGCCCCCCGGCATGCCAAGCGGCGTGACAGTGCATCCTATCGATTGGGCTTTCGTCGCCGAAAATCGCACCGCCTGGGTGCAGCGCTGGGATCGTGAGATGGCATTGTGATTGAACCGTTCCTAGAAGTCAGGAACGCGCGCAAAAACTTTGGTCCTACAACGGTTCTGGATGGTGTAACGCTTGGTGTGACCAGGGGTGAGTTTGTCTCTCTGCTTGGTCCATCAGGTTGCGGGAAGACAACCCTTCTGCGCATCATCGCGGGCTTGACTGGGGCTGATGTTGGTGATGTGCGTCTTGATGAGCAAGATATCACCACGCTGCCGCCGCATAAGCGCGATGTTGGTGTTGTCTTCCAGAATTATGCGCTCTTTCCGCATCTGAGTGTGATGGAAAACATCGCCTTTGGGCTTAAGGGGCGTGTTGCCAAGGATGAAGCCACGCGCATTGCGGCCCGCTTCCTTGACCTTGTGCATATGCGCGACTTCGCTGAAAGATCCGTGCGCGCCTTATCCGGTGGCCAACAGCAGCGCGTGGCCGTGGCGCGGGCTTTGGCTGTAGCGCCCAAGCTTCTATTGCTGGATGAACCGTTTTCCGCATTGGACCGGAAATTGCGCGAAACCATGCAGATTGAACTCAAGCGGCTTCTGCGGGAACTTGGCACCACTGCCATTTTTGTCACCCATGATCAGGATGAAGCGTTGGTCATGTCGGATCGTATTGCGGTCATGAATCAAGGCAGGATCGAGCAGCTTGATACGCCGCAGACCCTGTATCATGCCCCAGCAACATCTTTCGCTTTGCAGTTTGTTGGCCTTTCAACACGGATTTCCGGCCAGGTAATCGGGCATCAGGACGGCAATCTGATCCTGATTGAAACCCGACATGGTGTTGTGTGTGCGCCAGGAAACTTTGCCCGTGGTAGCCAGGTGATTATTGGTATCAGGCCTGAGCGGATTTCCTTTGGTATGCTTGATGGACAGAATTCGATAGCGCCGCAGCTTACGGATATTGTCTTCCAGGGTGCGCGCGTTCAGGTCCATTTCGCCTCTGCAGAGGATGAACCGATCATCTTGGAAAGCTCCGCGCGCTTGCCGACAAACCTTGCATCTGGTGAGGCAGTCTCGATTTCCTGGGCGCCCGAGGACACGCTGGTGTTTCCGCGTGACGTGTCTGCATGAAATCAGACCGTTCATTGGTTGGTTGGTTGGCGGCCCCGGCAGTATTTTATCTGACAATCGTCTATGCCTTGCCGCTCACGTGGCTATTGGCGCGCAGCATGATGGGGCCGGAGGGATTTAGCCTTGTCCTATTTGAGGAATTCTTGGGCGATCCATTTTCCTGGCGCGTGATTGGCAATACCTTACGCATCGCCGGGATGGTGACCATTCTGTGCCTGCTGATAGGCTACCCTGTTGCCTTTGCGCTGGCACGCGCGCGCGGCGTCGTGCAGGTGGTCCTGCTCGCGGCCATCATTCTGCCCTTGTCCATCGGTGTTGTGGTAAAGGCCTTTGCCTGGCAGATCGTTCTGCGCCGGGATGGTGTGGTTTCTCAGTTTCTTGTGGGGATTGGTGTTTGGTCCGAACCACAGCGGCTTCTTTTCACCGAAATAGGCCTGGTCGTGGGTGCGGCCAATGTGTTCCTTCCCTTCATGATTCTGCCGATTTATTCAGTGGTGAAGCTGATTGATCCGCGCCTCATGGAAGCCGGCGCCACGCTTGGTGTCAGCCCAGTCTCCCGATTTTTCCGCATTCTTTTTCCGCTCACGCTACCCGGTATCGTCAGCGGTCTTGCCTTTGTTTTTTCCCTGGCGGTTTCGATGTTCGTTATCCCGAGCCTGCTGATCGGTGATCGCTTCCAGACCCTGGCGACGCTTACGGGTCGTTCCTTTCTGCTGATGCGGAATGAAGCGCTTGGATCCGTGACTGCAACCGTCTTGCTGGTACTGGCTGTGGCGATCGTCTTGATTTCGAGTCTCTTGGCACGACGCGTGGGGCGTTTCGCATGACCGGATTGGAACGTCTGGTCCAGATTTGCGTTTGGGTGATTGCGGCGGCGGCGGTGATTTTTCTGCTGACGCCACTTGTGGTGACCATTGCGGTGAGCTTCGGCAATTCAGCCGTTTTCTCGCTGCCACCGCCGGAATGGTCCTTGCGCTGGTATGAACGCCTTGCCAATACCCGCGGGCTTTGGCCTTCCATTCTCACCTCTCTTCAGATAGCGGGGCTTTCGACCCTTATTTCGTTGATGCTTGGCACGCTATGCGCCATTGCCATTGTGCGTGGGACATTCCCAGGGCGGGAAGCCATAACGACTTTCCTTGTATCGCCGCTCATGCTGCCAGGTCTTGTGGTGGGCATAGCCATGCTGCAGGGTTTTCGTTTGGTTGGCCTGAGAGAAGCATGGATGAGCCTTCTTATCGCCCATGTCGTGATCACTATGCCTTATGTAGTGCGCACTGTGCTGGCTGCCCTGAACCTTTTTGATTTCACGCTGCTTGATGCGGCGCGCATGCTGGGTTGTTCGCCTGTTCAGGCAGTCAGGCGTGTCCTGGTGCCAGCCCTGGGGCCTGCCTTTCTCACTTCCGGCATGTTTGCCTTCCTCGCTTCGATGGATAATTATCCGGTTTCGATCTTCTTCACCGATGCCTGGACCAAGACACTACCGATTCAGATGTTGCAATATGTAGAAGAACGGCCAGACCCGACTATCGCGGCCATTTCGGCTGGCCTCATTCTCCTTGCGGTTATTGTGATGATTATCGGTGATCGGCTTGTTGGTCTTCGGCGCCTTGCGGATTTCTGATGATATATCCCCCCGCCCCCTCTGATCGCGATTTTCGCGGCTATCACGGCAAGGAACCGGCGGTGCGCTGGCCCAATGGGGCACAGCTTGCAGTTTCCATCGTCGTGAATATTGAAGAAGGCGCGGAGCTTTCCCTCGCCGCAGGCGATGCCAGCAATGAATTCATCTATGAAGCGGTGGAGCGTGTTGAAGGATCGCGCGATCTTTGTATGGAAAGCCATTACGCCTACGGTACGAGACGCGGATGGGGCCGTATTCGTGAAGCGCTTAGCCGTCATGGCGTGACCGTTACCCTCAACGCCTGTGGGCGCGCCTTGCATCATTCACCTTGGATTGCATCAGAAGCCGTTCAGGATGGGCATGAGGTTTCAAGCCATGGCTGGCGTTGGGAACGCCAGGTCAATATGCCTGAAGCAGATGAACGCCGCGTCATTACGCGTGCGGTCGCTGACATAAGTGCTGCGGCGGGAACGCCGCCGGTTGGGTGGCATACTCGGTCGGCGACATCTGAAAATACGCGCCGCTTGCTGGTTGAACATGGTGGTTTTCTCTATGACTCCAACGCGTATGATGATGACACACCCTATATGGTGACGATCGCCGGGCGGGACTTGGTTGTTCTTCCCTACGCATTTGACACCAATGACATGCGCTTCCAGCCTGGCGGTGGATTCGTGCAAGGCGAGGATTTCGCGCGCTACTGCATGGCGGCGTTTGATCGTTTATATGCCGAAGGTGCCACTGCCCCGCGGATGCTTTCAATAGGGTTGCATTTGCGCATCATCGGGCGCCCGGCTCGCATCGGCGGATTGGAACGCCTTCTGGAATACCTGGCCGGCCATGAGGGCGTTTGGTTCGCGAGCCGTCGGCAAATTGCGGAAGCGTGGCGTAAATCCATCGGGCTTCCTGCTTGGCAGCCGCGCCCGCCACTATCGGCGTTTAGCATATAGGGCCTGACGGCTTTCCGTCAAAAAGCATTGGGTTGTTCAATTTTCCACGTTAATCAGCGAACGCGACCAGGCCTGCGTACGGTGAAATCAAAGGAGGAAGTTCGTGCGCCTTTTGATGCTCAATCCAAATACCTCAGGTGGCGTCACGGATCTGATTGTAGCGGCAGCGCAGGCGGTCGCAGCCCCTGGAACTGAAATCCTGCCCGCCACGGCATCGCGCGGCGTGCCCTACATCGCGACCCGCGCAGAGGCCATTATCGGCGGAGCGATAGCCCTGGAGATGCTTGCCGAGTTACAAGGGAATGTTGACGCCGCCGTTATTGCGGCCTTTGCAGACCCAGGTTTGGGCGGGGCCCGAGAGCTTTTCACGATTCCCGTTATTGGCCTTGCCGAAGCGGGCATGCTGACCGCATGCATGTTGGGTGCGCGCTTTTCAATCGTGACTTTTGCCGCTGCTCTTGAACCCTGGTATCGCGAATGCGTCGCCTGGCACGGGCTTGAAAAACGCTGTGCATCCATTCGTACGCTCGATGGTTCATTTCGCGCCATCTCAGAGGTGCAGGAGGAGAAAGCGGACCTTCTTGTAAAGCTCGCTTGTCGCGCCATTGAAGAAGATCAGGCAGATGTCATTCTTTTGGCGGGCGCACCCCTCGCAGGGCTTGGGCCAAAAGTTGCTGACCGAATTCCTGTTCCAGTCGTGGATTGTGTTGGCGCTGCGGTCAAGCAAGCGGAGGCGCTAGTCGCGCTTGCACCGAAAAAGGCACGCGCTGGCACTTTCAAGAGACCGGCTGCCAAGCCATCTATTGGCTTGGCACCAGCCTTGGCAGAGTGGATCGCCCACAGAGAGAAAAATAATTGATTCGCGACGCAGTACTGATCGTCGTGGCTGGGGAGCAAGGGTATCTGACGCCAGTCGGCTTCGTGGGCGAACGTGAGACGCGCGCTTGTCCTTGCGGATTTCTTCCATGATCCGACCATCGACACCGCTGTGCACACACCTGATTCTCGGCCATCCGCATCGCAGCTACCGTCATCTTCTGGCTGGGAGAATGGATCCTGGACCTGGTCACCCTTTTCCACAGCACAATGGCTTGATGCAGTTTATTTGTGATGACAGGCGACAGCGCCGTCCCCATCAATAGGCAATAAACTTGGCCTATCGTGCCGACACAGATTCGTGGCCTTCAGGCAGCGTGGATGAAAAGCACAACCGGCAGGTGGCGATAGCGGGGATGGCAATTCCCCACGAATAGGCTTGAAGGTCACGCCGATATTTCCATCAAGCGAAAGCTTAGGCACGCCATCAAGCAAGGCCTGAGTATAAGGATGCCGGGGCGCTGAATAGAGTTGTGCCGCATCGCTTAGCTCCACGATACGCCCCAAATACATCACCGCGACCCGATCACTGACATGGCGAACCACGGATAGGTCATGGCTGATAAAGATGGTTGTCAGGCCAAATTCCTGCCGTAAATCCAAAAACAGGTTCAGGATTTGCGCTTGGATGGAAACATCCAGCGACGCTACAGGTTCGTCGCAAATCAGCACCTCTGGCCGCATGGCCAAGGCGCGGGCGATGGCAATGCGTTGGCGTTGTCCACCGGAAAACTGATGCGGAAAGCGCTGCGCGTAGGCAGGGTCCAACCCAACCTTTGCCAGCCATTCTTCTGCGAAAAGGGCTGCTTCACCGCGCTGAATAAGACCGTGAGTGATGGGTCCTTCCGTGATTGTCTCACCCACGCGGCGCCGCGGATTAAGTGACGCGAAAGGATCCTGAAAGACAGTCTGAATGCGGGTCGTGGTCTTTCGCCCAGCCAGCATGGGGGGCGCACCATTTAGTCGGATTTCGCCTTCGCTTGGCTCAAGAATACCCGCCAGCATCCGGCCAAGAGTTGACTTGCCGCAGCCGGATTCACCAACCAGGCCAAGCGTCTCTCCACGTTGCACGCTAAGCGTCACATTCGTCACGGCCATCACTGGGCGACGATCCATCTTGGTACCAAATAGGGTGGCGATGCGATCCCCCAGCGTGACATGCGGGCTGAATCGGCGGGAGACATTATCCGCACTCAGGATCTCAGTCTGTGTCCTATGCGTCATGGGGCGACCGGCCGTGGATGATGGCAAAAGGCGCCATGATGATGATCGCCAACGCGAGGCGGTTCTGACCGGCAAAGATCGGTCGCATGAGAGCAACGCGGCGCGAAAGGACAACCAGGCGGCACATTCAAGGGTGACGGCGTAGTGCCCGGAATCTGCGTAAGTTTCTGCCCGGGCGCGGCCAATGCTGGCAAGCTGTCAAGCAGACCGCGTGTATATGGATGCAGGGGCGCGCGCAGGACATCGCTGACTGGGCCATATTCAACGATACGGCCCAGGTAAAGCACAATCACGCGATCAGCCAAGGATGACACAATGGCCAGGTCATGACTGATCCAAATCAGCGCAGTGCCACTTTCCTGCGCCAACGTCTTCATTTCAGCCAAAATTTGCGCCTGAATGGACACATCCAGCGCCGTGGTCGGTTCATCCGCAATGATCAATTCCGGTTCATGCAGAAGCGCGATGGCAATGGCCACACGCTGGCGCATGCCGCCAGAAAATTCATGTGGATAGGCGTTCAAGCGCGCTGCCGCATCTGGAATGCCAACCAGTGCGAGGCTACGCGCCGCAAGGGCGAGCGCAGCGCCCGCACCACTGCCTCCATGCGCCTGAACGGCCATGGTCATCTGCTGGCCAATGGTAAGAACTGGATTCAATGTCGCAGCCGGATCCTGGAAAATCATGGCAATCCGCTTGCCACGCAATTTGCGCATTTCGGTCTGCGGCAGCCCAACCAATTCCTGCCCACGAAACATCACGGAACCACCGGCGATGCGCCCAGGTGCATCCAAAAGACCAATCAGCGAAAAGCCGGTTACCGATTTGCCTGACCCAGATTCGCCAACCAGGCCGAGTATTTCACCCCGTTCAAGCGTGAAGGATATGCCATCCACCGCCTTGATTGTGCCGGCACGGGTTTCGAAATGCGTGCGCAGATCCCGCACCTGGAGCAGTGCAGGGTTCATCGGCGAAGCCTTGGATTGAACTGATCTCGTAATTGATCGCCCACGATATTGATGGCGACAATCAGCAAGATCAGGGCAATCCCGGGATAGACTGAAATCCAGGTCCTCCCACTCATCATATACTGGAAGCCATTGGCGATCAGCATGCCGAGCGAGGGTTCGGTGGGCGGCAGGCCAAGGCCAAGAAAAGATAGTGTCGCTTCCAGCGAAATCGCATTGGCAATCTGCACCGTGCCAACAACAATCAAAGGCGGCATACAATTTGGCAGTAAATGCCGGAGCACAATGCTGCGCCCAGGCAGCGGCGTGGCGCGGGCAGCTTCGATATAATCCTTCTGCCTTTCCGCTGTTGCCGCGCCGTAAGCAGTACGGGCGAAATAGGCATATTGCGCAGTGACCAAGGCGATGATCAGCGGCACCCTGCCTTGACCCAGCACTGCAACCAGCACAAGCGCAAGCAGAATGGCAGGAAAGGACAATTGAAGATCAACAAGCCGCATGATCCCCTGTTCGATCTTGCCGCCAACATTCGCCGCCATAATGCCAAGGGTAGTGCCTATGCCAAAGGCAACAGCACCAGCCGCAATCCCCATCTGCAAGGAAATGCGTAGACCGTAGAGTATGGCTGAGAACAAATCTCGCCCCTGCGCATCGGTCCCGAGCCAATGGACATAGCCACCAGAACCAACAAAACCTGGCGGCCGGCGCGCATCCCGCAAATTGAGATTGGCAAGATCATAAGGGTCCTGCGGCGTAATCAGGGGCGCGGCGAGCGCCGCCGCAACAATCATGATCACCATTGCAAGGGCCAATGTGGCGATCCAGTTTTCACGATATTCCCGCCAAAACCGCACCATCACACACGCCTTCCGCGCCTGAGGCGCGGGTCCAGCACGGCATAGGTCAAATCCACCACCAGATTGATGGTGACAAACAGAAAAGCCACCAGGATCAGATAGCCGACCATGACCGGCCGATCGAGCGAGGTGATCGAATCAATGATCAGCTTGCCAACACCTGGCCAGGAAAAGATCGTCTCCGTCACTACGGCGAACGCAAGCGTAGAGCCGAATTCCAGACCGAAGACGGTCACCAAAGGAATGGAAATAAGGCGTAGCACATGCCGACGCAGAATAGTAAAATCCGTAAGCCCTGCCGCGCGGGCGAACTTCACCGTATCTGAAAGCATGATTTCACGCGTGCCGGCACGCGACAGGCGGATCAGCATGGCAAGCTTGAACAGGCTTAGATTGAGCGCAGGAAGTGCCAGGAAGCACAGCCCTTCCCAGGTGAGGAATGACCACCCGACGCCAAAAATTTCGACCGTCGGCCCGCGATCCCCGGCGGGCAGCCAGTCAAGATTTACCGCGAAGGTCAGGATAAGGATCAGTCCCACCCAGAACGTCGGCACCGAAAATCCCAAAACAGATGCCGCCATGATGGCCTTGGAGAAAGGGCTTTCCGGCCGATAGCCGGCATAAATGCCAAGCGGTATGCCCACAAAGGCACCGATCAACACCGAAGTGAGCGCCAATTCCAATGTTGCCGGCAGACGGCTCAGGACCAAGTGCAGCACCGGGATATTCAGCACAAAGCTCCGCCCCAGATCGCCTTGCAACAGCCGGCCCAGAAAGGCCAGATATTGCTGCCAAAGCGGCTGATCCAGGCCGTAATGGCGGATGGTGGCTTCCCTGATATCCTGGGTTGCATCAGGGGAAATCAACACATCAATCGGATTTCCGATGGCGTAGACGCCAACAAAGACAAGCGCCGACATCGCCAGCATGACAAAGCCAGCCTGAATGAGGCGCTGAATGATATACCCAAGCATTGGAAGCGATTATCTGGCATTTGACAGCAAGCGCAAGCTCTTCCTAACATCCTGATCACAGAAGGCTCGTGGGAGAATTGGACATGCGTTGGAATTACCGCCGCTTTGCTTTGGCAACAGTCGGCATGGCCTGCATGGCCGGTGTGGCTTCTGCTCAGACCCTCACCATGGGTGTGATTGCGGGGCCGGAGAGCATCGACCCGCATTTCACCGCCACCGGCACGCATTCGGAAGCGCTGAAGCATGTTTTTGATACGCTGACCCATTCGGGCGATAAGCTCCAGATCGAGCCCGGTCTTGCGGAATCCTGGCGTATTGTGGACCCGAATACCTGGGAATTTCGCCTGCGCCGCGGCGTGAAATTCCATGATGGGTCGGATATGACTGCGGAAGATGTCGCAGCTTCCATCCGCCGTATGCAGCAATTATCGGGGCCAAACCCGACCCGCATTTACGTGCGCCGCGTGCAGGAAATTCGCATTGTTGACCCGCACACCATTCAAATCATCACTGACGGCCCGGCACCGACGCTGCCGAATGATTTCATCCGACTGTTCATCACCTCGGCCCGCGCCACGGCCGGCCTGACGCCGGAAAACGCCAATGAGGCCTTCAATAGCGGCCGCGCCGCCATCGGCACCGGGCCTTATCGGTTTTCGTCCTGGACGCCACGTGAACAATTCGCAGTAGAACGGAACGATAATTACTGGGGCGGTCGCCCCGCCTGGGGCCGTGTAGTGCGGCGTGAAATCTCCAACCCGGCAGCGCGCGTGGCACAGCTTCGCACCGGCCAGGTGGATATGATTGTGCGCGTGCCGGCCGCCGATGTGGCAACCCTTGAACGCGACCGCAATATCAATGTGCTGAAGGCGGAAACTGTCTATGTCTTCAACCTGGCACTGGACCAACGCGAACCAACGCCACAAGTGACAGCGCGCGATGGCACTCGTTTGACGGCGAATCCCTATCGTGATGCGCGTGTACGTGAAGCGATTGACCTTGCCCTTGATCGCCGTGCGCTGGCGGAGATTGCGATGGAAGGGCTCGGCTCCCCGGTCAGCCAGATGGTCACGCCGGGTATCTTTGGCTTCAACCCGGCGCTCACTATCCCAACGCCTAATATCAACCGCGCGCGGCAGCTATTGACCGAAGCGGGCTATCCCAACGGCTTTCGCATGGTGCTGAATTTCACCAATAACCGCCTGCCTGGCGATGCTGGTGTTGGCGCGGCCATGACGCAAATGCTGGCGCGCATCGGCCTTGAAGTGCAGGCAGCCGGCCAGCCGGCGGCAGTGATCTTCCCAGCCCGCGCGCGGGGGGAGCTTTCCAATATCATGGCTGGCTGGGGTACCCTGACCGGTGAGGCGAATTACTATTATGCCGCCAATGCACATACCAATAATGCACAGCTTCGCCTTGGCGCCTTCAATTGGAATGGGTTTTCAGATCCGGAAATTGATCGGCTGATCCAGGCCACAAATGTGGAGCTTGATGAAAAAAAGCGCGAAACCTTGCTGCAACAGGTCGGCGCGCTTTGGAATGAAAAGCGCGTTGTCATCCCTCTTGCAGCGGTTGCTTCCGCCTGGGCCATGCGGCGTGATCGCGTAACACTCCGCGTTGGCCGCAGTGATGAGGAAACCTATGCCTGGGACATAAGCCCGGTCAGCCGCTAAGCGCGAAGCCCTGCTTCATGCGCATCGCGGAGATGAATTGGATGCAGGTGGAGGCTTACCTCCACCGCGATGATCGCTGCGTCCTGCCCTTTGGCAGCACCGAACAACATGCGCAGCTTTCGCTTTGTGTAGATGCGATCTTGGCTGAGGAGGTGGCGGTGGAAGCGGCCGAGCCTCTCGGTATTCCAGTCTATCCCGCCATGCCCTTTGGTCTTGCGCCCTACTTCGCGTCTTTCCCGGGCAGCATTTCGCTTAAGGTGGAAACATTATTGGCGGTGGCGCGCGATCTCATTGAAAGTGTCGCACGCGCGGGGTTTCGCCGTATTCTGATTGTCAATGGCCATGGCGGTAATGCGCCCGTTGGCGCGCTGGCCTTGCAGATGATGACCGAAAATCCTGCGCTTTCGATCAAATTCCACAATTGGTACAATCAGCCCAAGACTTGGGAAACCGCCATGGCGATTGACCGTTCCGGCAGCCACGGCAATTGGATGGAAAACTTCCCCTGGACGCGGCTTGCCAATGCGCCATCACCTTCCGGAGCCAAGCCATCGGTGGATATGGCGCTGATGAAGGCAAGCCCACCGAGCGCGGTACGCGCCATGCTTGGCGATGGTTCCTTTGGCGGCGAATGGCGCAAACCGGATGAGGATATGCTGCGGCTTTGGAGCGCAGGTGTTGCGGAAACCCGCGCCGCGTTGGAGGGGCCATGGCCGACCCGATAGTCATTTGGGGCGCTGGCGCCATTGGTGGCACGCTTGGCGCGCATCTGGCGCGCGCAGGGCATGAGGTGCTGCTGGTGGATACCGTGGCCGAGCATGTCGAAGCCTGTCGTACCAAGGGGCTGATAATTTTCGGCCCTGTCACCGAATTCACGCAAATCATCCCTGCCGTAACGCCAGCAGAATTGACAGGCCGCTATTCGCGCATTGTGCTTGCCGTTAAAGCACAGGCCACCAAGGCGGCCTTGCCCGTTTTGGCACCGCATCTTGCGCCGGATGGCTTTGTCTTTTCCGCCCAGAATGGCTTGAATGAATTGGAAATCGCCGAAGCTGTCGGTGCCGAGCGCACCATGGGCTGCTTTGTCAATTTCGGTGCGGATTGGCATGCGCCGGGGCAGATTCTGTTTGGCAATCGCGGCGCCTTTGTGGTGGGTGAGATTGATGGCACCATCCGTGATCGCACCCGCGCGATGCATACGCTCTGCCATTCCTTCGAACCGGATGCGATTTTAACCACCGATATCTGGTCCTATCTGTGGGGTAAGATGGCCTATGGTGCCATGCTATTCGCCACCGCGCTGAACCATGATTCCATGAGCGAGAATTTCGCCGATATGCGCCGCATGCCCGCTTGGCTAGCTTTGGGGCGAGAGGTAGCGGCAACCGCGCTTGCCCGCGGGGTGACACCGCGCGGCTTTGGGTCGTTCGACCCCATGGCTTTCGCGCCGGGACGCGCTGATGCGGATGGTATCAAGGTGGTTGAATGGTTGCGCGATTATACCGCCGTTGGTGCCAAGACGCATTCCGGCATCTGGCGTGACCTGGCCGTGCGCAAACGCAAGACCGAAGCCGAAGCGCAGTTGATGATCATGCCAAGGCTCGCAGCGCAGAAGCGCATCGCAACACCGGCCCTGACTGCTTTGGGCGACCTGATCAAGGATATTGAGGAAGGTCGCCGGGAACAGTCGCCAGCAAGTTTCAACGCCCTACTGGATGCCATTGCTTGACTGACGCTGTCCTGGAAAAGCTGCTCGCTGAACGTGCTCAATTCATTGCGCGGCTTGGCGAACTTGTCGCCTGCCCATCGGTTTCAACCGATCCGGCCTATGCGGATGGCGTGGCGGCGGCGCGGCACTGGCTGATGACACGCCTGACGGCGCTCGGCTTTCAGGATGCGCAGGAAATTGCGGCGGGTGGGCATCCCGCTGTCACGGCGCACTGGCATGGCGCGGGGCCTGAAGCGCCAGTTCTGCTGGTGTATGGCCATTATGATGTGCAGCCGCCGGGTCCCGTGGATGGCTGGGTCTCTCCGCCGTTTCAGCTTACGCCGCGTGATGGGCGGCTTTATGCGCGCGGTGTGTCTGATGATAAGGGTCCATTCCTTTTGGCGGTTGAAACGCTCGGCGCTTTTCTTGCGGTCGAAGGCAAGCTGCCCGTCAACGTGACATTGCTGCTGGAAGGCGAGGAGGAATGCGGTTCAGCCACACTTGGCGCCCTGCTCACGCAGTATCGCGACTTGCTGGCGGCGGATGCGGTGCTTTCCGCCGATGGTGCGCGCTGGCGAGCGGATTTACCGACAATGACAGTGGGGACACGGGGCAATACGGGTATGGAACTCACGCTGCGGAGTGCAGCCAAGGATTTGCATTCCGGGCGTTATGGCGGTGTCGTCCCGAATGCGCTGCATGCCATGGCCCGCCTGATCGCCACGCTGCATGATCAGGATGGCAATGTCACCGTGGAAGGCTTTTGGGCCGGCGCTTCAATAGCTTCGCACGAACAACGCGCAGAATTGGCGCGCATTCCCTTCGATGTGGCGCAGCATGATGCATCCATCGGAATCGCACCAAGTCATTACGCCGCGGCGGAATTTCTTGAAAGGCTTTGGCTGCGCCCGACACTTGATGTGAATGGCATGTGGGGCGGCTATACCGGCGCGGGCGGCAAGACCGTCATTCCCGCGCTGGCGCATGCCAAGCTTTCCATGCGCCTGGTGCCAGGGCAAAATCCCGAGCAAGCGCGTGAAGCCGTGGCACGACATCTGCGCGCCCATTGCCCCAAAGGTGCTGAACTCTCCATCACCAATACGCGCGATGGTACTTATGCCTATTCCCTGCCCGCTTCGCATCCCTTGCTGCGGGCGGCAGAGGCAGCACTGGAACGCACCACCGGCCGGAAGCCACTGAGCGTGCGCATGGGGGCAACGCTGCCGCTGGCGGATATCGCGCGCAATGTTGCGGGCATTGATACCATCATGTTCTCCTTCGCGACCGCTGATGAGGATTTTCACGCCCCCAATGAACATTGGCGCGAATCCGCCATCGCTGAAGGCTTTGCCGCCTGGGTGGCGCTGATGCGTCAACTGAATGGTGTGACGCGCTCCGCTTTTTCCCCTACCAACTGAGGCCTGCCCATGGATATCCGCTTTGACAATGTTATCGTTGCTGTCACGGGTGCCGGGCATGGTTTTGGCCAAGCCATTACGCGCGCCTTCGCAGCCCTTGGTGCGCGGGTCTTCGCCTGCGATGTTTCAGCCGCTGAATTGGCCGAAACGGGCAAGGCAGCAGGCACCATCACCACCGATGCGTTTGACTTGACCGCGAAGGGCGCGGCCGCCGGCTGGATCAAGCGCATTGAAGACGCCACTGGCGGTCCCATTGAGATTCTGATTTCCAATGCTGGTGGCGTGCGTGGCCAAGTGATGCGCCCGATCGAGGAAGTGAGCGATGAGGATTGGCACGCCATCATCGACATCAACCTGCATGCTGCCTTTGCGCTGGCGCGTGCCTCTGCGCCCGGTATGAAGAAGGCCAAGAAGGGGCGCATCGTCACCATCAGCTCCGGCGCAGGCTTGAAGGCAAGCCTGACCGGCATTCAGGCTTATGGTTCAGGCAAGCATGGCCTAGTTGGGCTGACGCGGCAGCTGGCGCGCGAATTCGGACCCTATGGCATTACGGTGAATTCGGTGGCGCCGGGCTTCGTGCTTTCCAATCCATCCAGCATCAAGCAATTCGAAAGCTATGGCGATGAAGGTCAGAAGGCGCTGATCGGTCGGCTTGCCATGCGTCGTCTTGGTTCGGTTGAGGATATTGCCAATGCCGTGCTGTTTTTTGCCAGCCCCTATGCCGGTTGGGTGACCGGGCAGGTGCTACCGGTTGATGGCGGCAATGCGTGATGGGTGCGCGAAATTTTATGTTCAGCATTCAAAAACAGCAGGGCTGGTTTGAACTGCCAACACGCCATAGAACGAAATATGTCAAACTGGCGTAGCTATCGAAAGTAACCCGGCAATCATCTGCCGTCATAAAGCTGCGCAAGGCATCAGGCGTTGAATCGCGCAATAGAAAACGCTGGATCAGGCTGCTGCAATCCTAATACCGCATCTGCCGTCATGCGCCCGGCAATGGGCCCCAGCGTATAGCCATTGGATGTCACAGCAGCGAAGAAGCCCGGCATGCCGGGCGCTTCACCCAATATTGGCGCACGATCAATATGCACATTCATGCCAGTCCAACTGCGGAGTATATGCAATCCCTCCACCGCCGGAACCACATGTCCCGCAATCCATAGATTGCCTTGAATATTTTCACGCCGATTGCGTGTGGCGCCGGTGGCGGGGTCATGCGCGCCGGGCCACCCGCCGCCGATCAGCAAATGCCCATGCGGGCCTTGCTTCAGTGACAGATGCCGCCCGGCATGGGCTACCAGATGCGGGATGATCGGCGCCATCGCTTCGGTCGCGATCACCTGCTGCACCAGGCCACCCACTGGCAGCTTCACACCCGCCAATGCCGCGATATGGCCAGACCAGGGGCCGGCCGCGACCACCACGCGCCCTGCACGAATTGGCCCCTGCGCCGTGCTTACCAGATAGCCACTGCCGTCACGCGCAATCGCCTGTACGTCAAGCCCGCTTTCCATCCGTGCCCCAGCGCGCTTGGCCAGGTGCAAAAGTGCTGTCGTGCCGCGCAAAGGATCAATCTGGCCCTCAGCGGGGCAGAAGGCCGCGCCTGCAAAGCGATGCGCCAGATAAGGCGCCAGATCGCGTAATTCATTCGCGCCAATCACATGGTTTTCAATGCCCGCACTGCGTTCGACCGCAATCTTGCCGCGCAGCCAAGCCAATTCTTCGGGCGTTTCCGCCAGCATCAGGCCGCCTTCAGTACGAATGCCGCAGCCCTCGCCGGCATCGCGCGCAATATCTTTCCACAAGGCGATGGAACGCGGCCCGAGTGGCAAGGTGGCTACCGCCGGGCCAGCGGTGCCAAGCGCTTCAGCCTTGTCACCGAAATCATAGGAGAGAAGCTGTACATGCAAGCTGCCGGCATTGGCGGTGCTCGCGGCCAGGCCGGGCTCTCCGCGTTCTGCAACCAACACATCTACGCCTTCGCGTGCCAGATAAAGCGCGGTGGAAAGCCCAACTACGCCGCCACCAATCACCAGCACATCACATTGCCGCGCGATTTGTGGCGCGGTAGCGGCACCGGTTTTCCAGGTGATCGGCGCGGGTGCGGCAATCACAGGCGTTTCGCCCCATTCCGGCACTTCAAGGCGCAACAAGGCTGCCGGGATAGGTTTGATCGGCGCACGCGGCGCGGCGAAATCTGCTTCTTGCGCCGCAACGCCCGCCATACGCGCCAAAGTCGCGCCACACATGCGCCCTTGGCAGCGCCCCATACCGGCGCGCGTTTCCTTCTTGATGGCAGGCAGCGATGCGGCGCCACCGCTGATGGCAGCACGGATTTCTCCGGCGCAAACTTCCTCACAGCGGCAGAGGATGGTATCATCAGCGATACGTGGAGGTTCGAAAGCTGGCGCAGCATAAATGCGCCATAGCGAGCGCTGGAAAGCCACCGCCCGCGCCAGTGCATCGCGCGCTGCCGCATCATCGCCTGCGCCGAAGCCAAGATCACGCGCGGCCGCCAAGCCGGCCAGACGCCCACGCGCCAAGGCAACCCGCGCGCCGCCAATCGCCGCGCCATCTCCAATCGCGAAAACCTCGGCGATCGTGCTGCGACCGACTTCATCAGTCGCCGTTTCCAACCGCCCCAAGCCCGCGCCCGGACCATTAGTTGTGAAGCGCTGCTGGCAGCCCAAGGCGCGCGCCAACCCCGTTTCAGACTGAAAGCCAAGATTGAGCGCCGCGACGCCGGCTTTGATCCGCTTTTCGCCCTGCGGTGTGCTGATATGAAGCGCCTGAAAACACTCAGCGCCTTCACAGGCCACGATCTGACTACCCCAGTAAAGCGGCACGCCGGCACGTTTCAGTATTGCCAGATAGCGTAGTCCATCCCAGGCCAAATCAGGTGCAGTGCGCGCAAGCTTCAGCACATCGCGCCAGGCGCCAAACCGAGGCGCGGGCGCGGCTTCCACCACCGCGGCAATACGCACGCCGCCCGCCAGCAATTCACAGGCAAGTTGCAGATTGAGCGGCCCGCTGCCCGCAATCACCGCGCACTCAGCCGGGCTCACGCGTTGTGCACGCGCAAGCGTTTGCAGCGCGCCGGTGGTCATGACACCCGGCAAGGTCCAACCCGGTACCGGGACTGGGCGTTCATGCGCACCAGGGGCCAGGATCACTCGGCGCGGGCGAAAGGTAATGGCGGACCCTTCCACCAAGGCGGCGATTTCATCCGGCGCAAAACCGCCCCACACCGTGGCACCGTAATGGAAGCGAATCCCTGCCTGCCGGGCACGGGCAAAAAGCGCACTGCCCTGGCGGAACTGCGCATCCGGTGCGGCATGTTGGTGGCTGGGTGCGAGCGGCTTCAGATATTGACCGCCAGGGGCTTCGCGTTCATCCAGCACCACCACTTGGGCGCCGGCTTCAGCGGCGGCGATGGCGGCAGAAAGCCCGGCGGGGCCGGCGCCGACCACCAGGATATCGCTGGGCTGTTCAGCAATCTCGGTGGGCGCGCTGCCAAGCGGGGCCGGTTTGGCCGGGAAGGCGCTCTCCACCGCCATGCCATCGGCAACCTTCACCATGCAGGCGCGCTGACCGGCCATCCCATCCACCGTGACCACGCAATCAAAACAGGCGCCCATGCCGCACCAAAGCCCACGCCTTGTGCCTTTGGGCGTTTCGCGCAGCGCCAGAATGCCCGCGGCGGAAAGGGCGGCGGCAATGCTCTCGCCCGGCAGGGCTTCCACCGGCGCGCCATTGAAGCTGATCCGAATGGGCGCTGTCGCCGGGGTAATGTGGGGGTGATGTAGTCGCATGCTCTTGCCGTTTGCGCTAAAACCGGCTCCCATCATGGCATGCGGCGCGGCCGCGTCCACCCCCGGGAGCTTCCACATGGCCCGAGAGCCCTTTCGCGGCACTTACACGGTGCTGATCACGCCCTTTACCGCCGATGGCGCAGCAGTGGATTACAGGGCGCTGGAACGGCTGGTGGAATACCAGATCACCGAAGGAGTCCGGGGGCTGATCCCGCTGGGGTCTACCGGCGAATTTCTTTCCGTGTCGCGCGAAGAACGTCAAGGCATTGTGGAGACTGTCATCCGCGCCGCGCGTGGCCGCGTGCCGGTGCTTATCGGCACGGGGGCCGAGGATACGCGCGACGCAGTCGCCCTATCCCGCGAAGCGGAGTCTCAGGGTGCCGATGGCGTTATGATCATCCCGCCCTTTTATTCCGTGCCGACGGAAGATGAGCTGTTTCATCATTACAAGACGGTTGCTGATGCGATCGGCATTCCGATCATGGTCTATAACAACCCCGCCACATCCAACGTGGATATGCTGCCTGCGACGCTTGCGTGGATTTCGACCATCCCGAATTGCCGCTATGTCAAGGAAAGCACGTTGGAAGTGACGCGTGTGCGCGATATCGTGGCGCTTTGTGGCGACCGGATGGAGGTTTTTGCCGGTGTGCTTGGTTATGAAAGCGCCTGGCTTGGCGCCATTGGTTGGGTTGCCGTGTGCAGCAATCTGGCGCCGCGGCTTTCTTCAGCAATGTTCGATGCGGCAGCGTTTGAGGCGGATCGGCCCAAGGCGTTGGCACTTTATCGCAAACTGGCGCCGCTGCTGCCTTGGGTGGGCGGGCCGCGCTATGTTTCCGGCACCAAGGCGGGCTTCAAGCTGATGGGCATGGATATGGGCCCGCCGCGCCCGCCACGCCTGCCTTTGCCTGCGCAGGATATGCCGGCCTTGGCGCAGGTATTGCAAGGGGTTGGCGTCATCGGCGCAGAAGTGCGCGCCGCGGAATGAGCTTTTCAACAGGGAGAAGAATGATGTTGCGATATGGAATCCTGGCTGCCATGGCGGTGCTGGTGGCAACCCCGGCGATGGCGCAGGCGCCCGCCTGCACGCCTGCCGTGCCGGATGGCGAATTGGTGAAGCCGCGCACACTGGTGATGTCCACCAACCCAACCCTGCCGCCGCTGCAATTTGTGGACGCGCAGGGGCAATTGCGTGGGATGCGGATTGAACTCGGCAATGAAATCGCGCGCCGGCTTTGCCTGACGCCCGAATATATCCGCATTGAATTCAGCGCAATGATCCCTGGTCTGGCGGCACGGCGCTGGGATTTGATCAATACCGGCATCTTCTACACGGAAGAACGCGCGCGCATGATGCAAATGGTGCGCTACGAAAACCAGGCGATTTCCTTCAGTGCGCCGCGCGGCAACCCGCAGAATATTCGCACCACTGATGATCTGGCGGGTAAGACGGTCGGGGTGGAACTGGGTGGCTTTGAAGAACGCCGCACGCGGGAACTCAGCCAATCCTTGCAGGCGAAGGGCTTGCAGCCCATGAATATCCGCACTTTTGACAATTTCGCCGTGGCCTATCAGGCGCTACGTGCCGGACAGGTACAGGCCGTGACCAGCATTGATGGTGTGGCGGCGGAATATGATCAGCGCGGCGATTTTCCACGCGTGCTGAATGGGCTTTTCCCAACACCGGTCGCGGTCGCGACACGTTCGCGCGTGCTGGCAGATGCGGTGGTTCGTACGCTGGAAGCGATGAAGGCCGATGGCAGCCTGAAGGCGCTATTCGATCGCTACGGCGCTTCCATGTACACGGACAAGCTGGAAGTGGTCGGTCCGCAATAAGCGACTGATTTTCACGCGTGCAAATCTGGTCCTGGTCCGGATTCTTCGACTATCTTTTGAATCCGTTTCTGCTTGAAGGCGCCGTTACCACGCTGTGGCTGACGGCGGCTTCACTTTCCGCTGGGCTGCTGCTGGGCATTGGGCTTGCCGTGATGCGGCTTTCCGGCAACCCATTTCTGTCAGGCATAGCGGCGTTTTACTGCTGGGTGTTTCGCGGCACGCCGCTGCTGGTGCAATTGCTGATCATCTATACTGGCTTGCCGCTATTCGGCTTGCGCTTTTCCGTGGTGCAGGCGGCGCTGCTTGGCCTTGCCTTGAATGAGGCCGCCTATTTGAGCGAGACGGTGCGCGCCGGCATTCTTGCGGTAGCGCGCGGCCAACGGGAAGCGGCTCTGGCGCTTGGGCTCAGGCGCCTGCAAGTGTTTCGCCTGGTCATCTGGCCGCAGGCACTGCGCATCATTATCCCGCCGCTTGGCAATTCGGTGAATGGGCTGCTCAAGACCACGTCGGTTGCGAGTGTGATCAGCATGGAGGAATTGCTGCGCCGGACACAGATTTTGATTCAGGAACGCTTTCTGGTACTGGAATTGTTTATGGTGGCAGCACTTTACTATCTGGCCATGACAACGGCCTGGGATTTTGTGCAGCGCCGCTTAGAAAAGCGCTATGGACGCGGCTACGGGACAGACACTGCAGATCGGCGCTGATTTTCGCCTGGTGGAATATTTGGTCAAGCTGACAGGAGATTGAGCAATGCGTTTGGGACGTCGTTCATTCGCTGCCGGCGCTTTGGCGCTGCCTGGATTGCTAAAGCACCGAAGCGCATCAGCGCAAGCCGCTGCCTGGCCCAATCGGCCGATACGCCTGGTCGTTCCCTATCCACCCGGTGGCGCCAGCGATATTGCGGGGCGTCTGCAAGCCGAGGTTTTGCAAAAGGCACTCGGCAGTCCTGTTGTGGTGGATAATCGTAGCGGCGCCGGCGGCACTGTTGGCACAGCCCATGTCGCGCAATCGGCACCGGATGGTTATACGATCATGATGGCGAGTCCGTCTTCACATCTTGGTGCGCCCTTGCTGTTTCGCACACCCGGCTATGAAGGCGTGGATGATTTCAGCCATATCGCGACATTCTCGATTGGCACGGCGATTGTCTGTGTTCATCCAGGCTTGCCCATACGCAATATCCAGGAATTAATCGCTTATGCGAAGGCAAATCCGGGCAAGCTGAATTATGGCTCCGCTGGTGCGGGTGGCGCAAATCATATGCTTGGTGTGCTGTTCATGCTGCGCACCGGAACAGAATTGACCCATGTGCCTTATCGCGGGGCAGCGCCGGCGCTGGCTGATCTGATTGCGGGCAATATCCAGGTGGTGTTCGACAGTTTCTCGGGCGTGATCCCCGCAGTACGGGCGGGCCAGGTGCGCGCGCTTGGCATCACCAATCCAACGCGCTGGCCTTTGGCGCCTGAAATGCCCACTGTGCAAGAACAGGGTGTGCCCGATTATGATCTGCCATCCTTCGCCGCCGTGATGGGACCGGCGGGTATCCCTGCTGATATCGCGCAGCGCATGAATGTCGCAATCAATGAAGGGCTGAAGGACTCAGCACTGGTGCAACGCTTATCGGCGAATGGCAATATCCCCTTCCCTTCCACACCACAGGAATTCCAGACGCTGATGCGATCCCAGCGTGATAAATGGCGGGAGCTGGTGCGGATTTCGGGTGTGCAACCGGAGTAACCAATACAATCTACGCAGCGGCATGGTTTGGAGCAGGAGCGTATGTCATGAGCAGGTTTTCCGAACAAATCATCGCCGCGGCCGAAGCGCGCCGGGCAGAAAGCATTTCCTTTCTGCGCAAGCTGATCGCCTTGCAGCGCCAAGGTGAAGCGGCGGTGCAGCAATGCTTCGCGGATCATTTGCGTGATGCCGGCTGCACCGTGGAAGCCCTTTCCTATGTGCCTTCGGATGTGCAGATGCGCCATGAATTCGCCGAAGGTGAGGCGATGGCACGTGAGGAACGCGCCAGCATCATCGCGCGGCTTGCAGGTAGCAGTGGCGGCCCCAGCCTGATTTTCTTCGGCCATCCCGATGGTGAACCGGTCAAGAATACCGAAACCTGGCGGCATGATCCCTTCGCAGGCGATATCACCGATGGGCGCATTCATGGCTGGGGCGTGGCTGATGATCTTGCTGGCATTGCCATCATGGCTGAAGCCATCAAGGTTATTCGCGCGGCAGGTCTGCAGCCCAAGGGTGATATCACCGTGACCAGCACGCCATCCAAGCGCCATGCCCGCGGTGTCGCGGCAGCGATGCAGCATGGCTATGTGGCGGATGCGGCGATTTATGTGCATCCAGCCGAAAGCGGTGTTGGCATGCAGGAAATCAAGGCGATTTGCAGCGGGCAGCTTTATTTTCGCGTGACCGTGGCAGGCAAGGGGCCGGATACCAAGGAACCAGGCCATACGGCTTTCGCCCATCTTGCGGTGAATGCGCTGGACAAGATGATGCTGGTGAAGGCAGCGCTTGACGCGCTTGATCAGGCACGCGGGGCGCGGGTGCATCACCCTGGCATTGAAGGTGTTGTTGGTCGCGCCACGAATATCATGGTGTCCTATATTTCCTGCGGAGATGCCGCGCGTTTCAGCCGCATCCCGACAAGCTGCGTACTTGGTGGTGCGGTTTCCTTCCCACCAGGAGAGGCGATGGAACGGGTGCAGCAGGAAATCACCGATTGCATCACGGCTTGCGCGCAACAAGACGCTTGGATGAAAGACCATCCGCCCAAGCTAGAATGGCTATCCGGCGTCACAGGCGCGGAATTGCCGGCGGATTCGCAGCTTTTTGGCGCGGTAAGTGCAGCGGTTTCCCGCGTGACTGGCCTCTCACCTTTTGTGAATGCCATGCATACATCATCTGATATTCGTGTGCCGATGGTGCAGAAGGGCATACCAACCGTTGGCTTCGGGCCGCTCTGTGGCGATTTAACCCAGAATGGCGGTCATGATGAATGGGTTGATGTGGAAGATTATCTGCGCACCATCAAGGTTGCGGCTGATAGCGCGCTGCGCTGGTGTGGTTCAGCCTAGAACGTGTTGCGTTCACCAGGGTTCACGCAAACCCCTTTGGGTAACTATTCAAGCGCTATGATTGAAGAGCAACTCTGAAAAGGCTTCCTGGATTTTCTTCGATCATACGCCGAATTTCGATTTCAGTGAATCCTTCACTTTCAATCAGCATGACAAATTCACGCAATGCCTCAACTGGTGGCGGCAGAAGGTATACGCCAGCATCACTTGAAAGAATGGCGCGATTACCGGCGGCACGGATGCGCGGTGTGAAATCCTGAATAACACTCTGCGCCGCGATGATGTGCTTTTCATCATCCGCATGTGTAAGCCCAACTTGCGTCGCATGTGTCAGACCAAAAAAAGAAAATTCAGCATATGCGCCGAGTGTCGTAATCGTAGCGATCTCCCCCGGCGTATACCCGGCGCAATGGGTGCGAATGCGCGCCACACCCCGGCGGCGCGCTTCCTCAACAAGCGCAACAGCCTCTCGTCCGGAGACATGCCCGCAATCAAAGACCACATCTTTGGCGGCGCAAAGTTCCATGATGGCGGGTACAGGATCAGGCACGGGGCCGCCCTCAGGCACGAAAAAAGTGCTTTCCAGAAAGCTTGGGCTGCGGCCTTCCTGCAACGCGACGTGCCGCGTATGATGGGTCGGCAGGCTGATGAAGCGCGCGCCAGTGCCGGGACCATAGCCGTAGCCGATCGCGGTGCGCGCTGCTTCCAACGTCACGCCACCTGCGCTTGGCTGCATGATAAGACCCCCGAAGGACTCAACGCCCAAATGTCCAAGCTCATCATTCACCAAGGCAGCCAGGCCCGATGTATTCTGGAAATTACACATGATGCCTATCGCGCGCATGCCGGCGGCCGCTGCCTGACGGACGGCATCGAATACATTCACGGATCGCCCGGCAAGATGCGGCGCGCAATGGATATGGCAATCAATGGCACCCTTCAGCAGATGGAGCCCGTGGGGGGTGAAGGGCATTGAGGGCCTCCTTCCTAGACTGGCCTTGGATGAGTGCGGTGATGCTCAGAAAAGACCCGTGATCGGTTCGCTATCATCAATGGCGCAAGATGCGCGAAGTGAATTCCTTCAGGCGTGGGCTGCGGGGATGATCGAATACCTCCGCCGGTGGACCTGTTTCGATGATTGATCCCTGATCCAGAAAGACAACACGGCTCGCGACTTCCCGGATGAAGGCCATCTCATGGCTCACGATCAGCATGGTCATGCCATCGCGTTGTAGCGCGCGGATGGTATCCAGCACCTCCCCCACCAATTCGGGGTCCAAGGCGGCGGTCACTTCATCCAGCAAAAGAATATCTGGCTTCAGCGCAAGTGCCCGCGCGATGGCTACGCGCTGCTGCTGGCCACCGGAAAGTTCATCCGGATAGGCATTCACCTTTTCGGTCAGGCCAACACGGGCGAGTAGCGCGCGCGCCTCGGCCTCCACTTCATTCTTGGCGCGTTTTTTAACCAGTGTGGGCGCGATGGCGACATTGCGCAGCGCCGTCATATTCTGGAACAGATTATATTGCTGAAAGACGATGGCGAAGCGATCACGCGCATCACGCAGGCTTGCGCCGCTTGTGTAATCCACCAACCTATCATCCAGCGTCACCACGCCAGCGCGCGGCTTCAGCAGCCCAACTAATGTGCGCAGAATCGTAGATTTGCCGGACCCGGACGGGCCGATCAGCCCAATGACCTCTCCGCGTTCCACATCAAGCGAGACATCGCGCAGCACATCGGCCTTGCCACCATAGGAAACTGTCAGCCCTTGAATAGACAGGAATGCCAAACTCTTGCGCCCCGGTTCTTGCCAGACAAGCATTGTCGGGGCTTTCAACGCAGCGCGTCAAGCCGATGCCATAGTTGCGCGGCGCCCGCGCTCACCTATTATCGCTTTCATGAGTCTGCGCATCCCCACTGTCGCGCGTCCCGCGCCTGTTACCATCACGGTAGCAGGCGTTCCCATGGTGGCGCATCCGGGGGAAAGCCTCGCCGCCGCGCTGATAGCTGCCGGCCATTGGCGCTTCGGGGAGGGTGAGGATCCCACGCGCCCACGCACGGGCTTCTGCATGATGGGGGTGTGCCAGCAATGCCTGCTGCGCGTTGATGGGCGCCTGGTACAGGCTTGCCTCACGCCCATTATAGCCGGGGAGGAAGTGACGCCAGCATGATCTTTGATGTTGCGGTGTTGGGTGGCGGCCCGGCTGGCATGGCGGCGGCAGCAGAAGCCGCGCGCGGCGGAGCGCGCGTTGTGCTGCTGGAAGAATCCCCCGCACCAGGCGGGCAGGTCTATCGCGCGCCGCCAGCGGGCTTTGAGATGAAGCCGGATCGTGACCGGCAAGAAGGCGATGCGCTGCGCGCCGCGCTGGCAGCGAGCGGCGCCGATATCCGTACCGGCTGTCGCGTTTGGGGTTTGGGCGGCGGGCCGCTGGTGCCGGAAGGGCAGTTCGATGCGCCCTTCAGCCTTTCGGCGCTGAGCGCGGATGGCGCGCCCTTCACGGTGCAGTCGCGCGCGCTGATTCTCTGCTGCGGCACGCATGAACGGATCATTCCCTTTCCAGGTTGGACGCTGCCGGGCGTGATCGGCCTTGCTGCGGCAACCATATTGTTGAAGGCGCAGGGCATACTGCCAGGCCAGCGCGTCGTGGTCGCGGGTGCTGGACCGTTGCTTTATGCGGTAGCAGCAAAAATTTTGGCGGGGGGCGGTTCTGTCGCCGCGCTGATTGATGCGGCAACGCCGGGTGAATGGCTACGCGCTTTGCCCGCACTTTCTGCGCGACCAGATCTGCTGGCGCAGGGTATGGCCTGGCGTGCCAAATTGCTCGCCGCGCGCGTGCCGGTGCTGACGGGCGCGCAGGTTACAGCGGCTGAAGGCAATAAGGTACTGTCCCATGTGCGCGTCGCTCATCGCGTCTTTGAAGCCGATGCACTTTGCATCGGTCATGGGCTGGTACCAGCCACGGAAGCAAGCCGCACCTATCGCGCACGGCATGTGCATCGGCCCGAAGATGGTGGCTGGGTGCCCGTACTGGATACCGCGCAACGCACCAGCGTGCCTTTCTTGTATGCGGCCGGCGATGGCGCCGGCGTGCGCGGCGCAGCGGCGGCGCCGGCCGCGGGGCGGCTTGCTGCACGCACGGCGCTTCATGATCTTGGCTTCAGTTTGGCGTACGCGTCGGAAGAAGACGCGGCGCTAAAGCGCGCGCGACGCACAGGTGCTGCCATGGCACGCATGATGACGCTGCGTCCAGCCATGGTCGCTGCCATCCCTGCGGAGACAATCATCTGCCGCTGCGAAGGCGTGACACGCAGCGAGATCGAAAAAGCCGCTGCAGCGGGTGCCAACACGATCAACCAACTGAAGCACTTCACACGCTGCGGTATGGGGCCGTGTCAGGGGCGGATGTGCGGTGAGGCCGCCGGCGCGCTGCTTGCTGCCGCGCGCGGCGTGGACGTGGCGGAGTTGGGCTTCGCCACTGGCCGTATTCCGCTCCGGCCTGTGCCTATGGCGTCCATCCTTGGCGATTTCGATTATGCCGATATTCCTGTGCCGGCGCCGGCGCCGATATGAATATGCGCTTTGATGCTGCCGTCATTGGCGCGGGGGTGATGGGCTGCGCCACGGCCCTGTTCTTGGCGCGTGGCGGCATGCGCGTTGTGCTGCTTGATCGCGGTGAGATTTGCCGCGAGGCATCAGGGGTGAATGCCGGTACGCTCACGATGCAAATGACCCGCGCGGCGCTAATCCCCTATGCGCTGCGCGCACATGAGATGTGGATGAACATGCCCGCCTGGTGCGCTGGTGGCGATGTGCTGGCCACCGCTTGTCCTGGCCTATCGGTTGCCTTCACCGATGCGGAAGCCGCCATGCTGGAAGAACGCGCGCGCATTCGCCGCGAAGCTGGCGCACCGATTGAATTGATTGATGGTCGTGCCGCGCAGGCGATTGAACCTGGCCTTGCGGATGGCGTGAAACTTGCCGGGCATTGCCCGATTGATGGCTTTGCCTCGGCCTATCTGACAGGCCGCGCCTTTCGCGCGGCCTTGCAGGAAGCTGGCGTGACGTTGATGGAAGCAACGCCAGTGCGCGGGATTGATGGCCGCTTTATGCTGGATACGTCGGCCGGCGCGGTGGCGGCGCAACGCGTGGTGCTGGCGGGCGGTGTTTGGTTACAGGATATGGCCGCTTGGCTTGGCGTGACGCTGCCGATCAAGGTGCTGATCAATCAGCTTGTGGTGACCGAACGCATGCCACCGGTGATGCGCACAGTGCTTGGTGTTGCCTCTGGGCTTCTCAGTCTCAAGCAATATGCCAATGGCACAGTGCTGATTGGCGGTGGGTGGCAGGGCATTGGGGATCGTGCGCGCGGCGGTGTCGCGGTGCGATCAGAGAATTTCCTCGGCAATGTGCGGCTGGCGGCGCATACCGTGCCGGCCTTGCGTCAAGCGCGCGTCGTGCGGTCCTGGCTTGGACTGGAAGCGGAAACGGCCGATGCGCTGCCTGCCATTGGCCCCATCCCCGGGATTGACGACGCCTGGATCATCGGCAGCGTGCATTCAGGCTACACCAGCGGCCCCTATATGGGCCGCATCCTGGCGCAAGCGATCCTGGGCGATGCGCCGGAACTGCCGCTTTTCCCGATTGACCGGCTTCTGCACCAACGGAGTAATTCCGCATGACCGATACGCGCTTTCATGGCATCTACCCATCCACAGTGCTTCCGATGCGCGCGGATTTTTCGCCGGATTGGGATGGCTACGCCGCCCATACCGCGCATTGCGTCATGCGCCCCGGTATTCGGGGTGTCTTGATCAATGGCCATGCGGGAGAGAATTACGTCATCACCCGTGCGGAGAAACGCCGCGCCGTCGAAGTGACGCGGGCAAGTTTGGATGCAACGCGGCTGATCGTGGCTGGCGTGAATGCGGAATCATCCTTCGAAGCGGCGGACGAAGCGCGGGAAGCACGCGCCGCGGGCGCCGATGCCATTATGGTCTTTCTGCCCAATGCCTTCGCTTTGGCGCATACAACGGCCATGGCTGTGCTGCATCACCGTACCGTTGCGGACGCCGTGCCGGGTGTGCCGATGTTTTTATTCCAGGCGCATCACGCTGCCGGGCGCATGGGCTTCATGCCAGAAACAATGGCTGAGCTTCTGAAGATTGAAACCGTGGTCGGCATCAAGGAAGGCGGCTGGGAAGTGGATGGCTATGATGCGCTGCGCCGCCAGGTTAAGCGCTTTCGCCCGGATGTCGCGGTCTGCGCCAGTGGTGATGAGCATCTGCTGGCCTGCATGGTGCATGGCAGTGATGGCAGCCTGGTATCTCTGGCGGATCTGATGCCCGATGAAATCGTGGCACTGGATGCGGCCGTGCGTGCGAATGATCTGCCAAGCGCACGCGCATTGCATGAAAAACTGGAACCCTTGGCCGAGGCGATCTACGGCGCGCCGCCCGGTGGCCGCGCCACCGCGCGCTTGAAATGGTGCCTGCGTGAGATGGGTATCATCGCCGATGCCACGGTTCGGCCACCGCAACCGCCCGTGGATGCCGCCGATGCGGCGGCGCTTACCGCGGCACTCAAGGCGTCGGGATTGTAAGCGCAGGCCGCGCCGTCAGGCGGCGTTCTGCCGCCCGCGCCAAAGACGCCAAGGCCCAGGACACGCAGAAATAAAGCATCAGCGCCGTGCCATAGGTGATCATGGCGCTGAAGCCGCGCTGCGTCAGCATTTTGGCAGCGAAGGTAATTTCGATGAAACCAATCTGCGATACCAGCGAAGTTTCCTTCACCATACTCAGCACATGCACAATGGAAGGTGGTAGGATCACGCGCCAGGATTGCGGCAGCACCACGCGGCGCAATGCCGTCAGCGCCGGCAGGTTCATGGTCAGCGCTGCCTCCCATTGCTGTGGGCGCACACTGTCATAGCCGGCGCGCACATTCTCGGCCGCCAGCGCGCTCATGCGGATGGCGACGGCGGTGATGGCCACCGCCCAAAGTGGCGCTTCCAGCCGCAGCGCCTGGCCAAGGAAGAAGACCAGCAGCAGCAACACAAGAAAGGGAATGCGCCGGAAGGTTTCCACCCAAAGGATGGCGGCTGTGCGCATGGGTGCCAAGGGCATCACCTGCGGCAGCCGCAGTGTCGCCAGCAGAAAGCCCAGCGCATAGCCCAGCGCGCAGCCGATGACGGAAGCGATCAGCGTATTCAGCAGCGCCTGGCCCAGGAAAAACATATTCCACCAGGTGAAGAAGCGCGGCGCCTCATTCGCTAGAATCTGCCAAGCGGACATGGTTCAGAAGACCTTGGCTTTGACACGAAATAACCACCTGCCGACCAGCCAAAGTAGCACTGAGGCTATGATGGTCAGCACAATATAAAGGCCTGCAGTGATCGAGAAAATCTCAACTGAACGGAAGGAAATGGCATTGGCGTTCAAAGCGCGGCCAGTCAGTTCCTCCACGCCAAAGATCGCCGCCATGGAGGTGCCCAGCGTCATGATGATGTAGTGATTGGATAGTGACGGGTAGAGTGTGCGCACGACATGGGGCGCAATCACATACCAAACGGTCTGTGCCCGTGAAAAGCCAAGCGTTTCCGCTGCATCCAATTCCGCCTGCGGGACAGAAGCAAAACCCGCGCGCTCGATCTCGGTCAAATAGGCGCCCGCATTCAGGGTCATGCCGATCAAAACGGCGGTGATGGGGGAGAGGATGAGGCCAAATTCAGGCAGTGCGAAAAACAGGAAGAATATTTGCACAAGCTGCGGCGTATAGGTGAAGAACCGCACATAACCCAGCACCGGCAGGCGCAGCCAAAGCGGGCCTTGCGTCAGAACCGCAGCGCCAACAAGCCCAATCAGCAGCCCACCCGCAAAGGCAAGGGCCGCGATCCAAAGCGCCATGCCCGCGCCAAGCAGGAAATCGGGCAGGTAATGCAAAACCTGCCCGTATTGCAGTGACATATCAGAACATCGGGTTGAAGGGGATGCGCGTTGTCATCGGCACGCCGAACCACTTCTCCCAGGTTTGATTGACAAAGTTGGAGCGGTGCATTTCGAACAGCACCACGTTCAGCACATCACGCAGCGCGGTATTGCCCTTCTGCACGCCAATCCCAACCCAGAAGCTGGCCAGTACCTCATCCAGGATTTTCCACTGCACGCCTTGGAAGTTGCGCATCGGAATAACGACCGATTCCGCGACATCCACCATCGCATCCGCGCGCCCCTGCACAAGTGCCCGGAAGCAATCGGGATAATTATCGAGCAGCGTAACCTGCGCCTGCGCCGCATTCGCCTGCAACCAAGGCACGCCAACCGTGCCGCGCACCTGCACCATCCGCACCTGCCGATTGTTCAGATCCGCTGGTTTTTGGATCGGCACTGCGGTGCCAGAGGATTTGGTCAGTACCACCATAGATTGCGTATGCAGCGGCTGGGTATAGTCAATCACCAGCGCGCGTTCGATCGTGCGGGTAATGGCGCCAAGCACAATATCAATGCGGTCTGATTGCAGGAAGGGAATGCGGTCAGGGCTACCCACCTGAACGATTTCAAGCTCCACATTCATCCGCCGCGCGATTTCCCGCGCGATGTCGGCGTCAAACCCGTCAATCTGGTTGCGTTCATTGAAGGTACCGAAGGGCGGCAAGGTTGGGTTAATGCCAACACGCAACCGACGTGAAGACAGGACCTGATCAAGCGGCCTTGCCTGTAGCGGGAATGCCGCGCCAGCCGCCATCGTGGCTGCAAGCGCGAAAAGGGAACGGCGATCTGTCGTGGACATTTTTATCTCCTGCTTAATCCGAATGGCCATGAGTCTAGTCGTCTTGGGGTAAGGGCCGCAAGATAGGGTGATGGTGAAAAGCTCAACGCTCTGGCCCACGGTGGCTGCATGCTCGCAGGCTCGCCTTCCCCTTTTGTCCGGCGTCAGCACCTATGGGACCAAATTGGCGATTTGAATAACGGAGGATTTCTGGCTCATCGTAACCCCAAGGAGAGTGAAGATGAGCCAGAACTCCTCCGCCCCACCCACGCGGGTGCCAGC
>VGDL01000024.1 GCA_016869735.1 Alphaproteobacteria bacterium
GGGTGGGAGCTTCGCAACTCCACCCCAGCCGCCAGGTCCGATGGCCACCCAAGCTCTACACCCCGGCCAGCGCCGGAATTTCCACCACCTCCGCGGACGCTACCGAATGCCGGGGCAGTATCATGCGTTGCTCCTGTGTTGCGGGGCTTGGTTAGCCAGCAGCATGATCGTCAATAAGCGAAGGCGCCAATGCGACAATTCACAGGCGACGGAATCGCGACAAAAGACGCTCCGCCGATTCACGCCCCACCAGCACTTCCTCGATCCTGGCAATTTCCTGCCTAGAAACAAAGCTGTTTTCGGAGCGGAGCAACTTCCCCATCTGCGCGTGAAATTCTTCTTGAGCTGCAAGATACACTTGTTTGGACCCCAAGCGCCGGCCGATATCTTCAATCCTTCGGGCGATGCGCGCCATCGCTTCGATCTCCTCCAAAGCATCGGATTGATCGGCCTGAATATCAAGAAGCGGTTGCGTTACATGCACTGTGACCAATTCGCGATAAGTGGTGCGGCAGAACTGATCAACGCTGCGGCGATGGGCCGGCAACTCGGACGTAATCTGTCTGGCATTGAGCCTTGGCAAGGTTTCCAGGGTTGACACCACGGCACCAATTTCAGACGCGATGCGCGTGCCCGTTTCAAAATCATCCTCCATCAGATTTGGTAATGTAGTCGTCACCCAGCCATTCAGGGTTTCTTCGATAACGCCGGCTATTTGTGGCGTAAAATCCTTGTGAATGGTGAGGAGGATGGAGGGACGCAATGCGCGTTGCAATAAGGCGTTTAACGCGGCCGCGAAGACGAAGCGCCCTTCTTGCGCGGGGCCAGCCAGGGCCGAGCGCAATATGTCTGGGGAACAATTATCGCTTATCTGGCGCATGCCGTCCCAAAGGGGCGACGCGTGGCGCCAGAGTGCGATTGCCAGTGAAACCATGGCATCGAAATCTCTTTTGGAGAAACCGGCAAGCGCCCATGAAGGTCCTGGTGAAATACTTGCTTTCGCTTCGGCGGCTACCTGCCACAGGCCTCGCCCGGCGCGATTGATCAATTTGGGGTCTTCGAGACTCCCGCCGCGTATTTCCAGTGCCAAGGCGTCGAGCTTCGGGCCAAGCGTAAGCTTTAGAGCTTCCATCAGCGGGCCGATGGCATTGCGCGGGATTTGCCCTTCCGTGCGGCGCCACTCGGCCGGATCAATCAATGCACCTGAAAGAGGCAGAAAGAGCAGGCGCATGAGGCTGGCAGGCCGTGGTGGGCGCAAGCGCTTGAGACGCGGCAAGGATGGTCCGAGCAGACGTTCGTGAATCTCTGAATTGGAAAGCCGGTCAACCAAGGAAACAATCTTGGCCAAAGCCTCATCTGATGCATTCCCGATCGATTCTCCCAAGCTGCGTGCCTCCGAAGCAACAGCGACCTTCGCCTGGACCTTTCCAGGAACTGCGGCAGTTTGACTTTCTTGGTCATTGCCCGTGGCGGATCCAGATGCTTGCCCCGGTTTGGTCAAGCGCCACCTTGTGGTTAGCTTTTCATCATCCGTAAATCGCGGTATCCGCAGCCGTGATCGTGAGTTTGACCGCTTGAGAGGCTTGATGTGGTTTTCATAAGTTATCGAAAAACTGATAAGGTTTTCATTGCGCGCGACAAGTTCCGTCACGTCACCGCTGCGCCAATCGGCTTTGTCCCGCACTACCTGTGTGGTCTGGCGCAGGGATTCACCCGCTTCTTTTGATTTCGGCAGCCATGCTTTCGCCTCACGCGGCAGGATGGGCGCGATCAATGCCATTTCCCATATCGCCGCGTTACGTTGGCTTGGTTCCGCAGCACCCCATAAAGCCATGGGGGTTTTCCACCCATCCATAACCCAATCAGGCCCGCGGGCGCATTCCAGGATATTCTCCCATTCGTTGCGCCATTCGGGCACCAGAAGCCCCAAATCGCCAATAAGGTTATCGGCTGCTGTCAAGGCGATTGTTGCGCATTGAATCGTTTGGCGTGCGGTCTGCTGCACGAAGTTTGCTGCCTGGAACTGGGTACTGTCACGCGGTTGACCCGCTACCCAAGCTGCAATCTCATCGGTCATGCGGTTCAGGCTTTCCAGCATTTGCCGAAGCCGGGCATCCTCCAAACCAATTTTTGGCGTTGTCCCACTCAAAGCGTTGGACAAATCATCAAGGTCTGCTGCGAATCTCGACAGTGGTTGACCCGAAATTTTTGCTGACCGCGCTATGGCGCGTTCCGCGCGCTTGAGAAATTCCTCCTCATCCGGATCACTGCTGCGCCCCGCTGCCTCAGCGCTCGTTTCCACTGCTGCGATAAGGCTATCAAGCAGCATGGACTTGATGAGTCGCTGGCAAGAAACCTCTCGGCGTTGGGCATCCTTCGCGGCCAAAGCGGCTCTCCGCCCGGCAAGGCCTTGCGCCGCCAGGCGTTGGGCTTCGTGCCGAATGCCGATCGGCGAGATATCAGTTGCCTGGCCCAGGATTTCCCATAATTGGCGATCAAAAAGTGTTGGAGAGCAGATTTCGGTCATCATTGACCAGGGCAGGATCAGCATGCCGCGCCCGCCCGAGGGATTGATCGCGACCAATTCCAGGCTTTGTCCAGAGGTGGATCGGCGAATACGAGCATTGAGCAACAAAGGTGTCGTGAAAGGCACAGTGGCGCCCCTTTCACGAAAGCTCGCAGGCTCGAAAAGTGCCGACCTGAACCGGTCAAGATCGGACAATGAATCGCTCGTTTGGAATGATTATCAGAAAAGAAGGCACTTTGGGAAGAATGGCGCCGGAATGTCACAGGGAGCATCGCGGCCAGGGAACCCCCATTTTATTTTACAAGAATGAAGGTTCTTGGTTGCTTATTTTCAACCCTTGGTGGCGGATTCCGAGTGACCGTCGCGTCTTCTCTCGTGGTTCAAATGATGCGAAACATTAAAGTGTCATTATTCGTAATTCGCCGGCAATTTTCCGCCGCCAGACCGAAGGATCGGGTAAAAGTCCCGGTTGAAAGCCAAGCCACATGGGGCGCCAGCACCACATTGGGCAAGACGAGCAGCGGGTCCGCGGGGTCCACCGGCTCAGCGGCAAAAACATCCAGCCCGGCTGCCGCCAAATGGCCGGATTGCAGCGCTGCCACCAGGGCCGGCTGATCCACCAGGCCGCCGCGGGCCGTATTCACCAGCACCGCGCCTCGCTTCATGCGGGCAAGTGCCGCTTTATTCATCAGGCCACGCGTTTTGGGTGACTCCGGGACATGGAGCGAGATCACATCCGCTTCCGCCAAAAGCGCCTCCAAAGGGCGAAATGCGCCAATCGCCTCGGGCTTCGGGCCGCGGGCAGTATATAAAACCTCACACCCCATGGCCTGCAAAACGGGGGCAAGTAGTTTCGGCACCGCACCATAGCCAACCAAACCCACCTTGCGCCCGCCCAGTTCGAAAAGCCCATCCTGCAGGGCCGGGGGCTGAGACCAGCCGCGCCCGGCGCGGGTCTCGGCATCAAAATAGGCAATGCGCCTAAGCGCACCCAGCATCAGCAGCAGCGTCATTTCCGCGACCGCCCGGCTATTGGTGCCCGGCAAATTGCACACCGCAATGCCGCGCGCGCGGGCGGCCTCCAAATCAATCGTGTTCACGCCGACGCCAATTTTCTGGATCAGGCGCAGCTTGGGCGCGGCGGCGATATCGGCGGCGGTGATGGGGCGCAGCACATGCCAAATCACCTCAACCTCCGGCAGCAGGCGCGCATAAAGCGCCGTATCGGCTTCCGGGCAGATGGTCAGGTCAATGCCGGGCAGCGCGGCCAACTGCGCCGCCAGCCCAGGCCCTGCGTCATAATGCAGCAGCACCTTCATGGCCGGGACCGCCCAAGATAGGCGCCGCCGGCAAAGCGCGCCCTGGCACCCAGGCTTTCTTCCACGCGCAAGGCTTCGTTCCATTTCGCCATGCGTTCAGACCGGGCGAAGGAGCCGACTTTCAATTGCCCGACACCCCAACCCATGGCCAGATGCACAATGGTGACATCCTCGGTCTCACCGGAGCGGGCGCTGACAATGCCGGCGAAGCCCACGTCACGCGCGGCATCCCAAGCGGCTTTGGCCTCCGTCAGTGTGCCGCGCTGGTTCGGTTTGATCAGCACGGTATTGGCCGCACCGATCGCGGCGGCGCGGCGCACGCGCGCAGCATCCGTCACCAGGAAATCATCGCCCACCACTTGGATGCGCCCGCCCACTTCGCGGGTGAAGGCGCTAAAGCCCGCCGCGTCATCTTCCGCCAGCGGGTCTTCGATGGAAGCGATTGGATAGGCAGCGATCCAGCCAAGCAACATGCGGATCATCTTATCCGTGCCGAGTTCGCGGCCTTCCAAACCGAGCTTGTAACGCCCGCCCTTGCCGAAATCCGTCGCGGCAATATCAAGCGCAATCGTCACTTGCTGTCCCGGCGCGAAACCCGCTTTTTCGATGGCGGCAACGAGGGTTTCCAAAGCCTGTTCATTGGCGGTGAAAGCAGGCCACCAGCCACCTTCATCGGCCACACCTTGCAGCAGGCCGCGTTGCTTCATGATGGCGCCGGCGGCGCGATAGACCTCAGCGGTCCAATCCAAAGCCTCGGCAAAGCTGGTGGCGGCCGGGCACATCACCAGAAAATCCTGGATATCCACGCGCCGCCCGGCATGGGCACCACCGCCCAGAATCTGGATTTGCGGCAGCGGCAAAACATCCGGCGCATCACGGCCCAAGTAGCGCCACAACGGCAAACCTTCTGCTGCCGCAGCGGCGTGGGCAGCGGCCATTGAAACCGCGAGTGTCGCATTGGCGCCCAGGCGCGTTTTTTGCGGCGTGCCATCGCGCGCGATCAAGCACGCATCCAGCGCCGCTTGCGCGCGCGCATCCATGCCAAGCAGCGCCGGGGCCAATTCGCGGTTCACGGCATCCACCGCACCTGTCACGTCATAACCGCCAAAGGCGCTGCCGCCATCGCGCTTGTCCAAAGCCTCACCACTGCCGGTGCTCGCACCAGCGGGGGCAATGGCGCGGCCTGTCGCACCGCCGGCCAGGGTGATTTCCGCCTCCACCGTGGGCCGGCCTCGGCTATCCCAAACGCGGCGGCCACGAATGGCGGTGATGATGGTGCTGCTCATGCGCCGATTTCTTCCCCCCAGGCCGCGCGCACCGCCAACAGGCGATCCACGGGCTTGGTCAATAAGGCGCGCGCCACGCGGCGCACGCGGTTTTTGTCATGTTCTTCGGTCAGGTATTCGACCGGGCTTTTACCGTCCACCCGCGCCAGAAAAAGCCCCGGCAGCAGCCGCGCCGCGCGCGCTTCCAGCGCATCCGCCGCTTCCCAGGTGATGCCAGCCAGATAACGCGCCGCCAGCGCTTCAAAGCACGCCATGAAGCCGGCGCTGACCTGCGGTGTCCACAAGCATTTCAGCAAAAGATGATTGAGGCAAAAGGCAAGATCAAAAGCCGGGTCGCCCCACCAGGCGCATTCAGCGTCCAGAAACACAGGGCCTGATGGTCCGCAAAGGATATTCTTCGGGCTGACATCTCCATGCACCAGCGTGCGCTTACTGCGCGCCGTGACCGCCGCGATGTCTTGCAATAGCGTTGCCAAATCCGGATGCACGCGCGCGGTCGCCAGCAGATAAGGTTCCAGCCGAATGGCATGAAAAATCTCATCTGTTGGGAAAGCTTCCGCCAAGCCTGGCTGAGCCGCGGCATGCGCATGAATGGCAGCAATGCGCCGCCCAACCTCAGCGGCGAAAGCCACATCCGCGTGGCCATCACGCAGCCGCGCTTTCCAGACCGGGTGATCCGTGGGCGAAAGGAACGCCATGGCCAGCGCGCCTGTTGCCTCATCTTGGCCGAGCAGTTTTGGCACCGCGCCAGGGATCGCGCGATCCGCTGCCAAAAGCCAGCGCGCTTCATAAATGTTGCGCACCACCGGCGCGCGCCAATCGGCGGCAACCTTCAGCTTGGGCAAAGCGCGCTTGACGCAAATTTCCTGCCCATCGGGCAGGGTTAGATGCCAGATATCGGATGAAACGCCACCTGCCAGGGCCTCACCCCGCACATGCTGCCCAGGCGCAAGCAACCCCATGGCAGCAAGCCCGGCGGCAATGGCTTCCGGTATGGGCTCCAGCATCGCTCAGCGCTTCAGCAGCGCTTCCCAGCGCGTCACTTCGCCGGCCAGATAGGCCTCGCTTTGTGCGACATTCAGGCTGAGAATGCGATCTGCCCCAAGATCACCCAAGCGCTTGCGCAAGCCTTCCTGACCAAGCGCGCGATTGATCGCGGCATTCAGCACGTCCCGCCTGTCACGCGGTGTCGCGCTTGGCACGAAAACCGCCTGCCAGACACTCATTTCCACATCCACGCCGCCTTCGCGCCAGGTGGGCACATCGGGGTTGGCGGCGTTGCGTTGTGCGGTGGTCACGGCAAAGGCACGCGCCTGATTGCCGCGCGCGGTCTGGAACCCGGTAAGGCCGGCATCGAACATCATGGCAATGCGCCCGGCGGCAAGGTCAAGCGTGGCGGGCGCGCCACCGCGATAGGGCACTTCATTCAACTGCAAGCCGGTTGCCTTTAGATAAAGCAGCGCTGCCAGCTGCAAAATGCCGCCCCCGCCGGAGCTGCCGTAATCCAATTGGCCGGGCCGCGCCTGGGCCAAGGCGGTGAATTCGCGCAGATTATTGGCCGGTACGTTATTCGCCACCAGCATAACGATGGGTGATTCCGCCACCACCGCTATCGCCTGCAAGCTGGTAATGGGATCGATCGGCTGATTGGGCACCAGCACCCGCAAGGCCGCATGGCCCGTATTGTTGAACAGCACCGTATGGCCATCGGCTGTAGCGCGCGCCACGACTTCGGCCCCCACCATCCCGCCGGCGCCGCCGCGGTTTTCGATGACAAGCGGTTGCGGCAGGATCGGCGCCATGGCCTCTGCAAGCACGCGCGCAACCACATCGGTCGCCCCACCAGCCGCATAGGGCACGATCACGCGAATGGGCCTTTCGGGATAGGCGCTGGCGGGCATAAAGGGTGCCAAAACCAGCATGAAACAGCAGAGCATCAGGCGCAGCAGCATTTTTCCCCCTTGTTCCGGCTTGCGGAAACAAACTTTTGTCATCTTGCCCGGCCTTGGCGCCGCTGCCAAACCCTGTAACCTGACCCCGCGCAAAGCCTATGGTATAGGGCCCAACGCAATGACCCGAGAGAACATGGCCGAAGAAGACTGGGATATTCCTGAGCATTTGCAGCCCGACCCGACGGAGCATGGCTTCGACCTGGATCAGGCCTATCGCGCGGTGGTCGGCTTGCGGAGCCAGGTGCCGCCGGATGCCTTCACCGCGCGGGTGCTCGGCACGGAACGCGAAGGCAGCGGCGTGCTGATCGGCGATGGGCTGGTGCTGACCGTGGGCTATCTGGTGAGTGAGGCTGAGACGATCTGGATCACCACCGCCGAAGGTCGCGCCGTGGCGGGCCATACCCTCGCGGTGGATCAGGAAACCGGCTTCGCCCTGGTGCAGGCATTGGGCCAGATTCCTCTGAAGCCGTCGGCACTGGGGGATAGCGAAAAACTGAAAATCGGCGCCGCGACGGTGATGGCGGCTGCCGGTGGGCGCGCTCAGGCGGTGGCGGGCAAGCTTGTCGCGCGCCAGCCCTTCGCTGGCTATTGGGAATATTTGATGGAGGATGCGCTTTTCATCGCCCCCGCACACCCATCCTGGGGCGGTGCTGGGGTATTCGGCCCGGATGGCAGGCTGGTCGGCATCGGGTCCCTGATTTTGCAGCAGGGGGAGGAAGGGCGCCGGTTTGATCTTAATATGGTGATCCCGGTGCATCAATTGACGCCTGTTTTGGATGAACTGACCACGCAAGGCCGCCGCCCCGGCCCGCCGCGCCCCTGGCTTGGGCTTTACGCGACCGAGGATGAGGATGGCATTTCAGTGGCCTCCCTTGCCCCCAATGGTCCGGCTGAAGCGGCGGGCCTGCGCAATGGGGACCGCATTCTGGCGGTAGAAGGCGCCGAAATTGGCGAATTGGCCGATTTATGGCGCGCGATTTGGGCGATTGGCCCAGCGGGCAGCAATGTGCAATTGCAGGTGAGCCGAGGCAAGGCGCGGCGGGATGTGACGATCACCTCGGCTGATCGGGTGCAATACCTGAAGCGGCCGCGCTTGCATTGAAAGGTTCGCCCATGTCCGGTTCCGGTGGTTTTGTCCTTATTCCGCCGGGTGGCGGGGCGCAGCATTGGCAGCCGCAACCCGCCAATGGCTGGATTGAGGTACTGACCTCTCCGCGCATCGCCGGGATGCCGGCGGGCTTTTCGGCGGGGCTTCAGGAATTGCCGCCGCTTGGCAAAATCCGCGAACACTCCCACCCGGCCCAGACCGAAATTTTCTGGGTGGTGGCCGGGGAGGCGCTGGGGCGGCTGGATGGTATGGTGCGGCGCATCCCGACCGGCAGCTTCATGGTCGCACCCCCCCATATCCGTCATGGCTTCATCAATGACGGTGCAGATCCCTTCCGGTTTTTGTGGCTGCTGATCCCAGCGGGGCTTGAGGATTTTTTCATTGGCATTGGCCGGCCCAAGGCACCAGGTGCGCCGGACCCAACGCCTTATCCACGCCCGGCCGATGCCGGAAATATCGAACTCTCAACGGTTTTTGAGACGCTCGACCCACCCCCGCCCCCGCCCTGGGATACCAGCCCCATCACCGATCCGGCGGTATTGGAAACGCTGCGGCAACAGGCTTTGTAAAATCCCCGCTTGCAGTAGGGCGCGGTTGCGTGAAGGATCATCCCTGAAAGGTCGGCACCGAAGCCGCCCACAAAAAGGGAGAGTCCAGAAGATGGCCAATCAGATCACGCGCCGCCAGGCGCTTGGCGCAACTGCTGCTTTGCTCGGCGCGCCAGCCTTTGTGCGGCAAGCCAATGCGCAAAGCCGCTTCGATTGGAAGCGCTTTGCCGGTGAACGCATTGAAGTCACGCTGCAAACATCGCCGCGCGGCTTGTTGTTGCAACGCCAGAACAAGGAATTCGAAGACCTGACCGGCATTCGCTGCGGCATTGAAGTGGTGCCGGAACAGCAGCATCGCCAGAAAATCATCGTGGAATATGCCTCTGGCCGGCCTTCCTTTGATGTGGCGGAACTCAGCTTGCATGTGAATAAGCGGCAAGTCGGCAAGGCGAAATGGAACACCGACATCAAGGCACTGATCGCGGATACTTCCATCACCGCGCCGGATTTTGACTTCGCAGATTTCGGCGCGGGCATGGTGCAATATGCGACGCAATCCGATGGCCGGATGGATTCGCTGCCGGCCTTCGCGGATTACTTCATTCTCTACTACAACAAGGAATTGCTGGCGGCCAAAAATATCGCTGTGCCGACCACCTGGGATGGCATGTACGAAGCCGCCAAGGCGCTGACCGATCCTTCACGCCAGATTTATGGCCATGTCGGGCGCGGCCTGAAGAACGCCAATGTTGTCTTGTGGTCCAGCTATCTGCTTGGCACTGCGCAGCGCGATATGATCAACGCCAACCGGCAATTGATCACCGATACGGATGACGCTGTCTGGGCTGGGGAGATGTACAAGAAATTCCTGCGCGATGTCTCACCGCCCGGATCCATCGGCTTCAACTGGAATGAATGCCAAACCACCTTCATGCAGGGCCGTGCGGCCATGTGGGTTGACGGCATTGGCTTCGCGGCGCCGCTGGAAGATCGGCAACGTTCCCGCGTGGCGGGCAAGGTTGGCTATGCGTTGGTGCCGAAGGGGCGTGGGCCCAACCATCATTGCTGCCTGTTCGGCGCGGGTTATGGCATTCCAGAAGCATCGCGCAAAAAGGGGCCGGCCTGGCTTTATCTTCAATGGGCGCTTGGCAAGGCAAATCAGCTTCGCATGCTGACCAGCGGTGCCGGCGTGCCGGCGCGCAGCAGCCCCTTTGGCAATGAACAGGCGATTGCTTCCAGCACCTTCCCGCGCGAATTTTTCAACTCGCTCAATGAAAGTGCCAAGATTGCGCGCGCCGGTCTGCCCGAGATTGTGCCAGTGACGCAGTTCCGTGACGTGATCGGCACGGCTTTGACCAATACCATCAGCGGTTCGGATGTGGCGACGGAACTCCGCCGTGCCACCGCTGAATTCCGCCCGATTCTTGAACAAAGCGAAAGGGAAAGCTGAGGCTTTCGCAACTTGATGCAGCAGGCTGAAACCATCACCGCGTCCCCGAGCAAGGCGGCGCGGGCGCGCAATTACGCCCGGCATTATGGCTGGTTCATCGTCCCCGCGGCGGTGGTGGTGCTTGCCGTCATCATCTTTCCCTGGATCTTTACCATTTATGTCTCCGCCCATGATTGGCATCTGGGCGGAGAGCGGCGTTGGGTCGGCTTCGATAACTACATCAAGCTATTCACCGATTCCCGCTTCGGCTGGGCCATGCTGCGCACGCTATTCTATACGGTATTGGCCGTGGTGTTTCCGATGATTTTGGGGCTGGCAGCAGCTTTGGCCTTTAATCGCAAATTTCCGTTGCGCGGCCTGGCGCGGACCATCTTCATCCTGCCCATGATGGCAACGCCGGTGGCGGTGGCGCTGGTGTGGACCATGACCTTCCACCCGCAGCTTGGCGTGCTGAATTGGCTTTTGGGTCAAGTGGGTCTGCCCTCCAGCATGTGGATCTATAGCGCGAATACCGTCATCCCGACTTTGGTGATGATTGAGATCTGGCATTGGACACCCTTGGTGATGCTGCTGATCCTGGGCGGCCTCGCTTCCTTGCCGATTGATCCTTATGAGGCCGCGAAGATTGATGGCGCCAATGGCTGGCAGGCCTTTCGCCACATCACCCTGCCCTTGCTGATGCCCTTTATCGTGGTGGCACTGATCATCCGCTGTATTGATGCGCTGAAGGCGTTTGACACGATTTACGTGATCACCCAGGGCGGGCCTGGTTCGGCCAGTGAGACGATCAATATCTTTCTCTATCTGCAGGCCTTTGCGTTCTACAATGTCGGCTATGCCTCGGCCGTGGTGGTGGTGTTTTTCGCGATCATCCTGGCGCTGGCCGCGCTGCTGTTATGGACGCGTCAGCGGGTGAAAATGAAATGAGTGTGGAAGCAAAACGCAGCCCCGCGCAGTATCGGCTGCGTCGGCTGATCGGCAATATCGGCTTTGGCTTTTCGGTGCTGGTGCTGGTTTCGCCGGCCATCCTGTTCTTCCTGTGGATGCTGTCGCTGTCCTTCAAGAATGAGCTGGACAATACCGATTGGCCGCCGGTCTTCATCCCGGAATCACCGACACTGGATAATTACCGAGAGGTTTTCGCGCGCAATGATTTCCTGCGCTTTGCCTGGAATTCCATTGTCGTGTCCTTCGGCGCCACTGGGATTGCGCTGCTGATTGGCGTGCCGGCGGGCTATGGCATCGCCAAGATGCACGCGATGCGCGCCGCCGCCTTGATTTTGATTGCGCGCATCACGCCGGGGCTTTCCTATCTGATCCCGCTATTCCTGCTGTTCCAATGGCTTGGCATGACCGGCAGCCTGACACCCATTGTCATCACCCATTTGGTGATCACGGTGCCGATTGTGGTCTGGGTGATGATTTCCTTCTTTGAGGGCCTACCGCCGGAATTGGAAGAAGCGGCTTTGGTGGATGGTGCTACGATCTGGCAGGCGTTTCGCTATGTGGCAATGCCACTCGCGCGGCCTGGCATTACCGTTGCCACCATCCTGTCCTTCATTTTTTCCTGGAACAATTTCATCTTTGCCATGGTGCTGGCCGGGCGGGAAACCCGCACCCTGCCGGTGGCGGTGAATAATATGCTGACCTTTGAGCAAATCGCCTGGGGGCCGCTGTCTGCGGCGGCATTATTGGTGACAGCGCCGGTGCTGATCCTGACGCTAGTCGCGCAAAAGCAGATTGTGGCCGGGCTGACGGCGGGGGGCGTGAAGGGCGCTTAACCCTTCCACTACTCCGCCGCCGCCTGATTATGCGCCGCTGCATCAATCCCAAGCGCGCCCGTAAAGCGGTTGAAGAAGCCGCAGAGCGTAATGCGCAAGGTCAGTTCCACAATCTGCGCCTCGGAAAAATGCTCCCGCAACGCGCGGAACAGCCGTTCGGGTACGCGGTGGCTTTTTTCCCAAGCAGCGACTGAATATTCCGCCACCAGCCGATCAATCGGCGTGAGCGATGGGTGATCAATCCGCCCTGGCAGCCCTTCCAAAGCCTCGGTCGGGATGCCTTCCACGGCCAGAAATGGGCCGTGATGATCCACGCAATAATCGCAGGCATTAAGCTTGGAGACGACCACAATCGCCAATTCCAGATAGCGCCGCGGCAGCGTCCCCGCCGCGCGCAATTCCATCAGCATCGGCATCAAATGGCGCAAAGCCGCCGGCACATGGGCAAAGATCGCCAATTGCTCCTCAAACGGGCCATAGCCGGCCACATAACGATGCCAGATATCGCGGAGTTCCGGTGTTAGTGCCTCGGGCGAGACTTCACGCACGCGGGCCATGGCGGTTTCCTTTTCAATAGGAATAAAGCTTGCGCTGCCTGCCCATCCCCGTCCACCCCTGGACTTGGGTGGGGCGCCGCGCGAAACTCACGTCCCTGAATCAAGGAGCCCAAGGCAATGCGCAATACGGAAGAAATCTGGCGGCTGGTGGATGCCAAGGCGCCTGAGGCGATTGAACTCAGCGACCGGGTCTGGGGCATGCCTGAACTCTGCTACGCCGAACACCGTTCCTGCGCCGAACATACCGCCATGCTGGAAGCCCATGGTTTTCGCGTGACGCAGAATGTGGCGGGCATCCCCACAGCCGTGATGGGCGAAGCCGGCGATGAAGGCCCCATCATTGCGATCCTTGGCGAATATGATGCGCTGCCGGGGCTTTCACAGGAAGCCGGTGTGGCGGAACCGCGCCCCTTGCCGGGCGATGGCAGCGGGCATGGCTGCGGGCATAATCTGCTCGGCGCCGCATCCCTGCTGGCGGCGAGTGCGGTGAAGGATTGGCTCGCGCAAAACGGCATCAAGGGGCGCGTGCGCTATTATGGCTGCCCGGCGGAAGAAGGCGGCGCGGCCAAGGGTTTCATGGTGCGCGCCGGCTGCTTTGATGATGTGGATATGGCGATCTGCTGGCATCCGGCAGCGTTTTCGGCGGTGAATGAACCGGTGTCGCTCGCCAATACGCGCATTGATTTCGCTTTCACCGGCCGTTCTTCCCACGCTGCTGCCGCGCCGCATTTGGGCCGCAGCGCGCTTGATGCTGTCGAGTTGATGAATGTCGGCGTCAACTATATGCGCGAACACATGCCATCAGATGCGCGCATCCATTACGCCTATCTGGATGCCGGCGGCATTGCGCCCAATGTGGTGCAGGGCACGGCGAAGGTGCGCTATCTGATCCGCGCGCGGGATTTGGTGGAGCTGAACGGCCTGGTCGCGCGGGTGCGCAAGATTGCCGATGGCGCGGCGCTGATGACGGAAACCAGTGTCTCCACCAAGGTGGTCAGCGCAGTGTCCAATCTGCTGGGCAATACGCCCTTGGAAAAGGCGATGTATGACAATTTCCAACGCCTGGGCGCGCCGCAATTCGATGAGGATGATCGGCGCTATGCGCGCGAAATTCAGGCGACGCTGAAGCCTGAGGATATCGTCTCCGCCTTCCGCCGCCACGGCCTGACGCCGGAGATGGATTTGCCGCTTTGTGACAAGATCGTGCCGCTGGAAAACAAGGGCTTTGGTGGCGTGGGGTCCACTGATGTTGGCGATGTGTCCTGGGCGGTGCCAACGGTGCAGGCGCGCGGTGCGACTTGTGCTGTCGGCACGCCGGGGCATTCCTGGCAGCTGACCGCGCAGGGTAAATCCGGCATTGCCCATAAGGGCCTGGTGCATGTGGCGAAAATCATGGCCGGCACGGCGGTGGATGCCATCGCCAATCCGGAAATCCTGGCCGCCGCCAAGGCGGATCACCAGAAGCGCACAGCAGCGACCCCCTATGTCTGCCCGCTGCCGCCGGATGTGGAGCCGCCGATCCAAATGTCGGCGTAAAACGCTACGGGGTAACCCCGCCTTGCTTTCGCCCCGAATGGCGCCCATATGATCCTGGTCAGCGCGTTATCCCGCGCGCCTCGCGCCCTGCCGGCTGCGTGATCGGTCCCCGCCGCTTCCCAGGAAGCGCGGTGCGGGCCCGGGTCGGCCAGATCGCTTTTCCCACTAGGACGGTCCCAATCCCGCGGGGCTTTCTGCCCCAAGCCGCGCTTGGCCCGGAAGGCTGTGCGCGGCTGATCTAGGATTCATCGTGACCGATAATTTCGAGGCTCTGCGCCTCAACCCGCTTATCCTTCAGGCTTTAAAGGATGAGGGCTATAAATCCCCAACCCCCATCCAGGCCCAGGCCATTCCCGCCGTGCTGGAAGGGCGCGACCTTTTGGGCATTGCCCAGACCGGCACCGGCAAGACCGCAGCCTTCGCGCTGCCCTTGCTGCATAAGCTTGCCGCCCTTAAGGGACGTCCGCCACGCGGTGGCTGCCGCGTGCTGGTGCTGAGCCCCACGCGCGAATTGGCGACGCAAATCGCCGAAAGCTTCCGCGCCTATGGCAAGCACCTTGGCTTTTCCGTCACCACGATTTTTGGCGGGGTTGGCTTTGGCGGTCAGCGCCAGGCGCTGGGCCGCGGCATTGATGTGCTGGTGGCAACGCCTGGCCGTTTGCAGGACCATCTGGAACAGGGCTCTGCCCGGCTTGATCAGGTCAGCACGCTTGTGTTGGATGAGGCTGATCAGATGCTCGATAAGGGCTTCCTGCCGGCCATTCGCCGCCTGATCCGCGCCGTCCCTGCGGAACGCCAAACGCTGTTCTTCAGCGCCACCATGCCGGTGGAAATCAACCGCTTGGCGGATGAGATGCTGAAATCCCCGGTCCGCGTGGCGGTGGCGCCGGTGGCGAGCACGGCTGAGAAAGTGGCGCAGCGCGTCATTCACGCCAATCGGCAGGATAAGCGCCGGGTGCTGGCGGAATTGCTGCGGGCTGAAGGTGTTGGCCGCGCGCTGATTTTCAGCCGCACCAAGCATGGGGCGGACCGGATTGTGAATCAATTGGATCAGGATGGCATCAGCGCCAATGCGATCCATGGCAATAAATCCCAGAATGCGCGTGAAGCCGCTTTGGCCGCCTTCCGTGATGGTCGCGCGCCCGTGCTGGTCGCGACCGATATCGCCGCGCGCGGTATTGATGTTGATGGCGTGACCCACGTTATTCAATTTGATCTTCCAGAAGTGCCGGAAAACTATGTTCATCGCATTGGCCGCACCGCACGCGCCGGGGCTGCGGGGATTGCGATTGCGCTTTGTTCCGGTGAAGACCGTGACAAGCTGCGCGCGATTGAAAAGCTGATTCGCGCGCAGATCCCAGCAGAAGATCGCCGCACCGGGGAAGCTGAGGAAGCCGGCCCTGCCCGCCCGCCACGCCAAGCCCGCCAGCAACGCGCTGCACAAAAGCCGCGTCAGGCGCAGGAACAGCAACGCCCGCGCCGGCCATCATCTGGCCCAGCCCGCAGCAGTGGCGGTGGGGGCGAAGGGTCTCGTCGCCGGTCCACCTCTACCCCTGGTTCGGGGCAATTCGGACGTTTGCCGCGATAGAATTTTCAAGCCGGGTTGAAACCATCCGGCTTGAAATCGCCCATCCAACTCACGGGCACTTCCCAGACCGGCACAAGCGTTTCCGCATTGCTTGTACCGCTGAATTTCAAAGCGCGTTGACGCCTGAATTTATGGCAGAGGCGCGCTTTCCTGTTTTTATTTTGATCAATTTTTTTTGTTCGCCAAATAACAGCGGGTCACATTTTGGTGAGAGTAGCGTTCACGCATTCAGTTTCTCTATAACCTCACCCACCTGAATAGATCAAAAAGAAACACAGATCCGCAGCACTTCCATCTACCAACCGGGTCCAAAGCGTGACGTTTTTGGAGAACTGAATGCAACCCTCATACCTCGACATGGATCAATCGGTCCTTGCGGAATTCCTGGCGGCAGCGATTGAAATCGGCGATGCGGATTGCGGGGATATTCGGCTCCTGAACGGGCCCATGGGGACGTTGGATCTCTTCATGCAGCGCGGATGTCCGCGGGCTTGGGAAAGATATTGGCGTTCGAAGCCATTAGACTTTGACTGCTGTCAGGCAGGCCTTGATGCAAAACAGCCTATTCGGGTTGATGATGTCGAAAATTCTGCCTTCTTCAGGACCATCCCAGCCCTGCGAAGGATGAAGGAACTCGGCTATCAATCACTCAGAACCACGCCGCTCATCGCTCGATCCGGTCGGTTCCTGGGCATCTTGGCCTTGTTCAGAAAACGGCCATCTGCGCCTGATGCGCGCTCCCTGCCGCTATTGAACCTGCTTGCCCAGCAGGCAGTGGATCGTATGGAAAATGAACGTTCGGCAGTAATTTTGAGGCAGAATGAGGAACGAAAATCCTTCCTGCTGAACCTTGCGGATACCCTTGCCCCGCTGAGGGACCATCTTGCGGTGGAACGTGAAACTTGTCGAATGATTGGTGAGTTTCTGAAGGTCACCCATACGTATTTCGCGCAATTTGATGAGGAGAACGATACCGCAATTATCCGACAGGATTATACAAAGGAAACCGCCTTCCCGTTGAACGGCGCATATTCAATGTCTGCTTTCGAATGGTCCATCGAAAAGCTGCGGCGCAATGAATGCAAAATCGTCCCAGACATGAAGGATACGGCGCTGGTGCCGGATTCCTATCGGAAGATCTGCCTTGAATTGGGTATCATGAGTTCCGTGAGCGTGCCCATTTTTCGTTCAGATAAGCTCGTTGCGGCACTCTGCATTACGCATCATCAGAAACGCGTATGGCTTGACAATGAAACACTCCTGCTTCGGGAAATTGCCGAACGTATCTGGGAAGTACACGCGCGTATCAAGGCAGAACAAGTGCTGGAACGCGCCCATGAGGCGCATCAGCGCGCCCAACGGCTGGAGGCGCTGGGGCAATTGACCGGGGGCATAACCCATGATTTCAACAATCTGCTGATGGTGCTGTCGGTTAATCTTGAAATTGCGGAAATGCACGTCACCGCACCGAGAGGAAAAATTGCGATCTTGAGGGCGATAGACGCCATCAAGCAGGGCGCCAGTTTGAATCGCCGCCTTTTGACGTTCTCGCAGCATCGCCCTCTCAAGACCGAGCCAATCAACATAAACGAACGCATCATGAATTTGATGCCATTGCTCCGCGGCGCAATCGGCGAAGCATTTCGCGTCACTACAACCCTGGCGGCAGATTCCTGGATTTCCAAGGTGGATGTTGGGGAATTCGACAATGCGCTGGTCAACTTGGCATCAAATGCCGGAGAGGCCATGGGGAATGGGGGCGAATTCTCGATTGAAACACAAAACCTGTCGCTGCAGGGTGAAAAGGCGAGGCTTCTGAATTTACCCGAAGGCCACTACATCCGATTGAGTGTCCGCGATACCGGAAGCGGCATGTCGCCGGAGGTCATCCAACGAGCGATCGAACCCTTCTTCACGACCAAATCTTTTGGCAAAGGTAGCGGGCTTGGCCTGAGCAGTATCTATGGCTTCGTGCGGCAATCAGGTGGGGCGCTCGATATCAACAGCAAGCTTGGCGCTGGAACAATGGTTTCGCTGTACCTCCCGAAGGCCGCAGCGTTGCACCCCACGCCAAAAGCGGAGGATCAGCACGAACAATTTCTCCCGGGCCAGGGCGAAATGCTCCTGCTTGTCGAAGATCATGAGCAGGTGCTGGAAGCCTCAGCAGAACGCCTCAGGTTGCTGGGCTATAATGTGCTTGTGGCGCGGAATGGGCGTGAAGGACTCCACGCGCTTGAGCGGAACAACCTCATCAGGCTTGTCGTGAGCGATATCGTCATGTCGGGCGGCATAAGCGGTTATGACCTTGCCGAATGGGCCAAACAAAATCGGCCAGAGGTGGGTGTTATTCTTGTTTCGGGTAATTTGGGGGCCGGTGCATCGCTCTCGCCGCAAAGCGGGTATCGTGTTGTGCTGAAACCCTATTCCTTCGCGGTTCTGGCCAAGGCGCTGCGCGATGCCCTTGCTGCGCCGACCGCCGTATCGTGATGCGCCGCATAACCGTGACAGGTCCAACCTGCCGTTTCAGAGCTTCTTTCAGCGCGTGCTGATGGGCCCTTTCTGGCCGCCATTTCGGCCCGCACCAAAATTCCTGCTTGAAGGAAGCATGGCCCCGGGCCATCAAACTTTGATTGAAAGGCCTGCTATCGTCGCGAAAGGATCGCTCCCGATCGTGGCGGTGCTGGCTGCGGCCTTATCGGCTTCCGCCATCAGGTAGCGTTCGGCAATGGCGCGCACTTTGGTGGCGTCCTGCAAATCCGCAAGCTTCATCCGCGCAAGCACGGCGCGCGCCTGGGTTTCAACAGGCTGAATGGCAATCTGATCCGGCAAGCCAAGCGCGCCAAGCACGACACGGCGGAGAACACCATTGCCCAAAATATCAAAGACCGACTTCACGGTCTTGGCGTTTTCACTGAAAAAGATTGCGTTTGCCATGCCAGGGTTGGTGTCACTTAGCCCAGTGCGATACTCATATTTCGTGAAACCATTGGTCAGAATCTCAAGCATTTTCGGATCGGAAAGGCTGCCAAGACGAAGCCCAGCCTTCATCGATGTCACGATCTTATCGGCATCGGATGGAATAATGCGCGATTGCTGCAACCCGGTTGCGGTTGAAAGCGGCCGCCCGTCACGACCATTCAATACCTGACGCGACCGACCCAGCAGGGATTGTGCCTGAAAGGTTTGATCGAGTGTTGTCGCATGGTTTTGCATGCGTTCCGCCATGGCGGCCGAAATCTCAAGCGCGAAATTGTTATTGCCGTTGATGCCGTCCTTTTGAAAAGTCTCAAGCCGCATCTGAAAATCCCGCGACCAGACCACGCCGGAAGGCGCCTCAAGCGCGGCCAATTTCTCAAGCCGCTCAGCTACCCCTGGCGCATTGCGGCGCAGCTGTTCGACCAGGGCGCTGACTTCCAGCAGCGCCGCGCTGCCGATGCGCTTCGTGGCGGCGGGCATGGAAGCCTCATCAGCGATGGCGGACAAAGCTTCGTCGGCCCGCTGTATCGCCGACGCATAAGTACCCGCCCGGGTCAACCGTGCGATATCCTTCAATGCCTGGTTCGCAAGGGTTGGCATGCCAAAGACGGGTGTTTCCGCGAGCTTGATGGCGCTGACTGCCGCGCCGGCGGCGTAATTCACCTCAATCTGCGCGCGCGGAATATTGGGCGGCGCCGTGTTCTTCAGCGTATCCAGCAGCTTCGTCGCATCCGCTTGGGTGATGCGCGCGGGCGGCACACCGTCAATCGGGGTTCGGGTTGGTCGGCCATCCCGAGTCTTCAGGACGTTCAGGGATTTATCAGCATAGGTCTGCGCCAACTCAATTTCATCAGCATTGAGAGCGGCATCTTGCATGCGCCGCGCCATGGCAGCCGACACTTCAAGCGAGAAATTCGAATTCTTATCCACGCCTTCCTTGTTGAAGGCATCAAGCCTGGTCTTGTAAGCGGGCAACCAGACCGCTGAAGTGCCGCTCGGCCAATCAATGGCGGTCAATTGTTCGGCGCGCCGCGCGACACCAGATGCATCGCGGCGCATTTGTTCAATAGCCATCCCGCCTTCCAGCAGCGCGATGCGGGATTAGCGCGATTCTTCCGGTGTAAGCCCCCCCGCGCTATCAAGCGCGATCAGCGTATCATCCACAACGGCAAGTGCGGCTTCGAAGGACCCACCCTGCAGAAGGCCCGCAATCTGTTTCAGTGCATCCTTGGCGATGGCCGGCAGATTAGGCGCCGGCACTTCCGCCTGTCGGATCGTCACGGCTGTCAGCGTCGCAACCTGCTCCACCTCACGCCGCGCACGATCCGCGACCAATTCCTCACCGGGGCGCAGCCGTGCGATCAGCGCGCTGGTCACCTTGTCCTGCAGGCCGTCAAAAGCCCTGCGGTTCGGCGTGGCTGCGCGGCTTGCAGGGGCGGTCAACACGGCTTCACCCGGGCGCAATTGCCTGGCCACCGCCGTGGTTTCCTGATCGGTCAATCCTTCAAAGGCGGTGGTTTTGGGCGTGGTACTGGCCTTCAGATTGAGCGTTGCGGCGGCATTCTTCCAGGTGGTGCCAAGCTGCGCCGCAACCCCTTTGGGGTCCTTGGGGTCAGACAATAATGCCCGCCTCACCAAGCCTGGATTGCCCACCTGATCCGCCAGGCCAAGGGCGGGCATCAGCACCTTCAAGACGCGCGGATCGGAAAGCGCCTTGTCAATGTTTGGCGCCGCATCCAAGGCTTGGCGAAACTGCGCCACCGCCGTCAGCGTGACGGGATCCTTCTTTTCGCGCGCGAGGCCTTTGTCTTCCTCACCGGCCTTCGTCACGCGGCGGAAGGCCACAACGGCTTCCCCGGCGCTGGCCACAGGGGCTGCGTTACCGAAGGGAAGCATCAGCGACGCCTGACCTTGTTGACCAAACAGCCCCGCTAAAAGGGTGGCACTCATATTGATAGCCATCCCTGCAAATTGCGCCGGAAAAGATTAACAAATCCTAAAGAACGGGCGCAGGCGCGATATAATCAGCGCAAAATCCCAGGATCGCAGGTCACGCCATGATCCAAAGGCCCATGCCCCGCGCCATAGCCCGGCGCGGCGACAATGGCGGCCCGCACATAGGCCCGCGCGCGGATCACGGAATCCCTGAGCGACATCCCCTGCGCCAAGCCAGCCGCCACCGCGCTTGCCAGGGTGCAGCCCGTGCCATGGGTATGGCGCGTTGCAATTCGCCGGTCGCGGAAGATTTCCAGGCGCGTGCCGGTCGCCAGCAGATCCACCACCTCATCCCCCGGCAAATGCCCACCTTTCAGCAGAACGGCTTTGGGTCCCAGCGCCAGCAGCGCCTTGGCCGCCTGGTGCATGGCGCCGACATCTTGGATGGCAAAGCCGCAAAGCGCCTCGGCCTCTGGCAGATTGGGGGTCAGCACGGCGGCAATCGGCAAAAGGCGGCGCTTCAGCGTCTCGGCGGCTTCTGGCACCAGCAAGGGGTGCCCGCCCTTGGCCACCATGACGGGGTCCGCCACCAAGGGCAGGCCGGGTGCGCGGGCAGTGATTTCATCGCATACCGCTTCAATGGTCGCGCTATCGGCCAGCATGCCGGTTTTCAGCGCATCGGCGCCCAAATCATCCAGCACCACGGCGATTTGCTGGCGCAGAAATTCCAGCGGCACCGGCATAACCCCATGCACGCCAAGCGTATTCTGCGCCGTCAACGCCGTGATCGCCGTCATGCCAAAAGCACCCAGCGCGGTCACGGCCTTAAGGTCAGCCTGGATGCCCGCGCCGCCGCCGGAATCAGACCCGGCAATAATCAGCACGCGCCCCTTCATGCCGCGCGCGCCTCGGCCCTGATAAGATCAGCCAGGCGCCCGACCACGCCATCAACCAGGGCTTCTTCCTCGGCTTCCGCCATGACGCGGATCACGGGTTCCGTGCCACTCGCGCGGATCAGCACGCGGCCACGCGCGCCAAGGGCTGCTTCCTCGGCGGCAATAGCCTCGGTGACGGCAGGCTTAATAAGCGGGGAAGCGCCGGCATAGCGCACATTCACCAGGCGCTGCGGCAGGGGGGTGAAGCAGCGCAGCACCTCGCTCGCCGGGCGCTTGTCTTCAACCAAAACGGAAAGCACTTGCAGCGCCGCGATCAGCCCATCCCCGGTGGTGCCGAATTCGGGCATGATCATGTGGCCGGATTGCTCGCCACCCAGATTGCAGCCGGCTTCGCGCATCTTCTCACCCACATAGCGGTCACCGACCGCGGTGCGGAGCAAGCCAAGGCCGCGCGCCGCAAGGAAGCGTTCCAGCCCCATATTGGACATGACAGTCGCCACCACGGCACCGCCGGTGAGGCGGCCTTGCGCGTGCCAGGACTGAGCAATCAGCGCCAGGATCTGGTCGCCATCAATCACCTGCCCGGCTTCATCCACCAGCACCACGCGATCAGCATCGCCATCCAGGGCAATGCCCAAATCTGCGCGGCGTTCCTGCACCAAAGTCGCAAGTGCCGCCGGCGCTGTGGACCCAACACCCTTGTTGATATTGAAGCCATCAGGCGCAACGCCAACGGGGATCACCTCGGCCCCCAATTCCCACAGCACGGTGGGTGCCACGCGATACCCAGCGCCGTGGGCGCAATCCACCACAATACGCAGCCCATCAAGCGTTTGCCCGCGCGGGAAGGATGCCTTGGCGGCTTCGATATAACGCCCCGGCGCATCTTCCAGCCGGCTCGCGCGACCAAGCCGGGCAGGCGGCACGAGCGCCGAGCCCAAATCACCCGCCATCAGGGCTTCGATCTCCGCTTCTTGCTCATCGTTCAGCTTCAGCCCATCCGGGCCGAACAGCTTGATGCCATTGTCTTCGTACGGATTGTGGGAGGCGCTGATCATCACCCCCAAATCCGCGCGGAGAGAGCGCGTGAGCAAGGCAATGGCCGGCGTGGGTAGGGGCCCGACCAGCACCACATCCATCCCCGCGCCAATAAAACCGGCGGTCAGCGCCGGTTCCAGCATATAGCCGGAAAGCCTGGTATCCTTGCCGATGACAACGCGATGGCGGTGATTGCCGCGATTGAAATAGCTGCCCGCCGCCTGCCCAAGCCGCAGCGCGGTGGCCGCATCCATGGGCGCGGCATTGGCTTTGCCGCGAATGCCATCAGTGCCGAAAAGCCTGCGGGTCGGGGGTTGATCACTCATGCGTGACTTATAGCCCCTTGCCGGCTTCGGATGAAACCCAGCCGCGCCCGGCAAGCCCAGGCGCGGCGGTTAGCTTCAGGCCCGCCGGATATTCCAGAATAGCGGCGGTTGGCCCTTCAGCATCCCGGTCAGGTTCCGGCGATAGGCGGTCGGCTGGTAATACATGCCTGTCGGCACATAGGGCACTTCTTCAAAGGCGATGCGCTGCATTTCCCGCCCTGCGGCCGCTTCTGCTGCCGCATCGGGGGCGTTGAACCAGGCTTCGCGCTGCGCTTCCAGCGCCGGGATGGTCGGCCAGCCGGCCCAGGCATTATCGCCATGGCCACGGATGGACGCATGGCTTGCCGGATTCCAGTGATCAATCCCCGACCAGAAGGTGAAGAAGCCGGACCAGCCACCTTGATCGAGCGGATTCTTGCTCGCCCGGCGCGCGACCAGCGTGCCCCAATCGGTGCTGACCAGATCAACATTGAAGCCCATGCGGCGAAACAGATCAGCGCCTACCAGTGTGGCGGCGTTGATCGAAGACAGATCAGTCGCGTTCAGCAGAACCAGGCGCTGGCCCATGGCACCAGCGGCCTGCAATTCAGCGCGCGCGGCTTCGATGCTTTTGCGCATGCGTTCCATGCCGATATTGCTCGCCATCGGGCTTTCGGGGGCAAAATAGCCAATGCCTTCGCGGCGGAGATCGGCGCGGCCTTCAATGCCCGAGGTGCCGATGATGGCGGTCATGAAATCAATCTGATTGACCGCTGTTAGCACTGCTCGGCGCACCGCCGGGTTATTGAAAGGCGCGGTCGTGTGATTCGGGCGGAAAATCCCGATCAGCCCCGTGTCATTGATGATATCCACCTTGATGTTGCGCGCGGCTGCCCCGCGCAGAAACAGGGGAAACAAATCCGCGGTTGGCTGTTCCCACCAATCAATTTCGCCCGATTGCAGCGCAGCCGATGCAGTGCTCGCATCCGGAATAATCCGCCACTCCACGCGGTCAAAATGCGTCACCTTGCCGCCGGCGGTCATGGAAGGCGCTTCCTGGCGCGGCACGTAATCGGCATTGCGCGCATAGGCCAGCATGGAACCCGGCACCCATTCATTCTGGATGAAGCGATAAGGCCCGCTGCCTACTGCCTCCGTGATATTCGTGAAGGGATCCACATTCGCCAGCCGTTCCGGCATAATGAACAGGCAGCTTGTGGTCACCTTCGCCAGGCAATCCAGCATCTTCGGGAAGGGCGCGGTCAAGCGAATTTCGAACACGCGGTCGCTGACTTCGACCATATCCGCAACGCGCGACATCAGCACCTGGCCGAAGGCATCGCGCCGGCCCCAACGCTTGATGGAGGCAATGCAATCCCGCCCGCGCACCGGCGTATTGTCGTGGAATTTGAGCCCCTCACGCAGCGTGAAGCGCCAAGTCTTGCCATCATTTTCGACGACATGGCCTTCGACCATTTGCGGACGCGGCTGGAACTTGTCGTCCATGCCATAAAGCTGGTCATAGACCAGGAAGGCGTGGTCGCGCGCGACAAAGGCCGTATTGGTGAAGGGGTCAATATTCGGCAGATTGGCGTGCGGCACGTATTTCAGCACACGCGGTGCTTGCGCGATGGCCGGTGCGCCGTTCGAGGCGAAGGGGAGCGCCGCCGCGCCGCCGAGCAGGTGTCGTCTTTGAAGCATGTCTATCTCCCATTGGCGTGAGGCGAAGCCTTCGCCCTGTTTGCTGGACTGAGTTTAGGGTGAAAGCTTTGGTCTATTCAATGATTTGCAAAACCCTCGGGCTCAAAAAACCGATTCCTCGGCCTGGGCAGCCCCAAATGCTCCCTGAGCGTGGTCCCGCCATATTCCTTCCGGAAAATCCCGCGCCGTTGCACTTCCGGCACCACGAGCCGCACAAAATCCTCAACCCCGCCGGGGATAGTTGGGAACATGATGTTGAAGCCGTCACAGGCGTCGCTTTCCAGCCAATATTGCATCTCATCGGCGATGGTCTTGGCGCTGCCGGTGAAAGACAACCCGCCATAGCCACCAAGCGCCACGGCCAATTGCCGCACGGTCAGGTTGTCGCGCCGCGCGCGTTCCAGCACGCGTTGGCGGCCGCTTTGGCTTTGATTGGTCTCGGGGATGTCGGGGAGCGGCGCGTCCAGGTCGAAGGCGCGTGCGTCGGTGCCGAGCGCGATGGAAAGCGCGCCCATGCCGCTATCGGGATGCACAAGGCTATCCAATAGCGCGCGTTTTTCGCGGGCGGCTTCATCGGTTTCCGCCACCGTCACCAGCGCGCCGGGCAGGATCTTGATCAAGCCTGGGTCGCGCCCTGCCTTGGCTGCGCGGGATTTGATATCGGCGTAATAGGCGCGCGCATCGGCAATCGGTCCTCCAGCGGCGAAGATCATCTCGGCGACCTCGGCAGCGAGTTGCCGGCCGGAATCAGAAGCGCCTGCCTGCACAATCACCGGCCAGCCCTGCACCGGGCGCGCAATATTCAAAGGCCCGGCGATGGAAAGATATTTGCCCTCATGATCCAGCTTATGCATCCGCGCGGGGTCCCAAAAGACGCCGCTATCCTTGTCCCGAATAAAGGCATCTTCCGCGAAGCTATCCCAAAGCCCCGTGACCACATCATGGAATTCCCGCGCGCGGGCATAGCGTTCCGCGTGGTCCATGTGTTCCGTCATGCCGAAATTGCGCGCTGCATCTGGGTTGGAGGTCGTGACGATATTCCACCCAGCGCGCCCGGCGCTGATGTGATCAAGTGACGCAAAGCGCCGCGCGATATGATAGGGCGCGTCATAGGTGGTGGAGGCAGTGGCGATCAGCCCAATCCTTTCCGTCACCATCGCGAGCGCGGATAGCAGCGTGAAGGGCTCAAAGGATGTAACGGTGCCGCTGCGCTTCAACGCCTCAATCGGCATGTTCAGCACGGCCAGATGATCGGCCATGAAGAAGGAGTCGAACTTGCCGCGTTCCAGGGTTTGGATGCAGTGAACCAGATGCTTGAGACTGAAATTCGCCTCGGGCGCTGAATCCGGATGGCGCCACCAGGCGGTATGGATGCTGACAGGACGCATGAAGGCGCCGAGGTGCATTTGCTTCATGGACCTACTCCGTTATGGCGCAACGCCATGCGCACAAGCCCGCCAAACGGCCAGCGCCTGAATGGTTTCTGCCACATCATGCACGCGCAAAATCGCCGCACCCCGCGCCGCACCCGCGAGCGCCACCGCGAGGCTGCCAGCAAGCCGCGCTTCCGCCTGCTCCACGCCCGATAGCGTGCCGATAAAGCGCTTACGCGACGCGCCGAGCATGATCGGGCAGCCAATGCCCGCCAGGATCGGCAGCGCTTCGATCAGTGCAAGGTTATCCGCCATGGTCTTGCCAAAGCCGATGCCGGGATCAATCGCGATCCGTCCGCGCGCAATGCCAAGCGCTTCAAGTGTGGCCACACGGTCGCGCAGGAAACGCGCCACATCCAAAACCACCTCGGCGTAATCGGCCTGCGCCTGCATGGCGCGCGGGTCGGTGCCCGGCATATGCATCAGCACCACCGGTGTCTGGGTACGCGCCAGCAAATCAACTGCCGCCGGATCATGACGCAGCGCAGTCACGTCATTGATAATCTCAGCGCCGGCTTCGAGTGCTGCCTGCATGGTCGCGGCGTGGCGTGTGTCTATGCTGACCGGCGCTGCCTTGGCCAATTCGCGCACCACCGGAATGACGCGGGCGATTTCCGCATCTGGCGGGACAGGCTTTGCCCCTGGCCGCGTGGATTCTCCGCCGACATCCAGAATATCCGCGCCCGCTTCCAGCATGGCATGGCCCGCTTCAATCGCGGCGCTCGGATCAAAATGTCGCCCGCCATCGGAAAAACTATCGGGCGTTATGTTCAGAATGCCCATGACCAAAGGGCGGGCGGAAACCAGACCAGCGAAGGGCAAAGGCCGCGCCGTGATCGCCTCGATCTCATCGCCCCACTCTTCCGGCAGCGCCGCGACAGGAAGGGTCGCGGCTTCGCGCCCATCTTCGATCAGCCGTGCCAAGGAAAAGGCCAGATCGCCACCCTGCAAGGGCAGCGCCTGGCCTTCACCAATGGCCCGAAACGCGGCTGGGCCTGACAGCAGGCCCAGCGGATGCAACCAACGTTCCAGTGTCGAACTCAGGTGGCAGGAGCCGCACCAGGGGAAAGCCCACCGGGGCGCATTGTCGGCCGGCCCGCCGTCGGCACACTGCCGCGGCCTTGATTCACCGGCTCATCCGGGTGATTACGCACCACGGGTTCGCCATTGATCACCTGGCGGATTTCATCGCCGCTCAATGTCTCATGCTCCAGCAAACCCTTAGCGAGCAGATGGAGCTGATCCATACGTTCTGACAGGATATGCGTGGCCCGCGCATAGGCGCCATCAATGATGCTGCGGATTTCACCATCAATCTGGCGCGCGGTTTCTTCCGAAAGGTTCTTGGTCTGCGTCACGGAATGGCCGAGGAACACCTCCTGGCTATTATCGCCATAGGCGATCATGCCAAGCTTTTCACTCATGCCCCATTCGGTCACCATCATGCGCGCCTGATTGGTCGCCATCTTGATGTCACCCGAAGCGCCATTGCTGACCTTATCCGCGCCGAAAATGAGTTCTTCCGCAACGCGTCCGCCCATCGCCATCGCAAGTTCGGATTTCAGCTTGGATTTATGCTTGGAATAGCGATCCCCTTCCGGGAGCGACATCACCAAGCCAAGCGCGCGGCCACGCGGAATGATGGTGGCCTTATGCACCGGGTCACATTCCGGTTCATTCATGGCAACCAAAGCATGGCCCGCTTCGTGATAGGCCGTCATGCGCTTTTCGGCTTCAGACATCACAAGGCTGCGCCGTTCAGCGCCCATCAGCACCTTATCCTTGGCGGCTTCAAATTCCGCCATGCCAACGGTGCGCCGACCCGTGCGTGCCGCGAGTAGTGCTGCTTCATTGACAAGGTTCGCCAGATCAGCGCCCGAAAAACCCGGCGTGCCGCGTGCAATCACCTTGGGGTCCACATCGGAAGCCAATGGCACCTTCCGCATATGCACGCGCAGGATTTTCTCACGCCCATTCACATCCGGATTGGGCACCACAACCTGCCGGTCAAACCGGCCGGGGCGCAGCAGCGCAGGGTCCAGCACATCCGGGCGGTTGGTCGCGGCAATCAGGATCACGCCCTCATTGCTTTCGAACCCGTCCATTTCAACGAGCATCTGATTGAGCGTCTGTTCACGTTCATCATTGCCGCCGCCAAGCCCAGCGCCACGATGGCGTCCGACCGCGTCAATTTCGTCAATGAAGATGATGCAAGGCGCGTTCTTCTTGCCCTGTTCGAACATGTCACGCACGCGCGACGCACCAACACCCACGAACATTTCGACGAAATCCGAACCGGAAATCGTGAAGAAGGGCACATTGGCTTCGCCCGCGATGGAACGCGCAAGCAAGGTCTTGCCGGTACCCGGAGGCCCCACCAGCAGCACCCCCTTCGGGATCTTGCCGCCCAGGCGCTGGAATTTCTGCGGATCGCGCAGGAATTCGACAATTTCCTCAAGCTCCGCCTTGGCTTCATCAATGCCGGCGACATCGTCAAAGGTCACGCGGCCCTGCTTTTCCGTCAGCAGCTTGGCGCGGGATTTGCCGAAACCCATGGCGCGCCCGCCGCCGCCCTGCATCTGCCGCATGAAGAAAATCCACACGCCAATCAGCAGCAGCATCGGGAACCAGGATGCCAAATAATGCAGCAGCGGATTGACCTCGGCTTCTTCAGGACGGGCCACCACGCGCACGCCCTTTTCGGTCAGGCGCGAAATCAGCCCAGGATCTTCCGGCGTGTAGGTGGAGAATTGGCGGCCATCGCTCAGCTGCCCGGTCAGGGTGCGGCCCTGGATGGTGACATCGCGCACATGGCCAGCCTGTACCTCATTCAAAAAGTCGGAATAGGCGACTTGAGAGGTTCCAGGGCGGCTCGTGCCGCTTGGTTGAAACAGGTTGAACAACGCCACCAACAGCAGCGCCACGATCACCCATAAAGCCATGTTTCGGCTGAAATTATTCACCGCAACCCTTCCATCTTCAGGAGCCAGGAGGCGTCATCCGCCAACCGCTGCCAGCATACATAGTGAGGCTTCACGCATCTTGAATGACCCGCGCGAAATCTTCCAGCCACGGAAGCGCGATCAACCTGGGGGAAGGCCGCCGCCCTTGGGGGCAAAGACCAGGCGCCAAGCCGCCGCTTCCACCCCTTCAGCATAGAACAGGCCGGGCAGGACCGCCAGCTTTCCCTTTTCATCCCAAAGCGCTGGCAGGGCGCTAAGCGCGGCAAGCGGCGTTCTGGTCTGCTGCCGAAAGCCCGCGGCCGCTTCACCCAAGGCAGCGCAAACCCAACCCGGCCGCGCTGGGCCAGTCACCAGAAAGCGCCCATCCCACAAAAAGGGCGGCTGCAAGGGCTGGGCGGGGGCCACCAGGCCAGGATCACGCAGCACCAGCCAACGCCCGCCCGCGCCCGGGCGCACCCAAGCACCGGCAAGACTCCCCCCGCCCCGCGCCATCAGCGCCGCCGTGGCCTCAAGCGGGACTGGCCAGGCCGCGCCACCCATCAGGCCAAGCAACCGCGTGAGCGCCGCAACGCCAAGCGCATCGCCGCCAAGCGCCTTGGGGTCCACCCAGGCATAGGCTTCCGGGTGAATTTCCGCCGCCGCCGCCAGCCGGGCCAGCAAGGCCGCTTCCTGCCGGGCGCGGCGGCGCGCAAAAGCCTCTGCCGCTTCGGCGAGTGCCCGGACCCCTTCACCTTCCCCGTCAGGGTCGGCCAATGCCTGCCGGATACGAATACGGGCAAAACGAGGGTTCTCATTGGAAGGATCGCGCACTGGCGCAAGCCCCGCCGCTGCCACAACCGCCTCCAACCGTGCCGGGGCAAAGCCGAGCAAAGGGCGCAGGATCAGGCAATCAGGCGCAACACGCAGGGAAGCCATGGCCGCCAACCCCGCCGCGCCACTGCCGCGCAGCGCGCGAAAGGCCAGGGTTTCCGCCTGGTCTCCGCGATGATGCCCAAGCAGCAGCCAGGGGCAGCCATGGCGCGCTGCGGCCTCGGTCAGGGCAGCCAGGCGGGCGCTGCGCGCGCGCTCCTGCAATCTGGTGCCATTGGGCAGGCCAAGGCGCAGGCCAAGCGCCGCAATCCCCGCTTGCGCCAATAGCGCCAAAACATGATCCGCCTCTGCCCCGCTTTCCGGGCGCAAACCATGATCCGCAACCAGCGCCAGAATCTGCCCGCCCCGCGCCGCCGCCCAATCGCGCGCCAGCAAGGCAGCCGCAAGGCTATGCGGGCCACCCGATACCGCCACCGCAATGCGGGGCGCCGGGCCGAATGGCCCCAGCGGCGCCATGGCAGCAGCGAATGCGGCGCGGCTGACCGGCAGGTTCAGCGCAGGAAGCAGGCTATCCCCAAGGCTGCCTCATTGGCATTGCGCTCGGCGGCGGCTTTCGGTAGCGCGCTGCGCCTGCGGGCCGGATAAATTGGGGAAGTTGGAACGTAAATTATTCAGAGTTTCGCAAGCTTCGCGCCGGGCGCCAAATCCCTGGAAAGCATTGGCAAGGCCAATCATGGCTTCCGGCGCGCGGGCGCCCTGGCGGCTGCGGTTATAGGCTTCATCATAGGCAAGTGCGGCATTCTGGAAATCCCGCTTGCCCATCAGCGCATCAGCCAAAAGCAGCGACGCATCCTGAGCGCGGGCGCCGGGGCGGGCACGGATCGCTTCCCGTGCTGCGGCCTCGGCGACGGGGAAATCCCGCCGCGCGAGTGCTGCCTGCCCATCCGCAATAGCGCGTTCAGCGGTTCTGGGGGCGTTGGAGGGTGCCGGGTTGGCCGGGGCTGGCGGGGTCTGCGCCGCCGGCCCCGGCTGAGGAGGGCGCGTGGTGGCCGGTCGGCCAGCCCCTTTCTCTAGGGCTTGCAAGCGGAAATCCAGATCACCGCGCAGCTTTTCCACCTCGGCGCGCATTTGCCGTTCATTATTGTCGGCCACATCGGCGCGCCCACGCAGGCGGCGGTTTTCTTCTTCCAATTCCTGCACGCGGGCGAGCAATTGCTGCACCAGATCGCCCGATGCGGTGGACCCGCGGGATGGTGCGCTTGGTGCCGGCATGGCGCCGCCACGGCGCAGCGCATCAAGTTCCCGGCGCAAATCCAAGATTTGGTTTTGCAGCGCAATGCCTTCCCGGCTTTCCGGCTGAGCCATTGCTGGGCTGGCAAGCGCCAGCCCAAGACCCAAAAGCGCCAGACGAAAGACCGGGGTGAAGCCTGCCATGGTCTTCAAGCGGCGCGGCAGCAACCGCGCCTCCCCTCTCAGCGGACCACCGTAACAGCGCGGCGGTTCTGCGCCCAGGCGCTTTCGTCTGAACCAAGCGCCGCCGGCTGATCATTGCCGAAGGAGATGGTGGAAACCCGTGAAGAGTTCACGCCACCCGCCACCAGCACATCACGCGTCGCATTGGCGCGGCGCTGACCAAGGGCCAGGTTGTATTCGCGCGTGCCGCGTTCGTCGGCATGGCCCTCAACCTGCACCCGCACTTCCGGGTGACGGCCCATCCATTCCGCCTGGCGCTGCAATACCGGGCGCTGATCAGCACGGACATTGCTGCGATCAAAATCGAAGAAGATGCGATCACCCACATTGGCGACCAGATCTTCCTGGCTGCCGGGACGGATATTGCCCGCACCCATACCGCTGCCGGTGCCGCTGCTTGAATCGGAATTGGAGCAAGCGGCGAGCAGCGCGAGGCTGGCAATACCAAGGCATTTCAAGTTCATGACTGGTTTCCTTTCATGGAAAACATAGCTTTGTGCAGCGCGGTAAAGGCTCGATCCGCTGCGGTCAAGCCAAAACTGACCAAGGGCCTCATGAGAGCAAGGGCGACCATGTCGGGTCGGTCGCATCGGTTGGGGTCGGCAAGGGGCGTTCATTGAAGCCCGCAATGTCTATGGTGTGGATGCGCGCAGAAAAACCGCCGCCGCGCGCATCAGTGGCGCGGGTTTCCCGGCCAAAGACCAACATGCGGCCATTGGGCGCAAAGCTCGGGGCTTCCATTTTCCAGCCCTCAGACAGGATGCGTTCCCCAGATCCATCGGGGCGCATGACGCCAATGGCAAAGCCGCCACCGCCGAAGCGCGTGAAGGCGATCAAATCTCCGCGAGGTGACCAGACCGGCGTGGCATAGCGCCCGCGACCAAAGGAAATGCGACGTATTCCCCCGCCATTGGCATCCATCACATAAAGCTGCTGATCGCCGCCACGATCCGAATTGAACACAATCTGCGTGCCATCAGGCGAATAGGCGGGGCTGACATCAAGCGCGCTGCCGCTGGTCAGCTGCCTTTCACGCCGGCTTGCCAAATCCACCGCGTAGATATTCGCATCCCCGCCGCGCATGGCGGAAAGCACCACCGAACGCCCATCCGGCGCGAAGCGCGGCGAAAGCGTCATGCCCGGAAAATTACCCAGCACTTGCTGGCCACGCGTGTTCAAATCAAACAGCACCACGCGCGGCTGTTCGCGGCTTTGATAGGACATGAAGGCTACGCGATCGGCAGACGGATGAAAGCGCGGCGTGAGTGCGGCTTCGCGCCCATCGGTCAGGAAGGCGTTGTTTTCGCCATCCTGATCCATGATCGCCAGCCGGCGCAGGCGCCGATCGCGCGGGCCGGATTCCGCGATATAGACGATGCGCGTATCAAAATAGCCTTTCTCGCCCAGCAATCTTTCATAGATCACGTCGGAAATAAGATGCGCGATGCGCCGCCAATTGCCGGTTGGCGCGGTGAAGGCCGTGCCCTGCAATTGGTTTTCCGGCAACACATCCCAAAGGCGGAATTCCACGCGCAAATTGCCACCCTGGATATCAGCGCGCCCTGTCGCCAGCGCCTGCGCGCCAATCACGCGCCAATCCTGAAAGCGGGGGGTCTGCGCGGCGGCTTCCGAGGTTTGGATGAAAGCCTGACGCGCCACCGGACGAAACAATCCGGAATTGCGCAAATTATCCTGCACCACCCGCGCAATATCGCGCCCGAAACGCTGACCATCACCGGTGCCCGCGAAATCCGGAATGGCGATGGGGATCGGGTTCGTGCGCGCGCGCGTGATGTCAATCACCGCCCCTTGCGCGAAAGCCGCATCCGGCGCGCCCGCAAGGCCCGAGACCGTCACCGCGCCCGCGGCACCAAGCAGAAGGGAGCGTCTTGTTGTCATGCCCATCATCCCGAATTCAGCGCACCAACCCGCGCGGGCTGAAGCGAAAAGTGGAAGCCATCACGGTTTGCATTTTGTCCGCTGGCACTTTCAGTGGATTGCACGCTGGCGCCAGTAAAGCACGCCGCGCCGATTCGAATACGGACCGCACACGCGGGTCGGTCGGCATATTTCCCGCCGGCACCACATTGCGGACGTTGCCTTGCGGATCAAGCTGCACGCGCAATTCCACCGTGATGTCCTGAAGCCCGAGCATGCCGGCATCCACATTCCAGCATTCCGCCACCTGATCCGCGAGGCCGCGAATTTCGCCTTGCGTCAGCGCCGCCGTCCCAGTGGGTGAACCACCACCCTGGCGCGGCGCGCCGGAAGGATTGGGCCGCGCGGTGGGTGCGCGATCCTGCTGCTGCGCGGCCCGCAGGCGTTCAAGCGTGTTCTGTACGGACGTGCTGTTTTCCTGCGGCCGCGCCACGGGCGGCGTTTGCCCGGTGCCCGCCTGGCGCGATGGCTCGGGCGGCGGTGGCACCGGGGGCGGTGGCAAGGGCAAGGGCGGTTCCGGGCGCGGCGGCTGCGCGGCCTGCTGCCGCGGCGGTGTTGGCTGCTGCGCTGGCGTCTGCGGCGTCACGCGCGGGGCGGGCGAAGGCTCGGGGCTTGGCGCGGGTGCCGGCGCAGGCGGGGTGGGTGGCGCTGGGCTTGGCGGTGCTGGCGTTGGCGCAGCGGCAGGTGCCGGCGGCGGCGGAGGCGGTGGCGGCGTTGGCTCGGGCGGCGCATTGCGCGGCGGCTCCGGCGCGGGCGGTTCAGGCGTGGGCGGATTGGGCGCCGGTGTAGGGCTTGGCGCTGGGATCGGCGCGGGGTTATCCGCGCGCGCCATCTGCGCCGGGCCAGGGGCTACCAGCTCCACCGCGATGCCCTGTTCCTGCGGTTCCGGAATGCTGCGCGCAAGCGAAAACAGGGCCCCGATGGCCAATAGCGCGACATGCAGCCCCGCCGAGACCATCAGCCATTTATTCAGGCGCTTATCGGGCGCGGCCCGGGGCAAGGCGTTTTCTCCTTCCCCAGCCTTCAGCGTGGCGGCTGGGCGGGGCGATTGGGCGCAGGCGCCGCCGGCCGTGCCGGTTGCGTCGCCGGGCGTCCCGCCGGGGGTGCTGCCGCCGCTGGGCGCGGGCCTGCGGGCTGTTCCGCCAAAAGCGCAACGCGGGTGAAGCCTGCACCGGCGATGGTGCCCATCACCTCCATGACCTGGCCATAGGAAATCGCCTTATCGCCGCGCACAAAAATCCGCCGCTCCGGCGCGCCCTGCGGCTGTTCACGCATGATCGCTTGCAGGCGCGGCACCAGCCCATCCAGCGGCACCTCGGTTTCCTGCAAGAAAATCTTGCCCTCAGGGTTCACCGTAATCGTCAGCGGCTCGGTTTCCTGATTGAGCGGCTGGGCAGTGGTTTTCGGCAAATCCACCGGCACACCCACCGTCATCAAGGGCGCTGCGACCATGAAAATGATCAGCAGCACCAGCATCACATCCACCAGTGGCGTGACGTTGATTTCCGCCATGGGCCGATAGCGAGACCGCGCGGAAGCCCGCCCGCCGGAGAGAGAAGCCCCCATGGCCTATTCCGCCGCCTGATTCGGGCTGCGCGGCCCGCCATCATTCGCCGCCGCTTCCGTCTGCCGCGACAGGATGGCGCCAAATTCCGTGGCAAAGCCTTCCATGCGCGCGGCAAAACGCGCCAAATCCGTATTGATCTTGTTATACGCCAGCACTGCCGGAATGGCGGCCACCAGCCCAATAGCCGTTGCAAACAAGGCTTCCGCGATCCCCGGCGCCACCACGGCCAAATTCGTATTCTGCATGCCCGCAATGGCCGAGAAGGAATTCATGATCCCCCAGACCGTGCCGAACAATCCCACGAATGGCCCGACCGACCCAACGGACGCCAAAAACACCATCCAGCGTTCCAGCCTTTCCATTTCCCGACCGATGGTCACACCCATGGCGCGTTCCACGCGTTCCTTGGCACCGCCCAGCACACTCAGGCTGCCCGCGCTGCGGCGCCATTCGCGCATCGCCGCGCCAAACACCGCCGCCATCGGATGTGAGGGCTGCTCCCCTTCACGCGTATAAAGTTCATCCAGGCTGCCGCCGGACCAGAAGCGATCTTCAAACCCATCCGCCGCCTTATTGATGCGCCGCATGGTGACGACTTTTTCGAACACCACAGCCCAGACCCAAATACTGGCGAGCAGCAGTCCAATCATCACCGCCTTCACAACCCAATCGGCCTGCAGGAACAAGCCCCAAAGCGACAAATCATGGGCCGCCTGCCCAAGCGCCTGAGTGGTCACGTTACGATCCACACCACATCTCCTGCGCCCCGAAGGGACGATTGCCGGCGGCCAAAGCCACCTGAAAACATAACACCCGGGAAAAGCGGCCTTTTCCCGGCAAAAACGTGTTCAGCCCGGCGCTGCCTCAGCCACCGCGCGCAAAGCTGAGCGCCAAGGCTCCGGCAAGGGCACGGGCTTGGCGCCACCTTGCCCCACGGAAGCCAGCCGCACTTCCAGTACCGCCAGCACTTCACCGGCGTCACGCCGCACCACCTGGCACAGCGCCACCTGCACGCCCGTCACACGGCGGATATGCGTCTCCACCACCACCGAATCGTCGAGTCGCGCCGGTTTGAGATACTCCACTTCCAGCCGCCGCACCACGAGGAAGACACCATGCCGCGCGATCATTTCCTGGTGCGGCAAACCCATGGCGCGCAAGGCCTCCGTCCGCGCCCGCTCTGCCCAATGCAGATAGCGCGCGTGATAGGCAACGCCGCCCGCATCCGTATCTTCAAAGTAAACGCGGATGGGCCAGAGATGCGGCGCGCTCACGCGTCCTGATCCCCGAGCAAATCCAACAATGGCTGCACCCCAGCGGGCGGGCTCAAGCCCAAATGCCGCCAACCGCGATCGCCCAGCACGCGCCCGCGCGGGGTGCGCAAAACCAGGCCTTCCTGGATCAGGAAAGGTTCCACCACTTCTTCCAGCGTATCCCGGCTTTCGGCGAGTGCCGCCGCCAAAGTCTCAATCCCGACCGGGCCGCCATTATGATGTTCCGCAATACGCGCCAAATACCGCCGGTCCATTGCATCCAAACCAAGCGCATCAACTTCCAAGCGCCTGAGCGCCGCATCCGCCATGGCGCGGTCCGCGACCTTTTCTTCCATCAGCGCGAAATCACGCACCCGCCGCAAAAGCCGCCCCGCAATACGCGGCGTGCCGCGCGAACGGCTCGCGATCTCCCGCGCGCCATCCTCGGACAAATCGAACCCCAATTTACGCGCGCCGCGCGTCACAATACCCAGCAATTCCTCAGGCGTGTAAAGCACCAAACGCAAGGGAATACCGAAGCGATCCCGCAAGGGTGTGGCCAATAACCCAGCCCTGGTCGTCGCCCCAATCAAGGTAAAAGGTGGCAAATCAATCCGCACCGTGCGCGCCGCCGGGCCTTCGCCAATGATCAGATCAAGCTGGAAATCCTCCATCGCGGGATAGAGCGTTTCCTCGATTGCCGGTTGCAGGCGATGGATTTCATCCACGAACAACACATCACGCGGCTGCAAATTGGTCAGGATCGCGGCCAAATCACCGGCACGCTGCAACACCGGGCCCGACGTTGCGCGAAATCCAACACCCAATTCACGCGCCACAATCTGCGCCAAAGTCGTCTTCCCAAGACCAGGCGGGCCATGAAACAAGACATGATCCATCGCCTCAGCCCGCGCCCGCGCGGCACCGATAAAAACGCGCAAATTCTCCCGCAAACCACGCTGCCCGGTAAAATCATCCAAGGTCTGCGGGCGGAGCGAGACCTCAGCGCCATCCTCCTCAAGCCGGGATGGGGTGGAAAGACGATCGGTGTCGGTCATGGGTGGGGTGGCTCCGCGGGGGGCTCTGCCCCCCGCCCCCCCGCCAGGAGGAATGCATCCTCCTGGACCTCCATCATGGGGCTGGGTGGGGAGAGGGGCGCGCGGGAAGCACCGGGCAAGCGGGCGCGCTGAGCCCCTCTACCCACCCGGCCCCGTATTGGCGGGGTCCGGGGAGACACTGTCTCCCCGGCGGGGGCACGGGGGCAGCGCCCCCGCAGACCGACCCACCCCATCACCGCGCCATCTCCTTCAACCCGTCGCGGATGAGGTCGTTGAGGGTGGCGTCGGCGCCGAGGCGTTTCGCCGCGCGGGTGACGGCGGTGGTGGCTTCTGGGCGTTTCAGGCCGAGGTTCACAAGGGCGGAGATGGCGTCTGCTTCCATGGTATTGGGGTCAGGGGCGGTGGGGCTGGCGCCTTCGCCATCTGCGCTGGGCGTGATGCGTCCGACCGCCCATTTTTGCATGGCAGGTTCATCCACGATGCGGTTCGCGGTAGCGGCGCCGAGGCCCTTCACGGCGCCCAAACGCTTGCGTTCCTTGGCGGCGATGACGTGGGCGAGTTCGGCGGGGGTGAGGCCGGATAGGACCAGCAGGGCTTTCTGTGGCCCCACGGTTTTCACTTCGATCAGCGCCAGGAAGGCATCGCGTTCTGTGGCATCGGCAAAGCCGAATAGGGTGATGGCGTCTTGCCGGAGGTGTGTTTCAACCAGCACGCGGTGTGGGCCTTCGCGGGCAGAGAGCGCGTCAAGCGTTTTGCGGGAGCAGGAAAGCAGATAGCCCACGCCGTTCACATCCAGGATGCAGCCGGTTTCATGGGTGCTGTCCAGCCGGCCGGTGAGCTTGCCGATCATGCGGTTGCGTAACCTTTGGCTAGGTTGGCGCGGGTTTGCCGGTGATGCGCGTGGCAGATGGCGATGGCGAGTGCATCTGCGGCATCGGCGCGGCGAAAGGCAGCGCCGGGGAGCAGATGGCGCACCATGGCCTGCACCTGTTCCTTGGCGGCGTGCCCATTGCCGACCACGGCGCGTTTCACTTCCATGGCCCCGTATTCCGCAACCGGGAGGCCAGCTAGGCGCGGCGCCAGCATCACCACCCCGCGCGCCTGACCAAGTTTCAGCGCGCTGTCCGGGTTCCGGGCGATATAGGTGTTTTCCACAGCCGCTTCATCCGGTTGGAAATTGGCGAAGGTTTCCGCCAGGCCCTGATGCAGGATCAGCAACCGGTCGCCGAGCGCATCGCGGGCGGAGGTGGAGACAACGCCTTCGGCGATGAAGCGCAGGCGATAGCCATCGGTTTCGATCAGCCCCCAGCCGGTATGCTGAAGGCCGGGATCAAGCCCAAGGATGCGAATCGCGCGCGAAGACATGACGTCTTTCTAGCAGATCAGCCCCGCCAAGGCTTCATGCGGGCATGGGCCGCTTTGGGAAGCTGCTGCCAGCTTCTCGGTGGCTTGGCCTTAGCCGCGACGCTGCGCCTTCGCTGGCCGCCCTATTGTTTCAGACCGTAGAGCCAGCGACCCATGGATTTCATCAAGCTTGAGGCCCTGGCGCAGCACCGGCAGGCAAGCCCGATGGTCATACTGCCCTTGTGAGCGCCCGGCTTCGAAATCCAGGAACAACCCGGTCATGGCCGCATTGTTGAAGGCGTGGCGGTTGCCATCATCCAAATAGCTTTCAGACCAAGTGCCTTCGGACAGCAGCAGGCCATGCGCTTCCAGCTCCAGGTGGAAGTAGCGCACGCGCCGGCACCAGGTTTCCTGGATAATGCTTTCACCATTCACCAGATGCTTGGCCGGGATCAGATGGCCATCAATTTCCATCGCGTGATCCGGGCTGACCCGCAGGTCTCGTGCCGGCATGCCAGGCGCCAGTGCGCCCGCCTTGATCAGCACAGGCGCAGCCTTGGCCGCCATGGCCGCATTGCGCGGCACGGCAACATCCATGAAGCCCACCCAGCGCAGCGGTTCAAACCCGGCCTGACCATTGCGCATCGCCAGAACCATGTCGCCAGCGCGCAGGTTTTCCACCGCGTCTTCGCCATTTGGAGTTACAATGCGCGTGCCTTCGGCGAAGCACACCACCGTTTCCCAGCCTTGGGCATAAATCGTATCTGTCTGATCCCGATAAAGCGAGTAACCACCTTCTTCGCTGAGGAATGCCCAGTCTGACCCAAGGTCGAGCGTATCAGTCCCCTCGCCACCAATCAGCGTATCACTGCCGGAATCAGTCGGATCACGCAGGTAATTCTCATCGCTATTGCCGAAATCCAGACAGTCATTGCCGGCATTACGAGAGAGGCTGTCAACCCCATCACCACCGATCAGCGTATTAGCATCGGTATTGCCAAGTAGCGTATCGTTAGAGTTGGAACCAATCAGCCCTTCGATATTGAAGAGCACGTCAAGACCCGCGCCACCGGCGACGTTGCCGTTGATTAACGCGGCAACGCCCGCAGCGGCGCCGGCGTAGCTCGCGAAGTCATTGCCGGTTCCGCCATCGATGTTGTGATCACCATCGCCGCCAAGCAGCGTGTCATTACCGGCGCCGCCATCCAATACATTGGAAAGGCTGTCGCCCAGAATGCTGTCATTTCCGCTGCCACCCAGAACGCCTTCAATCCGGGCTAGTTCATCATTACCATCCGCTCCGGAACTGGTGCCCGCTGCCAAATCAACCGTGACGTTGCCTGTGGCATTGGCGTAGGTGGCGAAATCACTGTCATCGCCCCCATCCAGGGTATCATTGCCGAGTCAACCTTCAAGCGTATCATCGCCTGTGCCGCCTGAAATGCAATCATTGCCAATGCTAGCCTGAGTATCGCTGGCGTTGCCGGCCTGCACACTGTCATTGCCTGCCTCACCAAGGAACCAATGTCCAGTGCCGCCGATTGATCCAACGAATGTATTGAGCGTATCATCGCCATCGCCGCCAAAGAGAGTGTCGCGGCCTATCCCGGCCCGCAAACTTTCATTGCCAATGCCGCCAAGAAGCGTCCGCGAGACTGTGACGGCGCTGGAAGGACCGGCATCAATGGTGTCATTCCCATCATCGCCCAGCATACTGTCGTTACCTTGACCGCCACGTATGCTGTCGTCCCCATCGCCTCCGGAAATCGTATCATTGCCGGTTTGGCCCTGCAGAGTATCATTGCCACCTTCACCAAAGTACCGTGGAAGCGGTCCTGAACCCGACATAGAGTCGTCGCCCTCACCGGCAAATATGGTATCATTGCCGTTGATCGCGCTGATCGTGTCGTTACCGCCATTAGAAATGATGCGTTCACTGCCCGTGGAGCCACGGATGGAATCATTACCCGAACCGGTGACATAAACTTCAAAACCGGACAAAATATCATTGCCGCCAGCCAAGGTGGCACCGGGTGAGCCAGTGCCACTCAGGGAAATGGTTACAGCACCTGTTTCGGCAGAATAATCAAGCCAATCGGTGCCAGTACCGCCAATCAGCGTATCATTGCCGAGCCCACCGACAATCGTGTCATTGCCATTGCCGCCATTAATGCTGTCATTGCCGCCCAGGGCCAAAATCGAATCATTGCCAGAGTTATCCTGCACACCGGGCCAAACATTATCGTTGTTGTCGAGGGTGATACTCATAGCAAATCTCCAGCAAGAACGGCACATACATAGATTGGCAGGCAAGCAGACTCACCCAAACGTTCGGGACCGATTCACTCAGGCCTGCAAAAAGGGAGCAGCAGCACCAAACCTTATTGTGCCGCTTGGTTCTTACCGAAGACCTAGCGGGAGCACCCAGCCGGCGATTTTTCGCAAAATTATTTGCAATAATTTTTACTAATACCTAAAAAAGTCTCGATGTTATATCTTAATAAGTTACAATTTATCTATGCATTTGTCCCATTATTCTGGTGCTGATTGAAACTGGATTAAATAAACACAATCAAGAATTGTATTCTGCGCCCTCAACGCACTCAACATCTTCCCGCCACCACCGCCAGAATCGCCTGCGCCGCCGCTGCCTGGCTTGGTTCAATCACCGGCACACCGCAGGCATCTTCCGCAGCCCGCCGATGATGCGCCATGCCGGCGCAGCCAAGGATCACGGCCTCAGCGCCGAGTGCCACCAATTCCCGCGCCACAGCCATAATCCGCGCGCGTGGCGCCACCGGGTCCGTCAGCACTTCCATATCCAGATTAAGCGCAATGGAAGCGACCATGCGTTGCTCCACCCCCATGCTTTGCAGCACGCGGCGCTGGCGCGGCTTGGATTTGTCGGTGAAGGCGATCATGCCGAAATTCTCGGCACGGTTCAGTGCGGCGGCGATGGAACAACGCAAGGGGCCGAAAACGGGCTTGTCGGTTACCATCCGCACAGCCTCAATCGCCGGGTCGGAAACGCAGCCGATGATATAGGCATCGGCAGGCTCGGCAGCGACGCGGCGGCACAAAGGTTCGGCCACCGCATACCAATCACGCCACGTGATGATGGCTGGCGGGCCTTCTTCCAGCCGCGTCACATCAATGCGCGGCAAGCCAGGGGCGGCAAAGGGGGCAACGGCGGCGGCAATGCCCTCGGTGCAACTTACGCTGCAATTCGGGTTGATCAGCAGGATGCGTTCATTCATGGCTGCTATGCTGCATGCATGGGCAGGCTGGGTGCAAGCCACGCTTGATCGGGCGGCGCTTCGGGCTTATCGCTGCGCTGCACAACGCCAGAGCCACCTGGTGAGGATTGGAAAATTCATGCGCTGGGAACCGGATCGCACGCCGCCCACCTTGCCCTATCAACCGCCCGGCGCCCGGGATGGGATCATGCGCGGCTTGAAAGGGCTTTGCCCGGTTTGCGGCCAGGGGCAGCTTTTCGCAGGGTTTCTGCGCGTGGCGGATACGTGCGAAAGCTGTGGCGCGCCCACGGGGCGGCTGCGCGCTGATGATGCGCCGCCCTATTTCACCATTCTGATTACCGGGCATGTGCTGGTGCCGCCCGTGTTATGGATTGAAAAGGCCTATATGCCGCCAATCTTGCTGCATATGGTGATTTGGCTGCCATTATTCGCCATTGTCTGCACGCTACTGCTGCGCCCCATCAAGGGGGCTGTGATTGGCTGGATGATGCGCCTTGGCATGACAGGCGATGAAGGCGGCGTGGCGCTGCGGGGTAGCAAGCCGGATGCCTGAACAGCGCCTGATCCGCGTTGAATTGCCCGAAGAAGCCCCGGCCCCTTCCGCCTATGCGGAAGCGGATCGGCGCCAGGCGATTACGGATTTGCTGCATCATAACCGCTTTGATCCTGAAGGCCTGCCACGCGGGCCTTATGTGCTGGGCTTGGCGGTGCGCGAAGGGCGGCTGGTGTTTGATATCCGCAATGAAGCGAATGAGTCGCTGCTTGTGCTGGCCCTGGCACTCGGCCCTTTCCGACGCCTGATCAAGGACTACCACATGGTTGTGGAGGCGCATGAACAGGCGGTCGCGGAAAGCGGGCCGGAGTCGCGTGTGCAGGCCATAGATATGGGCCGGCGCGGGCTGCATAATGAAGGCGCTGAATTGTTGCGTGCGCGGCTGGCAGGGCGTGTGGCGCTTGATTTTGACACGGCGCGGCAATTATTCACGCTGGTCTGTGCGCTCCATCAACGGATTTGAAGGTTTCGTATTTCGGCGGCGAGTGAAACCGGCGCGATAAAGCCAACTTCGCGTCTAAGCCGCCCGGTATGCGCCACCGTATAAGGCGCTTCATTTGGCCGATCAGGTAAAGTGCCAATCTTCAGCAAATCAGACCGCCCCGCGATGTTGGCGATCAGCCGTGCCATGGCGGCAATGCTGATCGGCGCGCCTGAGGCGATATTGACCGGCCCGGTAACATCGCTGGTCGCGAATGCAGTGATGGCGGCGGCTGCGTTTTGTGTGCTGATGAAATCCCGTATCGGGCGGCCTGACGCACATGGCGCTTCGCGCCCTTCACGCAGCGCGATCATGATGGAAGGGACAAGTCGCGCGGGGTTTTCGCCCGGACCGAACAAATGAAATAGCCGCGCCCAGGCGAAGCTGAAATGCGCGCGGGCTTCAGCCATTTCGGCCAGGCGCCGCGCGAGGGTGGCCTTGGCTTCGCCGTAAGGTGTGGCAGGGGCGATGCGCCGCGCCTCCGGCCAGGGAAAGGCGTCATCACCCGCTTCGGTCGCGTATTCGGCGCAGGTGCCAAGCCCAATAAAGCGCCGCGCACCGGCTTCCGCGCCATAGGCGGCGAGTGCGGTGGAAGCTTCCAGCCAATCTGTATTCTCAGGCGCCGTCCAGAAGCGCCCATGGGCGACATACCAGGCGGTATGGATGACGATGTCGGGCCGGATATCCCTGATCAGGCGCTGCGCGTTATCTTGGTGGAGCAGATCAACCCCATGTGCGGTGATGCCGGGGGGCGTGGGCAAAACATTGCGCGCCGTTATGTGGGTTTCGTAGCCGCGCGCCTGCAGCAGCGCCGGGATATGCCGCCCGATGAAGCCCGTTGCCCCCGTAACCAGAATGCGTTCAGGCATGGATCAAGGGCCAGGCATTATCGCGTGCGGAAATCACCTTGGGCTCGGCCGGCCAGGAAATGCCAAAGGCGGGATCATTCCAGCGCACCCCGCGCGCCAAAGCGGGCGCATAGGGTGTGTCAATCAGATACTCCACTACCGCATCATCCGTCAGGCTGAGGAAACCATGCGCAATGCCGCGCGGCACAAACACGGCATTATTCGCGCGGCTATCAAGCGTGATGGCGATGTGGCGCAAATAACTCGGCTGATCGGCGCGCAAATCCACCAGCACATCAAATACCGCGCCGCGCACGCAGCGGATCAGCTTCTGCTCTTCGCTGGGTGCCAGCTGAAAATGCATCCCGTGCAAGGTGTGCTTTAGCGCATTTTCCGAAAGGCTGGCTTGGATTGGCGAGAAATCAATCCCGGCAGCAATAAAACTTTCCCGGCACCAGCTGCGCAGAAAGGCGCCGCGATCATCGCGTGCGGGGCTAGCTTCGATGCTGATGATGCCGGGGATGGCGGTTGCGTTGAAAATCACAAGGCGCAGACCTCGGCCACCTTGTCATAGAACGCCTTGCCAAAGCGCGCGGGCTGGCCAAGCGGCATGGCGCGGATCATGTCGCGCAGCCCATGGCGGAGTACGCGCCGGCGCGGCGCATCGGCGGCCAACTCAGCGGCTTTTTCAATGTAGGCTTCAACGCTGAAGGTCGCCATATCGCCAATGCCGGCGTTGGAAAGGTTGGAATAGGAAAGCCGCTCGGCAAAGCCAGGCCCTACAAGCGATACGCAGGGCACGCCCATCCAGATGCTTTCGCAGGTGGTTGTGCCGCCGACATGCGGCAGCGTATCAAGCGAGATATCCATCTTGTTGTAATGCGGCAGATGCTTGCCGCGCACGCCGACAAATTCGATCCGGTCCGGGTCCACATTGCGCGCAGCAAAAGCAGCGCGCGTGTTTTCCAGAAAGGATGGCCCACCCGCTTCCGGGTGGATGAAAATGAAGCGCGAATTGGGCACGCGGCGCAGCACCGCCGCCCAGGTATCAATGCAAAGCTTGGTGTATTTATAGGGGTTGTTCGCAGTGCCGAAGGTGACATAGCCGCAGCGGTCTTCCGGAATTTCCAGATCAATCGGCACTTCATAAAAGCCAAGACGGCCGCCTACCGTCACCCAGGTTTCCGGCAATTCAAACGGCTTTTCAATCAGCAGGCGAGGGTCTTCCGGTTTGATGTAGGGGTCAACCAGGATGTAATCTATTCTCTCAAGCCCAGCAGAATGTGGATAGCCAAGCCAACTGCCACCCAGCCGTGCGGGGCGATAGGCCATGACTTCCAACTTGTTCATCGCCGTGCTGCCGCCCAATTCGAACAGCAGATCAAGATTATCCTTGGCGATATCGGCCGCAACCTGATCATCGGGCCGATACGGCCACCAGCGGAAATTGGTGAATTTTTCAAGCTCCGCCTGAATGACATCGCGTTCGTCTTCATAAAAGGAATAGCAAAACACTTCGAACCGATCACGGTCATAGGCTTCAAGCAAAGGCATGCAGAAATAGGTGACGGGGTGGTTGCGCAAATCGCTCGAAAGGAAACCGATGCGCCATTTGCGCGGCATATGCAGCGCCGGGGCGGGCGGCAGGGGCTTGATGCGTTTCTGCACGCCGCGGCCCCAATTGCGGTGCCATTCCACCATCCCGATGCGTTCTTCCAGGCTATGAACCTGGCCCAATTCATAATGCACAGAAGAATGCCGGCCTTCCGCCTGCCAATACGGCAAAAGGCTTGGGATGGAACCGGTGGCTTCCAGATTCTCGATATCCATCACGCGTTGGAACACGGTGCGCAAGGAACGCGAATTGCGCGCAACCTTATCCGGATGGCGCTTCATGAAATCAAGCGATAGCCGATAGGATTCCTCCAGATGCGCCGCTTCACTGTCATAACGGCTGCGCGACAGGCTTTCGATGTAGGAGGATTGCACATCAGCCGCGTCCGGATTGGCTGCATGCGCGCGCTGCAGCGCCTCATTCGCCAAGCGCCAATCGCCATCGCCCGCCATACGGGCCAGGAAAAGATTGGCCTGCCTGTCGCCAGGGTCCTGCGCCAGGATGCCGTCAATCACCACGCGGGATTCTTCGCGCCGGCCAAGCCTGAGCAGCATGCGCGCATGCATCACATCCAGCCCGCGATCACCCTGGCGGAATTGCCGCGCGCGCGCCACAACGGGGATGGCGGCTTCGATATCGCCGGCATCAATCAAAAGCCCCATCAGATCATTCAACGTATTCTGATCTTTGGGCTGAAATTCGAAGGCTTTCAGGAAACTCGCCCGCGCGGCTTCGGCATTGTTCAAGACCCGCTGCATACGCCCAAGCAGGCGCCATAATTCGCCATTGCGTGGGTCGCGCCGCACGGCGCCCTCAAAGGCTTCAGCGGCGGCGGCGTAATTGCCGCGCGCTTCTTCTGCATTGCCCAGATTCTGCCAGGGCGAAGCGTTTTTCGGTTCAAGCTTCTGCGCTGCCTTCAGCGTGGCCACCGCTTCATCATGGCGCCCGGCGCGCTTCAGCATGACGCCAAGCAAATTGGTCAGCGCGAAATCCTTGGGTTTGCGCGCCTGCACCGGCGCCACCAGCTCCACCGCTTCCGCATGGCGCCCAGCCGAGGACAAGGCCAAGGCATAAGGCGTGCAAATCGCCGCCACCGGCACGCCATGGGCCAGCGTCTTGGCAAAGGCATCAGCCGCTTCCGCGTGGCGATTTTTGCCAGCCATAAGACCCGCCAATTGCTGCCAGGCCGCGCCATTGGTTGGCTGTTCCACAAGACGCGCGCGCAGGCTTTCTTCCATGCGCACCTGATCGGCGGGCTGGAGCGCTGAGGGGGCCGCTTTGGCCGGGCGAGGCTTTTGCCGCATGCGGCGCGTTAAATCCCTGATTGGCATGAAGCTATGCGTCCATTCGTTTATCATCCGTTTCGCGCTTTGGCCACGCTATTAGGGTTCGACTCGGCAACCGCGTTGTTTCCCGCCGCGCGCCCCGGTATGTTCGGCGCGAATCAGGGAACAAGGCATGAACGATCTTTTCGGTCGCGGCGGTCCTCGGAAGGGGGGAGCCGGGCAGCAGGATGGCTATTCCGCCAAGGATATCGAAGTGCTGGAGGGGCTGGAGCCCGTCCGCCGTCGCCCCGGCATGTACATCGGCGGCACGGATGAAAACGCCCTGCATCATTTGGCGTCGGAGATCATTGATAACGCCATGGATGAAGCCGTGGCCGGCCATGCCGACCGGATTGAGGTAACGCTGGAAGCCGATAATTGGCTGACGGTGCGCGATAATGGCCGCGGCATTCCTGTGGACCCGCATCCGAAATTCCCGAAACTGAGTGCGCTGGAAGTGATCCTGACCACGCTGCATTCGGGGGGCAAATTCTCCGGCAAGGCTTATGACACTTCGGGCGGCTTGCATGGTGTTGGCTCATCGGTCGTGAACGCGCTGTCTGAGCGGATGGAGGTTGAGGTCGCGCGTGACCGAACGCTGTTCACCCAGGCCTATTCGCGCGGCAAGGCGATCACGAAGCTGAAGGATGCCGGCGCGGTGCAGAACCGCCGCGGCACCACCATCCGCTTCAAGCCGGACACAGAGATTTTTGCCAAGCATATGTTTCGTCCGGAACGGCTGTATCGCTTCTGCCGATCCAAGGCGTATTTGTATCGCGGTGTTGAAATCCGCTGGGCTTGCGACCCCGCACTGATGAAGGATGAAACGCCCGCGCAAGCCGTGCTGCATTTTCCAGGTGGCTTGGCGGATTTTCTGACAGCCGCTTTGGAAGGCAGGCCGACTGTGGTGCCCGCCGCCTGGTCAGGCGATGCGGAATTTCCCGAAGGTGCGGGGCGCGTGGAATGGGCGGCAAGCTGGGTGGAGCGCGGCGATGGTTTCTTGAATACCTACGCCAATACCATCCCAACCCCGCAGGGCGGCACGCATGAAGCGGGGTTCCGTACGGCGCTGGTCAAGGGCCTTCGCGCCTATGGCGAACTGAAGAAGGAAAAGCGCGCGGCCAATGTGACCGCCGAAGATTTGCTCGGCCCCATTGCCGGCATGCTTTCGGTCTTCATCCGGGAACCGCAATTCCAAGGCCAGACGAAGGACAAGCTGACCAGTCCGGAAGCGGCGCGGCTGGTCGAATCAGCCTTGCGCGATCATTTCGATCATTGGCTGGCGGGGGATCCGGCCAACGCCGATAACCTGTTGGCCTTCGCGATAGAGCGCGCTGAGGATAGGATGCGCCGCCGCGCGGAAAAGGACACGCCGCGCAAGACCGCAACGCGCAAGCTGCGGCTGCCCGGCAAGCTTTCCGATTGCGCGCGTGAAAGCGCCGATGGCACAGAGCTTTTCCTGGTGGAGGGCGATTCCGCCGGCGGTTCTGCCAAGCAGGCGCGGGATCGTGAAACCCAGGCGGTGTTGCCGCTGCGCGGAAAAATCCTGAATGTCGCCAGCGCCAGCGTGGAAAAGCTCAGGCAAAATCAGGAATTGAAGGATCTGATCGAAGCGCTTGGTTGCGGTGTTGGTGATCGGTTTGACATCGCCAAGCTTCGCTATGGGCGCGTTGTGATCATGACGGATGCGGATGTGGATGGCGCGCATATCGCTGCCCTTTTGCTGACTTTCTTTTATCGCGAATTGCCGGAATTGGTGCGGCAGGGCCGCGTGTTTTTGGCGCAGCCGCCGCTTTATCGCCTGCAAGCGGGCGGAGTTTCGGTTTATGCCATGGATGATGCGGATCGCGAACGCGTGCTCAAGGCGCGGTTCAAATCCAACCAGAAGGTGGAAGTCAGCCGCTTCAAGGGGCTTGGCGAAATGCCCCCCGCAGCGCTCAAGGAAACCACCATGGACCCGAAGAAGCGCACGCTGCTCCGCGTGATGCTGGCGCCGGAAGATCGGTCCTTCACCAGTGAAAGGGTGGAAGAATTGATGGGAAGGCGCCCGGAATTGCGCTTCCGCTTCATTCAGGAAAATGCCGGGCGCATCGCCGCCGAAGCCCTGGATGCCTAAGCGGCTTTATCCCGCAAAAGCCTGGGTACGCACCAAGCGCGCATAAAGCCCATCGGCAGCCATCAATTCCTGATGATTGCCTTGTTCCACCGCGCGGCCGGCTTCCATCACCACAATGCGGTCCGCATCGCGCACCGTCGCCAGGCGATGCGCGATTACCAGCGTGGTGCGGCCCTGACGCAGCCGCGCCAGCGCTTCCTGTACCAAGGCTTCGTTTTCAGCGTCCAAAGCGCTGGTGGCCTCATCCAGCAGCAGCACGCGCGGGTCTCGCAGCAAGGCGCGCGCAAGCGCCAGGCGTTGGCGTTGCCCGCCTGAAAGGCGATTGCCGCCGGGGCCGAGTTCGGTTTGATAGCCCGCCGGCAAGGCGCTGATGAAATCATGCGCGGCGGCGGCGCGCGCCGCTGCTTCAACTTCTTCCGCCGTTGCCCCCGGTCGGCCGTAGGCGATATTGGCGAAGGCCGTGTCTTCGAAAATCACCGCATCCTGCCCGACATAGGCAAGCGAATCACGCAAGGCTTCAAGCGTGATGGCGCGAATATCCACGCCATCCAGAAGCACACGCCCTTCAGTTACATCATAAAGGCGCGGCACCAGGGCAAGCGCCGTGGATTTTCCCGCACCCGATGGCCCGACAAGCGCTAACGTCTGGCCGGGTTCAGCCGCAAAACTCAGGCCCGAAAGTGCTGCATCGGGCACAGCTTCATAGCGGAAGCCAACAGCATCAAAGACAATGCGCCCGCCGCCTGCCGGCAGCGCCGCCGGGCTGGCGGGGTTCGTGATCTGGCGCGGCGTGTCAATCACGCCAAAGACGCGCGCAAGGCCAGCAAGCCCTTCCTGCAAGGCAGAGTTCAAGGACCCCAAGGCGCGCACCGGGCGTGCGGCGATCAGCACGGCGGCGACAAAGCCCGTGAATTCCCCAATCGTGCCCTGCCCGCTGGCGACGCGATATCCAACCACAGCCAAGACTGCCGCGACCGCCAAGCCGCCCAGCACTTCCAGCATGGGATCAAGCGAAGCGCGCGTGCGCTGGATGCCGAAAATCGCCTCTCGCAAACGGGCGAATAACGCATTGGCGCGCGCTTCCTCAGCGGCTTCCAGCCGATAGCCGCGCACCACCCGCGCTGCGCCAAAGCTTTCCGTGAGCCGCGTTGCCGCATCGCCCACACGATCCTGCATGCCGCCTGATGCGCGGCGGATACGCTTGCCCAGCCTCAGGATAGGCACCACGGCAATCGGGTAAAGCAGCGCGGCGATCAAGGACATTTTCCAGTCAAGCCAGAGCATGGACCCAATCAGGCCAATCAGCGTCAGCACATCGGCGATGGCACTGATGGATTTCTGCAATGCTTCGCGGATCAGACCGGCATCGGTGGTGAAGCGCGCGGCATGGCGCGCCGGCGCATCCCGCGCCACGGTCGCCAGGTCAGCGCGCGTCAGCGCCTTGAACAAATCGCGCTGCAGGTTTTCCACCACGCGCAGTACGACGGATTGAATGGAAACGGCCTGACCGAATTGCGCCAAAGCCTTGGATGAGGTGACAGCCACAATCACGATCGGGATCAGCCAGATCACGCGCTGATCGCCGGCCGTGAACAGGTCGAATGCCTGCTGGATGACAATGGGATAAAGCGCGGTGCAGCCCGAGACGCCAAGCGTGCAGAGCAGCGCCAGCAGGATGCCCCTGCCATGCTGACGGACATAATCGCGCCAAAGCCGAAGCGTCAGCCCGCGGGTGGAGGTATCGTTCATGCTGCGCCGCTTATAACCCCGGATGGCCCGGTGGCGATAAGGGGGGTTGTCAGGCTCCATGAAGCTCTGCTGGTTCTCTTTTTGTTCTTGTTAGGCGCGGCTGGATCCCCATTTTGCCGCGCTAGCCCAGTGAGTTCGGGGGGAGGTTACCCCTCCCCCCGCCCTCTCTTGCGCGCCGCCTCCCAGTCTTGCAGTTTGCGCGCGTGTTGAATGCGCTCCGCCGCCACGCTTCCCTCGTGGTCATTTTCCTGATTGCCATCATCGCCGGGCTTGCCACCTTGCAATTGCGGGGCGCCGAGGCGTTCTTGGCCGCGCTGTGGCATGCCTGGGATTTGTTCCTGTTCATCGTCCCTTCCTTAGTGGCCGGGCTGCTCTTGGCCTCGGCGCTTCGGCAATTGCTCTCCCCGGATGCGCTGGCGCGTTTGATGGGCGCGGAAAGTGGGATTTTTGGCCTGTTTATCGCAACGCTGGTCGGCACGCTCTCCCCCGGAGGCCCCATGGCCGCCTTTCCGCTGGTGCTGGTGCTGGCCGGCGCGGGGGCGGATAAGGGCGCGCTGGTTGCCTTCATCCTGGCCTGGTCGCTGAACGGCTTTCAGAAACTGCTGGTCTATGAGGCGCCGCTGCTCGGCCTTGATTTCGCGCTGTTGCGCACGCTGATCACCTTCCCCATGCCGATGATCGCGGGCTGGCTGGCGCGGCGCATCCCGATTGCGTGGGAACCACCGAAATGAGCGGGCCGCAAATCATCCTTTGGGTGATTGCGCTAGCGGTATGGGCGCTGTGCATCCGCCGCGGCATGCCCCAGGCACGGCGCGCGGTGACTGAGACCAATCGCGGCTTTTGGCGCATCCTGCCCATGTTCTGCGTGGCACTGCCGATGGCAGCGTTTCTGTCAGAGCTTGTGCCAGCGGATATCGCCACCGCCTGGCTTGGCGATGATTCCGGGATTTCGGGCATCATGATCGCATCCCTGGCGGGCGGCATCATGCCGGGTGGGCCTTTCGTGACTTTTCCGCTGGTGATCACCTTCAGCAAGGCAGGCGCGGGGGTCGCGCAAATGACCGCGCTGCTCACGGCCTGGTCGGTCTATGCGCTGCACCGGATCCTGACTTGGGAATACCCGGTGCTAGGTTGGCGCTTTGTGGCGATGCGCCTGGCGTCGTCCTTTTTCCTGCCAGTATTGGCAGGCTTGATCATGCAGGCGCTGCTGCCGTTTTTCGCGATCAATCTGGCGGCGCCTTGAGCCTATTCTTCGCGCCGAGCTGCGGCGGCGACGTGGAAGCTAGTCCTGGTCTTTAAGTTTCCTGAAGGTCTTTATGGCGACCTTCAAAAACAGGAGTGTCGCAAGCCCGATGACTACACTGATCACACCTTTGATGAGGATGTTTTGCTCGTCAAAAAAAATGCGCTCCAATATCATCCCAGCAGAAGCGGAAACGCCAGCGATTATGCCATCACCGACATTAAACTGAGTTTTTTCTTCAGTCATGGCTATTGGCCTCCATCGAAAAGCCTCCGTAATATATATCTCCTCTCCTGGCGTCGGCGCTAAGGTCGGCAACCGTGAGGAGGTTTTTTCTCTTTGAACAAGCGGATTAAGATGGGGCCGGCTCATTGCGTCCGAGCGCACTCATACCCTTGACGATGGCCATGATGGTCCACACCAGCCACCAGATAAGGATGCCGATAGGAACAAGGATAAGGGCGAAACCGAGGCTCTTGGTAAACGCATTGGAAATCAAGACCAGGATGTAAATGGCTGTAGTTATCGCCGCAATTATGACGCCACGCCAAAATATTTTAATTTGGAAATTCATGTGCGACTTGAACACGCCGATTGGACTTGCCCCTATCAAACCGGACACTCGGCTTGGTTGGATAACTTGCTTGCTATGAACTCACGTGGC
>VGDL01000025.1 GCA_016869735.1 Alphaproteobacteria bacterium
CCGCGCTGCTGCGGCGGCCTTCATGAGTGCGGCTTGCAGCGCAGCCACATCGCCAATCGCGGCATCGGCGGCCATAAACCACAGTACGGCTCCGGGCGCGGGTTCCTCGGCGAGTAAAGCTGCAGCTGCAATGGCGGGCGCGCTATTGCGGCCCACCGGTTCAAGCACAATGGCCGCGCCCTTGTCGCGCAATTGTTCGGCCACCAGGAAGCGATGCGCTTCATTGCACACCACCATCGGCGGCAGAAAGCCCGCACCCGAACCCCGCGCCGCCGTATCTGCCAGCATGGTCTTGTCGGAAGCGAGCGGCCAGAATTGCTTCGGGTAGCTTTCGCGCGACAGCGGCCAAAGCCGCGTGCCGGTGCCACCGGATAGGATAATCGGCAGGATCAATTGGGGATTGGTGTTCATGGTTGAGATTCACTCCGAATTCCTCCGCGCTTAGGAGGAAATCGGGGCAAAGCCAAGGCAAGGGAGGGCCGGCGTTTCCCAGGGAGGGCTTCCGGTATAGGGTCCGGTCACTTCCAACCCGAAAGTCGCCTGTCTTGGATCAAACCATCCCCCCCGCCATCCCGGAAGGCTTTGTGCCACGCCCCGCTGGTGGGCCGTTTCTGGATCCCATCGGCCCCATCATGATCCGGCGAGACCATGGGCCGCTGGCCTTTGGGCTTCGCATTGAAAAGCGGCATTGCAACAGCAAGGACATGGCCCATGGCGGCATGTCGGCGACTTTTGCCGATCTCGCGCTTGGGATTGGCGGCTTCAACCTGGCCGGGGTGACGGGCTTCTTCACCACCATCAGCCTGAATTCAGACTATCTGGCGCCCGCCCTGCTCGGCACCTGGCTGCAATGCGAACCCATGCTGCTGCGGCGCACCCGCACCCTGGTATTTGCGCAGGGGGTCTGCATGGCTGATGGCAAGCCGGTTTTGCGCGCCAGCGGGGTTTTTGCCCTGCCGCGGGAGGCTGCACCTCAGCCCACGGGTGGCTGATAAAGCCCCGCCGCCTGCGCGGCTTTGGTTGCCAGTGCCACCATCAGCGCGAAATACGGCATGGGCACGCCCATATCGCGGCCAAGCTGCAAAGGCGCGGTGAAAAGTGCGTCAATTTCCATCGGCCGACCAAGTTCCAAATCCTGCAGAATGGAAGGCTTATGCGCGGTCTCCCCGAAGCGGCGCATCCGCACTTCGCCAGGCAGTTTCAGATCATGCCCAAGCGCGCGGGCAAGCGCCGTGCCTTCATCGGAAATCCGCACACCGGCTTCGAAAATCGCGGGGTCGGCTAGGGTTGCCTGCATGTCCTGGCGCGAAAGCAGGCAAAGCGGCCCCACCACCATATTGCCGAGCAACTTGCCCCAGATGCGGTGACGGATATTGGCAACCGCTTCGGTCGGCATGCCGCCCGCCTGCAATAGCGCCGCCAAAGCCTGAGCGCGCGGCGAGATCGCGCCCCCAGACTCACCCAGAAACAACTTCAGATCGGCATGTTCCGAGGTGACAATACCGGGCGCCACAACCGCACTTGCCGCATAGATCACACCGCCGATGGCACGCTCCACGCCAATGGCTTGGCGCAGCGTATCATCGGGATCAAGCAGGGGCAGGCGCTTACCTTCCAAGGCGCCGCCAATGCCATCGAAATACCACCAGGGAATGCCATTCATGATGAAGGCAACAGGCGTATCCTGCCCAAGCAAAGGCCCAATCCCTGCTGCCACCGCTGGCAAGGCGGGCGCCTTCACCGTGACCAAAACGCCATCCACCGGGCCAATTTCGGCTGCGCTTTCTGCAGCCTGCACCTTGTAGGTGTGATCACCCTCTGGCGTGCGGAGCGTGATGCCCCTTTCCCGCATCGCGGCCAGATGGGCGCCACGTGCGATGACACTCACGTCAGCGCCAGCGGCAGCAAGGCGCGCCGCCAGATGCGCACCAATCGCGCCCGCGCCATAGACACAAATGCGCTTCATCGCGCGTGGTCGCGCAGTTGCGCGCAAATGGCAGCGCCAGCGGCGACAAGCTGTTCCACCATGCGCGCGCCATGTGCGGCGTTGGCCCCGCGCGGATCCGGCGCGGCCACACCACCAGGCGCCACTTCTTCCACCCACATCGGCACGGAAAATTCCACGCCATGGGCGCGGATGGCGCCAAAGCCCGTCGGCGGCACGCCCAAATAAGGCCCGGTGCCTTCGCGCATCCGTGCCGCTTCAGGGCGGCAGAGTTCCGGCTTCAGCGCCATGGTCACGGAAGCCACCGGATCGCCGCCATGGCCGAAAGTGATGGGCTGGCCGCCCAATTCGCCATGCAGCTTCCCCGCTTCCCGCCAAAGATGCAGCGCCGGGATGATCACGCCATGGCGATGGCGCATGCTGCGCGCGGCGGCATCTGCGGGCGCGATGGTGCCGGCATGGCCATTCACAATCATGATGCGCCGCGTACCGGTTTTGATGAAAGCTTGGGCCATTTCCTCGATCACGGCAGTCAGGGTTGCAACCGAAAGCGTGATGCCGCCGGCGACGCCGGCGAAAAAATCCTCCCCACCAAAGGGAATGGCCGGCGCCACCAGCGCATCGGCGCCCTTGGCATAAGCGGCGGCGGCGATGCGGCAGGCGATATCCTCCGCGACCAGATAATCACCCATCGGCAAGGCGGGACCATGGGTTTCAAGGCTGCCCATGGGCAGAATCGCCACAGCGCCACAAGCCAGGCGGGATGCCACTTCGGGCGCGGTCAGCTCCGCGATACGATGCGCGTTCATGCCAGCAAATCCAGCGCGGCACGCGACAAGGCTTGCACGCCAAGGCCGATGCAGCGTTCATCAGGTTGGTAGAAGGCATTATGCAGCCGGTCATCCCGCCCCGGCTGACCGGACCCAATACGCAATTGGAAGGAAGGCGCCACCGCGGCAAATTCCGCGAAATCCTCAGCACCCATCGAAGCCTCCCCTTCGCTGATGACATCGCCCATTTGCCGGCGCACCGCGGCCAGTACGGGGTCCAGCACGCGATCATCATTCACCAAGGGCGGCACCTTGCGGACATAATTCATCTCGGTCTTCACGCGCATGGAAACGCCAATCCCTTCCGCGAGCCGCCTTAGCGCCGCTTCGGCGATATCACGCGATTCATGATGCAGCGTGCGCACCGTGCCCTTCAGATGCACGCGTTCTGGAATGATATTGTAGGTGGTGCCCCCCACGAATTGCCCAATGGTCACTACCGCCGGATGGAGGGGCTTGATTTCCCGGCTGACCACGGTTTGCGCTTCCTGCACAAAGGCCGCCGCCGCCACAATCGGATCAATCGCGGCATAGGGATGCGCGGCATGGCCGGATTTGCCCTGGATGATCAGGTCAAACCGATCAGACGCCGCCAGGCAAGCGCCACGCACATAACCAAAGCTGCCCACCGGCATATCCGGGTGGTTATGAAAGCCAATCGCCATATCAATGCCATCCGCCGCGCCATCGGCGATCATGGCGGCGGCACCTTCCAGCACTTCTTCCGCCGGCTGGAAGATCAACCTAACGGTGCCGGCAAGCTGCGGCGCCAAATCCTTCAACACCGCCGCCACGCCCAATAGCGTGGAGGTATGGATGTCATGCCCGCAAGCATGCATCTGGCCGGCGATGTCACTCGCGAAGGGTAGCGCCGTTTCTTCATGGATTGGCAGCGCATCCATATCGGCACGAATGGCGAGTGTCGGGCCAGGCCGCCCGCCCTTGATTTCAGCGACCACGCCCGTGCGCCCCACACCGGTGCGTGGTGTCAGGCCCAGGCGCGAAAGCTCGGCGGCCACAATCCCGGCGGTACGGTTTTCCTGGAAGGCCAGTTCCGGATGGGTGTGGATATCGCGGCGGATTTCAATCAGATGCGGGGCAATGGCTTCGGTTGCTTCGCGGATGCGGGTTTCGGGGTCATTGGGCAGGCGGTCACCTTGCGGCATGGGATAATTTCCTGATGGGGCTTGATCTCTGCCCCGATGATTGGCCCGGATGTCGGCCGAGGCAAGGCTTGCGCCACCCTCGCTTGCCGAGCCTTGGCTCTCATGCAATAGAAAAGGCCATGAACAAGGGGGCCAAGGGATGAGGAGTGTTGCTCGCCGCAGCGTTGTTATGGGTATTGGCGCATCGCCGCTGTTGGCGATGGGCGTTGTTGCAGAAGGTGCATGGCCATCCCAGTCCATCCGCTTGGTGGTGCCTTTCGCGCCTGGCGGTACCACGGATTTGGTTGCGCGCCTGATTGCCGCGGGCCTTCAGGAAAAACTCGGCTTTTCCATCGTGGTCGAAAACCGCGCCGGTGCCGGCGCCACGCTTGGCAGTGAAACCGTGGCCCGTGCGGCGCCCGATGGCTACACGCTGGTCATGTCCAATATCGCGAGCCACGCAATCAGCCCGGCGGTCTATGGCAACAAGGTGCGCTATGACCCGGTGAAGGACTTCGCCCATATCGCTTTGGTGGTGAGCAACCCGACCGTATGGGTCGCCAATCCGCGCGCCGGCATCCGAACCATGGCCGATGTGGTGGCGCGGGCAAAAAGCGCCGGGGGCTTGCAGGTAGCCACCTCTGGCGCCGGTTCATCAAATCACCTTCTGGTTGTGCAAATGAGCCGCCTGATCGGCACGGAAATCACCCATGTGCCGTTCCGCGGCGCCGGCCCGGCCATGCAGGCCGTAATTGCAGGTCAGGTGCCGATGATGTCGGACAGCCTTCCCTCCTCCGCCGCCCATATCAAGCAAGGGTCGGTGGTCGCGGTTGGCATGTGTTCGGCGGTGCGGCACCCGTCCTTCCCGGATGTGCCGACCTTCCGCGAACAGGGCTTTCCGCTGGAATCCGATTCCTGGTTCGGGCTTTCCGCACCGGCCGGCACGCCAGCGCCAATCATTGAACGGCTGAACCGCGAAGTGATGGCGCTGCTGCAAACCGCGGAGATCAGAAACCGCTTTGCGGAGCTTGGCGGCACACCGGGAACCTACTCAGCGGCGGATTACAACAGCTTCATCATTCGGGAGGTGGCCAAATGGGCGCCTTTGGTGCAGGCTGCGGGTGCGACGGCAGATTGATTAAGTCGACGTAGGGCCGAAAGGCTTGGGGGCAAAAGTGACCCAAAGGGTCATAAAGGGTGGAAGACGAGGATGAAGCTTAACACGAAAGATTTGCTGTCGGCGGGGCTTTTTATTGCCTTCGCTGTTGTTGGTCTTTGGCTCAATCAGGACCATAACCTCGGGACAGCTCGGCGCATGGGGCCGGGTTATATGCCCATGCTGACCTTCTGGCTGCTGATTGGCCTTGGGTCCTTCGTTCTTGTGAGCGGGCTGTTCAATGGCCCTGACCCCCTCGCGAAATGGTCATCCGCTGAAATCGGTTTCCTGATCGCCGGCGCGCTTGCCGGTGTAGCCGTCGGTATGGTTGCGGCGCGGATACCGGGTTTTCCTTCTTCGGGTTGGAATCCGCTTGGCATAGGTCTTTTCGTGGGATGTCTTGTCGCCGCCGTCCCGCCCGGATGGCGGGCGCTATTCCTGCCGAGTGCCGCCTTCACCCTGTTTGGTTTGGTGCTGGAACCACTTGGCTTTTTGGTTGCCATCACCCTCACGGTGATCTGCGCTGCCTTCGCTGACAGAGAACATCTGGAAAGGCCCTTGGGCGTCGCAGGTCTTATTGCCTTCCTTTGCGTGCTCTGCTGGGCAATTTTCATCTGGTATCTTGATATCCGCGTACCCCTCTGGCCGCAGATCTGATCGGGAAAGCAAAACACCATGGATCTCATTGCCAATCTCGCGCATGGCTTCGGCGTTGCGCTGACCTTCAACAACCTGCTGTTCTGCCTGATCGGCTGCATCATCGGCACCGCGATCGGCGTTTTACCTGGCATTGGTCCGGTGGCGACGATTTCGCTGCTGCTGCCGATCACCTTCGGCCAGCCGGCCACCACCGCCGTCATCATGCTGGCGGGGATTTACTACGGCGCCCAATATGGCGGTTCAACCACCGCCATTCTGCTGAACTTGCCCGGTGAGGTCAGTTCGGTCGTCACAACGCTCGAAGGCTACAAGATGGCCCGACGGGGACGTGCTGGCGCAGCACTCACAGTTGCCGCCTTGGCATCCTTCTTTGCCGGTTGCGTTTCAACCGTGCTGGTGGCGGCGTCGGGGCCTCTGCTGACCTCGGTCGCGCTGTCCTTCGGGCCGGCGGATTATTTTTCGCTGATGATGTTGGGCTTGATCATCTCAGCCGTGTTGGCCCAAGGGTCGGTGGTGAAATCCATCGGCATGGTGGTGTTTGGTGTGGCTTTGGGCCTGGTGGGCACCGATGTGCAAACCGGGCAGCAACGCTTCACCTTTGGCATCCCAGAGCTTTCTGACGGTGTTGGCTTTGTGTCCATCGCCATGGGCATGTTCGGCATTGCCGAAATCATCCTGAACCTGGAAAAACCCGAAGCGCGCAGCGTCATGTCCGGCAAGGTCGGCAGTCTGATGATGACGCGCGAAGAAGTAAGGCGCGCCATCCCATCCGTGCTGCGTGGCACGACGGTGGGCAGCTTGCTTGGTATTCTGCCGGGCGGTGGCGCGGCGCTGTCTTCCTTCGGTTCCTATATGATGGAGCGCAAGGTCTCCAAGGGTCGGCATGAATTCGGCACCGGCGCCATTGAAGGTGTCGCTGGACCGGAAGCGGCCAATAATGCGGCGTCGCAAACATCCTTCATCCCGCTGCTCACGCTTGGTATTCCGGCCAATGCGGTGATGGCGCTCATGGTAGGCGCGCTGATCATCCAGGGCATCCAGCCCGGGCCGCGCATGGTGGAAGCGCAGCCTGACCTGTTCTGGGGGCTGATTGCCTCCATGTGGTTGGGCAATCTCATGCTGCTGATCATCAATCTGCCGATGATCGGGCTTTGGGTGAAGCTGCTCGCGATTCCCTATCGCCACATGTATCCTTCGATCCTGATCTTCTGTGCCATTGGCGTCTATTCGCTGCAGAACAACGTGTTCGATGTTTATCAGACCGTGTTCTTCGGGCTGTTCGGCTACCTCTGTTCCAAGCTGCGCCTGGAACCGGCACCGATGCTGATCGGCTTCGTGCTGGGGCCGATGATGGAAGAACATTTGCGCCGCGCCATGCTGCTTTCGCGCGGTGACCCCATGGTGTTTGTCCAGCGCCCGATCAGCGCCACCATGCTGGCGATTGGCGCCATCGCCCTGATTGCGATGCTGCTGCCCAATATCCGCAAGGGCAAGGACAAGGCGCTGCAGGAGTAGCAGCGTCCACCAACCCGATTAAGGCCGGCCCTGCGCAAGTGGGGCCGGCTTTTTCTTTGGACATTTCTGCGTTACGCAGGGATGCTATTCGCTGTTTTAAGGACTTCCATCATGCCCCCGCTTTCCGCCCGCCTTTCCCCGGCCTTGCAGGTTGTGACCGCTGCCGTACAGAAGGCAGGGCGCCGCTTGCTGCGCGATTTTGGTGAGGTGGAGCAGCTTCAGGTCAGCGTGAAGGGGCCATCCGATTTCGTCTCCACTGCTGATCTCCGCGCCGAACAGACGATCCGGGAGGAACTTTCCAAGGCCCGCCCCGGCTTCGCCTTCCTGATGGAAGAATCGGGCGCATCGGGCGCCGATGACTGGGAATGGCGCTGGGTGGTGGACCCCTTGGATGGCACCACCAATTTCCTGCATGGCATCCCGCATTGGGCCATCAGTGTCGGCGTTGAAAAGCGCATTTCCGCTGATAAGACCGAATTGGTCGCGGGCGTGGTCTATAACCCCGCTTCGGATGAAATGTTCTGGGCCGAAAAAGGCGTTGGCGCTTTTCTGAACGACAAGCGCCTGCGCGTTTCTGGCCGGAAGGACATGCGGGAAGCGCTTTTCGCGACCGGCATCCCCTTTGGTGGCGTGGCGCGCAAGGCGGAATTCAGCGCCACACTCCATAAACTCATGCCGCAAGTGGCCGGTGTGCGGCGCTTTGGGGCGGCGGCGCTCGACCTCGCTTGGGTGGCGGCCGGGCGGTATGATGGCTTCTGGGAATTGGGGCTGAAGCCCTGGGATATTGCCGCCGGCATTGTCCTGGTGCGCGAAGCCGGCGGCTTCGTGAGCGACCCGGACGGCAATGACCCCTATCCTTCCGGCATGGTGGTTTGCGGCAATCCGACACTCCAGCCCAAGCTGCGTGAAGTGGTGGCGGATGGCATCGCCGCCGTGAAGACGCATCAGGCGACGGGATGAAGCGGGCGTTTTCGCGGCGCGCCAGCTTGGCGATAGGCTTGGCCATTCTGGGCTTGGCCGCGCAAGCGCAAACGCCTGATCAAGCGCTACCGCCGGACCCTGCCCCGGCGCCCCCCCCGCCCGTGCGATTGACACCCCTGCGCCCGCAGGTGCCGCAAGGCCTTGCCGGACCATTACAGGGGCTGCAAAGCCTGCCGCAAGGGGGGGTTCGGCTGCGCATGACAGGGGCGGAACTGACCGCCCCGCAAGCCAATGCTGTGCAGGCCCTTGCCAGGGATTTGGCGGCGCTTCCCCAAGGCCGCATCACCGTGGAAGCCCAGGTAGCCGCGCCCGCCGATGATGTCTCCGCCGCACGACGACTAAGCCTTGCCCGCGCCCAGGCGGTGAAGTCCGCCCTGGTCGCCGGCGGGCTGACGCCTACCAGAATTGATCTCCGCCCACTTGGCCGCCTTTCCGGCGCACAGGACGCGGTGGACATACTGCCTCCCGGCGTGGCAAGCCCGAATTCGGAGGCAAGACGCCCATGACCCAGCCGACGATCTATCTTTGGCGGATGGTGATTTTCCTGGCAGCGGTGGTAGGCATTGCCGCCATGCTGGCGCCCGATTTGCTGCATGCCTTTCGGGCCAATCCAATATTGAATGGCGTGATCCTGGCCGTGCTGTTGTTTGGCGTCGGCATGACCTTCAACCAGGTGCTCTCACTCAGGCGCGAAGTGGCCTGGGTGGAAGGTTTCCGCGCGCCAAAGGATGGGCTTTCCGTCCGTCAGCCGCGCCTGCTGGTGCCGATGGTTTCCATGCTGTCAGGCCGGCGGAATGACCGTGTTTCGCTCTCGGCCTCTGCAATGCGGAGCGTGCTGGATGGGCTGCAATCGCGGCTTGATGAACGGCGTGAGCTTTCGCGCTACGTCACCGGCTTACTGATTTTTTTGGGGCTGCTTGGCACCTTCTGGGGGCTGCTGCTCACCATCGCGTCCATCGCGGACGTCATCGGCAATATGTCCGTCGGCTCCGGCGATTTGAATGTGATGTTTGAACAATTGAAGACCGGCCTCGCCAAGCCATTACGAGGGATGGGGACAGCGTTTTCTGCCTCCATGCTGGGCCTCGCTGGGGCGCTGGTGGTGGGGTTTCTGGACCTGACCGCGGGGCAGGCGCAAAACCGTTTTTTCAATGATCTGGAAGAATGGCTGGCCGGGCTGACGCGGCTTTCATCTGGCATTCTGGGCCAGGAAACCGAAGGCAGCATGCCTGCCTATGTCCAGGCGCTTTTGGAACAAACCGCCGAGAATTTGGAGAATCTGCAATCCATCATGGCGCGTGGGGAAGATGGGCGCGCCGCCACATCCCAAGCGCTGATGATCCTGACCGAACGCATGACTGTGCTGACGGAACAAATGAGCGCCAATAACGCGCTGATGCGCCGCATTGCCGATGCGCAGGATGGGCTGGCACCGGCCATGTCAAGGCTTGCTGAAAGCCAAGCCGATCGGACCGAGACCGGGGCGATGCGCGGGCATTTGCGCAATCTGGAAATCTACCTGGCGCGCCTGGTGGAAGAAGCAGGGCAAGGCCGCGCGCAATCCACCAATGACATCCGCAATGAAATCAAGATTCTGACCCGTACCATAGCCGCCATCGCGGAAGAGCAACCGCGGTGAGGAACGGAGCATTTTCAAGCCAGGCGAGATCGCTTGGCGACTCGAAAAATGCGACCAAGCATCTGATTAGGGTCGTTTTGCCGTATGGCGGAACGGCTCTGATGGTCTAACGGGCAATGGCGGGGTCTTCCGAAAGGCGGCGCGGGCGCGGCGGCAACCTGGATGTCTGGCCAGGCTATGTGGATGCGCTTTCCACCTTGCTCATGGTCATTATTTTCGTGCTGCTGGTCTTCGTGCTGGCGCAGGGCTTTCTGTCGGTTGCGCTCAGCTCTCGCGAACAGGCGGTGGATCAGCTCAATCGCCGTGTCGCGGAATTGGCTGAATTGCTTTCCCTTGAAGCAACGCAGGGGGATCAATTGCGCCAGCAGGTTGGCAGGCTTGGCAATGATCTGCAAAGAGCGGCCGGGGCGCGCGATACGGCCCTGCAATCCCTTGCCCTGATCCGCGAAGAACGTGACAGGCTTGCCAATGAACGCGATGGGCTGCGTGGAGAACGCGAAAGGCTAGGCGCGCGGCTTTCGGATTTGGAATTGGCGGCGCGGAGTGCAGCAGACCGTGCCAGTGCTACGGAACGGCAATTGGCAGAGGCGCTGGCGCGCGCTGAACGCACAGGTGGCGATGCCGCGCGGCTGCAACGGGATTTGCGTGGCAGCCAGTCCGAATTGGCGGCAGCGCAAGCAGCGCTGGAAGCGATGCGCCGCGAAGCCCAGGCGCTTGATCGGCAAGTGCGTGTGGAACGCGAAACCAGCACACAGCGGCTTGCCGAAATGGCCCGGCTTTCCGAACAGATCAGGGCGTTGACGGCGCTGCGCGATGAATTGGAACGCCGCGCCGCGCAGGAACAGCGCGGACGAGAAAGGGCTGAGGTCGAAGCCGGTGAACGCGCGCGGCTGGCAGAAAGCGCCGCAGCACAAGTTGCGCTGCTGACGCGCCAGACGGAAGCGCTCCACAGCGAATTGGCAAGGTTGTCACGCGCACTGGATTTAGCGGAAGCGGAAGGCCGGGATCGCAATGCGCAAATCGCATTGCTGGGGCAGCGATTGAATGCGGCACTCGCGGCGCGAGTTGAAGAATTGCAGCGCTATCGCAGTGATTTCTTTGGTCGTCTGCGGAATATTCTGGGCGAAAGGCCGGAAGTGCGCATTGTGGGGGATCGCTTCGTTTTCCAAGGTGAAGTGCTTTTCGCCCCGGCGAGTGCGGAATTGTCGGAAGCAGGGCTCCGGCAATTGCGCGATTTGGCCGGCGTACTTTCTGAAGTGACGCCCCTAATCCCGGCTGATGTCGCCTGGGTGCTGCGGGTGGATGGGCATGCGGATCGCAACCCAATCCGCAGCGCGCGTTTTGCCAGCAATTGGGAATTGGCCGCGGCGCGCGCGATTGCGGTCGCGCAAATCCTGATTGCGGAGGGCCTGCCGCCCAATCGCGTGGCGGCAACCAGCTTTGGTGATGCCCAGCCGATTGATCCGGGCGATTCACCCCAAGCCTTGGCGCGCAATCGTCGGATCGAATTGCGGCTGACGGATCGGTAGTCAGACCAGCCGCGCCTCAAACGGTGGCTGTAAATCCGGCGCGTCGAATTCCACCACCCATAGGTCGGGGTCACGCTGCACCTGCCGCGTGACATAGGCATCAGCCGTTTCCTGATCCACCGCGCCTGGGCCGGTGGCGCGCAGCCAGGCGGGGCGGCCCTCAGCATCGCGGATTTGCGATAGAACCTGCACCCCGGCCCGCCCGCGCAGCACACATAGGATCCCCCCGCTATCGGGGTCCCCCTTGCGCAACACGGCGGCAGACCGGCCGGCCATATCGGATAGCCGAATTGCCATGGAAACCCAGATGCCGGCTTTTACTTTCGCGTCCATGGGCGTGCTTCTGCCACTTCTTGCCCCTTGCCGGAAGCCGCGCGCCGCGCCATTCAGGCGCTGATAATGAGGTACTCATCATGGCCGACCGGAAATTGACCGAAGCGCAACGCGCCTACGAAACCAAACGCGCCGCCAAGGCGGGCATGAGCCTGGAAAAATGGCTGACGGAGAAAGAAAAGCGCACCGCCGCCGAAGCCAAGGCTGCGGCTGAGGCGACCAAGCCGCCGCCCGCACCGAAAAAGCCTGGCTTCCTTGGCCGGTTGCTCGAAAAGGCGCAAAAGCCGCTTTGATGGGGCGCGGGCTTGGATCGCGGCGGTGAGGCCCCTAAGCTGCCCAGCGGAACGGTATCGAAGCTACGCATGAGCAAGATCATCTGGCGCGCCGAGGATGGCAGCGCGGAATTGCACCCGGCCCTTGTCCCCTTGGCGGCTTCGGCGCGCGTGGCGGAAACGCCATGTGGTTCCGGCAGCATGGTCTGGCGCGTTTGGGGCGAAGGGGCGCCGCTGGTGCTGCTGCATGGCGGTTCCGGTTCCTGGCGGCATTGGGCGCGCAATATCGGCCCACTCGGCGCCGAGCGCATGGTGATTGCGCCTGATCTGCCCGGGCTTGGCGATAGCGCCATGCCGGAAGGTGTCTCAACGCCCGAAGGTGTGGCGGAGATCCTCGCGCGCGGGTTGGACCGCATTCTGCCCGCTGGCAGCAGCTATGATCTGGCTGGATTTTCCTTTGGCGCGCTCTGTTCCGGGCATCTCGCCGCCTTGGATCAGGACAGGGTCAAAAGTCTGACCATCATCGGCGCCGGTGCGCTTGGTTTTCAGCGCAGCCCCACGCAGCTAGTGAAGGTGCGCGCCCTGGCCGGTGAGGAACGCGTCGCTTCACATCGGCATAACCTTGCGGAATTGATGTTCGCCGATGCCAGCAGGATTGATGATGTGGCGCTGGCCATTCAGGAAGCCTCCACCCGCGGCGCACGCTTCAAAAGCCGTGGCTTTGCCAGCACGGATTCACTGAAACAGGCACTGATGCGTGGGCGCGGCCAACTTAATGCCATTTACGGCGCATGGGATGCGATTGTGCGGCCCCATGTGCAATGGCGGCTTGATCTGGTGCATGGGCTGCGCCCCGGCGCGCGCGCGCATGCCATCCCCGGCGCCGGCCATTGGGTGGCCTATGAGGCAGCAGAGGAATTCAACGCCACGCTGCAACGCTTTCTGACAGAACAGCCATGAACGAAGGCGCTGCGGCACCTCGTAGTGCGGTGCTGCGCGGCATGGTCTTCATTGGCGTCGCTGGCCTGTTGTTCACCCTGTTGAACACGATCATGCGGCAGCTTGCGCATGAAATGGATCCCTTTCAGGTCCAATTCCTGCGTTATTTCATGGGCATTGTGGTGATGCTGCCCTTCATGCTGCGTAGCGGCGTCATGGCCTGGATGCCGCATAATCTGCGCGGGCAAATCTGGCGCGGCCTGGTGCATACGCTTGGCCTGATGCTGTGGTTTGTGGCCCTGCCGAATGTGGCGATGGCAGATATGACCGCGATGGGTTTCACCGGGCCGATTTTCATCATGGCGGGTGCGGTATTGTTTTTGGGGGAGCCGATGATCCGCGCGCGTTGGATCGCCGCCGGCATCGGCTTAATTGGCGTGCTGATTGTGGTGGCCCCGGGCCTCCGCGGTGATGGCGGCTATTGGAATCTGGTGATGCTTTCCAGCACGCCATTATTTGCCGCGTCCTTCCTGATCACCAAGGCACTCACGCGTCATGACAAGCCAGAGGTGATTGTCGCTTGGCAATCCATCATGGTCACGGTGTTCACACTGCCCTTCGCCGTCGCGGTCTGGGCCTGGCCAAGCGCCGAGCAATGGGGCTGGTTCGTGCTGACCGGCATTCTAGGCAGTGTTGGCCATTGGTTTCTGACGGAAGCTTTCCGTATTGCCGATATGTCCGCGACCCAGCCGGTGAAATTTCTTGATCTGGTCTGGGCCAGCCTGATGGGTTGGCTGGTCTTTAGCGAGGAACCGGCGCTGACAACCTATGCCGGCGCTTTGGTGATTTTCGCCGCCACCACCTGGATTGCGCGGCGCGAAGCACGGCGCCGGGCCTGATTATCCAAGCAATAAATCCCGCGCGGCATTGATGCGCGCGGCCAACCAGGCGCTACCCCCCTGATCAGGATGCGCTGTTTTCATCAAGCGCCGATGTGCTGCGCGGATTGCATCCTCATCGGCACCTTCAGCAAGGCCGAGCATCTCAAGCGCTTCTTCCCGCGTCATGGCGGCGCTGCGCGGTTCGGCGGCGGGTTCGGCGCGCCAATCAGGATGGGCGCGATCCAGCCAGGCTTCCAACAGCGCCAGCGAATCAGCATCCGCAACTTGGCATTCTTGCAGCAGCGCCAGCAATTCAGGGAGCGTGAGTGATGCCAAATCACGCCCAGCGAATTGCCCTGCCTTCACGCTACCCGTCATGCGCCCGCTGTCATGGTCAAGATTCATGGTCAGGAAGGCGGTTTCCACGCTATTCGCCGCGCCGGTTTGCGGTGCCGGGCCACCGAAGCGCTTGTTGGTGCGCCAACGCCGCGCCCATTGCAGCAACAAGGGCAGAAAGAAAGCCAGCGCAAAAATCGCCTGCTGCCCGCGCGCGGTAAAAAGCCCGAGCAGCAGAATCACCGCGCCAATCGCACCCAGCACCACCGCGCCGAATTGCTTGACGCGCAGGACAGGCGCATTGGCGAAAGCGCGCAGCAGCAGGAAAAGCAAAAACAGCGCAATGGCGCCAAGGGCAAGCCAAGTCATGCGCCGGCCTTGGGCTTGGGCAGCAAGCCCGCTACCTGCCGCGCCGCCGCACCCGGCAGCAGCGCCAAGGCGCCTTGGCCTCCCGCTGCATAAACCGCAATGGCGCGCAGCAGATCACGCAATTGTCCGATCGCCGCCGAATCAAACGGCAGATAGGCGCCGCCCGTCAGCCGCGCGATCTGCCGAAACACTGCCCCCGCCACGGGATCAGCGCCTTCGTGGAACATGAAGGCTTGCGTGCCGCGCAGGCCAAGTTCGCCCGCTATATGGCAAAGTGCATCGGCATCTTCTTCCATGGCATCGCCGATGAAAATCAGCGCCCTGATCCGCTCACGTTTCGTCTCCGTCAGTGCATGATCCAGCAACGCCTGGATTTGTGTCTTGCCGCCCAGGCAGGCAACGCCCGAAAGTCGCCGCGCCAAATCCCCTGCATCCTTCAGGAAAGGTGTCGCACGGAATTCGCCAAAGCCGCGGTAATAGGCCAGCGAAATAGCAAGTCCGCCGATACCCTGAGCCGCCTGCAACATCTCTGCCGTCAGCCCCGCCGCCTGATCCCAAGTGCGTTCGCGCGATGCGGTGGCATCAATGGCAAAGATCAGCCGCGCCACTGTTGCGGGTGCGGTCCGCAGCGCCGGCACACGCGCTGCCTGATCCAGAAAGGCGGCCACGGCGGCAGACGGGGCGCGCGGGGCTGGGGGTTTGCTCATGCCCGGGATGTGGGGGCGCGGCGCGTTAGATGAAAGCCACCCCGTTGGGGCAGAGCGACTTCAGGCTTCCTCATCGCGCAAAATCCGCGCTGCGGCGAGCAGCGCCTTTTCGTAGCGCGCGCGTTCCTTGGCGGTTTTCTCCGCCGGCCAGGGGCGAAAGCCCTCCCCGGTTTTCGGGCCAAGCTTGCCTTCCGCGACCAGCCGCGCGAGGCCCGGGCTCGGGTCAGGGCTCTTGTTCAGCGAAGGATAGATAGTGCGCCCGGCTTCCAATTGCGTCTCCAGCCCGGCCAATTCCTTTTGCAAAATCGGCCCCGCCGCAACGTAACGAAAGCCGAAGGCGTAACGCACGGCATTATCCACATCCTCAGCCGTGGCGAGCCCCTGATCAATCACCGAAAAGGCTTCGCGCATCAGCGCATGCTGGATGCGATTGGCCAGGAAGCCAGGCACATCCTTCGCTACACGAATAACCTTGCGGCCAAGCCCGGCCATGATCTCGGCCAGTTTGTCGCAAACCTGCGGGTCCGTGTATTCGCCGCGCACGACCTCAACCCCCGGCACCAGATGCGCGGGCAGAAAAAAATGCAGGTTCGCGCAGCGCGCCCGCCCCGGCAGATCACCCGCGATATCCGTGATGCGATAGCCGGATGCGTTGGACGCGATGGGAATACCCGCCGGCACCAGCGCATCAAGCTCGGCAAATACCTTGCGCTTCAATTCAAGCTTTTCCGGCACGGCTTCAATCACCGCTTCGGCCGAGGCGTAATCCGGCGCCGTCATGTCATCCAAAAGCGTGAGGCCGGAAGCCGCCGCAGGGTTGCCATCCAATTGTATGATGGATTGCGCGACGCGGGCTTGGGCGGCCGGCCAACGATCCTGCGCAGGTTCCACCGCGGTGACGCGCCAGCCGCCATTGAGGAAAATCGCCGCGATATCGCAGCCCATCAACCCCATGCCGAGGATGATGATATGGCGCGGCGCGGTCATGCTGCAGCCCTTGGCGTAATGCCGCCCTGTGCGACGATGAAATCGGCGATATCGGAAACCCCTTGCAGCACCTTCAGATTGGTGAAGATGAAGGGACGCGTGCCGCGCATCTTGCGCGCATCGTGGTCCATGACGGAAAGATCAGCGCCCACTAGCGGCGCCAGATCAATCTTGTTGATCACGAGCAGGTCACTTCGCGTAATACCTGGCCCACCCTTGCGCGGGATTTTATCGCCCGCCGAGACATCAATCACATAGATGGTCAGATCCGCCAATTCCGGGCTGAAGGTCGCCGCCAGATTATCGCCGCCGCTTTCGATGAACAGGATTTCCAGCTTCGGGAATTTCACCGCCATGTCATGCACGGCAGCAAGATTGATGGAGGCATCTTCGCGGATCGCGGTATGCGGGCAGCCGCCAGTCTCTACCCCCGCAATGCGTTCCGGCACCAGCGCGCCGGAGCGTGTCAGGAATTCCGCATCTTCGCGCGTGTAGATATCATTGGTGATGACAGCGATGTCATAGCGGTCACGCATATACTTACATAGGCGATCCACCAGCGCCGTTTTGCCGGAACCAACCGGGCCACCAATGCCCACACGAAACGGGCCATTCTGCGAAGTGCTCATGATCTGAATAACCTTGTGTATTGCGTCTCATGACGCAGGGAGAAGATATCCAGCATCGGCGCGGCCGTGCCAAGCCGGGTAGGGTCAGCGGTAAGCGCTGCCTCGGTCGCGCGGGCCACGGCGGGTTGCAGCGCGGCGATGGCAAGCTGGCCGTCGGTCTGCCCAAGCGGCACCAGCCGCACACCGGCGGAAACCAGATTGGCGGCAAAGGCCGAGAGAAACCCAAACGCCGCATCACGCGCGGCAATGCCCTGCTCCGCCGCCGCCGCACCAAAGGCGACCGCATGGGCAAGCTGGCGCGGATGGCGCGCAGCGAAAGCAGCAAAGCGCGGCATGGGCCAAGCAGCAATAGTGACGTTAGTAAATGCCGTGCCCTGCGCTTCAGCTTCCAGTGCGGTTTCTGCCGTGCCGCGCCAGGCAGCACCCAGTTCGGCAACCTCATCAAGGGCCTTGTCATCGCCCTTCAGCATGGCGCGATGCGCGGCGACCAGCAGCGCACCATCCACACGCCCCGCGCCACGCTGTAAGGCAGTGCTGACATAGGCAATCAGCCCATCGCGCTTGGCCACACTGCCCGCTTCCACCGCCGCTTCCAGCCCATGGCTATAGGTATAGGCGCCGACCGGATAGGCGGGCGAAAGCCAGGTCAGCAGCCGATACAGCGCCTGTTGTGCTTCAAGCGCCGCAGCTTTTTTTTTAGTGGTGATGGTGGTGGTTTCCATCGCCATGGTGGTGATCATGATCACCATCACCATGATGGTGATGATGCCCCGGATGGCGGTTATGTTCGCCGTAAGCGCCGCCTTCGGGATCAAAGGCGACCTCCACATGCTGCAATTGCGCGCCAAGCCCTTTCAGCATGGCTTCAATCACATGATCCTTGCGGATCAGGATGCGGCTGCCTTCGATCTGCGTCGGCAGATGCCGATTGCCAAGATGCCAGGCCAAACGCGCAAGCCTTTCTGGCGTTTCCGCCGTGACTTCAATCAAGGGCTCCGGCGCAGCCTGCACCAGAATGACGCCACCGCCTTCCAGCAGCAGCCCATCACCCTGGCGGAGCACGGTCGCTTCTTCCAAATCCAGCAGGAAGGCAAAACCATCTTCCGCGACATAGCGCTTGCGGCGACGGAAGCGATCATCGAAATCCAGCGTCACGCGATGCCGCGCGGTGCGTTCCACCCAGCCGCCGGCGGGTAGCACTTGAATGGCGCGGGGAAGTGTCTCGGTCATCTCAGGCACACCTCAAAACATGAAATAGCGCTGCGCCATGGGCAGCACCTTGGCGGGTTCACAGACCAGCAGCACGCCATCGGCGCGCACCTCATAGGTTTCCGGATCAACCTCAATCTTCGGCAGCGTTGCATTATGCACCATGCTGCGCTTGCCAATGCCGCTGCGGCAATTGCGCACCGCGACCAATTCGCGCGCAAGCCCGAAGCGCCCGGCGATATCCGCCTGCAACGCAGCACCACTCACGAAAGTGACAGCCGATAACAAGCGCGAACGCCCATAGCTGCCAAACATCGGCCGGTAATGCACTGGCTGCGGTGTGGGGATGGAAGCATTCGGGTCGCCCATCAGCGCCATGGCAATGGTGCCGCCCTTCAACACCATATCCGGCTTCACGCCGAAAAAGGCCGGATTCCACATCACCAGATCGGCGATCTTGCCGACTTCCACGCTGCCGACATGATCGGCCACACCCTGCGCAATCGCTGCATTGATCGTGTATTTGGCGATATAGCGCTTGGCGCGCGCATTGTCGTTATCGCCCTTTTCTTCCGGCAAGCGGCCACGCTGCACCTTCATCTTATGCGCGGTCTGCCAAGTGCGGATGATCACCTCACCCACGCGCCCCATCGCCTGGCTATCAGACGACATCATGCTGATGGCGCCAATATCATGCAGGATATCCTCAGCCGCGATGGTTTCCTTGCGGATGCGGCTCTCGGCAAAGGCCACATCTTCCGCAATGCGCGGATCAAGATGGTGGCAGACCATGAGCATATCCAAATGCTCATCCACCGTGTTCACCGTATAGGGCATGGTGGGGTTGGTGGAGGAAGGCAGCACGCCCGCCTCACCCACCAGGCGCAGAATATCCGGCGCATGGCCACCGCCCGCACCTTCAGTATGGAAGGCCTGAATGGTGCGGCCGCGAATGGCCTTGATGGTTTCTTCGACAAAGCCGCTTTCATTCAGCGTGTCGGTATGGATGGCGATTTGAATATCCATCTCATCGGCGACCGAAAGGCAGTTATCAATGGCCTTGGGTGTCGTGCCCCAATCCTCATGCAGTTTGAGGCCGCAGGCGCCCGCGCGGATCTGTTCTTCCAAACCCGCCGGTAGCGCGGCATTGCCCTTGCCGAGGAAGCCAAGGTTCATCGGGAAGCCTTCGGCGGCCTGCAACATACGCTCCATATGCCAAGGGCCGGGCGTGCAGGTGGTGGCGAGTGTGCCATGCGCCGGTCCGGTGCCGCCACCGAACATGGAGGTAATGCCAGATGCCAGCGCTTCTTCAATCTGCTGCGGGCAGATGAAATGGATATGCACATCAAGCCCGCCCGCGGTCAGGATGCGCCCTTCACCTGCGATGATTTCCGTGCCCGGGCCGATGATGATGTCCACATTGGGCTGCGTGTCCGGGTTGCCCGCCTTGCCGATGGCAGCAATACGCCCGCCGCGCAAGCCGATATCCGCCTTCACCACGCCCCAATGATCCAGAATCAGCGCATTGGTGATGACGGTATCCATCGCGCCATTGGCGCGGGTTACTTGCGATTGGCCCATGCCATCGCGGATCACCTTGCCGCCGCCGAATTTCACTTCCTCACCATAGGTGGTCAGGTCGCGCTCAACCTCGATGAAGATTTCCGTATCGGCCAGGCGCACACGGTCGCCCATTGTTGGGCCATACATGCCGGCATAGGCGGCGCGAGAGATTTTCGTTGCCATGGGTCAGACCGCCCCTTCCGTTTCGCCGCGAAAGCCATGGATCACGCGTGCACCTGAAAGCGGGATCAGCCGCACCTTGCGCGTTTGCCCCGGTTCAAAGCGCACTGCCGTGCCGGCGGGAATATCCAGGCGGCATCCGCGCGCCTTGGCACGATCAAACGCGAGCAAGGGATTGGTTTCCGCGAAATGGTAATGGCTGCCCACCTGCACCGGGCGGTCGCCCTTATTCGCCACGGTGATTTCCACGGCGTCGCGCTTTGCGTTCAGCGTGATCTCGCCGGGGGCGGTGATGATTTCGCCGGGGATCATTTGCGGGCTCCCTTTTTGCGCGCGGGCTTGGCCTTTGGCTTGGCGGGTTTTGTCGCGGCTTTGGGTTTCGGCTTGGTGGCGGCTTTCGCCTTGGCTTTTGGTACGGCCTTCGCCTTGCCCGCCGGCTTTTTCGGTGCGGCGGCGCGGATGGGCTGATGCACGGTCACGAGTTTCGTGCCATCCAGGAAGGTCGCTTCCACCTGGATTTCATGCAGCATCTCGGCGATGCCTTCCATGACCTGATCGCGTGTGAGAATGGTTGCGCCATCGCGCATCAATTCCGCGACGCTGCGGCCATCGCGCGCACCCTCCACCACGAAATCCGTGATCAGCGCCACGGCTTCGGGGAAGTTCATTTTCAGGCCGCGTTCCAGGCGCCGTCGCGCCACGATCGCGGCCATGGAAATCATCAGCTTGTCTTTTTCACGCGGGGTCAGGTTCATGGCGTTGGGTTCCGCAATCGCTGTGCCATCATCATGGGATTTTCTGCTTCATGTCGTCCATAGCCGCGGCAGCCGCGCCGGCAAGCCAAGCGTCGGGCGCAGCCGGCAAATCGCCGCCCCCAGCCCTTCGCGCACCTCAACGGCACCACCAAGCCAGCGCGTGAGCAACAGCCCGGGCCGCACAAGGCTCGCCAGCGCGCCATCTTCGCGCAAAGCATCGCGCAAATCGGGCGTGGCAAGCGGGCCGGCCAGCACCAGGCTACCCAGCGCTTCGGCATTGGCGAAACCAAAGGGGTCGGCGAAATCGGCGGCGGTATCCTCGCCAAGGCTGAGCCCATCCGCCCAAAGCAGCTTGCCGCCGCGATGGATACGCCAGGAATCCTGCAAAGCACCACGCCGCCAAGTCTCCCCCCGCGCGGCGCGGCCAAAGACCAGCGCTTCGGCCATCAGCAGCGTGGCGTCCTCCGCGATATCGGCGCGCAAGTGCCGTTCAAGGCGCGCGCCTTCGAATAGGATGGTTTCCTGCGGGATCCATTCAAAAACCGCGCCGGGGCCCGCTTCCAGCGTCACGGAAATCGCCGTGGCCGGGCCAAGGCTGCGATAGATTTTCTCAGCCGCGGGGGTCGAGAAACTGGCCCGCGCCCCGGCACCAAGGCTCAGCGCGATTTCCACCTTATCGCCCCCGGCAAGGCCGCCCGCGGTATTCACCAGCGCGCAGATGGGTGCCTCATCCGCCTCAGGGTCGGGGAACAGGGCTCGCATGGGGGGCGATTGGTAAAGCCCACCCAACACGGTGCGCCCTTTATGGAAACGATAATCCAATTCCAACCGCCCGCGAGAGCGTTGATGGCTGGGTTGGGGCAGAGCGGCGACATTCATGGAACGAGACTAACCACGCCCAGCGCCCGCCACCAAATGGCGCGATAAAGGGCAAATTTTGCGCAAAATACAGGCAAATTTCCAGACTGGACAGAGCCGCGCGGCACGGCTTTGGTGGCGAAGATCAAACCGGAAGCCACCCCATGCGCCGCATCACGACAGGACCGCTCACCGCCGAAGCCTTTGCCCCCTTTGGGGAGGTGCTGGAAAGCCCCGCCACGCCAGGGCGCGCTTACATAGACAAGATGCTGGAAAACCGCCGAGCCGGCGCGGCGCCCAGCCTTTCCTTCACGCGCGCCTTGCCTAAATCAGCGCCTTTTGCCTCCACCACCATGGAACGGCACGAATTTTCCTCGCAATCCTTCATCCCCATGGAAGCGGGGCGCTGGCTGGCGCTGGTCGCACCGCATGGGGCGGATGGCAAGCCGGATATGGCAAAGGCGCGCGCCTTTCTGGCGCGGCCTGATCAGGGGGTCACTTACGGCGCTAATGTCTGGCACCACCCTTTCACGGCGTTTGACCGCGAAGCACGCTTCGCGGTCTTCATGTGGAAGGATGGCACTTCAGCCGATGATGAATTTGTTGAGGTGCAGCCTTTTGAACTGCACCTCGGCTGATATCAGCCTCAGGCGTTATGCGCCTGCTGACCACGGGTTTTCCAGAGTGAGACGAAAATCCCGCCAGCGATGATGGCCGCCGTCACGCCCAGCGAAATCGCTGGGTCAAGCTTGCCGACCATCTGGTTCCAAAAGATCTTACCGCCGATGAAAACCAGCACCAGCGCCAGCGCATATTTCAGATAGTGGAAGCGATGCACCATGGCGGCGAGTGCGAAATACAGCGCGCGCAGCCCCAGGATCGCCATGATATTCGCGGTATAGACAATGAAGGTATCGGTCGTGATGGCGAAGATCGCCGGCACGCTATCCACCGCGAAAATCAAATCGGCGATATTGATCACCACCAGCGCCAGGAACAACGGCGTGGCGAAGGCCAGCTTCTTGCCCGTGGCCGCATCCATCTGCCGGACGAAGAATTTCTGGCCATGCATCTCATCCGTCATGCGCATGTGCTTGCGCATGAAGCGCACAACCGGGTTCGTCGAGATATCCTGCTCACTTTCCGGCACCACCAGCATCTTGATGCCGGTCGCAATCAGGAAGGCGCCGAAGATGTACAGCACCCAGCTATATTGCTGCACCAGCGCCGCACCAAGACCAATCATGATGCCGCGCAGGACAATCACGCCAATAATGCCCCAGACCAGCGCGCGATACTGGTAGCGGCGCGGGATCGCAAAATAGCCGAAGATCAGGCTGATCACGAAGACATTGTCGATGGAAAGCGCCTTTTCGATGAAAAAACCAGTGAAATAGGCAATGCCAGCATGGACCCCGTCCGAGGTCGTGATCTCCCCGGCTTCATAGGCCCACCAGATGCCGCCGCCATAAAGCATGGCAAAAGCGATATAGAAGGCGGACAGCCACAGGCTTTGCGCCACGCCCATTTCCTTGTCCTTGCGATTCAGGACGCCAAGGTCAAAAGCAAGCAACAGCAACACGATCAGCAGGAAGCCCTTCCACATCCAGAAGGGCTTGCCCATCCATTCAACGGCTAGAAATTCAATTCCAAAACCTCTCCTCCTAAGGCGCGGATCAGCCACGGAGGGGCCAAGACCGCGCAAGCTTGCACGATCCGACATCACGAAGGGCCGCCACGAGAAAGGCAGCCCCCGTCAGAGCGCCCCGGATAGCTGGGACATGGCGGTAGGCGGAATGGTTTTCAACCCCCATTGCGTCGGCCCCGGTGACAAACCATTTAGGTATTTGCGCGGTGGCCCCTTGGCGATTAGGTTGCCGCCATGTCATAGGGTCTGAAGCTTCGCGCCGGCGGGGCTTCCAACTGGGAATTGAGGCGTCGCAATGGGTTCCTTCAGCATCTGGCATTGGCTTGTGGTTCTGCTGGTCGTTCTGCTGCTTTTCGGCAGCGGCAAGATCAGCGGGCTGATGGGCGATCTGGCCAAGGGCATCAAGTCCTTCAAGCAAAATATTAAGGAAGATCAGGCGGATGCCTCGATGGAGGCGCAGGCCCAGGGTCAGACCCAGCCGGCCGGCAGCATCCAAGGCCCCGCCGCTGCTTCTTCCACCGCGCAGGCCGCTTCTGCGCAAACCACGCCGCCCCGCCCGGGCGCCTGACGCCGTTAACGCCAAGCCCTGGCGCCATAAGGTGGCGGGCTTGGCTTCGCCCTAGCCTTGGCCGCAATAGCCTGGGCAAAAGGCCAAAAAGACTATCCAGGCTGCCGGGTCTATTTTTAGTGGCTTACTGTCGTTTTTGCCGCGTGGAGGGCCCGGGCCATGCTGACAACCTGGACTATTGAAGATGGCCGCTGCCGAGTGCGCGAAGGCGCCATTTCCGACATCACAGCCGCCCTACCCGAACCCGCGCGGGAGAGCGCAGCGGAAGCCGCTGACGCGCAGAACCTGCGCCGCGCCGTCTGGATTGACCTGCTGAACCCAACCCCGGCGGAAGAACGCGCGGTGCAGAGTGGGTTAGGTCTTGAAATCCCAACGCGGGAGGAAATGCAGGAAATCGAAAGCTCCTCTCGTTTGTATCGGGAGGATGACGTTTTGTTTCTGACCGCCAATTTTCTCTACGGCGTGGATTCGGGCGATTACGGTTCAACCCCGATCAGCTTTGTCTTGACCAATAGCACGCTGGTCACAGTCCGCTATGCATCGCCGCGCGCCTTCACAGCCTTTGCCGCGCGCGCACAGCGCAATCCAAGCCTGCTGCAATCCCCAGATGCCGTGATGTTGCATTTGTTTGAACAAGTGGTAGATCGGCTGGCTGACATTCTGGAAAAAGTCAGCGCGGATATGGATAAGGCGAGCCAATCCACCTTTCGCGCATCACAAGCCGATTTTAAGATGCATCGGCGCAATGACAAGCTGAAGGATGCCTTGTTCACGCTTGGCCAGGTCGGCGAAGTCACAACCCGCGCTTCCGAAACCCTGCTAGGGCTTTCACGCATCCTGACCTTTGTGGGCGCCGAGAAGGCAACCGCAGTACGCAAGGAAAACCAATTGCTCATCAAGACGCTGGTGCGCGATGTGCGGTCCCTTGTGGAACACGCCAGCTTCCTGAATTCCAAGGCACAATTCCTGTTGGATGCGGTGCTGGGCGTGTTGAATGTTGAACAGACAAATATCATCAAGACCTTTACCGTGGCGTCTGTCGCACTCATGCCGCCCACGCTGATTGCCAGCATCTACGGCATGAATTTCGAATTCATGCCGGAACTGAAGCTGGCCCTTGGTTATCCCTTGGCGCTTCTGCTGATGATCGTTTCAGCCATTCTGCCTATTCTCTATTTCCGGCGGAAAGGCTGGCTTTGAAAGACAAGGAAATCCTGATGTCGCAAATAACGCGTATCCCTGCTTCTGTGGCAACCTGCCGTTGGGGTGGGTTTGACGCATCCTTCCCGCCGGTGGCGAGCATTGCTTCAGGCGAGACGGTCATTCTGGAATGCGTCTCCGGCGGGCCAGAAGTGATGCCGGGGCCGGAAAAAGGCCTACCGCTGCACCCCGCGATTTCCGAAATCCATGCGAAGCTGCCAAGGCTCGGTGCGCATATCATCACCGGCCCCGTGGAAGTGCGTGGTGCGGAGCCAGGCGATGCGCTGCGCGTGGATATTGAGAAAATCGAACTCGGCGCGGATTGGGGCTTTTGCGGCTTCCGCCCGTTGTTTGGCACCCTGCCGGAAGATTTCCCCTATCGCCGCACGCTGCATATTCCGGTGAATAAGCAAGCCATGACCTGCCGGCTGCCCTTTGGGCCGCAGGATGGCGGGCTTGATCTGCCGCTGGCACCCTTCTTTGGCGTGATGGGCGTGGCACCGCCGCCCGATTGGGGCATGGTGAACACGAAGGAACCGCGCGCCATTGGGGGCAATCTCGACAATAAGGAATTGACCGAAGGCACAACGCTTTTCCTGCCCATCTTCAACAAGGGCGCGCTGTTTTCCGCCGGTGACGGCCATGGCGTGCAGGGCGATGGTGAGGTCTGCATCAATGCCCTCGAAATCTGCCTGACAGGCCATTTCAAGCTTTCCGTGGTGAAGGGCGGCGGCGCCAAGGACCCGGTGCTGAAATTCCCGCGCGCTGAGACCAAGACCCATTTCATTACCATGGGGATGAATGAGGATTTGGATTTGGCGATGAAGCAGGCGCTGCGTGAAATGATTGCCTTCATCTGTTCACGCACCAACCTGTCAGATGCCGATGCCTATCAATTCTGCTCACTGGCCGTGGATTTCCGCGTGACGCAGACGGTCAATGGCGAAAAGGGCGTGCATGGCATGTTGAAGAAGGGGCTATTGTTCTGAAGGGCAAGAGCGCAGCTTTGATCCATAATGCCCTGGAATGTTAGCGATTCATCATGGCATCTAGCGCAACAGATCGTATCCCGCCCTTTTTCATCCTGGCGCCTGTGGCAGGCATCGCCGCCTGGCTATTGATTGGCAAGGTCGGGCTTGGGCTGCTTGCCATTCCGGTCCTGGCTGCGTTGCTCTGTAATGTAACGGCTGCGGTGCATCACGCCGAAGTCGTGGCGCTACGTGTTGGTGAGCCCTTTGGCGGCCTGATCCTGGCGCTTTCCGTCACAGTCATTGAAGCGGGGCTCATTATTTCCCTCATGCTGACGGGTGATGAAAATCCGGCGCTGATGCGCGATACCTTGCTGGCGACTGTGATGTTTGTGCTGCATGGTATTGCCGGGCTTGCCATTCTGGTCGGCGGTATTGTGCATCGGGAAAACCAGTTCCGCGTGGCGGGGGCGAATGCAATGCTCGCGGTGCTGATGCCCATGGCAGTGCTGGTGCTGATTGTGCCCAATCACGTGGTATCGGCGCCCGGGCCCTATTACAGCAATGGCCAATTGGCTTTTGTATCACTGGTCTGCCTCGTGCTTTACGCTGCCTTCCTGTTCATTCAGACCAATCGGCACCGTGAATTTTTCCTGCCAGAGGAAAGCGTGGGGGGGGGAAGGGCATGCGCCCCCAAGCGGGCGCTTGGCGCTGCTTTCCTTCCTGCTGTTATGCGTGGCGTTGGTTTCGGTCGTGATGCTCGCCAAAAGTCTGGCACCGGCGCTGGAGGAATCCGTCGCGGCATTGGGCGCACCGGCGGCCTTGGTCGGCGTGATTGTCGCAGCCATTGTATTGATGCCGGAATCAGGTGCGGCGCTGCGTGCGGCGGCCCATAACCGTATGCAACCCGCGATCAATCTGGCGCTTGGCAGTGGTGTTGCGACCATTGGGCTCACTGTGCCAACGGTCGCGTTGGTGACTTGGTGGTATGGCATACCCCTCGCGCTTGGCATTTCGCCGGGCCATTCGGTGCTGCTGGCGCTTGGTTTTGCGGTGGCGATGCTGACCTATGGCACCGGGCGGACCAATATTCTTTCGGGCATGGTGCATTTGGTTTTGGCAGCGACTTTTGTTTTCACCATTTTTGCACCTTAACGCCAGCGCCTGAGGCAACCCGCCATCCTTGATAAAATTAAGCTTCCGCTCACCGCGGCGATAGGTCGGGGCTGCCAATTTGGAGGTGTAGCGCGGCTCATTCCCGGCATGCCGCGCCGCAACTGGTCCGTCTTCGGATGGTATCTTTGGGCTGGCTGGTTCAATCCGGCCGGCCCTATTTTTTTGCCGCTTCCGCTTCCAGCAGGGAAAGCAAGCCTTCCAACAATTGCGCGGGCGAAGGCGGGCAGCCTGGGATCAGCAAATCCACCGGCAGCAGCGCAGCGATGCCGTTCTCAACCGCATAGGAACCCTTGAAGACGCCGCCATCCACCGCGCAATCGCCCACCGCCACCACCCAGCGCGGTTCCGGCGTGCTGGCCAGCGCGCGCGCCACCGCTTCGCGCATATTCAGGCAAGCCGGCCCAGTCACCAGCAGCACATCGGCATGTTTGGGGGATGCGACAAAGCGCAACCCGAAGCGTTCCATATCATAAACGACATTCTGCAACGCATTCACTTCCAGCTCACAGCCATTGCAGGAACCGCTATCCACTTCGCGAATAGCCAAGCTGCGGCCAAGCCGCGCACGACTGGTAGCGGCCAGCCTTTCGCCAAGTGCTTGAATGGTTTCCAGCGGCACCAGCGGCGCTTGATCCGTCAGCGGTTTCGCGAATAGCGCGCGGGCAAGCTTCGGCCACAGCATCACAAATCCACCCCGCTATAGGAACAATTGAAGGATTTATTGCAGAGCGGGAAATCGGCGACGATATTGTCTTCAATCGCCGCTTCCAGAAGCGGCCATTGCAGCCAGGAAGGATCACGCGGGAATAGCGCGCGGATCAGCCCGCTATCATCCAGCTTGATCCAATGCAGGCATTCACCGCGAAAGCCTTCAATCATCGCCAGCCCCTCACCACCGCGCACAGGAAGTGGCGCCATCAACTCACCAGATGGAAGGCTGTCCAGCACTTGCCGCACAAGCGCGATGGATTGGCTGAGTTCCGACACGCGAATGCGCACCCGCGCATCCACATCGCCCGCTTCCAGCACCGGCACTTCGAAATGCAATATTGAATAGGGAAGGTGTTGCGGCAGGCGGCGCGCATCAAAACCGCGCCCGGAAGCGCGGCCCACATGCCCGCCTGCGGCAAAGGCGCGCGCCAGATCGGGGCGTAAAAACCCTGTTGTCACCACGCGATCCTGCAAGCTGGCATGGGCTTCATAAATCTGCATGAGGGCTGGGATTTCCGCCTCCACAGCTTCCAGCGCGGCCAGAATCGCCTCGGCACCGCGCGGTGCGATATCCGGCGCCACGCCACCAGGCAGCACGCGGTCCATCATCAGCCTATGGCCGAAAGCAGCGTTGATGGCGCGCAGCACGCCTTCACGCAGCAGCCCGCACCGCGCATGGGGGAAGGCGAAGGCCGCATCATTGCAGACAAAGCCCCAATCATTCAGGTGATTATGGATGCGTTCCAATTCCAGCATCAACGCGCGCAGATGCAACGCGCGCGGTGGTGGCGTGACACCAAGTGCCGCTTCCACTGCCGCCGAAAACGCCCAGGAATGCGCCACCGTGGTATCGCCCGAAAGCCGCGCCGCATAACGCACCGCTGTACGTGGCGAGGTGCCGAGCATGAGCGAAAGCGTGCCCTTATGCTTATAGCCAAGCCGCTGTTCCAGCCGCACGACGACTTCCCCCTGCACGGAGAAACGGAAATGCCCAGGTTCAATCACGCCGGCATGAATGGGGCCAACAGGGATTTGGTGAATACCTTCCCCTTCAACGGGCAGAAATTCCGGCTGAGGCGCTTCTCCCGCAAAAGGGATTGGCTTGGCGGCCAGCGGATGGCGCAAAGGCCAGCGCCCATGATCGAGCCAGGGGCGCAAATCCACCGCGCCTTCCGCGTGATGGCCCCATAATTCAAGGATCATGCGTTCAAAGCGCACCGCGCCGGGGCGCGCGGGGGAAAGTGCTGCGTAATTCCATCCCGCGGCCGGGGTTGAAGCCAGCACGGCTTCATTGCTTGGTTCATGCAGGAAGCAAGCATGCACCTGTGCCGCATCCGCCCAAAGCCCAAGCAACGCTAAATCAGGTTCCTGCTGCAAAGCCGCGGGTAATTGCCCCCAAGCGCTTGGCGAAAGCAGGAAGCGTTCACAAGGCCCAGCGCCTTGCGGATTGCCGCCGCGGATCAGGCTGGAAGCCGGCTCCATCATCCGATCATCCCCGCTGCCGCCTTGAGGAAACTGCTAAAGATCGAAGGCATGGCAAGCCCCAGCAGCAGCGCTACCGCCAGGTGCAACCAAAGCGGCACCAGCACGGCAAGCGCGCTGCCGGAAGGCGCCACATCAGGTGTTGGCGCACCGAAGCAAAGTGCCTGCAGCGTATGGATCAAGGCTGTCATCGCCAGCACCAGCCCAAGCGCAAGTGCCACAGCAAGCCAAGGCTGCGCGACTATCGCGGCATTCAGCACAGCATATTCGGAGGCAAACAGCAGGAAGGGTGGCAGGCCGGCAATGGCGCCAATCGCCAAGGCCAGCCCCCAGCCAAGCCAGGGATCGCTTGCGATCAGCCCAGAAATATCCGCGAGTTTCTGACTACCCTTCTGCTGCGCCGCACGGCCAATGCCGAAGAAAATCGCACTTTTCACCAATGAATGGCCGATCATATGCAGCAAGCCGGCCAGATTTGCCGCCGGGCCGCCAATTCCAAAGGCAAAGGCGGCAATGCCCATATGTTCAATGGAACTCCAGCCGAAAAAACGCCTGGCATCACGCCGCCGCCAGAGCGCCAGCGACGCGAGCAGCACGGAAGCAAGGCCGAGCGCCATCAGGAAAGGCCCGACCGCAAGCGTATCCGGATGCGCGCCGACAATCGCCTTGGCGCGCAGCACCGCGAGCATGGCGGCATTCAGCAAAAGCCCTGACAGCACTGCAGAAATCGCAATAGGTCCTTCCGCATGCGCATCCGGCAGCCAGGAATGCAGCGGGACTAGGCCAGCCTTGGTGCCATAGCCCACCAGTAGGAAAACGAAAGCCAAATTCAGCGTATCCGCATCACATCGCGCCGCCACGCGCCTCAGCGCCACCCAGGACAGCCCGCTTTCGGCATCCAGCAAGGCTTGCGCAGCGGAATAAAGCAGGATGGTGCCGAATAGCGCCAACGCAATGCCAAAGCCACACAGCATGAAAAACTTCCACGCTGCTTCCATCGCTGCCGGCGTGCGATGTACCGCCACCATCAGCACGCTGGCGAGTGTTGCGATTTCAATCGCGACCCACAACACGCCAAGATTATCCGACAGCAGCGCGAGGTATTGCGCGCCCAGGAATACCTGAAACGCGCCGTGATAGGCACGAATACGCCAGTGATCAAAACCTTCTGCCGCCAACGTAGCAGCTGAAAAAATGGCCGTAGTCAAAGCCACAAAAGACGCCAGCAGCACAAAGGGCAAGTTCAGCGCATCAATCCGCGTCCAGCCCTGTTCGCCATGCGGCAGGGTGAACAGCGCCAGCGCCAGCACGAAGGAAATCGCCGCGCAGCCGATATTCACCGCCGCCGCAACGCGGAGCTTTGGCAAGGCCAGCAGCACCAGTGCGCCCACCCAGGGGAAAAACACCATGGCCCAGGGCAGCGGCATCATTCGCCTTCTCCCCTATGCGTATCAAGGCTTTCTGTATCCAGGCTTTGAAAGCTCTCGCCCATTTGCAGCGCAAAAACGCCGGCGATAACCGCCAGCATCAGCACCAGCGCGGCTGTAGAAAGCTCCATCACCAGTGGCATGCCGGCGACACCTACCGCCGCCAGAATCAAGCCATTTTCAAGGCTGAGCAGCCCAATCACCTGGCTGATCAGATTGCGCCGCGTGATCATCATCAAGCCACCCAGCAGCACCACAGAAAGCGCCAGCGCCAAATCCTCCCGCGCCAAGGCGCGCTGGCCGGCGGTGGCCGGCAGCACCACAAGCATCGCGAAGCCCGCCAAAGCAACGCCCGCAATCATGGAAACGCCAATGCCAAGTGCAGGATCAACGCCGCGCTGTAGGTTGAAGCGCCGCACCAGGCGATGCAGGGCAAAGGGAATCAGCACTGCCTTCGCGCCAAAGGCAATCGCTGCTGTTACGTAAAGCCCCGCCGCCCCCTGCACATAGCCTTGCCAGGCAGCAGCAAGTGCCAGCAGCGCACCTTGCGTGGCGAAAGCATTGATCACAGCCGCAATGCGCCGCTGATACAAAAGCACAAAGGACAGCAGCAGCACCGCCCCGCCCAGCAGATGCGCCAGATCGTAAGGGAGTTGGCCGAAACTCATGACAGCCCCGTCGAGACAAAAAGGAATACGGCGCCGAGCAAGCCCAGCAGCAGCGCTGCCCCAAGAAATTCCGGCACGCGAAAGACACGCATCTTGGCGATGGCGGACTCAAATACCGCCAACGTAAAAGCCAGTGCCGCCATTTTCGCGATAAATACCAGAAGCCCGGTGATCCAGGCGATTGGTCCCGCGCCTGGTGCCGCCATGCCGAAAGGCAGAAACACCGCCGCGAGCAGCGCCAACCAAAGCGTGAGGCGAAGCGATGCCTGAAAATCCCACAGCGCCAAATGCCGGCCGGATGCTTCAAGGATCATCGCCTCATGCACCATGGTCAATTCCAGATGCGTGGCGGGATTATCCACCGGGATGCGCGCATTCTCCGCCACCGCCACTGCCAGCAGCGCCACCGCTGCAAAGCCAAGCGACACGCGAAGCCCAAGCGCGCCTTCCTGAAAAATCCCGATAATCACATCCAGATTCGTCGTGCCGGCCAGGATGGCGAAGATCAGTGCCGCCAAAACAAAGGCAGGTTCCGCGAGTGCGGCAAAGGCCATTTCGCGTGTCGCCCCCAAGCCGCCAAAGGATGTGCCGACATCCATCCCCGCCAGCGCCATGGCAAAGCGCCGAAGCGCCAAAAGCCCTGCAATCAGCAGCAAATCCGCGAAAGGCGCCAGCAGCATGCCACGCGCAAAACTCGGCACCAGCGCGGCGGCCAACAGCGCGGCACCAACTGCGACATAAGGTGCGGCGCGCGAAATGGCTGAGGCGTTTTCTGCCAATACGGGACGCTTCTTCAAAAGCTTCAGTAGATCACGCCAGGGCTGCAAGGGATGCGGCCCGCGCCTGCCCATCAGCCGCGCCTTCAGCCAGCGCACGCACCCCGTCAGCACCGGCGCCAGCGCCAAGATCAGCGCCAGATGCAAAAGCTGCGTGACAAGGGCGGTGAAGATGCTCATCTCCGTTCCAGCCAAATCAGCAACGCCATCAGCCCGAGCAGCACCGCAAAACCGAGCCCCAAACATTGTCTAAGCGAGAAATCACGCAATCGTTCCGCAAGCGCCGCCAACCTATCGCGCGCGCGCGGCAATGGCCCGGCAATCAGCACCAGCACAGGATCGTGAAACCCTGCCTGCAAATGCGCAGGCGCTATGCTCCCCGGCGGTGGCATTTCCACTTGCTCGCGCGCGGCAAGGAGTGTTTTGCCCAACATGCGGCGCAGCGGTTGCGCCATACCAGCGGCCGAGACCTGGGTTGTGGGATCACCAAAGGGCAGATGATGCGGCGGCGCAATAAAACCACAATCCCAGGCAGGGCCGTGCAAAATGCCTGGCGCCTGCCGCCGCGCGAACCATACGGCGGCACCACCCATCAGCAGCAGCACAGCAAAAATGATCATTGGCGCATAACCCGCGCCACCTTCCGAAACCGTCACCGTCACGCCCCCCAGGGCGGAAAGCCCCGCACCCGCGCCAGTCAGAAGGCGCAGGGCCGGCGCGGCAAGTTCCAGCAAATATCCAGGCGTCAGGCCAAAAATCACGGTCAGCGTAGCGGGAAAAATCAAGGCGGCGCGCGCCGCGCCAGAAAGCTCAGTCGCGCCGGCTGCACGCGGGCTGCGCGGCCTTCCGAGAAATACCAGCCCGTAGAAGCGCAGCATCGCCGCTGCCGCCAGCGCAACCGCCAAAGCCGCCAAGGCCGTGGCTGCCGCTGCGCCTATCTGAAACGCCAAATCCCCTACGCGCCAGGCGGCAATCAGCGCCTGCAGCAATAGCCATTCGGAGGCAAAGCCCGAAAGCGGCGGCAGCGCCGCGGCAGCAGCAGCGCCCACAAGCACCAAGCCCGCGGTCCAGGGCATGGCATGAATCAAGCCCCCCAGCCGATCCATGCGGCGCGATGCCGCGCCATGCAGCACCTCACCCGCGCCCAGAAATAGCAGCGTCTTGAACATGGCGTGGTTCAATGCATGCAATAGCGCTGCCCCCGCCGCCACGGCGGAAAGCGCGCCCAAATCCGCCGCACGAAAGGCCAGCGCCAAGCCAAGCCCCAAAGTGATCAGCCCGATATTCTCAATGGTGGAACAGGCGAGAAGGGTTTTGGTGTCTTCTTCCAAGGCTGCGCGCAGCGCCCCCATGATGGCGGAAGCAACGCCAAGCGCCATCAGCACCGCGCCCCAAAATAGTGGCTGCGCCGGCCCGGCCAGATCAAACACCACGCGCGCCAGCACATATAACGCCACCTTGGTCATGGCGGCTGACATCAGCGCGCTTACGTGGCTTGGCGCCGCCGGATGCGCCAAGGGCAGCCAGACATGCAAGGGCACCAAGCCCGCCTTTGATCCCGCGCCAATCACCACCAACAGCAAGATCGCAAGCGCGCGCAGCCCATCCGGCGGCGCGGCGCGCAGGGCCGCGAAACCGGCGCCGGCGGAAGTGCCCGCAGCCAGCCAGCCAAAACACAGGATGAGCGCCGCACCACCCAAAGCCGCAAAGCCCAGATAAAGCCGCGCGGCGCGACGATTTTCTGCCTGTTCATGTTCATGCGCCACCAAGACCCATGACGCGAAGGACATGAGTTCAAACCCGAGCACCAGCGTAAAGCCATCAGCAGCGAGAAGCGTCAGCGCCATGCCGGCGAGAAACAGCGGATAAGGCACCAGGCGGCGTGGTGCCTCAGGTCCCTTCACATGGCCGAAGGCAAAGGCAGAAGCGGCAACCCCGCAAAGCCCGAGGATCAGCAGAAACCAGGCGGAAAGCGGATCAAGCGCAAGCCGCATCGCCCCCCAGGGCGGCCCAAAGGGCAACGCCAAGGCTTCAGGGGCAGAAACCAGCCCCACAAACCCACCCGCCGCAAAAACCAGAGAGACCAGCGCCGCGCCCGCATAAACCACCCTGACACCAAGCGCCGCCCACGCCAGCAATGGCGCTGCCAGGGAGAGTATCGCCAGCACCACCAAAGCGAGGGCGAGGGCAATCAGCACGGTTCGGAATCGCTGCCTTGCATAAGTGAAGGCTAGTGCAGTTTCCCCTTTGAGGGAATCACCGGAGCAACAAGTATTTTACAGCATCGCCAAAGGCCGCTTGCGCTTGGGCGGCGGGAAGGCAGCATCCAGCGCGGCCAGATCATCTTCGGTCAACACAATCTCCCGCGCTGCCGCGTTTTCCCGCACATGGGCAAGCTTCGCGGCCTTCGGGATGCTCACTACACCCGGCTGGCGGAGCGTCCAGGCAATGGCGATTTGCGCGGGGCTTTTGCCATGCCGCACCGCCACCGCCCCCAGCGCGGGGTTGTGAAGCATCCGCCCGCCCTGCCCCACCGGCGAATACGCCATTACCGGCATGGCGCGCTTGGCGCAAAAGGGCAGCAGATCAAACTCGGCGCCGCGATGCTCAAGGCTGTAGAGTACCTGATCCGTTGCGCAATCAGCCAGCGCTGTGCCCAATTCTTGCAGATCATCCACATCCAGGTTGGAAACACCCCAGCGCCGGATCTTGCCCGCCGCACGCAGCACCTCAAAACCCGCGACGGTTTCCGCCAGCGGCACAGAACCGCGCCAATGCAGCAGATAAAGGTCTATGGTTTCAATCCGCATGCGCTTCAGGCTGCGTTCACACGCCGCCACAACGCCGCGCCGCGATGCATTATGCGGATAGGCCTTGGAGACGATAAACACCTCATCACGGCGCTCGGTAATGGCATCACCCACCACTTCCTCGGCCCCGCCTTCCCCATACATTTCAGCGGTGTCAATCAAATTCACGCCAAGATCGAGACCCGCACGCAGCGCATCGGCTTCCGCCGCGCGCTTCATGCGGTCCTCACCCATGCCCCAGGTACCTTGCCCAAGGCGCGGCATGGCGCAACCCGCCGCCATGTCAGGGAATGGAATAGCCGCGCGCCTTGCCGATGCTGTCATTCCAAACCCGCGCGCAATCCGCCCAAACGCGGTTGCAGCTATCGCGGAAGCTTGGCAGCACCACCGCGGTCACGGCTTCACGCACGCGGCGTTCATCTTCCGCCGGCGGTGTCACCACCTGCACATTGAATTTGCGCGTGGTGCAGGCATCCTGGCCCTGGAAGCAGGCGAAGGCCTCATCACTCGCGCGGCGCGCCAAATCCCACATCTGCTTTTCCAGATCAGCAAAAGCACGCGTCAGTGCCGCCTGCTGTTCCGGGTTGAAGCGCCGCCAGGCATTGAGCGAAATAAAATGCCCCTGCACACCGGAAGCGAGCGACACCGGCAGAATGGTGCGGATAACCTCACCCCAATTCGCGGTATAGGCCGATGTGGCGGAGGTAATGCCGCATTCCACCGTGCCGCGCTGCAGCGCCTGATAGGTTTCAGAAAGCTGCAAGGTCACCGGCGTGGCGCCCAAGGATTGCAGCAGCGCCGACATGGTGGGCGTATAGGACCGCACCTTCAAGCCACGCAGATCGCCCATGGAAGCGACAGGGCGGTTGCAGAAGAACATCTGTGCGCCAAAGGGCCACAGCGTCATGACCTTGGCGTTGAAGCGTTCCTGCAAGCGACGATCGAGCGCTTCACGCCCACCGGCAATGGCGGCCTGGGTTTCTTCGAGCGTGGTCGAAACCCCCATCAAATCGAGCGAGTCGACGAACGGCTCATCCCGCGCAGTCTGGCCGATCAGCACACTCATGACATCAAAAGTGCCATTGCGGAGATGCCGCAGCGCATCCGGCGCGGCTGCCCCCACCTGGTCCATCGGGTTGAAGGTGACGGCAAGGTTGATGCCTGTCGCTTGGGAAAGGCCGTTAAAGAAGGGCCGTTCAATCCCCTCCGTATGGCGCGAATTGGAGGTGAAATGCCCAGCGACGCGCAGCTGGATTGGGCTTTGCGCGAAAGCGGGCATGGCAGCGAGCACGGCGCCAAGGGCAGCACCAAGCAGGGTTGGGCGGAAGGGCATAGGTCTGACTCCCAGGACATGAGGCATGAATTTTGCCTCGTTGTTTCACATAGCGCCTCAGACTGTGCCTCATTAGGTCACGGCTTTGCCAGGCCAGAGGCTTTGTGCAACACCGCGCCGCAGAGACACTTTCAAGCCTCGCTAAGCCCCAATTGCAGCCAAAGACAAGGCCCCCATGCCAATGATCCCCAAGGACCCAAACCCGGTCAGCCGCTTTTTTGGTCCGCCTGCCCGGTTTTTCGCCATTTTATCGGGCTGGTGGCTGATTGCGCTATCCTTCCTGACCGTCGCGGAAATCCTGCTACGGAAGTTCTTTTCCATCTCCCTGCAAGGGGTGGACGAGATCGGCGGCTATACCACCGCCATTGTCTCGGCTTTTGGTTTCGCCTGCGCGCTGACGGTGAAGGCGCATACGCGGGTGGATTTCCTGCTGGGGCGCATGCCCGCCTTGTTGCGCGCGATGTTGAATGCGCTGGCCTATGGTTTGCTCGCGGCTATGGCGATTTACGGCGCTTGGCGCGGCTGGTCAGTATTGGAAGAAAGCATTGAATTCCAGGCGCATGCCAATTCGCCGCTGCAAACGCCGCTTTGGCTGCCGCAGGGCGCCTGGATGATTGGGCTTCTGCTATTCGCGCTTTGCGCCGGCGCCATGGCCGCGCATGCCTTTTGGTTGCTGCTGTCTGATCGGGCGAAGCTCAATCTATTTTATGGACCACTGACTTTGGATGAGGAAATCGAAGCCGAAATGGGCACCATCCTGGAACGCGAAGGTAAGCAATCATGATCGGCGTTACCGAAGCCAGCATCGGCTTTCTGCTGCTGATCGCCTTCCTATTCTTGGGCCTGCATGTGGCGGTGGCGATGTTCCTGATCGCGCTGCTGGGGGCGGCGCTGTATCTTGGGCCACCCTTGGTCGCAGCTTTTGGCACGCAGCTTTGGGGGGCGATGGAAGATTACGTGCTGCTATCCATCCCGCTTTACATTCTGCTCGGTGAAATCCTGGTGCGATCGGGTTCTACCGATCGGCTGTATCGCTCGCTCGCGGATTGGCTGAATATTCTGCCGGGCGGCTTGCTGCACACGAATATCGGCGCATCTGCCGTTTTTTCGGCCGTGTCCGGTTCATCCGTTGCCACAGCCGCGACAATTTCGACCGTGGCGCTGCCTTCCTTCCGTAAACGCCGCTATGATGCGCGCCTTGTTTTGGGTTCCATCGCCGCCGGCGCTTCGCTTGGCAATTTGATCCCGCCTGGCATTGCGCTGATTGTCTATGGCGCCATGACCAATACCTCGGTCGGGCAATTATACGCCGCCGCTGTTGTGCCAGGGATTGTAATGACGGTGCTGTTTATGGGCACCATCATTCTGATCGCGCTGGTGAAGCCTGATCTGGTACGCCAGAAGGAAGTAGCGGATCCCTTGCGCGAAAGATTGAAGCGCCTGGTGGATTTGATGCCGCCCTTGGTGATTTTCGGCATCATCATGGGGTCCATTTACTCCGGCTGGGCGACGGTGACGGAAAGCGCCGCGCTTGCCGTGGTGGTGGCGCTGCCTATCGCCGCGCTTTATGGCCGGCTTTCCATTCGCATGCTGCATGAATGTTTTATCGCTACCGCCAATCTGACCGCGATGAGCCTGCTGATCCTGGCCGTTGCCTTCTATCTGAATTTCGTCATGGGCCTGCTTGGCGTGACCCCAGCACTTGGCGCTTTTGCGACAAGTATTGGCGCCAGCCCGCTGGAATTGATTATCGCACTCACGGTCTTCTATTTGCTGCTCGGCATTTTCTTTGAAACCCTGCCCATGCTGGTGGGCACCGTGCCAATCGTGTTTCCGGTGATTGTCGCCGCCGGCATAGACCCGGTCTGGTTTGGTGTTTTCATCGTGCTGATGTGTGAGATTTCATTGATCTCACCGCCCGTCGGCATGACGCTTTACGTCATTCAAGCCGTGCGACGTGAAGGCACGATTGCCGAGGTGTTCCAAGGCACCGTGCCCTTCTTCATCGCCATGGTGGTGATGACAGTGCTACTCATTGCCTTTCCAGAGATGGCGCTTTGGTTGCCCCGGATCAGCTTTGGGCCATGATGTAATCAGGCATCCGCCACTTCCACCATCACCAATTCAGCATCTTCGCTGGCGGTGATAGTGATCGCTTCCTCCGCCCGAATGGCGATGCCATCGCGCGGGCGGGCTTCAACGCCATTCACGCTGGCGGCGCCGCGCGCCAACACCAGATAGGCCGCGCGGCCCTCGGCCAAGGGCTGTACTAGGCTTTGCCCCTTTCCCAGAGTGGCCGCCATTACCGCGCCATCCACATTGATGGGTAGCGCTCCTGACGAGGCATCCGCTGGCCGGCCCGATGCCAAAACCTCAAAGGCTGCATCGCGCTTTTCCTTGGGGAATTTCTTGGCCCCCCAGGAAGGCGCCAGGCCCGTGCGGTCCGGCATGATCCAAATCTGAAACAGCGTGGTCATGCCGGGTTCCAGATTATATTCGGCATGGACAACGCCGGTCCCGGCACTCATCACCTGCACATCGCCGGCTTCGGTGCGGCCTTCATTGCCCATGCTGTCCTTATGGGTGATCGCACCCTGCCGGACATAGGTGATGATTTCCATATCGCGATGCGGATGCGGGTCGAACCCCTTACCCGGCGCGATTTCATCATCATTCCAAACGCGCAGCCGCCCCCAATTCATGCGGCCGACATCGCGGTAATGCCCGAAGGAGAAATGGTGATTGGCATTGAGCCAACCGAAATTGGCTTTGCCCAGGCTATCAAATGAACGGAGTTCGATCATGGCTTTTTCCGAATGGCCGCTTGTGGCCTTGCCCCGCTAAATAGGGGCGCTCGGCGGGCGGCGCCATACCGCCCGCGCAATACTGTTATGCGTGCCCCGAACTCACCTGCACATCAGCACGGGGATTTCCGCATTCTCCAGCACATGGCGCGTCACCCCGCCCAGGATCAATTGCCGCAGGCGGGAATGGCTATAGGCACCCATGGAAAGCATATCGGCGCCGAAATCCCGCACCGCGCCCAAAAGCCCCGCCCCCACATCGCGGGTTTGCGGCTTGAAGGGCACAAGTTCCGCGTCAATCCCATGCCAGCGCAGATAAGCCTGAATACCCTCTGCCTTCGGGCCGCGGCGCTGATATTCATCGGCGCATAAGATACGCACCGCCTTGGCCTGATGCAGCCAGGGCAGCGCCGCCGCCACCGCCGCCGCGCTTTCCGCAGTGCCATTCCAGGCGATGCAAACACGTGTGCCGATCGCCGCCGGCGGCGTGCGCGGCGCAATCAGCACCGGCCGGCCGGAATCGAACAGGATGGCGTGCAACGCATCGCTGCTCGATACATCCTCACCCGCTTCAGGGTGCGGCACCACGGCCAAATCATAAAGCCGTGATTGCTGCGCAACGATGTCCTCCTCACGCCCCACCATGGATTCGAAGGACAATGTTGGCCCATCGGTTTTGGCGGCGGTATCGGGGTTATCGGCAAGTGTCACGCCGCCCAGATTGGCGGTGAATTTCTGGAAAAGAGACTTCACACGATCCGCCCGTTCCCCGCTTTCGCGTTCGGTAGCGGCCATCATTTCTTCGATCATCGCGCCGGAGAGCCCTTCCCCGGCAAGCGGCGCGACATCCCGCGCATCCACGCGCACATGCAGGCAATGCACATGCGCACCCCAGATGCGCGCGGCGATCAGCGCGGTGCCGAGCGCAGATTCGCCCGTAGCGGTGCCGGTAAGCGGCAGCAATAGACGGCGATAGGCCATGGCCATGCCTCCTCGTGACTTTGGTTTTGTTTTACGTCGTCCCAGATATGGGATTGATTAGCACATATTTCAGCCCGCTGCGCCAAGGGCCTGGCGTGCCTCGCCCAGCGCATCGCCTGTCGCATCCAGCCTGAGCCAATCCATCACGCCGGGGTCCGCTTGCGCCGCGCGTTCCAACACCGCGATGGTCGCATCAGAGGCATCATCCCGCCGGGCCAGGATGCGTGATTTCAGGATTTCCATTGGCGCTTCAAGCCAAAAGCCTTGAAAGGGTACGCCCATGCGCGCCGCAATTTTAGCTGCCTTCTGCCGATGGCCCGCGTCCAGAAACATCGCATCCAGCGCTACCGCATGGCCTTGGCGCAGCGCGGCTTCGGCAATCATGAATAATTCTTCATGTATGGCGGTGCTGATGGCCTCGGTATAGGCCGCGCTTGGCAGGGGTTCTTCCGGTGCCAGGCCAAAATGGCGCTTGCGGAGTTCATCAGATCGCAGCAGCAGCGCGCCTGGTGCCGCGCCAAGCGCCGGGGCCAAGCCCCGCGCCAGGGTGGATTTGCCCGTGCCTTGCAACCCGCCCACCGCGATCAGGCGCGGCGGCGGTGGCGCCAAATAGTCAGCCGCCGCCTGCAACAACGACACACCATCCCGCCCACGCGCGGCTTCCACATGCGCGCGCACCAGGGCGCGGAGCCCAAGCCAGAACGGCAAAAGCCCGAGCACCCCATAATCACCCGACCGCGCCAAATAGCGGTTGAATACGCGATTCGCCGCCGCACGCCCCGCCTGCCGATCCAGATCCATCAGCAGGAAGGCAAGATCATAGCCGGTATCAATCCGCGCCAAAGCCTCATCAAATTCCAAAGCGTCAAAGGGGGTGGGCTTGCCCTGCCACAAGCACAAATTCCCCAAATGCAGATCGCCATGACAGCGCAGGATGCGCTCTTCTGCCGCGCGGGCCGCCAGCATGGGCGCAGCACTTTCAAGCGCCGCCTGAAACTGCGCGGCCAAAGGTGCAAGGGTGGCCCCGGGCAGGCCCGCCGCGCGGGCCGCGCGCAGATTGCCGGCCAGCACCGCCACCATGGCCGCCGGCGCATCCGGCACCTCCACCCTGGGCGCTGATTGATGCAGGGTGAAAACTGTATCGCCCAAAGCGTCCAATAGGGGGGGCGTCAACGCGCCACGCGCCGCCACCGCATCCAAAAAATCCCCGGCTGGGATCGGCGCCATCCGCAGCACCCATTCGACCGCTGCGCCATCGCCGCCTTCCCGCAAGCTGCCATCCGGGGCGCGGGTGATCGGCATCACATCACGGTAAATGCCTGGCGCGGCGGGTTGGTTCAACTCCAATTCCCGCCGGCAAAAATGCGCCCGCGCCGCCAGGGTGCTGAAATCCAGAAACCCCAAAGTGACGGCTTTTTTCATCTTCCAGGCGGCATCCCGCCCCACAAAAATAGCCGAAATATGGGTTTCAATCGGCGCGGCGCCGGCAAGCCCCGTCAGAAAGGTAGCTACTTCCGCCTGGGCGGGTGGAATGCCGGCGGCCAGCGTCACGGATAGAGGGTTTCCAGCCGCCACCCCGCGCCATCGCTGTGAAAGACGCGGCGTTCATGGAGCCGGAAGGGCATGTCGCGCCAGAATTCAATTCGCGCCGGCAGCACACGAAAGCCCGACCAGAAAGGCGGGCGCGGGATCTCACCCACCGCATATTTCAGCCCATATTCGGCCACGGCCTTTTCCAAGGCAAAGCGGCTTTCCAGCGGGCGCGATTGCTTGGACGCCCAAGCCCCAAGGCGCGATGTGCGCGCGCGGGAAGCATAATAGGCATCCGCCTCAGCATCCTGGACCTGTTCCACACGCCCCTCCACACGGATGCTGCGCTGCAGCGTTTTCCAATGAAAACAGAGTGCTGCAAAAGGGTTGGCAGCCAATTCGCCGCCCTTGCGGCTTTCCAGATTGGTGTAGAAAACAAAGCCGCGCGCATCCACGCCCTTCAGCAGCACCATCCGCGCCGATGGCCTGCCATCCGCCGTGGCAGTGGCCAGACACACGGCATTCGGGTCATTGATCTCGCCCTTGGTGGCCTCCGCCATCCAATCCTGAAACAGGGCATAGGGGTCTTCGGTGGTCGTCGTGGTGCCGTCCATTGGATTCTCCTTGTCATGCCCTGTATCGGGACGCTTTGCGAAAGGACAAGGGCCTTGCCCGCCATTCGGCGCCATGGCAGACGGCGCGAACCCTTTTCAGCCGGATGGTCCCGCTACCAATGAACGACACCGATCCAGCCCCGAACATCCCCAAAGGCACCCTGATGGCCGGCAAGCGCGGCCTGATCATGGGCGTCGCGAATGATCGTTCCATCGCCTGGGGCATTGCGCAGGCGATTGCCGCCCAGGGTGGCGAAGTGGCCTTCACCTATCAGGGAGAAGCGCTGGAAAAGCGCGTGCGCCCATTGGCGGAAAGCCTGGGGTCAAGCCTGGTGCTGCCCTGCGATGTGGCGGAAGATGCCAGCATGGATGCTGCCTTTGGCGCGGTAGAACAGGCCTGGGGCGGGATGGATTTTCTGGTCCATGCCATTGGTTTTGCCGATAAGCAGTTTTTGCGCGGGCGCTATCTGGACACGCCGCGCGATGCATTTCTGCAGGCCATGCATATTTCCTGCTATTCCTTCGTAGCCGTTGGCCGGCGCGCCGCCGCGCTGATGAAGCCGGGCGGGTCGCAGCTGACCCTTTCCTACCTGGGCGCTGAGCGTGTGACGCCGCATTACAATGTGATGGGCGTTGCCAAGGCCGCGCTTGAAGCCAGCGTGCGCTACATGGCCACCGATTTGGGGGAGGCAGGCATCCGCGTAAATGCCATCAGCGCCGGCCCGATCAAGACACTTGCTGCCAGTGGGATTGGCGATTTCCGCTATATCCTGAAATGGAACCAATATAATTCGCCGCTACGGCGCAATGTGACGATTGAAGAAGTGGGCGGTTCGGGCTTGTATCTGCTGTCTGATCTTTCCGCCGGCGTCACAGGCGAAGTGCATCATGTGGATAGCGGCTATCATATTGTCGGCATGAAGAACCCCGACGCGCCGGATATTTCCACGGTTTGATTTACGCGTGTTGAAAAAGAAAGCGCGGCCCAACAGTCAGGGCCGCGCTTCTTTTTTTGCGTCGCAGATCAGGCCGCTTGCAAACGCTCGATCAGCGATTGCGTGGCACCACGCAGCTGCACCGCCTCATCCGCCAGGAATTTGGTGGCGCTATTGATGGTGCCAATCGCCTTGCCGGTATCCGCGGTCATGGTGGAAACGCGACCAATGGACCCTTCCAGCGCACCAACGCTGGAAGCGGCAGAACGCAGGCTTGAGGCGATTTCCGCCGTAGTGGCGGATTGTTCTTCCACCGCAGCGGCAATGGCGCCGTTTTCGTTATTGAGCTGGCTGATGCGGCCAACGATTTCGCGGATCACCGCAACCACATCCGAGATGATGGATTGCATGGCGCTGATTTCGCCCTGAATCCCCTCGGTCGCCTTGGCTGATTGGGCCGCCAGGTTCTTCACTTCCGAGGCCACCACGGCAAAGCCCTTGCCGGCGTCACCCGCGCGGGCCGATTCGATGGTGGCATTCAGCGCCAACAGATTGGTCTGCGCCGCAATGGACCCGATAAGCCCGGTCACGTCATTGATCCTGACCGATGCCGCATTCAACCCATCAATCAAGGAAGTCACGCGATCCGCCTCATCAGCGGCGCTGCGTGCCGTCTGCGCCACGGCATTCACGCGGGCCGAGACTTCAGAAATGGCAACAGTAAGCTGCTCTGCTGCGGCAGAGACGCTTTGGATGCCGTTATTGGCTTCCGTGCCTTCATGCGCCGCCGTGCGTGCCTGATTAAGCGCAGTATCGGTCGTGCTGGCAACCTTGCCACCTTCCGCCACCAGCTTGGTTGAGTTGTCAGACAGCGCCGAGACGGATTGGCCGATGGCCTTTTCCAGGTCATTGGCAATTTCCTGGATGGCGGCACGGCGCGCAGCTTCCAATTCCGCGCCGCGCTTGGCTTCCGTCTCACGCAGTTTCGCTGTTTCGACCAAACCATCGCGGAAGATGGTCGTAGCGCGGCTCATGTCGCCAATTTCATCAACGCGGCTGACATGCGGGATAGCAACACCCAGATTCCCCTTTGCAAGCTGGTCCATGGAACCGGAAAGCTCATCAAGAGGCTTCGAGATACGCAGCACCAGCAGCCAGGCAGCGGCAGTAGAAACCGCCAGAATCATCGCTACCGCGATACCCAGGATGGAGCGCCAATAGGCAACCCGATCTTCCGCGGCACGAATGCTGGACGCCAGCCGTTCTTCAAGCGCCACATAGAATTGGTCAATCGGGCCCACGATATCGGCCTTGAAGCGGTGGTAATCCGCGCCATGCATCAGATCGCGCGCCATGGCAAAATCCGGATCACGGCGGACAGTGAACTTGCCCTCGGAATCCGCAAAAATCCCCTTGGCGGCATTGATCGCGACCCCTTCAAGCTGGATCAGCGCGTCGGAGTTCTGTTGCGCCTGACGCAAAAGCGCGAATTCCGCGTCCGAGAAGCCGGCTTCGCGCATCATCTGCTGCAACGGGGTACGCGCGCCATCCGGGCGCGGCGCACGGCCAGTGGCAGCGACGAAATCCCAATAGATGCGGTGATAATCCACCGGGCGCGGCTTTTCGCCATTGCGAATGGCGATGACCGAAAGGAATTGTTCTTCCCATTTCGGATCGCCTGTCACCACATAGGTGCGCGCATTGCGCGTAATGTCATCCGATGACTGACGCAGTTCATCGGCAAGACGATAGGAAAGATGCTGGTTCTGATAGGCACTGCGCGCATCACTGAAGGCATTCTGCATCATCAGGAAGGACAGCAAGGCCAAGCCCGAAGCAGCCGCCAAGGCAAGGCTCATGATAATGGCCAAAGGCCGAATTCGTAACATTTGGGTCTCCTGGTCCCTGTCGCGTTTCCAAAAGCCATCCCTTCGCTCCATAGGGGCCTTCAGGTTCGGTCTGTGCGAAGCAGATCAACCCAATAAGGGGCAGGGACAGCCCTGCCCTTCGCCCACTCAGGAGAAAATCGAACGACAAGTGCAAGATATTCGACCTTGGTGAAGGAGTCCTGAAAGCGCGCACGCAAATCTTTGGGTAATGTTGTGGCCAGAATGGCAAGAAATACGGCAATCCCTAATATTTCACGAAATCGGCTGTAACCCCTTCACGCATGTGATCGAAAAGCGCGCGTTCTTCCTCACGGCATATTCACCAATGACGCGTAGGCTCTCGAAAGTAATCATGTTCATTCTGATACGGAACAGCCTATGTCCCCCATTGCCCCCGCGCCTTTAGCAAAACGGTCATTTGGTAGCCTTGGCCTTGTCGCCGCGCTGACTGCCTTGGGAACCGCTGGCATCATCTATGGCCTGCCGCAAAGCTTGCCAGCGCCACCCGCTGATCCGCGCCTGCCCATGCTGGCGCGCAGCCTGGAGATCGCCGAACGCGCCACACAGCTTTCCGGCGCTGTGCCCGCCATATTGCTGGCACGATCAGATGTGGAATTAGTGGATGCAGGGCGCCGGGCGCGTCAGGCAGAAGAACGCCTGAATGCGCTGCTCCGCGGCAATGCGCAGATTTCAGCCTCTGTCCAAACCGCCAGCACCAGCCTTGCCACCTCCCTCCGCCAGCTTGGCGCCGCACTTGAAGCCGAACAGAAAGCGCGGCAGGAAGCAGCACGCCAAATTGCGGCACTTGGTGCCACGCATCATGTGTTTCGTGCGGCATTGTTTCCGGCCATAGATGAAGTGGGCGAGGAAATCAGGCGCGCCATGAACACGCCGCCTGCGGCACGCGGTCAGCCGCCCAGGCCGCGCGGCCTGCTCGCCAATAATGAGATCCCCCGCCAGGCGGCATTGCTGCGCGCACGCAGCGCGGCTGAGGAACTTTTCGGTATCGCCAATCGTGTTGGCGCAACGCGCGACGATGCGGCGCATCAAGCGCTGATCACCGCGCAGAATAATGCCCTTGTCACGCTGCGATCCGCCATCACCGCGCTTGGTAATGCCCCGCGTTACCAGGCGCTCCGCAACGCAGCTATCGCCCTGCAACGCGCGCATGAAGCGCTGGAGGCACCCTCCGCAAGGCGCATCGGTGAAATCGCCTCTGGTCAGGAAGTCGCCACTGCCGCCGCCAAGCTGCAAGAATCTGGTACGCTTTTTCAAGCGAGCATCGGCCCGCTGCTCAGCGCCGCCGCCGAGGAAGCCCGGCGTGCCCGCCCCGCCCAGCCCCAACGCCTACCGGCACAGATTCTGCCAATGATTCTTGGGGCGCTTGCGCTCGCCCTGGCCGCACTCACCGCCTTTATCACGCGCCGGCAAGCGCCTGGCGCTGCGGAAAAGCGGCCCGATACCGCCATCCTTGCCGCGCTGCGTGCTGATCTTATCAGCGCCCAAGTCGCGCGGGATGAGGCCAAGGCGGCGCTGGCGCGGCTGGAAGCAGACCACGCTGCGCTGCGCACCGAAGCAGCCCATATGTTGGACGCGGATATCACGCCCCGGCTGCAAAGCCTGGCACAGGACGCGGCCACCAGCCGTACGACACTGACCGCGCTGACAGAAGCGCAGGCCACCATGCAGCACGCCACCACCGGCATTGGCGCCAGCGCCGAACGCGCGCGGGAGGAAACCGGCAAGGTCGCGGCAGCGGCAGAAGAATTGACCGCGACTGTTGCATCCGTTTCCGAACAAATCCGCACCTCGGCCAGGATCGCGGCGCAAGCCGTAACCGATGCCGGCCGCACTGACGCCATTGTGCAGGGCCTATCCGGGGCGGCAGAGAAGATCGGCGATGTGGTGAAGCTGATCACCGCCATTGCCGGCCAGACCAATTTGCTGGCGCTGAATGCCACCATCCAAGCCGCCCGCGCGGGTGAAGCCGGCAAGGGCTTTGCAGTCGTGGCTTCCGAGGTGAAGGCACTCGCGACCCAAACCGCCAAGGCGACCGAGGAGATTTCCCGCCAGGTGCAGGCCATCCGCGGCACCTCCACCGAAGCGGTCACCGCAATCCAAGGCATTGCCGAGGTTGTCCAGCGCGTTGACGGCATCGCCGCCGAAGCCGCCCGCGCCATTGAACAGCAAGGCGCGGCGACGCGGGAAATCGCCCAGGGTATCGCCGCCGCAGCCGAGGGCACCACGGCGGTTGCCGGTGCGGTCGCCCAGGTGCGGGACGGCATGGAAGCCGCTGGCGCGCCGGTGGGCGCTCTCGATACGCAGTATGACGCGATGGCACAGCAGAGCGCGGCGCTGCAGCAGAAAGTGGTCTCTCTCTCAGCCCGGCTGCGCGCGGCCTGAGGCAAGGCATCGCGCAGTGCTTGTCGCGCGGCGGGGGGCAGGATAGACCCCTGCACCATGTCGCATAACAGCTTCGGCCATCTTTTCCGCGTCACCACCTGGGGCGAAAGCCACGGGCCGGCGATTGGCTGCGTGGTGGATGGCGCGCCGCCGCGCATAACGCTTTCGGAAGCCGATATCCAGCCCTTCCTGGATCGGCGCCGGCCGGGACAGTCCAAATTCGTCACACAGCGCCAGGAAGCGGATCAGGTGCGGATTCTCTCTGGCGTATTTGAAGGCCAGACCACCGGCACGCCCATTGCGCTGATGATCGAAAATACCGACCAGCGCAGCAAGGATTACGGGGAAATCAAGGATCGCTTTCGCCCCGGCCATGCCGATATTGCCTATGAACTGAAATACGGCATTCGCGATTATCGTGGCGGCGGGCGTTCCAGCGCACGAGAAACCGCGATGCGCGTCGCCGCCGGCGCCATTGCGAGCAAGGTGCTGGGCGATGGCGTGCGGATCAGGGGCGCCCTGGTCGCCATGGGCGGCGATGCGGTGGACCGCGCCAATTGGGATTGGGCGGCGGTGGATGAAAATGATTTTTTCTGCCCGGACCGCGCCGCCGCCGCGCGCTGGGAAGAACAGCTTTTGGCGCTCCGCAAATCCGGCAATTCAGTCGGCGCCGTGATTGAAGTGGTGGCCGAAGGCGTGCCCCCCGGCCTGGGCGCGCCCATTTACGGCAAGCTTGATGCTGATCTGGCCGGGGCGCTGATGGGCATCAATGCCGTGAAGGGCGTTGAAATTGGCGATGGCTTCGCCGCCGCTGGCCTGACCGGCACAGCCAATGCAGATGAAATGCGCATGGGCGAAGGCGGCTTGGTTGCCTTCCAGGCCAATCACGCTGGCGGCGTTTTGGGCGGCATCAGCACGGGCCAGCCGATTGTGGCGCGGTTTGCAGTGAAACCCACCAGTTCGATCCTGGAACCTCGGCTTGGGGTGGATCGCTTCGGCCAGGATGTGGAGATTATTACCAAGGGCCGTCACGACCCCTGCGTTGGCATCCGGGCCGTGCCGGTTGGGGAGGCGATGATGGCGCTAGTGCTGGCCGATCACTTGCTGCGGCACCGCGCGCAGAATCCGGATGCGCCAAGCGCGGCGCGTCTGCCGCGGAATTAATTGGCGTTTCACCCGCCGCAATCCTGCCACACCCGCCATGGCGCCGCCGTAAAAGTCCTGAAAATACCTTGCCTTCGTCGCAAGGCCGCCTTGACGGCGGGGTCATATATCCATGCGCACGGTTCAAACATAAGGAGGACAAGATGCGCTACATGATCAAGACCTCACTTCTCGCCACCGGCCTTGCTTTCGCGCTGACGGGCGCGGCCCTTGCCCAAGGGGCGGCTACCAGCACCGCCCCGGCCCAGGGCAGCCGCCCCGCCGCACAGGCGCCGGCCGCCGCCAAACCCGGTAACGCCACGAATGGCCAGGTGCGTGGCCATCAGGGCAATGAACGGGTCCGCGCGGTAACCCCGGCAGCACCTGCGGCTGGCGCAGCCCGCTAACGCAATAGCCCCTCTGGCGGGCAGACGCGCCCCGCCCGCCAGCCGGAACGAAGGCCCGCCCCAAAGGCGGGTCTTTTTCTTTCCTGCCCTGACCGGGCCCGTAAAGATTGACGTTTCGCAAGGCCCGGACGCACATTCCCCCCATATCAAGACCGAAACAGGGGGAGGACCCAGGCATGGCTGATGAATTGATCGCGCTGAAACCCGAAATCGTCGCCAAGGCGTGTGTGACGGAAGCTGAGCGCGCGGCCATGTATGACGCTTCAACGAAAGACCCCGACACCTTCTGGCGCGATGAAGCCAAGCGCATTGCCTGGATGACGGCGCCGACGAAAATCAAGAACACCGATTTCAACGGCAATGTTTCGATCAAGTGGTTTGAAGACGGGGTGCTGAATGCCTCCGTCTCCTGCCTTGATCGGCATTTGGCGACACGCGGTGATCAGGTGGCGATCCTTTGGGAAGGCGATGATCCGGCTGCGGATGCCAAAATCACCTATCGCGATTTGCATGTGCGGGTCTGCAAATTGGCCAATGCCATGCGGAAGCTTGGCGTGAAAAAAGGCGACCGCGTTTGCATCTATCTGCCAATGATCGTGGAAGCGGCGGTCGCCATGCTGGCCTGTGCGCGCGTGGGCGCGGTGCATTCCATCGTGTTTGGCGGGTTTTCACCCGATAGCCTGGCGTCGCGCATTCAGGATTCCGAATGCGTCATGCTCATCACCGCCGATGAAGGCCGCCGCGGTGGCCGGCGCGTACCTCTCAAGGTGAATGCGGATGAGGCGCTGCTGACCTGCCCTTCCATCAAGCACGTGATTGTCGCGCGCAATACCGGCGGCAATGTTGAGATGATGTCCGGCCGCGATCATTGGTGGGACGCGATCACTGCGGGCCAGCCCGAAACCTGCGAGCCTGAGCCCATTGGCGCGGAAGATCCGCTTTTCATCCTTTATACCTCAGGCAGCACGGGCAAGCCGAAAGGTGTCTTGCACACGACCGGCGGCTATATGGTCTGGGCATCTTACACCCATGAGAAGGTCTTCGATTACCGCGATGGTGAGATCTATTGGTGCACCGCCGATGTCGGCTGGGTGACGGGGCATAGCTATATTGTCTATGGGCCGCTTGCGAATGGCGCGACGACGCTGATGTTTGAAGGCGTGCCAAGCTGGCCGGATTCCGGGCGCTTCTGGCAGGTGGTGGCGAAGCACAAGGTGAATATTTTCTACACGGCGCCGACCGCGATCCGCGCCCTGATGCGCGATGGCGAAGGCCCCGTGCAAAAGCATGATCGTTCCAGCCTGCGGATTCTGGGTAGCGTGGGGGAGCCGATCAACCCCGAAGCCTGGCTTTGGTATTATCGCGTGGTCGGCGATTCCCGCTGCCCGATTGTGGATACCTGGTGGCAGACGGAAACCGGCGGCATTTTGATCTCGCCGCTGCCCGGCGCGGTCGCACAAAAGCCAGGATCAGCCACGCTGCCGCTGCCGGGTGTGCAGCCCGCTTTGGTGGATGGGGAAGGCAAGCTTTTGGAAGGGGCGACCGAGGGGAACTTGGTCATCCTCGATAGCTGGCCGGGGCAGATGCGCACGGTTTATGGCGACCATGAACGCTTCGTGCAGACGTATTTTTCCACCTTCAAGGGCATGTATTTCACCGGCGATGGCGCGCGGCGTGATGCCGATGGCTATTACTGGATCACGGGGCGCGTGGATGATGTGATCAATGTCGCCGGCCACCGCATGGGCACCGCCGAGATTGAAAGCGCGCTGGTCGCGAACCCTGCTGTTGCAGAAGCAGCCGTGGTTGGCATGCCACATGACATCAAGGGCCAGGGCATCTACGCCTATGTCACGCTGAAGGCGGGCGTTGAGGCCACGGATGTGCTGCGCAAGGAATTGGTCGCCTGGGTGCGGAAGGAAATCGGCCCCATCGCGACACCAGATGCCATTCAATGGGCGCCCGGCCTGCCGAAAACCCGTTCTGGCAAGATCATGCGTCGCATCCTGCGCAAGATTGCGGCGAATGAGGTAGATGGGCTTGGTGATACCAGTACCTTGGCTGATCCCGCGGTAGTGGATGAGTTGGTGGCGAATAGAGTGAGGTAGGCGCTAGCCTTCGTGCCGCATTTCGTTACCCTGGCGTGGCGGATGCCATGGGTGTTTCCAAGAGCAAGAAATTAGATCTGATGGTTTCCATCAGATCTAATATTGTTCTCGCTGATTGCTGAACTATTCCGCAGTTCCGAACATGCGATAGCGCAAATTATTCAGTACTGCCTGATCCGGATTCAGCGCCTCAATCCGCCTGAAGAGCGCCAAGGCTTCCTTTATTTTCTTCTGTAGGCGAAGCGCATCGCACAAGGTGTCTCAGCCCCCTAAAGTTGAGCCACTATTGTTGTGCCATAGGGGAGGGTTTTGGATGGCTCGGAAGCGCCATTCGGATGAGGATTGTCTGAAGATTTTACGTCAGGTTGAGCTTGATTTGGCTGGCGGTGCGGATGTGGCGAAGGCTTGCCGGACGGCTGGGATCAGTGACGCAACCTATTATATCTGGCGCAAGAAGT
>VGDL01000026.1 GCA_016869735.1 Alphaproteobacteria bacterium
ATGGTCTGGATGAGGCCGCCATTCTGGATGCCTGCGCCCAGGCGTTGGTTTCTTGAAATTGTTTTGAAACAACCGCCCTTGGAAAGCGCTGAGGCATAGGCTAAAGGCCACCCGCTGACCGCGGCGCCCTTCGGTGCGGGCGTGGTGGAATTGGTAGACACGCCGGATTTAGGTTCCGGTGGCGCAAGCCTTGGGGGTTCGAGTCCCTTCGCCCGCACCAAAGCGCCGCCGGTGTCTTTTGTTTCTCTAGCTTGGGATGGACGATCCTCCGATGCAGGTTAATGAGCTCGCGTATGAAGGTTTGAAGCGCGCCTATTCCGTGACGCTTCCGGCAGGCGATATCGCCTCCAGCCGCGAAAAGCGCCTTGCGGAAATCGCCAAGACGGTTTCGCTCCCTGGCTTTCGCCCGGGCAAGGTGCCGCTTTCCATTGTGCGTCAGCGCTATGGGACCGCCGTCATGGGCGAAGTGCTCGAAGAATCCGTGAATGATGCGCAGCGCAAGCTGGTCAGCGATCGCGGCCTGAAGCCCGCGCTGCAGCCTAAAATCGAAGTGACGAATTTCGCCGAAGGCGCCGATCTTGAATTCCGCATGGAATTGGAAGTGTTGCCGGATGTGCCGATGCCTGATTTCTCGGGCATCGAGTTGGAACGCCTGCGCGCCGAACCCGCCGATGAGGAAGTCCAGAAAGTTCTGGAAACGCTCGCGACCCGGAATGGCGAATTGACGGATGTGGCTGAAGCCCGCCCCGCCACGAAGGGCGAGGTGATGGTGTGCGATTTCGCTGGTTCTGTGGTGCCGGATTTGCTGACCAATGGCCCGGCGCTTGGTGCCGTGCCTGGCATCCCTGGTCAGGCGCCGCGCGGTTGGGAAATTGGGCTTTCCGGCGGCTTGAAGTCTGAAATCGCCGCCATCGGCACGGAAGAAGCGCTGCCCTATTTCGACCTTCGCATCAGCGGCAGCGGGACCGAAGCCGGCTGGGTGCAGGTATTCATGGAAGGGGCGAAGGGCATTGCCGCTGCGCCAGGGGCAACGCATAGCCTCATGGTCAGCACCAAACTAGCTGGCGGCAGCCTGCCGGAAGGCGCCCAGGGCAAGCTCGGCTTCAATTTCTACAGCCTGGGCCAGGACAGCGTTGACTTCCTGGATATGCAGCGCGAAGGCTTTGATGTGACGGCCGGGCGCAGCACGCTTGCTTTCACCTTCCCTGATCAGGCGGAAATCGGCGCCTGCCGGCCCTTTATCTATTTGCATGGCATGGCAGCGGGTGCGGCGGTGGAATTCACGCTGCGGATCGGCCCGGCGCGGTTGATCGCGGGCACGGAAGAACCCGCCCTTGCCCCCTTCGCGGGTGGGTCGGCCACCGATATGCCGATTGAAGTCGGCGGCCCCGGCTTCATTCCAGGCTTTACCGAGCAGATGGAAGGGCTTTCCGTGGGCGATAGCCGCGATATCCAGGTGGTGTTTCCGCTGGATTACGGCTCGGCCGAATTGGCGGGCAAGCGCGCGGTCTTCTCCATTACGGCGAAGAAGCTGCAGCAGCGCGTGCCGCGCGCCATTGATGATGAATTGGCGAAGACGGTCGGGCAGAATGATCTGGCTGGCTTACAGGCCCAGGTGAAGGAAGGCTTGCAGCGCGAATATGATGGCATGGCGCGCATGCGCCTGAAGCGCGCCCTTTTGGACAAGCTTGCTGATCAGGCGAGCTTCCCAGTGCCGGAAGGCATGGTGGATGGTGAATTCAGCCAAATCTGGCAGCGCGTGGAAGCCGATTTGAAGGCCGGGCGGCTTGATGCCGATGATGCCGGCAAGGATGAGGCGACGCTGCGCGACGAATATCGCGGTATCGCCCAGCGGCGCATCCGGCTTGGCCTGCTGCTGTCCGAGATTGGCCGCAGCAACAATATCCAGGTCACACCGGATGAGCTGAGCCGTGCGCTTCGCCAGGAGGCGTCGCGCTACCGTGGCCAGGAACAGCAGGTGATCGAATTCTTCCGCAAGAATCCGGAAGCGATGGAAAACCTCCGCGCCCCGATTTTTGAGGAAAAGGTCGTGGATTTCATCCTGGAACTGGCCAAGGTGGCCGAGCGCCAGGTGAAGCCTGAGGAATTATCGGAAGCCTGATTGGGATATCCCAGAGGGCTGGAAAGGGCAGGGGGCAACCTCTGCCCTTTTTTTGTTCACGCGCCGCTCCGCCGATTTTTGTCGGGAAATGAAAGGGGTGGCTTGCAGGAAGGCCGAGCCTCGCATAGGTAGGGTTCAAAGAGGCTTGGCGGTATCAACTGCTGTAAGAAGGGGGGCGTGGTTCGGGTGTCTGACACCATCCTTGAAACGGAAGGGCTTACCAAGGAATTCCGGGGCTTCGTCGCGGTCAGCGACGTGAACCTCAGTGTTCGCCGGGGCACCATCCATGGCTTGATCGGCCCGAACGGCGCCGGCAAGACCACTTGCTTCAATATGCTGACGAAATTTCTGCCGCCCACCCGTGGCGCCATTCGCTATGATGGTCGCGACATTACGGGGATGAAGGCAGCTGAGGTGGCGCGCCTTGGCCTGGTGCGGAGCTTTCAGATCTCCGCCGTGTTTCCGCATCTGACCGTGCTTGAAAATGTGCGCGTGGCTCTGCAGCGCGCGCGTGGCGGTTCCTTCGATTTCTGGCGTTCCGATTCGGTGCTGCGCAAGTTTGATGCGCGGGCCGAGGAATTGCTGGCGGATGTGGGTCTCACGGAATGGATGCACCTGACCGCGGGTGAATTGCCCTATGGTCGCAAGCGCGCGCTTGAAATCGCAACCACGCTTGCGCTTGATCCGGTGATGATGCTGCTGGATGAACCAACCGCCGGCATGGCGCATGATGATGTGGACCGGGTTGTGGCGCTGGTGAAGCGCGTCTCGGTCGGCCGCACCATTCTGCTGGTGGAACATAACCTTCGCGTTGTGCAGGGGCTTTGCGATACCATCACCGTGCTCGCGCGCGGCAGCGTGTTGGCGGAAGGTGATTACGCAGCCGTGTCGCGCAACCCGGATGTGGTGGCGGCCTATCTTGGCACCGATGCGTCAACCGAAGCGGAGCCGGCCCATGGCTGATGTGATGACCGCCCCAGCGGGCGCCAAGGCCAGCACTGGCGCCTTGATGGAAATTAGCGGGCTTGAGGCATGGTATGGCGAAAGCCATGTCCTGCACGGCGTGGATATTGATATCCGCGAAGGCGAAGTGGTGACGCTGCTTGGCCGCAATGGTGCGGGCAAGACCTCCACGCTCCGATCCGTCATGGGCCTGGTGCCGCGCCGCAGCGGTTCGATCAAGTATGAGGGCAAGGAATTCGTCAATGCGCGCCCGGATGTGATTGCGCGCGCCGGCATTGCCTATTGCCCTGAGGAGCGCGGGATTTTCGCCTCGCTCGACGTGACCGAAAACCTGCTGCTGCCACCCATGGTGCGCCCCGGTGGGCTGCCCTTGGATGAAATCTACACGCTGTTTCCGAATTTGAAGGAAAGGGCGCGCAGCCAAGGCACCAAGCTTTCCGGCGGTGAGCAGCAGATGCTCGCCATTGCGCGCATCCTTCGCACGGGCGCGCGGTTTTTGCTGTTGGATGAGCCTTCGGAAGGCCTGGCGCCGGTGATCGTGCAGCAAATCGGGCGCACGATCCGTGAATTGAAGAAGCGCGGCTTCACCGTGCTGCTGGTCGAACAGAATTTCCGTTTCGCGCAAACCGTCGCGGATCGGCATTACGTCATGGAACATGGCCGCGTGGTGGATATGGTCGCGAATGAAGACCTGAATGCATCACTCGATCGGTTGCATCAATATCTTGGGGTCTAAGATGCCTATTCGTGGGATATGTTCGCTAAGCATCCATTTTGCGAACATAAACCACGTTATGGTTTGCCCGCACTTACCCAAAAGTCAGGTGATCTTGCTTGACTTGGAAATGCTCTAGCACATCAGCAGGAGGACGTTATGCAACTCTCTCGTCGTAATATGCTTGCCGGAGCGGCCGCCACAGGCGCCCTGCCGCTCTCTCTTGCCCGCGCGCAGGCGGCGAATACCGTGCGTATCGGTGTCATGACCGATATGTCGGGCATGTATCGCGACAATACGGGGCCGACTTCGGTGGCCGCCGCGCGCGAATCCGCTGCCGAATTCGGCGCCAGCCATGGCTTCCGGGTGGAGGTGATCGAGGCGGATCACCAGAACCGTCCGGATGTCGGCGTGAATCTGGCGCGGCAATGGTATGATCAGGGCGTGGACCTGATCATGGATGTGCCGACATCTTCAGTGGGGCTCGCCGTTTCGGGTGTCGCACGGGAAAAGAACAAGTCCTATATCTGCGTGGGTTCCGCAACCGCGGATCTGACCGGCGCGCAATGCAGCCCGAATACGATCCACTGGGCCTATGATACTTACATGTTGGCGCGCTCCACTGGTGGCGCGACCGTGCGCGCGGGTGGGGATACCTGGTTCTTCATCACGGCTGATTATGCCTTCGGCCATGCGCTGGAACGCGATACCTCGAATTTCGTGCGCAGCGCCGGTGGGCGCGTTGTCGGGCAGGTGCGCACGCCCTTCCCGGGCACCACGGATTTCTCCTCCTTCCTCGTGCAGGCGCAGGCTTCCCGCGCGAAGATAATCGGGCTTGCGAATGCCGGGGCGGATACGCAGAATTGCGTGAAGCAGGCGGCGGAATTTGGCCTTACGCGGCGCGGCATCAAGCTTGCCTCGCTGTTGCTGTTCGTGAATGACGTGCATGGGCTTGGGCTGCAGACGGCACAGGGGCTCGTTTGCACCGAAAGCTTCTATTGGGACATGAATGACAAGACCCGCGCCTGGACCCAGCGCATGCTGCGGCGCATTCCCACCAACTACCCGAACATGATCCATGCCGGTTGCTATTCCGGTGCGCTGCACTTCCTGAAGACCGTGGCGGCGATGGGCGTGCCCGCTGCCAAGGCCTCGGGCCTTGATCTGGTTAATAGGATGAAGGCGCAGCCTTCCGATGATGATCTGTTTGGCAAGGCAACGATCCGAGCGGATGGCCGTCGCATCATTCCCTCATACCTGTTTGAGGTGAAGACGCCCGCCGAAAGCACGAAGCCCTGGGATTACTACAAGCTGCTGCAAACGACGCCCGCCGAAGAGGCCTTCCGCCCAATCGGTGAAGGTGGCTGTGCGCTGGTTCGGTCGTAATTGTTTTTGTTGAGCGCCACTTCGCACCCCATGCCTGGCTACTGCCAGCGCATGTCGGTGCCCTGAGGGAAACATCACCGCATGGATGAGATATTCGGCATACCGGCGCCGCTGCTCTTTGGACAGCTTCTGCTCGGACTGATCAATGGCGCCTTTTACGCGATGCTGTCACTCGGCCTCGCGGTGATTTTCGGGCTGCTCAACATCATCAACTTCTCGCATGGCGCCCAATTCATGATGGGCGCCTTCGTGGCCTGGATGCTGCTGCATTACCTTGGCATCGGCTATTGGTGGGCGCTGATCCTCTCGCCTTTGCTGGTGGGGCTGACCGGCGTCATCCTTGAACGAACGATGATATGTAGGCTCTACAAGCTCGATCATTTGTATGGGCTGCTGCTGACCTTTGGCATATCCCTGATCATTGAAGGGATTTTCCGAAATCAATACGGCTCCTCCGGCATGCCCTATCGCATTCCGACGCAGCTTTCCGGCGCCTGGGATCTCGGTTTCATGTTCATGCCGGTCTATCGCGGCTGGGTCGTGGTGTTCGCGCTTTTCACCTGCATCACGACTTGGCTGGTCATCGAAAAGACGCGGCTTGGCGCCTATCTGCGCGCGGCGACGGAAAACGCGCCGCTGGTGCAGGCCTTTGGCGTGAATGTGCCGCGCATGATTACGCTGACCTATGGGGCGGGTGTGGCACTCGCTGCGCTGGCCGGCGTGCTTGCCGCGCCGATCTATTCGGTGAACCCGCAAATGGGCACCAATTTGATCATCGTCGTGTTTGCCGTGGTGGTGATCGGGGGGATGGGGTCCATCCTGGGTTCCGTGCTGACCGGCTTCGGGCTTGGCATTGTTGAAGGTCTGACCAAGGTTTTCTACCCGGAAGCCTCAGCGACCGTCATCTTCATCATCATGGTTATCGTCTTGCTGGCGCGTCCTGCCGGCCTTTTCGGGAGGGCTTGATCCATGGCCGGTCAATCCATGACAAGCAGCGCGGTGCCGGCGGGACCGCAGGAAGAAATCTTCGGCTTCACCAAGGCGCAATTCGTGGCCCTTTTGGTGATGTTCGCGGCCTTGGTGGTGGCACCTTTCTTCCTCTATCCCGTCTTCCTGATGAAGCTGCTCTGCTTCGCGATTTTTGCCTGCGCCTTCAACCTGCTGATTGGTTATGTCGGGCTGACTTCCTTCGGCCATGCTGCCTATTTCGGCATTGGCGGCTATATCGCCGCGCATAGCGCCAAGGTTTGGGGCCTGACGCCGGAGCTTTCCATCATCATCGGCGCCCTTTTGGCCGGCGTGCAGGGGGCGATTTTCGGTTGGCTCGCCATTCGTCGCCAGGGCATCTACTTCGCCATGATCACCCTGGCGCTGGCGCAGATGATCTACTTCTTCTGTCTGCAAGCGCCCTTCACCGGCGGTGAGGATGGCATTCAGGCGGTGCCGCGTGGGCATCTGTTTGGCTTCATCTCTCTCGCTCCCGATATGACCATGTATTGGTTCGTCGCAGCGGTTTTTGTGGCTTGCTTCCTGCTGATCCATCGCATTGTGCATTCGCCTTTCGGTCAGGTGCTGAAGGCCATTCGTGAAAATGAACCGCGCACCACATCGCTCGGCTATCGGACGGATGATTATAAGCTGGTGGCGTTCATCCTGTCCGCGACGCTGGCCGGTGTTGCGGGCGGCACGAAGTCGCTGGTCTTTGGCATTGCGACGCTGACGGATGTGCATTGGTCCATGTCGGGTGAAGTGCTGCTGATGACGCTGGTGGGCGGGCTTGGCACGGTGTTTGGCCCGATGATCGGTGCCGCAGTGATTGTCGCCATGCAGAACTACCTGGCCGAAATGGGCGCCTGGGTCACGGTGATCCAGGGTGTCATCTTCATCGCCTGCGTGCTCGCCTTCCGCCGCGGCATTGTGGGGGAAATTGGCAATCTGCTGCGTGTGCGCCTGTAAGACGCCGCGACGCTTCTGAAACAGGGCGCCTCTGCTGCGGTTCGCGGCAGGGGCGCTTTGCTTTTGGGCAGGCTGCATCATGGCCCCGGCGTGCTGCGTCAGGTCAGGGCTTGCGAAAGAACCGCTTTGGGGGTTTTTAGAAGCGTGATGAAACCGCCCATCTCAGCCAGAGGGATTTGCCAGTGACCGCGCCGGTGCTGGACGTGTCCGGGCTCAGCCTTGGCTTTCGCCAGGATGGGCGCATGCTGTCCATTCTGGATGGCATTTCCTTTCGCGCCGAAGCGGGCAAGACGCTCGCGATTGTGGGCGAAAGCGGCTGCGGCAAATCGGTGGCGTCTTTGGCCATTATGGGGCTGCTGCCGGAAAACGCGGCGGTGACAGGTAGTGCCAGGCTGATGGGGCGGGAATTGATCGGCCTGCCGGCAGAAGATCGCCGGGCCTTGCGCGGCGCCGAAATGGCGATGATTTTCCAGGAACCCATGACCAGCCTGAACCCGGCCTTCACTGCCGGTGAACAGGTGGCGGAAGCGCTGCGCCTGCATCAAAAACTTGACCGCGACGCGGCCTTCAAGGCGGCGGTCGCGATGCTGGAGAAAGTGCGCATCCCCGATGCGGCGCGACGCGCGCGACAATACCCGCATCAGCTCTCGGGCGGTATGCGCCAGCGCGTGATGATCGCGATTGCACTCGCCTGCCGGCCCAAGCTGCTGATTGCGGATGAACCAACCACGGCGCTTGATGTGACGGTGCAGGCACAAATCCTGGCCCTGCTGGATGATCTGAAGCGGGAGACTGGCACGGCAGTGATCCTAATCACGCATGATCTGGGGGTGGTCGCAGATCATGCCGATGATGTTGTGGTGATGTATGCCGGGCGCGTGGCGGAACAGGCGCGGGCGGCTGATCTTTTTGCGCGACCGGAACATCCCTATACTGTTGGCCTGCAGGGCGCCGCACCTGCGGCAGGGGTGCGTGGCGAAAGGCTCGCCAGCATTGAAGGCACCGTGCCGGATTTGCGCGCGCCGCCGCCTGGCTGCCGCTTTGCACCGCGCTGCCCCTTTGCCATTGCAGGCTGCGCTGAAGGCGCGCCGCCCTTGGCCGAGGTTGCGCCCGGCCATTTCAGCGCCTGCCTGCGCGCGCCGCTCGATGCCATGCTGGGGGCGGCGGCATGACGGCCTTGTTGGAACTCCGCGATGTTGTGAAGCATTTCCCGGTGCGCGATGCGCTCGGCCGGCGCGCCGGTGCGGTGCATGCGGTGGATGGCGTTTCACTGGCTGTTGCGGAAGGCGAGGTGCTGGCGATTGTCGGCGAAAGCGGCTGCGGTAAATCCACACTCGGGCGTGTGATGCTGCGCTTGATTGAACCCGATAGCGGTTCGGTACGATTTGCCGGTGAGGATCTTGCCAGCCTTTCGCCGGCCGCCTTGCGCGCGCGCAGGCGGGATATGCAGATCATTTTCCAGGACCCTTTCGGCAGCCTTGATCCGCGCATGACGGTGGCGCAGGCGATTGCGGAGCCGCTTCGGCTGCATCGCGTTGTGCCGCGCGCCGAGGAAGCAGCGCGCGTTGCCGAATTGCTCCGCCGTGTTGGCTTGCGGCCGGAAAATGCCGGGCGCTGGCCGCATGAATTCTCGGGCGGGCAGCGCCAACGCATCGCGATTGCGCGCGCGCTTGCCAGCAATCCGCGCCTCATTATCGGGGATGAGCCTGTCAGCGCTTTGGATGTTTCCGTGCAGGCACAGGTGATCAATCTGCTGCGTGATCTGATCCGCGATTTGCGCCTGACCTTTGTTTTGGTGAGCCATGATCTTGGCGTGGTGCGCCATGTCGCAGACCGCGTTGCGGTCATGTATCTTGGCCGCCTTGTGGAAGAAGGCCCGGCTGAGCACGTGCTGGGCGCGCCGCGCCATCCCTATACGCGCGCGCTGGTGGCCGCCATGCCGGGCGCGCAGACCAAAACGCCGCCCTTGGAAGGCGATGTGCCGAGCCCGATCGCGCCACCCTCTGGCTGTCGCTTTCATACGCGTTGCGCTTACGCCACCGAACAATGCCGCGCGGAGACGCCGCGGCTTGAAGGTGCCGCCCACGCGGTCGCCTGCCATTTTGCCGCAAGCCTGCCCGCACCCGTTGAGCGTAGTGCAGCCCTTGGCGGCGGCGAAAGATTGGCGCGGCTGCAAGGTTTTTTCCGGGGCAATGCCCCGTCACCAATCGGGATGGGAGATTACGCATGAAAACAATGATCCGTGCGGCGCTTGCCGCTTTTGGGGTGCTCGCTGTCGCAGCAGCACCTGCCAGCGCGCAGCATTTGCGCATTGCGCTGAAGGAAGACCCCGATATTCTGGACCCGACGCTGTCGCGCACTTTCGTCGGGCGCATTGTCTATGCGGCGCTCTGCGATAAGTTGTTTGACATCAATGAAAAACTCGAAATAGTGCCGCAACTGGCAACCGGCCATCGCTGGGAAGACCCGCGCAGCCTGATCATCACCTTGCGCGAAGGGGTGCGCTTTCACGACAATGAAGTGATGGATGCGGAAGCGGTGCGCTATTCGCTGCTGCGGCATCTGACCTTGCAGGGCAGTTTCCGCCGCAGCGAAATCGCCGATATGGAAAGCGTCGAGGTTATTGACCCGAAGACCATCCGCATTCGCCTGAAGGGACCATCGGCTTCCTTCCTTGCGGCCCTGACGGATCGCGCAGGCATGCCGGTCAGCCCCAAGGCAGCAGAAGCACTGGGGCGCAATTTTGGCACGCGCCCGGTCTGCACCGGCCCCTTCCGGTTCGTGGAGCGTGTCGCGCAGGAACGTATCGTTGGTGAACGGTTCCCGGAATATTGGGACGCGCGGAATATCCATCTGGCGCGCGTGACCTATCTGCCGATTCCGGACAATACGGTGCGGCTTGCGAACCTCCAATCCGGCGCGGTGGAATTCGCCGAACGGATGGAACCGGATGACATCAAGACCATCCAACGCAGCCGCAATCTGCGCGCCGTTGCGGTGGATGAACTCGGCTATCAAAGCATCAGCATCAATGTTGGCAATGGAGAACGCGCCAATACGCCCTTTGGGCGAGATGCGCGCATACGCCGTGCCTTTGAACTGGCGATTGATCGCACCGCGGTAAACCAGGTGGTCTATGAGGGCATGTATGTGCCAACCCGCCAGCCCTTCCCACCGGCGAGCCCATTCCATGTGCGTGATTTCCCACCCACCGCGCGTGATTTGCCGCGTGCTCAGGCGCTGCTGCGCGAAGCGGGTGCCACCCTGCCCATCACGGTTGAAATGACCGTGCCGAATAATCCTGATCTGCGTCAGGTCGGTGAAGTCATTCAGGCCATGGTGAAGGAAGCGGGTTTTGATCTGCGTCTCCGCGCCATGGAATTCGCTTCTTCCTTGCAGGCCGCCGCGCGGGGTGAGTTTGAAACCTATCTGGTCGGCTGGTCCGGCCGCACCGATCCGGATGGCAATATCTTCAGCTTCAGCCGCACTGGTGGCGGGCAGAATGATGGCCGCTATTCCAATGCGGAAGTGGATAAGCTGTTGGATGAAGCGCGCACGGAATTGGATGTAGCCAAGCGCCAGGCGCTCTACGCCCGCGCCGCACGCATCGCCTTTGGGGAGGATTTACACCGCATCTATCTTTGGCACCGCAAGAATATCATGGCGCATAGCGCGCGGCTTTCCGGCTATCGGCCCATCGCGGATGGGCTGGTGCGGCTGCAAGGCGTGCGGTTGCAATAGCCGCCATGTGGGTCTGGCTTCTCCGGCGGATTGGGCAGGTACTGCCGACGCTATTCATCCTCTCGATCCTGATCTTCGGGTTGCAGCAATTGATGCCCGGCGATCCGGCGCTGATCCTGGCAGGGGAAGAACGCGGCGACCCGCAAGTGCTGGCGCAAATCCGCGCGGAACTCAGGCTGGATCGGCCGATCCATGAACAATACCTCTATTGGATCGGCAATGTGCTGACGGGTGATTTCGGCTTTTCCTGGCGTATCAGAATGCCGGTCAGTCAGCTTATTTTGGACAAGTTGCCGGTTACCGCGCAGCTTGCCGCCATGTCCTTCATTATTGCGGTGCTGATTGGTGTGCCGGCGGGCATTCTTTCCGCCGTCAAGCGCGATCAGCCGGCGGATTGGGCGGCGAATGCTGTCGCGTTGTTTGGCATTTCGACGCCGAATTTCTGGCTTGGCATTATGATGATCCTGTTTTTCAGTGTGGAGCTGGGTTGGCTGCCGCCATCCGGTTACGTCCCACTGACCGAGGATTTCTGGCAATCCATCGCGACAACCATCATGCCGGCCTTTGTGCTCGGCACCGGCGTTGCTTCCGTGCTGATGCGCCATACGCGTGCGGCGATGCTGACAGCGCTATCGCAGGATTATGTGCGCACGGCGCGAGCCAAGGGGCTACGCGAACGCATGGTGGTCTGGAAGCACGCGCTGCGCAACGCGCTGATCCCCGTGGTGACCTTGGGCGCGATTGAATTTGGCCGGCTGCTGGCCGGAGCGGTACTCACCGAACAGGTCTTCACCATTCCGGGCTTTGGCAAGCTGATTGTGGATGCGGTGTTCAACCGGGATTACCCGGTGGTGCAGGGTGTTGTGCTGGCAACTGCGCTGATTTTCGTGCTGCTCTCACTGGTGGCTGATCTGCTTTATATGGCGATCAATCCAAGGCTGCGTCAGGCATGAATGCGCCGGCCATCACCATGGGCGAAAGCCCCGCGCGCCGTGCGCTGAAGCGCTTCTTTCGCCACAAGCTGGCGGTGTTTGGCCTGGTGGTGGTGGTGGCCTTTGTGCTGATTGCGCTGCTCGCCCCCTTCATCGCGCCCTATGATCCGCTGCAAACAAGCTGGACCCGCATCCGCAAGCCGCCATCGGCTGAGCATTGGTTCGGCACGGATGAGAACGGGCGCGATGTGCTGTCCCGCGTCATTTGGGGCGCGCGGGCTTCGCTGATGGCGGGCGTGATTTCCGTGCTTGGCGCGTTGTTCATTGGTGTGCCGCTGGGCTTGCTCGCCGGGTTGATCGGTGGCTGGGTGGATGGGCTGATATCGCGCGTGGCGGATGCCATGCTCTCCGTCCCGTTTCTCATTCTGGCGATTGCGCTGGCGGCCTTTCTGGGACCGGCCTTGGAGAACGCCATGCTGGCGATTGCCATTACCGCATCGCCGGTTTTCGTGCGGCTGGCGCGCGGCATGGCGCTTGATGCAAAATCCACCGATTGGGTGGAAGCGGCACGAGCGCTTGGCAATCCGCCCTGGCGCATCGGGCTTTTCCATGTGCTGCCCAATATCATCCCGCCCTTGCTGGTGCAGGCAAGCCTTGCGATTGCAGAAGCAATCATCGCCGAGGCATCGCTTTCCTTCCTGGGGCTTGGGCAGCAGCCACCGGCGCCTTCCTGGGGGTCCATGCTGAATAGCGCGCAACGGTTTTTGACTCAGGCGCCCTGGCTTTCCATCATGCCTGGGCTCGCGATTTTTGTGGTCGTGCTGGCCTTCAATCTGGTGGGCGATGGGCTGCGCGATGCCTTGGACCCAAGGGCGGATCGGAAGTGATGGAAATACGCGGCGCACCTGGGCATTTGCCGCGCGGACGGCGCCTTTATGCCATTGGCGATATTCATGGCACGCTGCCGCAGCTTCGTGATCTGCACGCGCAAATCGCCGAGGATTTGCGCCGCCGCCCCGTGGCTTCGGCCATGCTGATCCATTTGGGTGATTACGTGGATAAGGGGCCAGACTCACGCGGCGTGGTGGATTACCTTTCGGAACGCGATCCCATTCCTGGCCTGCCCACGCTCCATCTGATGGGTAATCATGAGGAAACCATGCTGGGCGCGCTTGCGGGTGATGGCGCCGCGGCATCGGATTGGTTGTGGGGCGGGGGCAGGGCGACGCTCGATTCCTGGGGTGTTGCGCCCGATGCACCGCGTGAGACCTGGCCCGAGGCGATTGCCCCGCATCAGCGCCGCTTCCTGCGCGATTTGGCGCTGTGGCATGAGGAAGGCGGCTATCTGTTCGTCCATGCCGGCATTCGCCCAGGGGTGGCGCTGGAAGATCAGTCGCGTGAGGATTTGCTCCGCATCCGGCATGATTTTCTGAATAGCCCGCGCGATCATGGGCATGTGGTGGTGCATGGGCATACGGCCGGCTTCATGCCGGTGGTGCGGGAAAACCGCATTTGCATTGATACCGCCGCCTGGTCCGGCGGGGGGCTGACGGCGGTGATGCTGGAAGGCGAAAGCCTCGCGTTTTTGCAGGCGAAGTAGCGCCTATTCGCGCGCCTTCCTCTTATGCCCCAACACCCCCATCAACCGCCGATCCCGCCAGGCTGAACGCTCACCAATCTTCTCCAAGGGCAGCGCTGCGCGGCGTTCTGCCGTCACGCGCGCAACTGTTGCTTCATCATACAAAAACGGCGTCTGTTCTTCCGTAATGCCGCCCATCAGCCCACCGAACCGCGCGGCGTAATCCGCAACCCCGCCCGGCGCGTTCAAATCAATCGTCTCGAACGGCCCCATGAAGGACCAGCGGAGCCCAAGCCCATCCTTCACGCAGGCATCCACATCCTCAACACTCATCACGCCATCGCGCACCAGGCGGAAGGCTTCGGCAACCAGCGCCGCTTGCAGCCGGTTCAGTACAAAGCCGCGGGTTTCCTTCATCGCGGTCACCGGCACCTGACCGACACGCGCCATCAAGGCACGCGTGCGTGCCACCACTTCCGGCGCGGTCCAGGGCGCGCCCACCAATTCCACGAGCGGGACCAGATAAGGCGGGTTCACCGGATGCGCGACCAGGCAGCGCGCGCGCCCCGCCAGCCCCTCGGTAAAGGCGCTGGCTGGAATGCCGGAGGTGGAGGAAGCCAGCACCACATCTGGCCCACATAGCGCATCAAGACGCGCGAAAATCTCGCGCTTTGGCTCCACGCGCTCGGGTCCGTTTTCCTGCACATGCGCGGCACCCGCGATACATTCTTCCATGCTGGCGGCAGCGCTGATGCGGGCCGCGATGACCGCTGGCGTTTCGGTGATCAGCCCGGCATCCGCCAAATCCTGCAAGCTTTGCCCGATCAGGCCGAGCGCGGTTTCAGAAACCCCCGCCACCGGGTCCCAAATCCGCACGCTATGGCCGGCGCGGGAGAAAACCATGGCCCAGGCACGGCCAATCAGCCCGGCCCCGATGATGGCGATTTGCTCCATGGTGTAACTTCCCCCTTTGCCGGTCTTGATAGGGCCGGGCACAAAGGCGATGTAACGCCGCGTGAGCCAAAACCGCAACGCGCCTTTGCCGGCGCCACCGACCCCAACCCTACCTGTGGGCCTGAAGCGTTGGCTTGGCTTCATGCTGCTGGGCGGCACCATGGCCTTGGCGGGCATGCTCGCGCTGTGGCGCGCGGTTGCTTCGGTGCTTCCGTTGTGAATAGTTTTTGGCGCCTTTGGCTACTGCCGATGATGGGTCTCGCGCTGATACCCGCCACGCTCTTCAACCTGTTTGCAATGCGCCAGACAGCGCTGATCGGCTGCCTGCTCGGCATTGGCCTTCCCTTCATCGCCGCGCGCGTGATGAAGCGCGCTAGGCGCGGCGACGCCAAGCGTGCCGCCGTGCTCATGGGCGTGGCGGCGGGCCTCGCGACCGGGCTTGGCGCCGGGGCAGGGCCGATCATTGGGGCATTGTTCGCGCTCGGCGCCTGGGGCGGCACGCGGCTGCTTTATGCCGAAATCCCGGAAGCGGCCCCGCCCGCACCGCCGCCACCACCACCTTCTGGCCCGCTGGCGGATGCGCGCATCAGGCTTGCCGGCATTCAAGCCCTTGCCTTGCGCGGCCGTGAAGCGCGGCTTTTGCCGGTGGCGCGGGTCATTGGCCAGGTGCTGGATGATCTGGAAGCGCGGCCCGAGCGTATCCCCCGCGCGCGCCGCTTCCTTGCCGTGCATCTGGATGGGTTGGAACGCATCGCGACACGGCTTGAAGCCGGCGCGGCACCACCGCTCGCCTTGGGCGCGCTGCTGCGTGATCTTGAGGCCGCTGCACGGCGCTTGCGCGAAGATCTCCGCGCCGAGGAGAGCGCTGCACTCGATATCCAAGTGAAAGTTTTGGCCGATAGGCTGCGCGAGGAAGGCTATTCATGAGCGACATTATCGTGACCCCTGAGGAACGCCGGGCCGAGGTTGAACGCCTCGCCGCGCAGCTTGATGTGACGGACCCGGCCGCGGTGCTCCGCTTCGGGCAGGAAGCGCAGACCCGCGCCTCGGCGGCAGCCGATGCCATGCTGGAAGGGGCGAAGAATCGCGAAGCGGGGGAGGCTGGGCAGACGCTTGGCAACTTGTTGACCGCGCTGCGCGGCTTTGACGTTTCGGGCCTTGCCGAAAAGCCAGGCTTCTTTGCGCGCATGTTCAATAAGGCGGGCGCTGAGGCTGCGCAGGTGGTCAGCCGCTATGAGGGGTTGAAGGATCAGGTGGAGGCGATAGGCGACAAGCTGGACGCGCATCGCACGCGGCTTTTGGAAGATGTCGAAAAGCTTGAACGCCTTTATGGCGCCACGCTTGATTGGTTCCATGGTCTTGGTGATCACATCGCCGCTGGCGCGATTGTGCTGAACAACACCGATACCGTCGCCATTCCGGAAGCCGAAGCCAAGGCGACGTCAGGTGATATGTTGGCCGCGCAAAAGCTGCGTGATTTGCGTGCCGCGCGCGATGAGCTTGACCGGCGCATTCACGATCTGCGCCTCACGCGGCAGGTCGCGATGCAAGCGCTGCCTTCCATCCGGCTCATTCAAGAAAATGATAAGGCCTTAGCAGCGAAGATCCAATCCGTGGTGGCCAATACCGTGCCGCTGTGGCGCCAGCAGCTTGCGCAAGCACTCGCCATTCAGCGCATGCGCGATGCGGGGCAGACGCTGAAGCAGGCCAATGACCTGACCAATCAATTGCTGACCGCGAATGCGGAGCGGCTACGCCAGGGCAATGCCGAAGCGCGGAATGAGATTGAGCGCGGCGTTTTCGATCTGGGTGCGGTAAAGCAGGCCAATGCCCTGCTGGTCGCCACCATTGAAGACAGCCTAACCATCGCCGAACGCGCGCGTTTGCAGCGCGCCGGTGCGGCGGTGGAATTGGACAAGGCGGAAGCCGAAATCCGCCGCGCGCTGATGGCCTCCAAGGCACAAGCGCCCAGCCCCCGCACCTAAAAAACAACAGGAGAAGCTTCAGATGATCAGCAAACGCGCCATCCTGGCCGGCGTGCCGGCCTTGCTTGCGGCACCGCAAATCGCACGCGCCCAAGGCACCTGGCCCAATGGCCCGATCCGCATCGTGGTTCCTTTTCCACCGGGCGGTTCCACTGATGCGTTGGCGCGGCTGCTGCAGCCGCATTTCCAAGCGGAATTTGGCGTACCCTTCATTGTGGAAAATCGCGGCGGCGCATCAGGCTCACTTGGCACCGCGCAGGTCGCGCGCGCAGCACCAGATGGCAATACCTGGCTCATTGTTTTTGATACGCACGCGGTCAATCCATCGCTTATTTCGAATATGGGCTTTGATACGGAGAAGGATTTAACCTCACTTCTGCTGTTCGGCACCGCGCCCATGGTGCTGACAGCGCATCGCACACGCCCCTATCGCAGCTTTGCCGAAATTGTTGCCGCGGCCAAGGCGCGGCCCGAAACGCTCACCTATGGGACCATCGGCAATGGCAGCCTCGCGCATCTGACCATGGAACTCGTGCAACGCGCGGGCGGCTTCAAGCTTGTGCATGTGCCCTATCGCGGCGGTGGGCCGCTTGCGGTTGCGGCAGCGGCGGGGGAGGTGGATTTGCCCATCGCGACCCGTCCCGCGCTTGGTGTGCATATTGATGCCGGCACGCTGGTGCCTCTGGCGCAAACCGGCGCCACGCGCAGCCCCAGCATTCCGGATGTGCCCAGCCTGACCGAACTTGGCATCACGGGCATTGATTCCCGCGCCTTCTGGGGCTTCCTTGGCCCCGCGCGCCTGCCGGCGGCAATCAAGACCCGCATGGAAGCCGCCATTCGCAAGGCTTTGGATGTGCCGGAACTGCGCCAGCGCATCCTTGGCCTTGGCATAGACCTCAACCCGCAGGGAGAGGCCGCCTTTACGCAGTTCCTATCTGCCCAGATCGCCACCTGGGGCCGTGTCGTGCGGGAGAATAACATCCGACCGGACTGAAAACACCGCTTGACCAGCGGCGCAGGGCTTGTTCCCATGGCGTCAACGCCAAGAAATGAGGAAGTCTGCCATGCGCGCCTGGGCCGTTGTCGAAGCCGGAAAGCCGCTTCAGGAAATTTCTATCCCAACGCCTGAACCCACGGGCCAGCAGGTGCTGCTCGAAATTACTCATGCCGGCGTCTGCCATTCAGATCTGCATATCTGGGAAGGCGGCTATGATCTTGGTTCGCGTGGCTATCTGAAGCTTTCCGATCGCGGGGTGAAGCTGCCGCTTGCCATGGGGCATGAAATCGTGGGCCGCGTCTTGAAATGGGGGCCAGAAGCCAATGGCGCGGGCCTCAAGGTCGGTGACCATATGGTGGTCTTTCCTTGGGTTGGCTGCGGCACCTGTGACTCCTGCCGGGCGGATGAGGATAATATGTGCCTCTCGCCCAAAAGCCTCGGCGTTTATCAGCATGGTGGCTATGCGACCCATGTGCTGGCGCCGGAACCGCGGCATTTGGTGCCGGTGGGCAACCTCGATCCCGCCCTTGCTGCGACCTATGCCTGTTCCGGTATTACGGTGTTCAGCGCCATCAATAAGGTCATGCCGATGCCGGCAGATGAGCCCATTGTGCTGATCGGCGCCGGCGGGCTTGGCTTGAACGCCATTGCGGTGCTGAAGGCCAAAGGGCATCGGCGGATCGTGGTGGTGGATGTCAGCGCAGCCAAGTTGGAAGCCGCCAAGCGGGAAGGGGCCACCGATATTGTCCAGGGCGGCGATGCTGAAACCGCCAAGCGCATCATGGATGCCTGTGGCGGTCCGGTGCGCGCCATTATCGACCTGGTGAACGGGACCGAGACAGCGCGGAGCGCCTTTGATGCGCTGCGGAAGGGCGGCAAGCTGGTGCAGGTGGGGCTTTTCGGCGGCGAATTGGCCGTGCCGCTACCGGTCATGCCGATGCGCGCGCTCACGATTCAAGGGTCTTATGTGGGCAATGTGAAGGAGTTACGGGAATTGATGGGTATCGCCCAGAAGGGAGGTCTGCCGGGTATTCCGATCACGCAGATGCCTCTTAATCAGGCTGATACGGCACTCAATCGGTTGCATGCGGGGAAAGTCACTGGGCGTATCGTGCTGACTGCCGAGGGGTTGTGAGAGAGGACTAAACTAAAAGTTGAAAAATTCTTCAAAATATTCAATCCTTTGCCTCTCAAGTATTGGAGCCAACCCTGTGCAAGACATTGCCCCCCTGCGAGATTTCGTTCGCGGTATGACCGCCTTGGCTGATTCTGGGGCGAATGAGGCGCGTTTTCTGAACGAAGCGCCGAACCTGCTGCGCAGGCTTGTGCTTTCCGACAATTGGCTGCCGGCAGACTACACGGCGCCCACGGATACCTATCGCCAATTATTGCTGCATTGCGATCCGCAGGAGCGTTTTTCGGTGGTGTGTTTTGTCTGGGGGCCGGGCCAAAAAACGCCCGTGCATAACCACACTGTTTGGGGCCTGGTTGGCGTGCATCAAGGTGAGGAGATTTCCACCGAAATGGTCGCGGACCCGAATGGCGGGCCGATGCGCCCCGGGCGCGTTGATCGTGCCAAGCGCGGCGATGTGGTTGTTTTGAGCAGCGAGAGCTACGATACGCATCGTGTTGAAAACGCAGTGGAAGGGCGCACCAGCATCAGCATCCATGTCTATGGTGCCAATATCGGCGCGGTGAAGCGTGCGATGTTCAATGCTGATACCAGCCAGCCCGAATATTTCATCTCCGGCTATGACAACAATAGCGTGCCAAATCTTTGGGATTTGAGTCGTACGCCCAATTAAAACCTGCCTCTTGCGCGCTTGCGCATGAGGCATGATGCTGCCTGCGTTCATGCAGGGACCACTCGCCATGGCTGACAGCATTCCCGTACTCGACCTTGCCCCCTTGCGCGCTGGCGCGCCCGGCGCGCTCGACAAGTTAGGGGAAGAATTGCGCCACGCCTTTACCGAGGTAGGTTTTTACTTCGTGCGCAATCACGGCATTTCGGAAGCGCTGCTTGATCAAACCTTTGCCGAGGCCGCGCGCTTTCACGCGCAGCCCCTGGAAGCCAAGCTCGCGCTCAAGATCAATGAGCACAATATCGGCTATATGCCGATGCGCGGTGCGACCACGCGTGTGAATGCGGTGGGTGATGTGGCGCTGCCCAATGCCAATGAAGCGGTGTTCTTCAAGCGCGACCTGCCCGCTGATCACCCTGACGTGGTGGGGAAGGTGCGCTTTCGTGGGGCCAATCAATGGCCGGATTTGCCGGGGTTCCGCGCCGATATCCTGAAAGCCTGCGCGGCCTTTGAAGGGCTTGGGCTTTCGCTATTGCCAATCTATGCCCGCGCGCTTGGCTTGCCGGCTGATTATTTCTCGCCCTTTTTTCAGGAGCCGATGTTCACGCTGCGCATGTCGCATTACCCGCCTCAGGAACCAACCGCGCCCGAGAATGAATTCGGCATCGCGCCGCATATGGATACAAGCTTCATGACCATTCTGGCGCAGAACAAGGTGCCGGGGCTTTCGCTGCGCTTGCCGGATGGGCAGTGGTTGGATGCGCCGGCACCTGAAGGCGCGCTGTTGATCAATGGCGGGATGATGCTCAGGCGCTGGACCGATAACCGCTTTCTGGCAACCCCGCATCGCGTGATCAATCGTTCTGGCCGCGAACGCTATGCGATTCCCTTTTTCATGGATGCGAATTACCGCGCTGTCATGAATCCAATTACGGCTGATGGTGTCCAAGGCCGTATGGAACCCATCACTTATCCTGATTTCATGACGGGTTATCAGCGCGCCAATTTCCACCATGCTGCGGAAAAATCCGAAGAAAAAGTGCAGTTGCAAGGCGCCTGAAACCTTGCCTTGACCCAGGGGGCTTTACCTTCCCCCCAGATGGCGTAGCCTTCGCATGGCCGCAAAGGCTTCGAACCGTTTTGGGAGGAAAATTCATGCAAGTAACACGTCGTGCGGCCCTTGCGGCCGGCGCGGGCATTGGCACCGGCATTGGTGGCCTGCCCTGGCAGAGTGCTAAGGCACAAGCTGCGAATACCATCAAGATGGCGCTGCTCTGCGATTTCTCCGGCACCTATCGCGATGTCTCCGGCCCCACCTCTCTTGCCTGCGTGCGTCAGGCGGCGGCGGAGATGGCCAATCGCGGCTTCAATATTGAAGTGCTGTTTGGCGATAACCAGAATCGCCCGGATGTCGGTTCAAACCTCACGCGGCAATGGATTGATCGCGAAGGTGTTGATCTGATCATTGATGGTGGCGCTTCATCCGTGGCGCTCGCGGTGGCGGATATTGTTCGCGAAAAGAACAAGGTGTTCATGAGCACCTCAACCGCGACCTCGGATCTGACCGGGCGTGCGTGCACCCCCAATACCGTCCATTGGACTTATGATACCTATATGCTCGCGAAATCCACTGGCGGTGCCACCGTGAAGGCGGGTGGGGATAGCTGGTTTTTTATCACGGCTGACTACGCCTTCGGCCATGCTTTGGAACGCGATACGGCGAATTTCGTCCGTAATGCGGGCGGGCGGGTTCTGGGCCAGGTGCGCACACCTTTCCCCGGCACCACTGATTTCTCGTCCTTCCTGGTGCAGGCGCAAGCTTCGCGCGCCAAGGTGATTGGGCTTGCCAATGCGGGCGGGGATACCATCAATTGCATCAAGCAGGCCGCAGAATTCGGCATCACACGGCGCGGGACAAAACTCGCGAGCCTTCTGATGTTCTTGCCCGATGTGCATGCACTTGGTTTGCAGACAGCCCAAGGTCTGGTCTGCACCGAAACCTTCTATTGGGATTTGAATGACCGCACGCGCGCCTTCTCGGCCCGGGTGCGCCCCAATATCGGGCAAAACGCGCTTTGTATGAACCATGCAGGCTCCTATGCGGCACCGCTGCATTACCTGAAAACAGTCGCGGATATGGGCGTGGCTGCGGCCAAGCAGAGCGGCGCGGCAACGGTTGCGCGTATGAAGGCCATTCCTTGCGATGATGATTGCTTTGGCCCCGGCAGCATCCGCCCCGATGGCCGCAAGCTGCACCCAGCCTATTTGTTCGAGGTGAAGAAGCCCGAAGAGAGCAAGGGCGCATTCGACTACTATAAGCTGCTGCAAACAACATCCCGCGAAGACTCCTTCCGACCGCTCAATGAAGGCGGGTGCAGCCTAGTCCGTAGCTAAGGATCGAAGGGCGCGGCGGGCTAACACAACCCGCCGCGCCTAGTTCTTGGCGCGAAACACCAGACGGCGCGACAGCACGAAATTCCCGAACATCCCGGCAATTGCCCCCGCCGCCACGCCAAGCACCGGATGCGCTGCCACCATCGGCACAAAGGCGATCAGCGCGGCATAGGTGCCGTAATTCATCGCAAAACCTACCAGATTAACCACCAGAAACAGCGCCCATTGCTGATGCGCCGGGCCAGCGCCGCGTCCGCGAAATGTCCATGCCCGATTGAGCGCCCAGGTCGTGGTCGCCGCCACCAGGTAGGAGACAGCACGCCCGCCATAAAGCCCAAGCCCGAGCGTCAGCCCGGCATAAAGCACCGCGGTATCCACCACGAAACCGATGGTGCCCACCACACCAAAGCGCAGAAATTCCATCGCCAGCTTGAAGCGGGCGGGGCCAAGCCAATCCTGGAAACGCGTGATGGTTTCAGATAACGCCATGCGCGCCTGTTAAGCAGGAAAGCGGTGCGGCGCAAACCGTCATGGCCTTGGCTCGGCTCAGGCGCTATTCAGGCGCTCCAGCAAATCGAGCTTGCAGGGGGAGGGCGCCAATGGTCGCGGTAATTGGTCTCGGCAATATGGGCATGGCCATGCTCAAGCGGCTTCTGGAGACGGGCCACCAACCCCGCGCCTGGGATCTGGACCCCGGCAAGCGCGCAGCGGCGCAGCAGGCCGGAGCCTTGATCGGTGCAGACCTGGCCGGCAGTGTCGCGGACATGACAATCTTTTCCCTGCCGCATGATGCCGCAGTGGCTGAGGTGCTGAAGCACGCATTACCCGCCTTGCCTCAGGGCGCGGTGATCATTGACACCTCCACCCTTTCGCCAAGCGCCGTGCGCGGTTTTGCGGAACAGGCCACAGCGCGCGGCGTTTTTTATCTTGATGCGCCGGTCTCGGGCGGCCCAGCCGGCGCGGCGGCGGGCAGCATGGCCATGATGGTGGGCGGCGATGCCGCTGCCTTGGAACGCGCCACACCCGTGCTTCAACACTTGACCGCGCGGCTTTTGCACATCGGGCCATCCGGCGCGGGGCAGGTGGCAAAGCTTGTGAACAACCTGCTGGTCGCAGCCCATTTGGTGACAGCTGCTGAGGCGCTGCGCCTTGGCGCCGCTGCCGGGGTTGCGCCGGAAGCGCTTTTGCCGGTGTTGAATGGCGCGTCTGGCCGTTCCGCGGTGACCGAGGTGAATTGGCCGCGCTGGATCATCCCCGGCAGCTTTGACTCAGGCTTCAGCGCCGGGCTGATGCGCAAGGATGTGGGCCTGGCGCTGGAATTGGCGCGGGAATTGGACGTGCCGCTGGAAGCCACGGGCCGCGCCGCTGCGCTGTGGCAGGAAATGCGTGAAGCCGTGCCAGACGCGGCTGATTTCAACCGGCTTTCAGCTGCGCTTTTTGAAGGAGCCAAGCCATGACACCCTTCAGCGCTAAAGCAGTACTTGCCGAAGAACTTGCCGCGCTTTTGTGTGGGCGCGTGGGGAGCCTTGTGGATGGCGAGATCATTGCCGGAGATGGCACCACCATCACCTTGCAAGACCCTACAACTGGTGCGGCGCTGCTTGAATATCACAGCGCTGGTTCTGGCCTTGTCGCGCAAGCGACCAGCAGCGCCGCCCGCGCGCAGGGCGTTTGGCTGGCTTTGAGTGGCGCCGAGCGTGGCCGCCGGCTTTGGGCCATCGCGCCCTTGCTGCGGCAATATGCGGAGAACCTCGCGCGGTTGGAATCTGCGCAAACCGGCAAGCCCTTGCGCGATACGCGCGCCGAAGTCGCGCGTGTGGCGGAGATGGCTGAATATTGGGCCGGGTGGTGCGACAAGATCGAAGGCCGCATCATTCCTGTACCGTCCGGCCATACCGTTATGGTAAAACGCGAGGCGCTTGGCGTTGTGTTGGCGATCACGCCCTGGAATGCGCCGATCTTCACCGCCGGCTGGAATGTCTTTCCCGCACTTGCTGCGGGCAATGCCGTGGTGCTGAAGCCATCGGAATTCACGCCGCTGACATCGCTCGCGCTTGGGCTGCTCGCGGAACAGGCCGGGTTGCCGCGCGGCTTGTTTCAGGTGATCGCCGGGCCAGGGCAGGTGACGGGTGCCGCTTTGCTCGCCGCCCCTGAAATCGCGAAGGTGGTTTTTGTCGGCGGTGTCGCGGCTGGGCGCGCCGTTGCAACAGCCGCCGCTGCGCGCGGCTTGCCCTGCTTGCTCGAACTCGGTGGCAAAAGTGCGAATATTGTTTTCGACGATGCCGATTTCGCCAGCGCCATCCAGGGCGCGCAGCAGGCGATTTATGCTGGCAGCGGGCAATCCTGTGTCGCTGGTTCGCGGCTTTTGGTGCAACGCAGCCTGCATGATCGTTTTGTCGCGGCCCTTGCCGAAGCACAGCAGCGCATTCGGCTTGGCGATCCCTTGGATGCGGCGACCGAGATGGGGCCTGTCGCCAACGCGCGGCAATTCGCCCATGTCCGGGAATTGCTAGCGGATGGTGCTGCCTCGGGCGCTGCTGTCATGGCGGCGGCCACCCCGGCCGCGCTGCCCTCGGGCGGTTTTTGGGTGCCGCCCACCTTGCTCGCCGGGCTTTCCAATGAAGCGCGCCCGGCACGGGAGGAAATCTTCGGCCCCGTCGTCGCCGCCATCCCGTTCGAGGATGAGGATGAAGCCATTACCCTGGCCAACGACACGCCTTTTGGCCTGGCTGGCGCTGTTTGGACGCGTGATCTTGGCCGGGCGCATCGCGTAGCGACCAGGGTGAGGGCAGGGACCTTCTGGGTGAATGGCTATCGCACCATTCACGTTTCCGTGCCCTTTGGCGGCTTTGGCGCCTCAGGCCATGGCCGCTCCTCGGGGCAGGAGGTTTTGACCGAACTGACGCAAAGCAAGGCAATCTGGATAGATACTGCCCCCGAACCGGCCTTGGGCTTCGGCCATAGGCCGGGCTGAGGCCAAATCGCGCTTGCGCCACCAGCCGCAAGCGGGTCTGATAGGCGGAACACGAAAAGGGGGCTCACATGCAACGTCGGGATGTCTTCAAACTGGGTGCCGCCGCAGCCGCAACCGCGCTGCCGTCCTTCGCCATTGCCCAGCCAGCACAGAACCGCGTACTGAAAATGGTGCCGCAGGCGAATCTCACCAGCCTCGACCCCATTTGGACCACGGCCAATATCACCCGCAATTTCGGGCATATGGTGTTTGACTCGCTCTACGGGATGGATGCGCAATTCCGCCCGCAGCCACAAATGGCGGCTGGCCATAGCAGCGATGATGGCGGGCGGAGTGTCACCATTACGCTTCGACCGGGCCTCAAATTCCATGATGGGGAGCCCGTGCGCGCGCAGGATGTGGTGCCAAGCCTGCAACGCTGGATGAAGCGCAACCCCTTCGGCCAGAAGCTTGCGACCCTCACGGATGATATTCTGGTGGTGGATGATATGCGCATCCGCTTCCGGTTGAAAAAACCCTTCCCGCTGCTATTCCATGCGCTGGCGCAGGTTTCCAATAGCCCCGCCTTCATCATGCCAGAGCGTCTGGCCAAGACCGATCCCTTCCAGCAGGTGCGTGAGGCCATCGGCTCCGGCCCCTTCCGCTTCAAGGCCAATGAATTCAATTCCGGCAGCCTCGTGGTCTATGAGCGTTTTGCCGATTACATCCCCGTGCCATCCGGCTCACCGAGCCTGACCGCTGGGCCGAAAATCGCACATTTTGATCGCGTGGAATGGCATATCATTGTGGATGCCGCGACTGCGTCTGCTGCTTTGCAAACCGGTGAGATTGACTGGTATGAACAGCCGCCGCCGGAGGTGCAGCAATTGCTCCGCCGCAATCGGCAGGTGGTGATCGAAGCCATTGACCCGCTGCCGCTTGGAAGCATTCTGCGCGTCAATCATTTGCACCCGCCTTTCAACAATAAGGCGCTGCGTCAGGCACTGCTGCCCGCCATCAGCCAGGAAACTTTCATGCAGGCCGCCGTGGGCACAGACCCGGCGCTGTATAACACTGGCGTTGGGCTCTTCACACCCGGTACGCCGCTGGCCAATGATGCGGGCCTAGCGCCGCTCATGGGGCCGCGCAGCATTGACCGTGCGCGGGCCCTGATGCGCGAAGCGGGCTACACGAACCAGACCATGCGGCTGATTGGCCCCACGGATATTCTCGTGCCGGCGGCACTCACGCAGGTGGGGGCCGATCTGGTGCGCCGGCTTGGCTTCAATGCTGACATCGTCTTGAGCGATTGGGGTACCACGGTGCAGCGCCGCACCTCGCGGGAGCCGGTGGAACGGGGTGGCTGGTCCATGCTGTTCACCTCCTTCTCATCTTTTGATTTTGCCGATCCGGCGGCGCATTTCCCGCTGCGGGGCAATGGCACCAATGCCTGGTTCGGTTGGCCGGATATCCCGAAGCTTGAGGAATTGCGCGATGCCTGGTTTGACGCGCCGGACCTTGCCGCGCAGCAGGCCATCGCGCGGGATATGCAGACGGTGGCGATGGATGAACTGCCCTATATTCCGCTTGGTTCGTACAAATCCATGACCGCCTTGCGCGCCAATCTGACCGGGCGCGTGCCGGGTCTGGCACTTTACTGGGGCATCAGGCGGGGCTGAGGGGCGGGGCCGCAAGCCCTTGATGGCATGGGCCATGCATCGCCTGTGCCAAGCCAAGGAGGCCAGCCGGTCAATGGGGCTATTTGCGCCGCACTGAAAGCAGGCTAAGCGAGACCCCTTGCGCTGCCCTGCCTTTTGGCAAGGCAGAGTGACTTATACCTGGGCAGACTGGGCTGCCCCGAACATGAAATGGGAGACGGGTGATGGATCGTAGAAATTTCCTTAAGGCAAGCGCCGGCGTCGCAGCGCTCACGGGCACGGCTGGGGTCTCAGCCCCGGCGCTGTCTCAGGGCGCTGCCGCGCGCACGCTGCGCTTTGTGCCGCAGGCCAATCTGGCCAATTTCGACCCCATCTGGGGCACGCAGTATGTGGTGCGCAATGCCGCCTGCCTGGTGTGGGACACGCTTTATGGCTTTGACGACAAGCTGGAACCGAAGCGCCAGATGGTCGAAAGCGAGGAAGTGACCGACGGCGGCAAGACCTGGACCTTCAAGTTGCGTGAGGGTTTGCGCTTTCATGATGGTGAGGCTGTCCGCGCGCAGGATGTGGCGGCCTCGCTCAACCGTTGGGCGGTGCGCGATGGCATGGGACAGATGATCCGTGCCATCCAGGAGGAGCCTGTTTCCGCGGTTGATGATCGCACTTTCCGGTGGCGCTTGAAGTCGCCCTACCCGAAAATGCTGGTAGCGCTGGGCAAGAACAATACGCCCATGGCCTTTATCATGCCGGAACGGCTTGCGCGGACCGATCCTTTCCAGCAGGTGAGTGAGTTTGTCGGTTCCGGGCCCATGCGCTTTGTGCGCAATGAATGGGTTCCGGGTGCCAAGGCTGTCTTCACCAAGTTCGATCAATATGTTCCGCGCAATGAGCCTGCTTCCTGGCTTGCCGGCGGCAAACGCATGAATCTGGATCGTATTGAATGGATCATCATGCCGGACCCGGCCACGGCATCAGCCGCGCTCATGAATGGTGAAATTGACTGGTGGGAAAGCCCCTTGACGGATCTGGTTCCCTCGCTGCGTCGCAACCGAAATGTTCAGGTGGATATTCAGGATCCGCTTGGCAATATCGGCGCCTTCCGGTTCAACCATCTTCACGCCCCCTTCAATGATGTGCGTGCGCGCCGCGCAGTCGCGATGGCCCTCAGCCAGGATGACTACATGCGCGCTGTTGTTGGCGATGACCGGAGCCTTTGGCAGACGCTGCCGTCCTTCTTCACACCTGGGACTCCGCTCTACACGGAAGCAGGTGGCGACATCCTCAAGGGACCGCGGAATATTGAGGCGGCGCGCCGTTTGCTCGCTGAATCCGGCTATAATGGTCAGCCGATCACCGTGCTGGTGGCGCAGGATCAGGCGCCGCTGAAGGCGATGGGGGAGGTGACCAATGCATTGCTGACCTCCATCGGCATGCGTGTGGATTTTGTTGCCACCGATTGGGGTACGGTTGGTCAACGTCGCGCATCCAAATCCCTGCCGGGCCAGGGTGGCTGGCATATCTTCCATACGTGGCACGCCGGCGCTGACTGCACCAATCCGGCAGCCTATCTTGCCCTTCGCGCCCATGGCGATGGCGCCTGGTTTGGTTGGCCCAAGGACGATGCGGTGGAAGCCGCGCGCGATAAGTGGTTTGATGCTCCGAACCTTGACGCAGAAAAGGCAGCCGTTGCCGAGATGAATTCCGCGGCGATGAGTCATGTCACGTATCTTCCGACAGGTTTCTACAAGGTCTTCCAGGCATGGCGACGGAATGTGTCGGGCGTGATCGGCGCGCCGATACCGTTCTTCTGGAACGTTTCCAAGTCCTGACAGTAACAGTATAGGTAAATCGGGATCATGCTCGCCTATATCGTCCGACGCGTCTTGGCCACCATTCCGGTGATGGCCTTTGTCGCGCTATTTGTCTTCAGCCTGCTCTATGTCGCGCCGGGTGATCCGGCCGCGGTCATTGCGGGCGATCAGGCGACACCTGCAGATGTGGAACGCATCCGCGCCAGCCTTGGCCTCGACCGGCCATTCTTGATCCGGTTCGGGGAATGGGTCTGGCGTATTCTTCAGGGTGATCTCGGCGTTTCGATTTTTACCAACCTGCCGGTGGCAACCATGATCCAGCAGCGTATTGAACCTACGCTGTCGCTCATGATCATCACCCTCATCCTGGCGGTTTCGGTCGCCATCCCGATGGGGGTGATCGCCGCCTGGAAGCAGGGCACGGTGATTGACCGCACGGTGATGGGCTTTGCCGTGCTCGGCTTTTCCGTCCCCGTCTTTGTGGTCGGCTATGTGCTGGCCTATATCTTTGCGCTGGAACTCGATTGGGTGCCGGTGCAGGGATATACGCCAATCAAGCAGGGTTTCTGGCCCTGGTTTCAAAATTTGATCCTGCCGGCCATTGCGCTGGGAACAGTCTATATTGCGCTGATCGCACGCATCACGCGCGCGACCATGCTGGAAGTGCTGCAACAGGATTACATCCGCACTGCCCGCGCCAAGGGTGCCGGGCAGCGCAATATCCTGTTCCTGCATGCTTTGAAGAATGCCGCCGTGCCGATTGTCACCGTGATCGGGATCGGCATTGCGCTGCTGATTGGCGGCGCGGTGGTGACGGAAAGCGTCTTTGCCATTCCGGGCCTTGGGCGGCTCACGGTTGATGCCATTCTGCGGCGAGACTACCCGGTCATTCAGGGCGTCGTGCTGCTGTTTTCCTTTGTCTATGTGCTGGTGAATCTCATGATTGACCTGCTCTATACCATTCTGGACCCGAGGATCAGATACTGATGTCCGCCTCCATCCTCGACCCCAAGGGCATCACCGCCGCGAATGTCGCGGTGGCGCCGACGCTGCCCGACATCATGCCGCCGGTCAGGGCGCGTGGCGGGTTTTTCGGCTTCATGCGGCGTAACCCGGCGATTGCCATTGGCGGATCGCTGGTCACGCTCATGGTGCTGGTCGCGATTTTTGCGCCCTTGCTGTTCACCACGGACCCGACAGCCTTGGCCCCCGCGCGGCGTACGCGTGAACCCTCGGCGATGTATTGGTTCGGTACGGATATGCTGGGCCGCGATATCTATTCGCGTGTGCTCTACGGCGCGCGGGTGTCGCTGCTGGTCGGGTTTTCGGTGGCGGTGCTGGCTTCCATCATCGGCCTGACGATTGGCATGATCTCTGGCTTCATCCGCTGGGCCGATAGCATCATCATGCGCGTGATGGATGGCATGATGTCCATCCCGCCGATCCTGCTCGCCATTGCGCTCATGGCACTGACACGCGGTTCGGTGCAGAACGTGATCATCGCCATCACCATTGCGGAAATCCCGCGCGTGTCGCGCCTGGTGCGCGGCGTGGTGCTTTCGCTCCGTGAGCAGCCCTATGTGGATGCGGCGGTGGCAGCGGGCACACGCACACCAGTGATCATTTGGCGCCATATTCTGCCGAATACACTAGCACCCATCACCGTGCAGGCTACCTATATCTGTGCGTCCGCGATGATTGTGGAAAGCATCCTGTCCTTCATCGGGGCCGGCACGCCGCCCATCATCCCATCCTGGGGGAATATCATGGCCGAAGGCCGTGCGCTCTGGCAGGTGAAGCCCTATATCGTCTTCTTTCCCGCCATCTTTCTGTCCATCACCGTGCTTGCCGTGAACCTGCTCGGCGATGGTCTTCGGGATGCGCTCGACCCGCGCATGGCAAAGAGGCTCTGACCCATGGCGATGCTCGAAGTTGACAATCTGCAAACCCATTTCCGCACGCCCGATGGCATCAATCGGGCGGTGGATGGCGTTTCCTTTCATGTCGAGGCTGGCGAGACACTCGCCATTGTGGGCGAAAGTGGTTGCGGCAAATCCGTCACTGCGATGTCCATCCTGCGCCTGATCCCGGAACCGCCCGGCAAGCTTGCCGGCGCCATCCGTTTCAATGGCAAGAACCTGCTTGAACTCTCAGAACCCGCAATGCGCGACATTCGCGGCAATGAGATCAGCATGATCTTCCAGGAACCGATGACGTCACTGAACCCGGTGCTGACGGTGGGCCGCCAGATTGGCGAGACGCTGCGCCTCCATCAAGGCATGTCGGCGCAGCAGGCGGAAGACCGTGCGGTGGAGATGCTGAAGCTGGTCGGCATTCCGGAAGCCGAACGCCGCGTGAAGGAATATCCGCACCAGCTTTCGGGCGGCATGCGCCAGCGCGTGATGATTGCCATCGCACTCGCCTGCAACCCGAAGCTGCTGATTGCCGATGAACCGACCACGGCCTTGGATGTGACCATCCAGGCGCAAATCCTCGATCTGATGCGCGACCTCAAGCATCGCGTCGGTGCCGCCATTGTGCTGATCACGCATGACCTTGGCGTGGTGGCGGAAGTGGCTGAACGCGTCGTGGTCATGTATGCTGGGCGCAAGGTGGAAGAAGCCAAGGTCGGGCCCTTGTTCCGTAATCCGCGTCACCCCTATACCCAGGGCTTGCTGGGGTCCGTGCCGAAGCTTGGGTCTTCGCTTGATGGGACGGAAACCCGTTTGCAGGAAATCCCTGGCCTGGTGCCAAGCCTCAAGCAGAAGTTGCAAGGCTGCGTTTTTGCCAGCCGCTGCACCTATGCCACCGATCTTTGTCGCAGCGTCGCGCCGGGCCTCGAAGAAAAGGCGCCCGGCCATATCGTCGCCTGTCATTACGCCGTGAAGGAGGCCGCCGCGGCATGAGCACGCCTCTGCTCGAGGTCAATGACCTCAAGAAACATTTCCCGATCCGCGCCGGCTTCCTGGGCGGCGTCACCGGCCATGTCTATGCGGTGGATGGCATTTCCTTTTCCATCACGAAGGGGGAGACGCTATCGCTGGTGGGTGAATCCGGCTGCGGCAAATCCACCGTCGGCAAGGCCATTCTGCGCCTGTTCGATATTACCGGCGGGCAGGTAACCTTGGACGGCACCCGCATTGATGACATGCCGGCCAGCACCTTGCGCCCGCTACGCCGGCGCATGCAGGTGGTGTTTCAGGACCCCTATTCCTCGCTCAATCCGCGCATGCGGGTGCGCGATATCCTGGCCGAGCCGATCCGCAATTTCGGCCTGGCCAAGGATGCCGCTGACCTTGAAAAGCGCGTCGGCGATCTGATGGACCGTGTGCGCCTGCCGCGTGATGCCGTTGGGCGCTGGCCGCATGAATTCTCGGGCGGGCAGCGCCAGCGCATCGGTATCGCCCGCGCCCTCGCCGCCGAACCCGATCTGATCATATGCGATGAGGCGGTCTCGGCGCTGGATGTCTCCGTCAAGGCGCAGATCGTGAACCTGTTGCAGGATTTGCAGAAGGATCTCGGCCTCGCGTTGCTGTTCATCAGCCATGATTTGGCGATTGTGGAACACATGACGCATCGCGTGGCGGTCATGTATCTCGGCAAGATTGTGGAAGTGGCGCCGAAGCGCGAATTGTTTGCCGCACCCAAGCACCCCTATACGGAAGCGCTGCTTTCCGCCGTGCCGGTACCCGAACCCGGCGCACAGCGTGAACGCATCATCCTGAAGGGCGATGTGCCTAGCCCGATCAACCCGCCCAAGGGCTGCCGCTTCCACACGCGCTGCCCCTATGCCTTTGATCGCTGCCGGCAGGATGAACCAGCGCTCCGCCAGACAGAGCCTGGCCATTGGTCCGCCTGCCATTTGCATGACCGCCCGGCGGCGGAAAACCCGCTGGCCGGGGCCAAGGGCGCGGCGCTGATCGCCAAGCACTGAAGCGCCATGCGCCCCCTTGCCCAGGGGCGCTTTCTTCGTGCATGGTTTCGCTCGGATAAGCTTGACGAAGCCCCACCGCCAAGGTGAGGCTTCGGGTCGAAACAACCCCTGGCGCAAATGCCTGGGCAGAAACACTGATTGGGAGATGCGCTATGCCGCAGGTGACACTGACCGTGAACGGTCAAACCCACACGGCCGAGGTTGAAGGCCGCACGCTTCTGGTGGAATTGCTGCGCGACAAGCTGCGCATGACCGGCACCCATGTCGGCTGCGACACCAGCCAATGCGGTGCTTGTGTGGTGCATGTGAATGGCGAAAGCGTGAAATCCTGCACAACGCTGGCCGTGATGTGCAATGGCGCGAATATCTCCACCATTGAAGGTCTCGCCGCCGCCGATGGCACGCTGCATGTGATGCAGGAAGCCTTCCGCGAATACCACGCGCTGCAATGCGGTTTCTGCACGCCGGGGATGGTCATGAGCGCGATTGACCTGGTGAACAAGCACCCGAATGGCCTCACGGAACAGCAAATCCGTGAAGGGCTGGAAGGCAACCTCTGCCGCTGCACCGGCTATCACAATATCGTCAAGGCCATCGCGGCGGCGGCGGAAGTGATGCAGGGCAAGCGGAGCGAAATGGCGCGCGCCGCTGACTAAAAGGGCAGGGGCATAGCGTGATCCGTATGACGTATCCCGCTGCCTCTTGCTTTGAGCGACTGATTCACCGCTCCGGTGTTTTCACCTTCGCGGATCAGGCGCTACCCCGCCTTTTCGACCGTAAAAAGTCGCACTTAAACAATTGGTTTGATGGGAGGCGTAAAAAATGAACGTGGTCACACCGTTTGAAGGCATCGGCGCCAGCGTCCGCCGTAAGGAAGATTTCCGCTTCCTCCAGGGCCGAGGCGCCTATACGGATGATGCGGAAAAGCCTGGGCAGCTATACGCCTGGATCCTGCGCAGCCCGCATGCCCATGCGCGCGTCAAATCCGTCGATACCACGGCGGCGGCTTCCATGCCCGGTGTGGTGGAAATCTATACCGGCGCCGATATGGCGAAGGATGGCGTGGGTGGCCTGCCTTGCGGCTGGCAAATCCACAATAAGGATGGTTCGCCCATGGCCGAACCGCTGCACCCCGTGCTGGCTCATGACAAGGTGCGCCATGTAGGCGACCCGGTGGCCGTTGCCATTGCCGCGACCCGCCAGCAGGCACGCGATGCCGCCGAAGCCGTTGTGGTTGACTATGATGTACTGCCCGCCGCCGCCACCATGGCAGCCGCGCTGAAGCCCGGCGCCGCCGCCATTCATGATGGTGTGGCAGGGAACCTTTGCTATGATTGGCACATTGGCGACAAGGCCGTTGTGGATGCTGCCTTCGCCGGCGCCGCGCATGTGGTGAAATTCGATCTGGTGAATAACCGCCTGATCCCGAATGCCATGGAACCCCGTTCTGCGCTCGGCGAGTTTGATCGCACCACGGGCGATTACACCCTCACCACCACCAGCCAGAACCCGCATGTCATTCGCCTGCTGATGGGCGCGCATGTGCTGCATTTACCGGAATCGAAGTTGCGCGTGATCGCGCCTGATGTCGGCGGCGGTTTCGGCAGCAAGATCTATCACTACGCCGAAGAAGCTATCGTCACCTGGTCCGCCGGCAAGCTTGGCCGCCCGGTGCGCTGGACCGCGGATCGCACAGAAAGCTTCATGTCGGACGCCCATGGGCGCGACCATGTCTCCCACACTGAATTGGCGCTGGATGCCAATGGCAAGATCCTGGGGCTGCGCGTTTCAACCCAGGCCAATATGGGCGCTTATCTCTCCACCTTTGCGCCCTGCGTGCCGACCTATCTCTACGCGACACTTCTTGCCGGTGTGTACACCACGCCGGTGATTTATTGCGAGGTGAAGGCGGTTTTCACCAATACCGTGCCGGTAGATGCCTATCGCGGCGCGGGCCGCCCGGAAGCAACCTTCCTGCTGGAACGCCTGATGGATGTGGCCGCGAAGCAAACCGGCATTGATAGGGTGGAACTCCGTCGGCGGAACTTCATCCAGCCTGACCAATTCCCCTATCAAACACCGGTCGCGCTGCAATATGACAGCGGCAATTACCACGCGACACTTGACCAAGCGATCGCATCTGCCGATTGGGCCGGTTTCCCGGCGCGTCGTGCGGAAGCCGCCAAGCGCGGTAAGCTGCGCGGCATTGGTTGCTCCACCTATCTGGAAGCCTGCGGCATCGCGCCTTCCGCCGTGGTCGGCAGCCTTGGTGCGCGCGCCGGGCTTTATGAAGTGGGCACCATTCGCGTCCATCCAACCGGCAGCGTCACGGTGCTGACCGGCGCGCATAGCCACGGCCAGGGGCATGAGACCACCTTCGCGCAATTGGTCGCTGACAAGCTCGGCGTGCCGGTGGCGCAGGTTGATATCGTGCATGGCGATACCGCCAAGGTGCCCTTCGGTATGGGCACCTACGGGTCACGCAGCTTGGCCGTTGGTGGCAGCGCCATGATGAAGGCGATGGATAAGATCATCGCCAAGGGTAAGCGCATTGCGGCGCATCTGATGGAAGCCTCGGTCGATGATATCGAATTTGATCGTGGCACTTTCCGCGTGGCCGGCACGGACAAGACCAAGGCGCTGGTGGATATCAGCGTTGCCGCCTATGTGCCGCATAATTACCCGATCGAGGAATTGGAACCGGGCCTCGAAGAAACCGCCTTCTATGATCCGAAGAACTTCACCTATCCGGGCGGCTGCCACATCGCGGAAGTGGAAATTGATCCGGAGACTGGCCGCGCTGCCGTGGTGAATTTCACCGCCGTGGATGATGTGGGTCGCGTGATCAACCCGATGATCGTGGAAGGCCAGGTGCAGGGCGGCGTCGCGCAAGGGATCGGGCAGGCCTTGCTTGAAACCTGCGTCTATGACGCGGATGGCCAGCTGCTGTCCGGTTCCATGATGGATTACACCATGCCAAGGGCGGATGATCTGCCGCCCGTTTCGGTCGCAACCCACACAACGCTTTGTACCCATAACCCGCTTGGGGTGAAGGGCTGCGGCGAGGTGGGGGCCATTGGCTCACCGCCTGCCGTGATCAATGCGGTGGTGGATGCGCTGTCCGATTATGGCGTGGCGCATGTCGAAATGCCGGCAACCCCGGCAAAACTCTGGCAGATCATCAATAGCGGCCGCCGCGCGGCGGCAGAATAAGGGACCATAGCCATGTATGATTTCGCCTATCACAAGCCCACCAACCTTGCCGATGCTGCCAAGCTGCTGGCTGATCCCGATGCCAAGGCGGTCTCCGGCGGGCATACGCTGATCCCGGCGCTGAAGCACCGGCTGAACAAGCCATCGGCGCTGGTGGATCTTTCCGGCATTGCCGAGATGAAGGGCATCCGCCGTGAAGGCAATGCCATTGTCATCGGCGCGCTGACGCGGCATGTGGAAGTTGCCAATAGCGCGGAAGTGAAGGCAGCCATTCCGGCGCTGGCTTACATGGCATCGCATATCGGCGATGTGCAGGTGCGTAATCGCGGCACGATTGGTGGTTCGGTTTCCAACAATGACCCGGCGGCGGATTACCCGGCGGCGGTGCTCGGCCTTGGTGCCACCATCCACACGAATAAGCGCAAGATCGCGGCGGATGATTTCTTTCAGGGCATGTTCACCACAGCCTTGGCGGCGGATGAGATTCTGGTGGCGGTGGAATTCCCGATTCCAGAGAAAGCCGGCTACGCCAAGATGAAGAACCCGGCCAGCCGCTATGTCATGGCGGGTGTTTTCATCTCCAAGGGCGCGGGCGGTGTGCGGGTTGCGGTGAATGGCGCGGGCCCCTGCGTGTTCCGTCAGGCGGATATGGAAAAGGCGCTCGCGGCCAATTGGTCCGCCAATGCGGTTGCCGGCATTGCCCAATCCGCCGATGGCATGAATAGCGATATCCATGGAAGCGCCGAATATCGCGCCCATCTGGTGGGTGTGATGGCCAAGCGCGCCATGGCGGCGGCTGGCTGAACACCTCAGCCGTTTACGCGACACGTAATGGCGGCCTTCGGGTCGCCATTTTCGCTTTTGGGGCTTGCCTGCTGGTCCCGCACGCGCATCTGCGCCATGATCCCGATAGAAGCGGCGGGAGGGCCTGCATGGAAATTAACAACCCCGACACCATTGCCGAAGTGCGCGCAGTGTTTGACCGGTATGAAGCCGCCATCGCCGCCAATGATGCCGCGGTGCTGGATAGCTCCTTCTGGGATGATCCACGCGTGGTGCGCTACGGTATCACGGAACTGCTTTATGGGATTGAAGCGATCCGCGCCTTCCGCGCCAGCGTGAAATCCTATGCGCCGCGCGCGCAGAAGAAGATCACCATCACCAGCTTCGGGCGCGATTTCGCCACCACAAATCTGGAATTCCAGCGCCTGGATAGCGGCTTGATCGGGCGGGAGACGAAAATTATGGCGCGCATCCCAGGCCAGGGCTGGCGCATTGTCTCGGCCCATGTCTCACTCATGGCGCAAACCGATCCAGGCCGTGTCGCGAAAGGCTGATGCCATGGGCAAGACTGTCGAATGCTTCTATACGCTTTCCTCGCCTTGGATGTATCTGGGCGGCAAGCAATTGAACGAAATCATCAAGCGCCACGGCGCCAATCTTGTTTTGCGCCCCTATGATTTTCGCCTGGTGGTGCCGCATGCGGGGGGTATTCCACTCCGCACCCGCCCGGAACCGCGGCAGGATTATCATGCGCTGGAACTGGATCGTTGGGCGCTGCATCTCGGCATGCCCATCAAGCTGAAACCCAAGCACTACCCGCCATCAGATCAACGCCCGGCGGGCCATATGGTGATGGCCGCCGCCGCGCGCGGCATGGATGCCATGCGGCTTTCCCATGCGCTGCTGACCGCACTTTGGCAGGAAGATCGCGACATCGCCGACCCGCATGTTCGTGTCGCCATCGCCGAAGAACAGGGCATGCCCGGCGAAAGCCTGCACCGCGAAGAAGATAGTGCCAGCATCCAGGCGGAGTTTGAACGCAACAACCGCGACGCTATCGCCCGCGGTGTCTTCGGCGCGCCCACCTATGTTTGCGATGACCTCTTTCTTTGGGGCCAAGACCGGCTGTTCTTCCTGGACAAATATCTGGCCGGGGAGGCTGTGCAATCCGGCCCCGTCAAGACCATCGCCAAGACCAGGGCGCGCTGAATCATGGCGGCAAGGCATGTCGTTGTGATCGGTGCCGGCGCGGTTGGCGCGGCATCCGCGCTGGCGGCGCTCAAGGAAGGCTACCGTGTTACCATCATGGACCCGAGCGATCCGGGCGGGGAGCAGGCGGCATCTTACGGCAATGGCTGCTGGCTCAGTCCCATGTCGGTGATCCCGCCGGCGGTGCCGGGTATTTGGAAGAAGCTGCCGAAATTCCTCTCGGACCCGCTGGGGCCGCTCGCCATTCGCTGGAGTTATCTGCCGAAAGTGGCGCCCTGGCTGATCCGATACCTCGCTTCCGGCTGGCGCTGGGGGGATGTGGCGCAAACCGCCCAGGCACTCCGCCCGCTGGTGCAGGATGCGCCCCGGCTGCACAAGGCGCTGGCCGAACAAGCCGGGGTTGGCCATCTGATCGAAAGGCGAGGGCTGATGTATATCTACCCCTCCCGCGCGGATTTTGAGGCTGAGCGTAAAGCCTGGGAAATTCGCCACCAGGTTGGCGTGCGCTGGATTGAACTTGACGCAGATGAGCTTCGCCAGCGGGAGCCGGATCTGGATCGCCGCTATGGTTTCGGGGTTTTCGTGGATGAGGGCGGGCATTGCACCGACCCTGGCGCCTATGTCGCCGCGCTGATCGCGCTTGCCAAGGCGGAAGGCGCCAAGCTGATCCGCGACCGCGCCACCGGCTTTCGCATCGAAGCCGGCAGGCTGCGTGCCGTGACAACAGGGCAGGGGGAAGTCCCATGCGATGCCGCTGTGATTGCCGCCGGGGTGCATTCCAAGCCGCTGGCGCGCGCTGCCGGCGATGATGTGCCGCTGGAAAGTGAACGGGGCTACCACGCCGAAATCAGCATTCCGGAGGTCTCGCCCCGCCACGGGCTGATGCCATCCGATGGCAAGATGTCCATCATGCGCACCGCGCGGGGGCTGCGCTGTGCGGGGCAGGTGGAGATTGCCGGGATTGACGCCGCCCCCAATTGGCAGCGGGCGGAAATCCTGAAAAATCATCTGCTTGGCTGTTTTCCTGGCCTGCCGCGTGATCTGTCAGCGGATCGGGTGAAATTCTGGCTCGGCCATCGGCCTTCCATGCCCGATGGCATGCCCTGTCTTGGGACTTCGCGCGCCAGCCCTGATGTTATCCACGCCTTTGGCCATGGCCATACCGGGCTTGTCGCCGCCGCCCGAACGGGAGAGGTGGTGGCGGCACTGCTGACCGGCCGCGCCCCGTCCATTCCCATCGATGCCTTCGACTCGCGGCGTTTTCGGGCATTTTTTTAGGATTTCTTGCGCCTCACTAAAAATTTTTCTCGCTTTTCAGGAATTGGGATGTCATGCTGCCAAATAGCAGCGTTGCATCCCGCGCGCGGCGGTCATTTATGTGTGGATAGTCAAACAGTGTTTCCTGAAAACGATCACCAGGACAGCACCGGGCCGATCGAGGTCGAGGTGAAGTGGTATAACTCCCGTAAAGGCTTCGGCTTCGTACTGGGGCCAGATGGGCAGGATGTGTTTTTTCACGCCTCTGCCTTGACCGAGGCAGGCATTGAGCCGCCCGATACTGGCGACAAGCTGGTATGCGAAATCGGGTCTGACCGGCAGGGCCGGCGCCTGATCACGCGGATCATGCAGCTGAAGAAGGGCGAAGGCGGCGGTGAAGCCCGCCCACCGCGCCGTGAATTCGGCGGCGGTGGCGGTTTTGGGGATCGTCCCCCACGTCGCGATTTTGGGGATCGTCCCCCGCGCCGTGATTTCGGCGGTGGCGGTGGCGGTGGCGGCTTCGGCGGCGGTGGCTTCGGTGACCGTCCCCCGCGTCGTGACTTCGGTGGCGGCGGCGGCTTTGGTGGCGGTGGTGGTTTTGGTGACCGCCCACCGCGTCGTGATTTCGGGGATCGTCCCCCGCCGCGCCGCGAATTCAGCCGTGATGACAGCGGGCCGACCTATGACATCGCCGGTACGGTCAAGTGGTTTGACCAGGTGCGCGGCTTTGGCTTCGTGACGCCGGAAGATGGTGGCCAGGATGTCTTCCTGCATTCATCGGTGCTGCAACGCGCCGGCAAGCAGGATGTGCAGCAGGGCGAAAAAGTAGCCCTTGAAGTGCGCGATGGTCAGCGCGGCCGCCAGGCCGTGAATATGAAGGACTGAACCAAGCCAGATTGTGGCCCATGTGGCTGCGATGGCATGATGTGTTACGAAAACGAGGGGCATGTCCCCTCGTTTTTTTGTGGATTGCCCCGGTGGGCCTATTTCTATTTTTGATTGAGAATACTGAAGACGCGGACAGTAATTTAACGGTAATTAAATAAAAAACATGGTTTTTCAATAGTTTATTTAACCGCTTTTTCATCTCCTTCTGGGAAATTTGGTTCGCCCGAAAAGCGGGCGCAGCAGAGGGAAAATCCCATGAATCTGAATTCGGTTAATACCAATATTGGGGCGATGACCGCCCTTCAGTCCTTGAACAGGACCAATGACGCGCTTGCCGCGGTGCAAAAGCGCGTGTCTACAGGCTTCCGGGTTGCCGACGCCAAGGATGATGGTGGCGCCTTTGCTGTTGCCCAAAGCGTGCGCGGCGATGTCGCCGGCCTTACCGCCGCCAATGAGCAATTGGGCGGGCTGAAGGGTGTTGTTGATGTCACGCTTCAGGGTCTTGGCCAGGTCTCAAAGACCATGGTGGAACTACGCACTGTTTTGACGCGGCTTGCTGATGGCACCATCAATGATGAGCAGCGCGATCAATATGCTCAGCAATACGGTCAGTTAAAATCACAGATCCAGATGTTCATCAGTGATGCCACGTATAATGGCCGGACCCTGCTTTCGACTGACCCTGCAGTTGGTGGTGGCGATATCGTCACAATCCGGAACGAACAAGCCACAACGATGACCCTTGCGGCATTTGATGGCGCCACGGACTTCGTTGTGGATGACGCGCCTGCTGACGCGACCGCAGCCCAGGCGGCCATCACTGGAAATTGGACCACGGTACACCAGGCGATCAATGACGCGCTAAACCGTTTGGGTTCCGATGCGCGGTATATTGATGCGCAGATTGGCTATAACCGCGACAAGCTTGATGCCGTTGAAGGCGGGCTTGGTGCCTTGATTGACGCCGATATCGCCAAGGAAGCCGCACGGCTTCAGGCGCTGCAGATCCGCCAGCAGCTTGGCACGCAAACCTTGTCCATTACGAATCAGGCACCGCAGGCACTGATTTCGCTGTTCGGCGGCAGGTAAGGCAGGGCTTGTCCAAGCCATGAGGGATCACTTTGTGGCTTGGAGGATGCGAATAGCTGAAGCCTTGCTGCTGCTGTGTTTGGGGGCGCGGCATGAAGCTCGGCCCTTGCCTATCTGGTTGCGACGCCTTCTTCCCGAAGGATAGCGGAATGCCGTCCTGATGGAAGAGGAACGCGATCTTCTTTGCGAAAGACCATGTTTTTCCGTGCAATGCTGAACGCTGCCCAAAATGGGCGCGCGTGAAGGGAAAAACCAATGAGCATGACTTCCATCAACACCAATGCGAACGCCATGATGGCGCTTCAGTCGCTCAATCGCACCAATGACGCACTTGCCCAGGTACAAAAGCGCGTCTCAACCGGTTATCGGGTTTCGGATGCGAAGGATGATGGTGGCGCCTTTGCCATCGCGCAGACCATTCGTGCCGATACCGCCACGCTCACTGCCGTCAATGAACAGATGGGCGGGATGCGTGGCCTGATTGACGTATCGCTTTCCGCGCTTGAAGAGTTTTCAAGCAGTATGATTGAAATCCGCAGTGTCCTGACCAGGCTTGCGGATGGCACAATCAATGATGAAGCGCGCAGCCAATGCAATCAGCGATATGAACAGCTGCGCACCCAGATCACCAATTTTCTGGCCGATGCTGATTTCAGCGGCCATAATCTGCTGACCGGCACCTCGCCCGCTGATGATGTCATCGCGATGCGAAGCGAATCTGCCGATGTGGCGGATCTATACACGCTGGCGGCGCTTGGTCCTGATACGAATTTCCTGGTGGCGCCTGGCCCTTTGGCGACCGCTGCGGATGCCCAGGCCGCGCTCGCGCCAGGCGCTGGAGATTTCGACAGCATCAATAATGCGATCAATGACGCCATGAACCGCCTTGGTTCGGATGCGCGCTATGTGGATGCGCAAATCACCTACAACCGCGATAAGATCGATTCCATTGAAGGCGGGCTTGGCGCCTTGATTGATGCGGATTTGGCCAAGGAATCAGCGCGGCTTCAGGCGCTGCAAATCCACCAGCAGCTCGGCACCCAAACGCTATCCATCGCCAATCAGGCGCCGCAATTCCTGACCTCGCTCTTTGGCGGGCGGTAATGCTTTGAAGTCCCTTGGCCGGAAACCACCGGCCAGGGGGTTCAGCCAAAGCGCCGCGGCCTGATCCCGGCGTGAAACCAACTGATCATGGAATAGATATCATAGACCGGCAGGCCAAGCGCATCACGCAGCGCCGCCGCATAGGGCGGCATATTGGTGCATTCCAGGACAATGGCGCCAACATCCGGGTGCTGCGCAACCAATGCGCGTCCGGCATCCAGGATATCCTGCGTTGCCAGATCAATATCCATATCCTGGTGATCGGCGCGGATCAGAACGCGGAAAAATTCCCGCCCACCTTCCGTGCCGACACAGGGGATATCGCGCGCGACACCAACGGCATCCAGATGCGCAGGTGTCAGTGATTGCTTGCTGACCGTAATCACACCAACGCGCTTGCCCGGGGGCAGCGTTGCCTGCACCCAGGGCACCTGCATCAGCGATGATGTCGCCACCGGCACCTGCACCGCTTCGGCCAATTCACGCTGGAACAGGGAAAGGAAGCCGCAATTGGTGGTAATCGCCTCGGCGCCCAGATGCACCAATTCCTGAGCGGCGGCGATGAAATCCGGCAATAGCCCCTTGGCACCCAGCAGCACCACCTTTTCAGGGGTGGCGCCGGGCACCACGCGAAACAGCACTGGGAAGGGCCAGGTCTCGCCATTGCCCATATCGCCAGGGATGCGGGGAAAGCGCGCTTCCAGCATCAATATGCCAAGGGGCGCGCCATAGATGGATTTGCCGCCACGCGCGATGCGCGGCGCAGAATTTGGGCTGTTCATCTGACAAGCTTAAGCGGCTAAACTGTCGCCCAACAATCCCAAGGAGTTCCAATCCATGCGCCGTAGCCTGATTGCTGCCTTGCTAGCCTCTGTCATCGCTGCCCCCGCCCTGGCCCAGGGCGATTGGCCCAACCGCCCCATCACGCTGATGGGTGGTTTCCCGAATGGGGCGGGCACGGATATCTATGCGCGGCGCCTGGCTGAACCGCTTTCCCGCGCGCTTGGCCAGCCTGTGGTGGTGGATAACCGCACCGGCGCCGGGGGCAATATCGGGTCAGATTTCGTGGCGAAATCCCGGCCCGATGGCTATACCTTTTATTTCGGCACGGCGGGCACCCACGCCATCAATGCTGCGCTCTATAAAAACCTGCCCTTTGATGTGCAGCGGGATTTCACGCCTGTAGTGCTGCTCGGCGATGTGCCGAATGTCATGATCGTCAGCACGGATAAGCGCCCGCAATTCCAGAATTGCGGGCAGGTGCTGGCGGCGGCACGGGCGCGGCCCCAGGCGGTGACCTTCGGGTCCACCGGCAATGGCGCCTCGACCCACCTGGCCGGGGTTCAATTCGCCATCGCGGCCAATCTTGACCTGCTGCATGTGCCCTATCGCGGGCAGCCGGGCGCCATGGCTTCATTGCTGGCCGGCGATACCGACTTGTTCTTCAACCAATCCGGCGCTGCCATGGGGCCGATCCGTCAGGGGCAGGTAAGGCCGCTGGCGGTGATGAGCCCCGCGCGGCTTGCCGCGCTACCGGATGTACCCACGGTGGCTGAGGCCTGCGGCACAGCGCCCATGGATACCAGCACCTGGTATGCCATTCTGGCCCCGGCGGGCCTGCCGGACCCGATCCTGCGGCGCATGAATGCTGAGGTGAATCGCATCATCGCGACCCCGGAATTCCGCAATTGGCTGGTGCAGGATCAGGCCATCACGCCCCCCGCCGCGCCCAATACGCCCGAGCAATTTCGCGAAACCATGACGCGCGATATTGTCCGCTGGGCTGAGGTGGTGCGGCGTTCCGGCGCGACCGTGGATTGAAGCCGCCCATCATCTTGCAAGCCTGACCCGCTCGCCCTAATCCGGGCGGAAACCGGAGCAAGAACGATGGACATGCACAATTCCCAGGAAGCCCATGCCGAGATTCGTGAGGAAGTGCGCAAGCTCTGCGCCCGCTTCCCTGGCGAATATTGGCGTGAACTCGATACACGCCGCGGCTACCCGAGCGAATTCGTCAAGGCTTTGACCGATGCAGGCTGGCTGGCGGCGCTGATTCCGGAAGAATATGGCGGGTCTGGCCTGCCGCTTTCGGCTGCCGCCGCAATCCTGGAAGAAATCCACGCGACAGGCTGCAATGCCGCAGCCTGCCATGCCCAAATGTACATCATGGGCACCATTCTGAAGCATGGCAGCCCAGAACAGAAGCAGAAATACCTGCCGAAAATCGCCACCGGCGAATTGCGCCTGCAAGCCTTTGGCGTGACGGAACCGACCAGCGGCACCGATACCACCAGCCTTCGCACCTTCGCGCAGAAGCAGGGCGACAAATACATCGTGAACGGTCAGAAGATCTGGACCAGCCGGGCGGAGCATTCCGACCTGATGCTGCTGCTCGCGCGCACCACGCCGCGTGATCAGGTGGCCAAGCGCACCGATGGGCTTTCCACCTTCATCGTGGATATGAAAAAGGCGCTCGGGAACGGCCTTACGATCCGCCCGATCCGCACCATGATGAACCATAATTCCTGCGAGGTCTTCTTCGACAATATGGAAGTACCGGCGGAGAACTTGGTCGGCCAGGAAGGCAAGGGCTTCCGCTATATCCTGGATGGCATGAATGCCGAACGCCTGCTGATTTCGGCTGAGACCATCGGCGACGCCAAATGGTTCATCAACAAGGCAGTGGATTATTCCAAGCAGCGCGTGCTGTTCGGCCGGCCCATTGGCCAGAATCAGGGCGTGCAATTCCCAATCGCCAAGGCCTATGCCCAGATGCGCGCTGCCGAAGCGCTAATCCAGAAGGGCCTTGAGAAATTCGAAGCGGGGCTCCCCTGCGGTGAGGAAGCCAATATGGGCAAGATGCTCGGCGCCGATGCGGCCTGGGCGGCGGCGGAAGCCTGCGTGCAAACCCATGGTGGCTTCGGCTTTGCCGAGGAATATGATGTGGAACGTAAATTCCGCGAAGCGCGGCTTTATCAGGTGGCGCCGATCAGCACCAATCTTGTGCTGAGTTATGTGGGCGAGCATGTGCTCGGCATGCCGCGGTCCTACTGATGGCCTCCCAGCCCTTGAAGGGCCTGTTCGTCGTTTCGATGGAACAGGCCGTCGCTGCGCCCTATTGCGCTTCGCGCCTTGCGGATGCCGGGGCGCGCGTCATCAAAATCGAAAGGCAGGAAGGCGATTTCGCCCGCGCCTATGATGCTGTCGCGAATGGGCAATCGAGCTATTTCATCTGGCTCAATCGCGGCAAGGAAAGCCTTTGCCTGGATATCAAAAAGCCGGAAGACAAGGCGCTGCTCGAAAACCTGATCGCCAAGGCGGATGTCTTCATCCAGAACCTCGCCCCCGGCGCCATGGCGCGGGCGGGTTTTGGTTCGGCTGACTTGCGCGCGCGACATCCGCGCCTGATTACCGTGGATATTTCGGGCTATGGTGAGGAAGGCGACTACGCCGCCATGAAGGCCTATGACCTTCTGGTGCAGGCGGAAAGTGGTCTGGCTTACGTCACGGGCCGCGCAGAGGGTCCTGGGCGCGTCGGGGTTTCAGCCTGCGACATTGCCTGCGGCATGCATGCCTATGCGGCGGTGCTGGAGGCGTTGATTGATCGCGGCATTACCGGCAAGGGCAAGGGCATTGCAGTCTCCTTGTTCGATGGCATGGCAGATTGGATGACGGTGCCGCTGCTGCAATATGAAGGCACCGGCCGGAACCCGCCGCGCATCGGCATGGCGCATCCTTCCATCTGCCCCTATGGCGCCTTCACCACCAAGGATGGCGCCGATGTGCTGATCGCCATTCAGAATGAACGTGAATGGGCCAGCTTCTGCACGCACTTCCTGGATGAAGCTGATCTACCGCAGCGTGAGGGCTTTCGCGTCAATAATGAACGCGTTGCTAATCGGCCCATGGTGGATGGCCATATCGGTAAGATGTTCGCGACGCTCACGCGGGAAGAATGTGCGGCCAAGTTGCGCCGCGCCAATACCGCCTTTGGCTTCATCAATGATTGCGGTGGCTTGCGCGACCATCCGGCGCTCCGGCGCGTGACGGTTGAAACCGAAAAAGGGCCGATCAAGGTGGGCGCGCCGCCGGCGAAGCTTTCTGATGGCGCGCGCAGCCTGGGTCCGGTGCCGCGGCTTGGTGAGCATTCCGCTGTCATCCGAGCTGAATTTGGTAATTAGGCGGGGCAGGGGGCTGAAAGATGCTCCCCGCCGCGCCAAGTTTCTGTTTCTCAAGTCAATAAGGGGAGATTTCCATGCAACGTCGTGATGTTCTGAGCCTGGCTGGCGCCGCAGCGCTGGCGCCTTTCGCCAAGCCCGCTTTTGCGCAGCAAACCTGGCCGAGCGGCCCGGGCCGTATTGTGGTGCCTTTCGCAGCCGGCGGCCCGACTGATGTGCCGGCCCGCCTGCTGGCGGATGAGAAATCCAAATTCCTGCCCTCACGCTTGGTGGTCGAAAACCGCACTGGCTCCGGCGTCGTGATCGGCACGGATCTGGTCAGCAAGGCGGCGAAGGATGGGCAGACCATTCTGTACACCACCATCGCCCATGCCTGCCTGCGCGCCCTGTTTGATCGCCTGCCCTTTGACCCGGTCGCGGATTTCACGCCGGCAGCCTATATCGGACAGATCCCGATGATCATGCTGGTCAATAAGGATTTTCCCGCGCGCAACTTGCCCGAATTGATTGACCTGCTGAAGAAGAACCCTGGCAAGTATGATTACGCGTCCAGCGGGAATGGCGGCGCGGTCCATTTGGCGAGTGAATTGTTCCTGCACATGGCCGGTGGTCTGAAGTGCAATCACATCCCCTTCCGTGGTTCATCCGCAGCCATGCCGGAAGTGCTCTCCGGGCGCATCCCCATCATGCTGGATGTGGCGGCAGCCGCGCTGCCTTACATGCAGCGCGGCGATTTGCGCGCGCTTGCCATCAGCACCAAGCAGCGCACGCCCTATGCGCGTGATCTGCCAACCTTCGTTGAAGGCGGCGTCGCGGGGTATGAGGCCTATACGTGGCACATGGCGCTGGTGCCCGCCGGTACGCCAGCCGCGACGGTGCAGGCGATCAACGCCGCCTATAACCGCGCGCTGTCGCAGGATGCGGTGAAGAACAAGCTTGCGGAAATGACGATGGAAGTCACCACCAATAGTACGCCGGAATCCGCTGCGCGCTTCCTTGCTTCGGAAATGGCGAAGTGGGAGCCGATTATTCGCGCAGCCGGCATCAAGCCGAACTGATCAGAAGTGGGCGGGGGTTGGCTCCCGCCCCTTCTGCTTCTCAACTGAAGGGCCAAAAACATGACCAATCTACCGGCGACCATGCAATTCATTGACCATGGCGAGGGCGGCGGGCCAGAGGTTATGGCACTGGCTGAAACCAGCCTCCCGACCCCGGCAGCGGATGAGGTGCTGATCCGCGTCATGGCAACGGGCGTCAATCGCCCGGATGTGGCGCAGCGTGAGGGCAGCTACCCGCCCCCGCCGGGCGCTTCGCCGATCATTGGCCTGGAATGCGCCGGCGAGGTGGTGGCGCTTGGCGCCGGCGTCACGCGCTACCGGATTGGGGACCGTGTTTGCGCGCTGACCAATGGCGGCGCCTATGCCGAATATTGCGCGGCGCCTGAGGCGCAGACCCTGCCCTGGCCCAAGGGGTATGATGCGCTGCACGCCGCTGCCCTGCCGGAGACCTATTTCACCGTCTGGGCCAATCTGTTCGGCCATGGGCGGCTGGTGGCGGGTGAGACGGTGCTGATCCATGGCGGTACTTCCGGCATTGGGGTGACCGCGATCCAATTGGCCAAGGCTTTCGGTACGCGGGTAATCGCCACTGCCGGCAGCGCGGCCAAATGCGCGGCTTGCCTGGAATTGGGTGCCGATGCCGCGATTGATTATCGCGCGCAGGATTTTGCCGAGGAAGTGAAGCGCCTGACCGATGGCAAGGGCGTGGATGTGATCCTGGATATGGTGGGGGCCGATTACTTCGCCCGGAACCTGAAAAGCCTGGCGCGTGATGGGCGCCTTGTGATCATCGCCTTCCTGGGCGGCTTCAACACGGAAGCTGATCTCCGCCCGATCATGGTCAAGCGTCTAACCGTCACGGGCAGCACCATGCGCCCCCGCACAACGGCGGAGAAGGGAGAAATCGCGGCAGCGTTGGCGGCCAAGGTTTGGCCAATGCTGGAAGCCGGCAAGGCCGGGCCGCGTATTTTCCAAACCTTCCCCCTGGCGGAGGCTGTGGCGGCGCATCGGCTGATGGAAAGCAGCGCCCATATCGGCAAGATCATGCTGAAGGTGGCGGATTAGGCGCTGTACTTGTTCTATCTGCTGCTCCTGGCAGCGCTGGGCTGCGCCCTGTTGTTGTGGCGCCAGCCGCGCGGGGCGGGCAGGGCGCTGACGGCAGGGGCTGGCGTTTTGTTCCTCGCCGCCGCGCTGATGTTGTTGTTGCGGCACGGTTTTCTGCCTGGCCATGGGCCACGCCGCTGGACGACAAATGGCTGACATGACCTTGTAACAGAAGAACCTGTTTTCCAATTCACAACAAATAGGCTTTGGTGTGAGAGATTCGCGTCTTTGGCGAAATCACTCATGGACTAGCGCTCGGGGGCTCGCCATAACGCGATGAAATCATCGCTGCATCTTCTTGTGGTCGCAATTCTTCTCTTTGGCGGCGCTTGGCCCATCACCA